>NZ_JBQQBT010000025.1:0-89461 GCF_052245835.1 Streptomyces sp. 8N114 | reverse complement strand
GGGAGAAAGCACACCCCCCCGCGGCCGGCACCGCCGACAGGGGTCGAGAAGCCGCCCCGACGGGCGGCAACGGGGCGCCGCCGGGGGCTACTTCTCCAGGCCCGGGGACTTCTCCCGGGTTATTTCTCCAGCGACGGGGGGCGCACGGACTCGAGCGCGAGGGACGCTTCGTCCACGAGCCGGATGCCCCGCGAGTCCAGCGCCTTCTTGATGCGCCAGCGCAGCTCCCGCTCCACGGCCAGGTTCTTGTCGGGCATGGTCTTGACCGACACCCGCAGCACCATGGAGTCCAGCGTCACTTCGTCCAGGCCGAGGACCTGGACGGGCTCCCACAGGATCTCGTCCCAGGGGCTGTCCTTGCCCATCTCCTCGCCCGCCGCGACGACGGCGGCCCGTACCTCGTCCAGATCCTCGTCGGCCCGTACGCGGACGTCGAGCGCTGCCATGGACCAGCCCTGGCTGAGGTTGCCGATGCGCTTGATCTCGCCGTTGCGGATGTACCAGATCTCGCCGTCGTCGCCACGCAGCTGCGTCACCCGCAGCCCGATCTCCAGGACGACACCGGACGCCTCTCCCGCGTCCACCCGGTCGCCGACCCCGTACTGGTCCTCCAGGAGCATGAACATACCCGCCAGTACGTCCTTCACCAGGTCGCGGGCGCCGAAGCCCAGTGCTACGCCCGCGACGCCGGCGCTGGCCAGCAGCGGCGCGAGGTTGATCCCGAGCCCGGAGAGCACCGTCATCGCGGCAGTGCCCATGATCACGAACGAGGCCACACTGCGCAGGATGGAGCCGATCGCCTCGGACCGCTGTCTGCGGCGCTCGCCGCTCACCAGCAGCCCGCGCAGCGCATTGCCGCTGTCGGCGATCTCGGCCCTGCGGTTCATCCGCGTTATCAGCTGGGTGATCGCGCGACGGATGAGATAGCGCATGACTATGGCGACGACGCAGATGAAGACGATGCGCAGACCCGTGGCAAGCCAGTCCGACCAGTTCTCCTGGACCCATCCGGCAGCTTCTCCTGCGCTGTCCTGGGCGTCCTCCAAGGACTTCGGCGGCTGCGGGCCGTCGGGCGAGGGGGACGCGCTGAGCAGCCAGTACACAGGTTGACCTTCCGTGCGAGACACATCCGCAAGGCACCCGTAAGAATGCCAGGACCACACTAACGGCGCAGGGCCTTCACATTTGGTGCCACCGGGCAAGTATGAGGCCAGGTGTTCGAGTGAGAAGACTGTTCAAGGGGGGAGACAGCCGGTGTGGTTCAAAACACGCTCAGTGGGTTGCCCGGTCGTGGTGGCGAAGTGACCAGGGCACGGGACACACTGAGGGGAGATCGTCACGGCGCGAGCCACGCGCCGCCGACGTACAAGGAGGCACCGTGCCGCACGTCCTGGTCCTCAATGCGTCGTACGAGCCGCTCGGCGTCGTACCGCTTCGCCGCGCGCTCGTACTGGTCCTCAACGGAAAGGCGATCAGCCTCGAGGACTCCGGCGCCCTGATGCACAGCGCAACCCATGTCATACCCGCACCCAGTGTCGTCCGTCTCAAGCGGTTTGTGAGGGTGCCCTTTCGCGGCAGCGTTCCCCTCACCCGCCGCGCCCTGTTCGCCAGGGACGGCGGCCGCTGCGCCTACTGCGGTGGCGTCGCAACCAGCGTCGACCATGTCATCCCGCGCAGCCGGGGAGGGGCGCACGCCTGGGAGAACGTCGTGGCGGCCTGCCGCCGCTGCAACCATGTGAAGGCCGACCGCCATGTCGCGGAACTGGGCTGGCGGTTGCGTCACCAACCAGCCCCGCCCTCCGGCCTCGCCTGGCGCATCATCGGCACGGGGCATAGGGACCCGCGCTGGCTGCCCTACCTTCAGCCATACGGCGCGGACGATGATCTCGCCCGGATCGACGGCAGATCCACTGCCTGAGACCCGGGCTTTGTTATGCCCGCACGGCCTGAGTGACGTCCGTTCGACCGACTGTGATGTCCGTACGCTCAGTGGGGGTGCCGTCCCGCGGCGCCCCCCGCTTCGTGGAGCTGTTCCGCCCGGGAGCGGGCGCCCCGGTCGTCGTCTCGCCGGGCGTGCTTGGCCTGGCCCGTGGAGTCCACCCCGTAGATCTCCACCGACCACAGCGAAATCCCGAAACGCGTTGCCCGCTTGTCACCGACCACACGCACATAGCGGGTGTCCCTGGGAGTGTCCATCCGGACCGACTCCTTGCCGCCCTCGCCGTTCCGCACCGTTGCGGCGGTGCGCCAGCGCTTGCCGTCGGGGGAGACCTGGACGCGGTAGTGCGAGGGATGGGCGTCCTGCCAGCGCAGCACGACCCGCCCCACACGCGTCCGTTCGGCCAGCTTCAGCTGCACCCACTCGCCGTCCTTGGCGGGTGAGGACCAGCGGGTGCCGCGCTTGCCGTCGGCCACCGCAGCGGCGGGGAAGTCCTTCGTCTCGTCCCCGGAGGACGTCACCTGCGCGTGCCGGGCCAGATCCGGCCCGGAGGTGCGCGGATACGCCCGTACGGTCAGTGTGAGCTGCTCCCCGCCGAACGAGACGGGGATGCGGTAACTGCCCGTCTTGACCGAGCTGTCCGTGGTGATCCGCAGCGGCACGTCCACCGTGCTGCCCCGTCGCACTGTGGTGCGCAGCGGCGCACGCACGGTGAAGCCCTTGGGGGCCTTCGCGGTGACCTTGCCGCGTACGTCAGTGGGCCGGTTCCCGGTCAGCCGCGCCGTGACCCGGGTGGCACCGCCGCCGATCGCCGCGTCCACGGTCGTACGGGGCAGCGACAGGGAGGCCGCCGGGGTGTCGGCGTACCAGGGTGTGATCTCGTGGACGACCGGCGGCTTCGCCTCCTCGCTCCAGACGAGCCGCAGCGCGTCGGCCTTCTCGGCGCCGTGCCGGCCGGCGGTCAGCTGCGTCCAGCCCGTCTGCGAGAGCGGGCCCAGCCGCTCCCAGCCCTTGCCGGGGATGTGCGCCTCGACCGCGCCGCGGGTGCCCGAGTGCGGGCCGGTCAGCACCGTGACGGCACGCAGCGGGCGCGGCTTGGGCAGCCGCACGGTCAGCGCCTCCGCGGAGCGCTTGTGGCGGCTGTCGTCGCGCTTGCGGGTTGCGTCGGCCCTCTCGGCCGCGTCGGCTGCCGCGGACGGCGGGACGAGCATGGGCGGCTGCTTCGGCGCGAAGGTCCCGTCGGCCGGGCCTGTTGCCGCCCGGTAGGAGGTCTTCGGGTCGCCGTCCGCCGCGGCGGAGAGCGGGTGGTGCGGGGCACCCGACGGGCGGCCGCTCACGGCGAGCCGCCGGCCGTGCCCGCCTGAGGGCCCGGACCCGGCCTTCGGCCCGCCCTTCGACTGCGACTTCGACGTGGGCTTGTGCTGCTGCGCGCCTGTCCATCCGTCCGACAGTTCAAGGGCCTTGTCCGTGAAGTCGGCCAGCACGCCCTTGCCGACGGTCACCTTGCTCCTGGCGCTCTCGGCGCGCAGCCGCCGCACCTCCAACTGCGCCTTCCAGGCGGCGGGTCCGTCACCGCGCAGCTGCGCGAGCAGCATGTCCACGGACCGCTCGCCCGCCGCACCGAGCCGCGAGAGCTGGGTCAGCCACGGCTCGACCTCTTTGCCCAGCCCGTCGGGCACCCGGGAAGGGGCCGTGCGCATCGTGGTGAAGGCGCTGCGCAGCTTGTCGGCGGCCCGGTCGAGCTCGGGGCCCTTGCCCCGCTCGTAGGCGCTCCAGAAGGCGTCCAGCAACGGGCGGACGTACGCCGACTCGTCGCTGCCGAGCACCGAGGAGGCGTCGTTTCCGGCCAGCGCGTGTACGGCGGCCCGGGTGGCGGACGCGCTGCCGCGGCCACCCGCCAGCTCGTCCACGGCTGCCCGCCACGACTCCTTGGGGCGGTAGCCGCGCGGGTTCCAGGCGTAGTCCGCCGCCGTGAACAGCGGGATACGGGAGGCCGTCGGCTGTTTCATCGCATTGGTCAGCAGCGCCGCCGAACCGGAGGCGACAGCGGGCTCGCGGCCCTGGTAGGGGCCGAGGAAGATCCGGTCGCTCGCGAAGTCGTTGACCGGATAGTTGTCCATCGTCACCAGCCGGTGGCGCGGGAAGGCGCTGCGTGCGCGGGCGAGTTCGGCACCGGTGATGGTGCGCGGCACCACCCCCACACCGCTCCAGCCGATCTCCACCCGGTCGTCCAGCTTCCTGGCGAGCGCGGCCCGGTATTCCGTGCGGCCCTTCTGGTAGAACTCCGTCGGCACCACGGACAGCGGGGCGGTGTCCGGATGGCGCTCGGCCAGATGGTCGGCCACGGCGTTGGCGAGCTCCGCCTGGGCGCGCGCCGCCGCCTGCGGGCCCGTGCCGTAGGTGTCCGCGTCCTTGTCGCAGTGCCACTCGCTGTAGCTGACGTCCTCGAAGCGCAGCTGGAAGGCGCGTACCCCCAGGGCGCGCATCGCGTCCAGCTTGCGCAGCAGCGCCTTGCGGTCGTCCGGCGAGGAGAAGCACAGCCCCTGGCCGGGCGAGACGGCCCAGCCGAGCGTGACGTGATTGCGCCTGGCGCGCTCGGCCAGTTCGCGGAAATCGGCGCGCTGCGCGGCCGGATACGGGTCGCGCCAGCGGGACGCCTGGCGGTACGGGTCGTCGCCCGGCGCGTACAGATAGCGGTTCTGTTTCGTACGGCCCAAGAAGTCCAGCTGGTTCAGCCGCTCCTGGTGCGTCCAGGGCTGCCCGTAGAAGCCCTCTGTCGTGCCGCGTACGGAGGCGGTGGGCCAGTCGCGTACCAGGACACCCGGGAAGCCGCGTCGGCCGTTGCGTTCGGTGGCGAGCTGGCGCAGCGTCTGCGCGGCGTAGAACAGCCCGTCCCCGTCCGTCCCTTCGAGCGCCACGGTGTAGTGCCCTCCGGACTGCCCCGCAGCCAGGCGGTAGCCGCCCGCGGGCAGGTCGCTGTGTGCGGGGGCGCGCAGGTCGCGCAGCGCGGGACCGGCCGACTCGGTGCCCACCCGTACGACAAGATCGCCGGAGCGCACGGATGCTTCCGTGGACCGGTCGCTGGGGCCCGGGTGTATCTCGTGCACCGTACGCACGCCTGCCTCGCGCAGCGTTGCGCGGATGAGCTGGAGGGCGTGTTTGTCCGCGTCCTTGTCGACGATCAGGGTGGCCTCGGAGCCCGCCGGGACGAACTCGCCCTGGGCGCGCATCGTCTGGGGACGCGGCCACACCGGAGGCAGTCCCTCGCGTGAGCTCTCGTCGTCCGGGCTTCCGGCGGCCGGGCCGTCCGGGGTGGCCGGGGGAGCGGCCTGTGCGGCGGGTGCGCTGCCGAGCAGACCGGAGACGACCGCCGCCGTGAGCGCGGCAGCGCTCATCCGGCTCCAGCCGCCCGGCACGCCGGGGCGCGTGAGCGGGACGGTGCCCGTGCCGGCCCCGGATGCCTCCGGGACGTCCTCGCCGCGCGCTGTCCCCACCGCTTCCTCCCGATGTCCGACCGGAACCCCTCCGTCCAGCGCGTACGCCGCTGCCGCGCGCTCGAGCCGTGCGTACCGTACGTGCCGCCGTGACCTCCGCGACACCGTAGGGGCGGCGGCCCCACCGGGCGCACCGCGGGAGGCCACGGAGGTGCCGCGAAACGCGGGCGCCCGCGGATTCTATGGTTCGGCGGCGCGGCCGTCGCGGGCTTTGACCGCAGTCGTCGGCACCGGCACCGTGGGGCCCGCATCCCCGCCCGCGCCCGCATCTACTCGCCGGTCCGCAAATACTCGCACTGCATGACCGGTTTGCCCCCTGGTTCTCCTTCTCCGGGCCGGAACTGTCGCCGATTCGCCGCGGGAACCGAGGTGAGCTGGGACACGTTCCCTCGTCGGACACGTCTGTACGCCCGTCGACTGGGTAGGGCGAGTCCTGACCATCGTTTCGTCAACGAACGGAGGCCCCCGTGGCCGCGTCCGCTGAACTCCTGATCTCCGCTCTCACCCCGCTCCCCCAACAGCGTGCGCTCTCCAAACGAGGGCACGAGCCGGTAGACCTGTCCGGTGTGTCCGACCCCGACTCCGGACTCGACGGCTCGTGCACCTGCGGCTGTGCCGACGCGCCGCTCACCAGCGAGCCCCCGCTCGCCGACGCCACCCCGCTGACCAGTGAGCCCCCGCTCGCCGAGGCGCCGCTGACCAGCGAACCCACCGGGGTCGGTTACGGTACGGAGCCGGCAGACATCTGATGACCGGGCTCGCGCGGCTCGCCGCGGCACACGGCGTCTCGCTCTCCTACGAGCCCGTACCGGGCCGGGAGGTCCGGGTGCCCGAGGAGACGGTCGTCTCCGTGCTCGCGGCCCTGGGCGTGGACGCCTCGACGCCGCGCGCCGTCCGTACCGCGCTGGAGCAGCACGAGTGGGAGAGCCGCCGGCTGCTGCCGCCCACCGTCGTGCTGCGCTCCGGCGCGCACTCCGGGTCGGTCACCACCGCCTCCTTATCCGGCCTGACGAACTTATCCGGCCTGACGAACTGCTCCGCGCTCCCGGCCGACACCGCACTGCGGGTCGTCACCGAGAGTGGCGAAACTCTCGACTGGGGCCCGCGGACCGCGCTGCCACCGGGCGTACACACGCTGCTGGCCCATGCGCCCGACGAGCGTTCCGCGCACAGCACCCTCGTCGTCGCCCCCGATGTCTTCCCCGCGCCTCGTACCCGCCCCGGCAAGACGCGCGGGTACGGACTGCTCCTACAGCTCTACTCGCTGCTGTCGACCCGCTCCTGGGGTATGGGCGACCTCGCCGATCTGGGCGAACTCACCGGCTGGGCGGGACGCTGCCTGGGTGCCGATTTCGTCCAGCTCAACCCGCTGCACAGCGCCGTCCCCGCCGCGCCGGGCGGGCGGACCGACCCCTCGCCCTACCGCCCCTCCTCCCGCCGCTTCCCCGACCCGGTGCACCTGCGTATCGAGGAGATCCCCGAATACGCCTACCTCGGCCCCGCCGAGCGCCGCGCGGCCGACGCCCTGCCGGCCCGCGCCGCAGAGCTGCGCGACGCCGTACTGCACAGGGGTACGCACATCGACCGGGACGCCACCTGGGAGCTGAAACGCGAGGCTCTGGAGCTGGTCCGTACGGTTCCGCTGAGCCCCGGGCGCCGGGCCGCCTACTGCGACTTCCTCGCCGAGTGCGGACAGGCGCTGGAGGACCACGCCATCTGGTGCGCCCTCGCCGAACTGCACGGCCCCGACTGGCGCTCCTGGCCCGGCGGGCTGGACGACCCCCGCTCGGCCCGTACGGCACGCGCGCGGGACGAGCACGCGGACCGGATCGACTTCCACAGCTGGGTCGCCTGGCTCACCGACTGCCAGCTCGCCGCCGCGCAGCAGACCGCGCGCTCGGCGGGCATGGCGATCGGCCTGGTGCACGACCTGGCCGTCGGCGTGCACCCCAGCGGCGCCGACGCCTGGGCGCACCAGGACATCCTCGCCCAGGGCATCACGGTCGGCGCCCCGCCCGACGCGTTCAACGCCCGCGGCCAGGACTGGGGTCTGCCGCCCTGGCGCCCCGACGCGCTCGCCCGGGAGGGATACGCGCCCTACCGTGAGGTCCTCGCCGGGCTCTTCCGGCACGCGGGCGCGCTGCGCCTCGACCATGTGATGGGCCACTCCCGGCTGTGGTGGGTCCCCGAGGGCCGCCCGCCCACCGAGGGCACCTATGTGCGCTACGACACCGAGGCCATGCACGGCGTCCTCGCACTGGAGGCCCACCGCGCGGACGCAGCGGTCATCGGCGAGGACCTGGGCACGGTCGAGCCGGGAGTCCGCGAGGAACTGGCGGCCCGGCGGATGCTGGGCACCTCGGTGCTGTGGTTCGAGCGCGCGTACGGGAGTGCCCGGCAGGGCGGCGCCTCGGTCAGCCGCGAGGGCGACGCCGGGGCGGGCGGTGCAGGCCGTACGGGTGGGCCGGGCGGTGGGGGCAGTACGGGCGGTGCAGGCCGTGCGGGTGGGCCGATCCGTGCGGGCAGTGCGGGCAGTACGGGCAACGCTGGTGGAGCCGACGGTGCGGACGGCGCAGGCGGTGCCGGTGGTGCTGCCGGTGGGAGCGGGGAGTCCGGGCGGGCCGCGCCGCTGCCGCCGGAGCAGTGGCGGGCCGACTGCCTGGCGACAGCCACCACACACGATCTGCCGAGCACCGCCGCGCGGTTCACCGGCGCGCATGTCGAGCTGCGCGGGCGGCTGGGGATGCTGGCGGACAGCCCTGCCGCCGAGCACGCCGCCGACTGGGCCGAACTCGCCGAGTGGCTCGCCCTGTTCGAGCGGCTGCGGCTGCTGCCGGAGGGGCGGGGCGACGAGGAGGGCATGATCAAGGCGGTGTACCGGTTCCTCGCCGGTACGCCTGCGCGGATGGTCGGCGTCTGGCTGCCGGACGCGGTGGGCGACCGGCGTGCGCAGAACGTGCCGGGCACCAGTGACGAGTACCCCAACTGGCGGCTTCCCGTGGCCGATGCGCAAGGGCGGCCCCGCACGCTGGAGGAGCTGGCCGCCTCCCCGCGCGCCCACGCCCTCTTCGCGGAGCTGCGCCGGGCCCTGCACCCAGGCGGTCACCCCGCGGCGGGGTAGCTCCGCCGGTGCCGAACGGTGCAGCAGACGCAGGGTGACCGGGCGCAGCCGGGGCCGTCGGCCCAGCCGCATCCGATGCGATGAACTCCCGGTAGCACCACCCCGGCGCGCGACCCGTTCACCCGTCCGATATGTTGGCTGTGTGAGCAACAAGGTCAACAAGAACGCCCTGCGCACAGGCACGGTCGCCGCCGGTGCGACGCTGATGATGCTGCTGTCGTCGCCCGCGTTCGCGGTAGCGCCCGACGACGGCGACCAGCCGGGCCCCGGTCTGAGCGTCGCCGAGACCCTGGGGCTGTACGTCGCCGCGCCGATCGTGCTCTTCCTGGTGATCGCCGGGCTTGTGTCGCTGGGCGACAGGGGCAAGAAGAGCAGCTGACGCCGCACGAGTTCGCCCGCCCGGGACCGCACCGCGGGCCCGGCGGACAGCGAACCGTTATCGGCAGTCGAACTGCCGTGCTTTAGTACAGGGTTGTCCGCATTCAGCGACAGCTCTGTCACACACGTTGGCATCCCGCGGGCGGCGGGGAATCGCCCACCACATGACGCACGAAGTACCACTCCCGCCCCGTACCGGCCTGCCCACCAGCGAGGAACGGCTGCGTGCCGCGCTGCTGTACGCGCAGAGCGACGCCGCCGCACCGCCCGGCGCCCGGCCCGGAGCGCCCCGCCTCGCGATGATCACTGGCCTGGCCGCGCTCGCCCTGCACTGCTTCTCCGCCGCTCCCTCCCTGCTGGACCTGGAGCGGATCGACGTCCTCGTCCCGGACCTCGGCGAGCCCACCGGACCGGGCGCCCGTGCGCCGCTCCCGGCGGGCTGCGCGTACACCTCGGCGCATCTGATGCGGACCCGCATCCTGCCCGAGCCCGAGGAGATCACCGGGCTGCCCGTCGCGCCCGTGCCGCGGGCGCTGGCCGATGCCGTGGCCCAGCTGGCCGACGCCGAGGATGTACGGCGGCTGCTGATCGAGGCGGTACGTGGCGGGTACTGCGGGCCGGAGCCGGTGGTGCGCGAGCTGACCAGAGCCCGGCTGCTGGGCTTGCCGCACGTCGCGGACGCCGTGGAGAGTCTGCTGGCGGAGGGGCGCGCACTGACCGAGGGCCTGCTGTACGAGATGGTCTTCGGCCATGGGCTGCCCGACCCCTGCTGGAACGTCGAACTGCTCGTCCCCGGCGGACCGCACCTGGGTGCCGTCGACGCCTACTGGCCGGACCAGGCCGTCGCGGTGGAGATCGACGCCCGCACGCCGCGGGCCGGTGCAGAGGCGGCCTGGGACGCCTGCACCCACAAGCGTGAGTCCCTCGAACTGCTCGGCATCACCGTCGTCCACGTCACCCCGGACAAGCTGCGCGACTCCCTCGCCCAGCAGGCCGCCGTGGTCAGAACGGCCCTGATGGCGGCCTGCGAGCTGGAGCCGGCGGAGTATGTGACGGTCCTCCCGCGCTGACCGGCGGGATGGGTTCAGTCGCAGTACTCCGCCTCGACCAGGTCGTCGATGCCGCCCGACCAGTCGCCGTTGATGTTGAAGGCGGCCGTGTGTGCGCCGTCCGGCGTGCTGAACGCCGCGGTGAGGGAGCCGTGGATGGTGCCCTCATGGCCCCAGACCGTGACGCCGCAGGAGAGGGTGCGTTCGGTCAGGCCCAGCCCGTAGCGGTCGGTGGAGTCGGCCCGGCGGGTCGTCTGCATCTCGGCCTGCTGACGCGTCGTCAGCAGCCCTCCGGTGACCAGGGCGCGTACGAAGCGCACCAGATCCCGGCCGGAGGAGATCATCTCGCCGGAGGCTCCGGCCAGCGACGGGTTGAGCGAGGTGACGTCCCGTACCGGCGGATGCGCCCCCGGTGCGAACAGCGTGGAGTACTCCTTGCCGTGCTGCCCCGGGATGCGGGCCGAGGTACCGGGCAGCGAGGTGTCGCGCAGCTTCAGCGGGCGCAGCACGCGGCGTTCGATCTCCGTCGCGTACGAGTGCCCTGTCGCACGCTCGATGACCATGCCGGCCAGCAGGTAGTTGGTGTTGGAGTAGCTCCATCGCGACCCCGGGCGGAACAACGACGGCCTCGAGAGGCTGCGCTCGACCAGCTTCTCGGGGGTGTGGGAGCTCTGGCGGTGTGCCAGGAAGCGCGGGCTGAAGTAGTTCCTGCGCAGTACGGGGTCGGCGATGTAGTCCGGGATTCCGCTGGTGTGGCCGAGGAGTTGGCGCAGCGTGACGGCGCGTCCGGCCCCGCCTCCGGCCCGGCCGTACTCACCTGGCCGCAGGTCCGGCAGCCAGCGGCCCACCGGGTCGTCCAGCCGCAGCTTGCCCTCCGATTCGAGCTGGAGCAGCACGGTCGCCACGAACGGTTTGGTCAGGCTGCCGATCCGGAAGCGGTCACGCGCCAGCCGGGGGCGACCGGTGGTGCGGTCGGCGGTGCCCGTGCTGCCGACCCATGCTCCGGCGCCGTCCTCCACCTGTGCCAGCACTCCGGGGGCGCCGTCCCTTTCGACCATGGCCTCCATCACCTCGCGAGTGCGGGTATGGCCCTGGTCGGCGGCCGTGGAGGAGCTCACTGCCAGCCCGCACGCGGTCACGGTGGCGATCAGACCGCTGAGGAGGGCGCGCGGCAGGTGCATGGGCAGTGACTCTAGTGATCAGCCCGGCTGGTGTGCCAAACAGCGAGGACGACCAGGACGCACCCGGCGAACTGGGTCACCGTGGGCCGTTCCCCGAGGAAGACGACACCCAGCACCACTGCCAGCACCGGCTGGAGCAGCAGCAGCGCGGCACTGGTGACCGGGGCCAGCCGCACCAGTGCGGGCCCCATCAGAACGAGCGCCAGTACCTGCCCGAACAGTGACATCACCGCCAGCCAGCCCAGCGGGCCCCAGCCGGGCGCCGGGTCGACCCCCGTCCACAGCGCGCCGAGCAGGCCGGAGGTGACGCCGGCGGCCAGCGTGGAGAGGCACACCGGGTGGACGGTGTGCGCCCCTCCGCCGCCCAGCCGGGTCAGGAACAGATAGCCCGCGAACGCCACCCCCGCTGCGGCGCCGTAGAGCACTCCGGAGACCGGGCTGCTGCCGGGCTCCGGGTGGCCGATCGCACCGCTGGCCAGCGCGACGCCGAGCAGCAGCACGGGCAGGGTGCGCCAGTACCGTGCGCCGGGGCGGGTGCGGGTGACGACAAGGGCGAGCAGCGGGAAGACGGCGATCTGGATGTTGAGCAGCACGGTGGCGATGGACGAGCCCACATCGTGGATGCTCTGCGCCCAGAAGACGAAGTCGACGCCCAGCAGCGCCCCCGCCACCAGGTCGAACAGCTGGGCGCGGGCCGGTCGCGGTCCCAGCCGGCGCCGCTCCGCCACGGCGAAGGGCACCAGCGCCACCAGCGCCAGCAGGCAGCGCAGAAAGGCCGCTGTGCCCGCGTTGACGCCGGACAGCTTCACGAACATCGCGGAGGCCGAGATGCATGCCGATGCTGCCACGGCCAGCAGTACCGGGCTGCGCCCGGCCAGTCCGGCGCGTGGCTCGGTCCCCTTGGTTCCCTCCCTGGCGGTGGTCATGACAGTCACTGTGCCTGCCATAACTCTCAAGTAAAAGCGAGGATTTATGTGCGGTACTCGTTAGCATTGCTTGGGTGTTCAGTTCTGACAGGCTCCGCGCGCTCGACGCGGTCGCCGTGCACGGCTCGTTGGCCCGCGCGGCGGTCGCCCTGCACATCACGCCCTCCGGCGTCTCCCAGCAGCTGGCCAAGCTGGAGCGCGAGGCGGGCCACCGGCTGCTGGAGCCGCACGGCCGCGGCGTCCGCCTCACCCACGCCGGACGGGTGCTGGCCGAGCACGCGGCACGCGTTGTGGCGCAGCTGTCCGCCGCGGAGTCCGATCTGGCCGACCTCGGTGACGAGATCATCGGGCCCCTCCGGCTCGGCGGCGTCGGCAGCTCGCTGCGCGCCCTGCTGCCCGACGTGCTTGCCACGCTCACCGAGGCGCACCCCCGGCTGCGGCCGACCGTGGTGGACGGCGAGGCCGTGGACATGGTGCCGCTGCTGCTGGCCGGCGAGCTGGATCTGCTGCTGATCGAGAGCTGGCACAGCCGCCCCATGCCGCTGCCCGAAGGGGTCCGGGTCAAGACCCTCGCCGTGGAGGAGGTACAGGCGGCGCTACCGTCCCGGCACCAACTGGCCGACCGGGACACGCTGGACCTGGCCGAACTCGCGGGCGTCGTCTGGTCGAGCTGCCCGGAGGGCACCGAGCCGTACGAGGCGCTGGTGCAGGCTCTGCGGGCGCGCGGCATCGAGCCACGGGTCCGTTACACCGTCACCGAGTACGCCACTCAGCTCGCCTTCGTCGCGCGTGGGCTGACCGCCGCGCTGGTCCCCGAGATGGCCCAGACGCCCTGCCCGCCCGGCGTGCGGTTCGTGCCCGTGCGCCCACCGCTGCACCGCGAGGTGCGGGCCGCCTGGCGCGCGGGCGGTGACAGCCCTTCGGTACGGGCGTGCCTGGCAGCCCTCACGGCCGAGGAGTGGGACGGAGGAGGCGCCATGGACTGAGACCACCGCGGCGCCGTGACTCGTGGCGCGGTGCCTCACGGTTTGCGGAGCAGGAGTTCGGTGTTGCGGTCCCCTTCGCCGCCCTCCAGTCCCCTGCGGGCTCCTGGAGCGTTGTAGGCGAGCTCCCGGTAGAGGGCGGCCAGCCCGGTCTGGGACAGGTCGGTGAAGTCCGTACGGTGCGGGGCCGCCGACTCGATGCAGGTGGTGAACAGGGAGAGGGTGCCGTCCTTGTTGTCCACCAGCTCGACGGTGCGCGCCAGTTGCGGATAGTCGATGTGGGAGGCCGTACTGATCTCCCAGAACGTGCCGTGCGGAGTGATCCGGTTGCGGTGGCTGTGCCCGTTGACCCAGGCCACCGCGTGCGGGGCGGCGCGCAGCAGTGCCAGCAGCTCCTTGCCGCCTTCCGGGATGGTGGTGCTGGTGTGGTGGCTGAAGACGATCGCGTACTTGTCGTCGTGCTCCGCCAGCTTGCGCTTCAGCCAGCGCAGCTGCGCCTTGCCCACCCGGCCCTTGTAGTGCCCGTCGCGCCGGGTGGTGTCCAGGCTGAAGCCCATCACGTCCTTGGATATCGGGAACGTGTAGTACAGCCTGCCGTCCTCGGCGTGCGCCTCCGTGTACCCGTGCCCTGCCGGGCCGCGTCCCATGGCGTGCGGCCGTGCCAGGGTCCGTACGTACTCGCGCGGGGTGACCGGCGCGCGCTTGGGGTCCGGGGTGACGGTGCGCATACGGCGGCGCTCGGAGCGCAGCATCTCCTCGAACAGCTTCCCCTTGGGGTCGAGGCCCTTGTCCACGGCCCGCCACAGCTGTGCGGCCTCCGACTTGGGCAGGTCCATCAGCTTCCGGTCACCGACGGAGAAGTCGGCGAAGAAGCCGCGCGCGTCCGCGGCGGCGAAGCAGCCGCCCGGCAGGGCGTCATGGTTGCCGACCGTGGCGTACCAGGGCAGCTTCAGACCAGGACTGGTCACCTGCTGGACAGCAGCCCGCAAGAAACCGTGCATCCGTGGGTAACCCACGCCCTTGTCGCGGTCGCGTACGTCGGAGTCCGGCTGCCAGTAGTCCCGCAGCCCGGAGTCCTGCACGCCCTCGTAGAGCATGGGCTCGCCGGTGTTGGGCGTGATCCGTCCCCCGCTCATCACCTCCACGAACCACTCCAGTTCGGCGAGCGAGTTGTTGTCGGTGTTGTCACCCGTGGTGACGACGCAGGAGAGCGGGGAGCCGGTGGCGGGCCCGCCGGTCAGTGCGTTCACCCGCTCGACCAGCGATACCGCACCGGCGACCGACAGCGCCTCCTGCGGCCGCCACGCGCTGGCGGTCTCCGCGCGGAGATACTCGTAGCGCAGCGGGTGCTGCACATCCACCAGATGCAGATCGGTGAACTGTACGAACGCCGCCAGCGGCACGGCCTTCGCGGCGCGCTGCCGGTGGGCCGACGCCAGCTCGGTGCGGACCACCCGCCGCCAGCCGGGCCCCGTCACCAGCCGCTTGAACGGCCCGTCCCCGGAGGGCACCGCGACCCCCGTAAGGGTGGTGCCGGTGTGCGGCGCGCTCACGACAGCCGGGGCGCGTGAGGCGCGGCGGGGTCGTTGGGGCGCGGACGCGGCGGCAGGGGACGGCTCGGGCGCTGGTGCGGTCACCAGCCCGAACGCCGCGGCGGCGCCGGCGGCCCCGGCGATCGCGAGCACCCGACGGCGCCCGTGGCCGGCCGAGAGGATGCGGGCGGGGCCGTGAGAGGGCGGGTGGAGTCGGGCAGCAGCGGGAGCGGAAGAGGAATCGGGAGCGTGAGCGGCAGTGGAATCGGCGGGGGAAGTGTGGGGGGTTGAGTCGGTCGGGACACAGCGGTCGCGGCGGTTGCGACGTGACATTCGGTCTCCTGATACGGAGGTGCACAGGGGCCGGGGAAGCCCCTCATCCGATGTATTGGCGACCCGGATGACCCCTGTCTGAACAGCGCGGGAACGCCCGCCACCAGCTGTCACAACCGCGTGCAAGTATGGCTTCAGCAATCAGTACGACAGGGCCGAGATCCGCGAGAGTGGGGAGACCAACCAAGTGCCTGGCACGAATCTGACGCGCGAAGAGGCCCAGGAGCGGGCCCGGCTGCTCACCGTGGACTCGTACGAGATCGAGCTGGACATCAGCGGCGCCCAGGGGGGCGGAACCTTCCGCTCCGTGACGACGGTCCGCTTCCAGGTGGCCGAGGCCGGCGACACCTTCGCCGATCTGGTCGCGCCCACCGTGCACGAGGTCACCCTCAACGGTGAATCCCTCGACCCGGCCGCCGTCTTCGCCGACTCCCGCATCGCCCTGCGCGGACTGGCGCAGGGGCCCCAGGAGCTGCGCGTCGTCGCGGACTGTGCCTACACCAACACGGGCGAGGGCCTGCACCGCTTCGTGGACCCGGTCGACGACCAGGCGTACCTCTACACCCAGTTCGAGGTGCCGGACGCGCGCCGCGTTTTCACCACCTTCGAGCAGCCGGATCTGAAGGCCACCTTCCAGTTCACCGTGCGCGCCCCGGAGGGCTGGACGGTGATCTCCAACTCCCCGACCCCGGAGCCGGTGGACAACTCCTGGCACTTCGCCCCCACGCCGCGGATCTCCACCTACATCACGGCGCTCATCGCGGGTCCGTACCACTCGGTGCACAGCAGCTGGGAGGGTGAGGGCCGCAGCGTGCCGCTGGGCATCTACTGCCGCCCCTCGCTGGCCGAGTATCTGGACGCCGATGCGATCTTCGAGGTCACCCGGCAGGGCTTCGACTGGTTCCAGGAGAAGTTCGACTACCCGTACCCGTTCGAGAAGTACGACCAGCTCTTCGTGCCCGAGTTCAACGCGGGCGCCATGGAGAACGCGGGCGCGGTCACCATCCGCGACCAGTACGTCTTCCGCTCCAAGGTCACCGACGCCGCCTACGAGGGCCGCGCCGAGACCATCCTCCACGAGCTGGCCCACATGTGGTTCGGCGACCTGGTCACCATGGAGTGGTGGAACGACCTGTGGCTGAACGAGTCGTTCGCCACCTACACCTCCATCGCCTGCCAGGCGCACGCCCCGGGCAGCCGCTGGCCGCACGCCTGGACGAGCTTCGCCAACCAGATGAAGACCTGGGCCTACCGCCAGGACCAGCTGCCCTCCACCCACCCGATCATGGCCACGATCCGGGACCTGGACGACGTCCTGGTCAACTTCGACGGCATCACGTACGCCAAGGGCGCCTCCGTTCTCAAGCAGCTCGTCGCCTACGTCGGCATGGACGAGTTCTTCCAGGGCGTACGCGCCTACTTCAAGCGCCACGAGTGGGGCAACACCCGGCTGAGCGATCTCCTCGGCGCGCTGGAGGAGACCTCCGGGCGCGATCTGAAGGCATGGTCCAAGGCGTGGCTGGAGACCGCGGGCATCAACGTCCTGCGACCCGAGCTCAGCTGCGCCGAGGACGGCACCCTCACCGCGCTGGCCATCCACCAGGAGGCCCCCGCGCTGCCCGCAGGCGCCACCGGCCGGCCCACGCTGCGCCCGCACCGCCTCGGCGTCGGCTTCTACGACCTGGTGGACGGCAAGCTGGTGCGCACCGACAGCGTCGAACTCGACGTCGAAGGCGAGCTGACCCAGGTGCCGCTGCCCCGCGAGCGCAAGCGCCCCGACGTGCTGCTGCTCAACGACGGCGACTACACCTACACCAAGGTCCGGCTGGACCCCGAGTCGCTGGCCAACGTCACCCGGCACCTGGGCGACTTCGCCGACCCGCTGCCGCGCGCCCTGTGCTGGGCGTCGGCCTGGGACATGACGCGCGACGCCGAACTGTCCGCGCGCTCCTACCTCGACCTGGTGCTCTCCGGCATCGGCAAGGAGTCCGACATCGGCGTCGTCCAGTCCCTGCAGCGCCAGGTCAAGCTCGCCCTGGACCTGTACGCGGCACCGGCCTGGCGGGAGACCGGGCTGACCCGCTGGGCCGAGGCAGCGCTGGAGCAGCTGCGCGCCGCGGCGCCCGGCAGCGACCACCAGCTCGCCTGGGCCCGCGCGTTCGCCGCCGTGGCCCGTACGGACGAGCAGCTCGATCTGCTCGCCGCGCTGCTGGACGGCAGCGAGACCATCGAGGGCCTGGTCGTCGACACGGAGCTGCGCTGGGCGTTCCTGGAGCGGCTCGCCGCCACCGGAAGGGCCGGCGATGCGCAGATCGGTGCCGAGCTGGAGCGGGACGCCACCTCGGCGGGCGAACGGCACGCCGCCGCGGCCCGCGCCGCGCGTCCCACCCCCGAGGCGAAGGCGGAGGCATGGCGGGCCGTCGTGGAGAGCGACACCCTGCCCAACGCGGTCCAGGAGGCCGTCATCTCCGGCTTCGTCCAGACCGACCAGCGGACCCTGCTGGCGCCCTACACCGAGCGCTACTTCGCCGCCGTCAAGGACGTGTGGGAGCAGCGCAGCCACGAGATGGCGCAGCAGGTCGCCATCGGGCTCTACCCGGCGCTCCAGGTTTCCCAGGAGACCTTGGACGCCACCGATGCCTGGCTCGCCTCGGCCGAGCCCGGCGCGGCGCTGCGCCGACTGGTGACCGAGTCCCGGGCCGGCGTCGAGCGGGCGCTGCGGGCGCAGGCCGCCGACGAGGCGGCGGGCGCCGCCGGCTGACCTGACGCGGCGCCCTGCCCCGGGAGCCCCGCTTCGGGAGCCCCGACTTCAGGGCGACGTCCATGCAACTGCCCCCGGCCGACCATGCCGGGGGCAGCTGCATCGGGAGGATCAGCCGACAGTGCGGCTCACGTGTGGCTCAACTGAGGCTCACGTGCGGCTCACTTGAAGAGAGCGGTCTTCTCGAACGTGACGTCAGCCACACCGTTCGCCCACAGCTGCTCGACCTTCGCGCGCTCGGCAGCGTCGGGCTGGTCGTTGGTGCAGGACGGGCCGGGGCCGCCGCCGGACATCAGTTCGCTGCACGGGCCCTCGTAGTGGTCCGGCAGACCCAGCACATGGCCGGTCTCGTGCGCGACGACGCGGTTGGAGTCGTACTCCTGGTTCTGCGCGTAGTCCAGGAAGATGTAGCCGCTGCCGTGCCCGTCGGTGGACGCGTAGCTGCCGCGCGGGTCGTTCCCCTCGCGGTAGTCGAAGGTGGCGCCGCCGCCCTCGGCCAGCTTCACGTTCGAGACGGCTGAGTTCCACACGGAGGTGCTGTTGGCTATCTGGTTGCGGAAGGTGGGCGCGCCGCTGGCGTCGTAGTTGATGGTGACCTGCTGGATGCCGGGCTTCTCGGCCTGCTTCTTGAGCGCTGCCTTGACGATGAGCTTGAAGAACTTCTCGTTCTCGCGCTGGTTCTCGCCGGTGAAGCCCTGTGTGGTGGGGGTGGCGTGGGAGGCCGCGTCGGAGTGGGTGGCGGACGCGGTGGAGGCGCCGTCCAGGGCCGTGGCGGGTGCGGCACCCAGGCCGAGAGCGACGGTCACGCCCAGGCCGAGCGCCGCTGGAAGAGCCGGTCTGCGGTATCTCATGGGGGGTCTCTCCTCGAATTCCGAGGGACCGGCGCCGCTCTGGGATGTTGGCGTGGGGGGCGCCGCCGGTCCCTCCGGACGGATTCCTGCTGCGGGAGAGTGTGTTCGAGCGCGCGGCGTTCCGGAATGATGCCAACTGCCGATAGGACCGGTGAATCCCCCCGCGCCGCACGGCCGTTCGCGGCACGTTCACCGGCCCGCCGCTCTCTGGTGTGGCGCGCGACCCCGCCGTTATGCTCCGCGTGTGGAGCTCGAAGTGAGGCACCTTCGTGCGCTGTGTGCGATCGCCGACACGGGCAGCGTGCACAAGGCGGCCCGCCAGCTCGGCATGACGCAACCCTCGCTGACGACGCAGCTCAGGCGGATCGAGCAGGCCGTCGGCGGCCAGCTGTTCAACCGCGAGCGCACCGGCAGCAGGCCCACCCCGCTCGGCCGCACCGTCCTCAACCGGGCCCGGCCGATCGTCGCGCAGATGGCCGAACTGATCCGCGAGGCCAAGGACGCGGCGGGGCTCGGCCATGCCGGACCCGGGGCGCGGCTCCGGCTCGGCAGCACCGGCAGCAGAGCCGTCCCTGGCTGGCTGCGCCGCCTGCACAACCGGCTGCCGGACACCGACATCACCTTCCAGACCGATGTCTCCGCGAACACGCTGCTGCGGATGGTCGCGGGCAACCAGCTCGACGCCGCCTTCGTGCACGAGGTGGAAGGCTCGCCGCTACGGGTGCCGGACGGCGTCGAACTGCGCGTGCTGGTGCGGCGCGAACCCCAGTTCGTCGCCGTGCCCGCCACCCATCCCGCGGCGCGGGCCGGGCGGGCCGTCGCCGTCGCGGAGCTCGCGGACGAGAAGTGGATGGTCGACCCGTCGGTCGACGGCGACTGGGACGGGCTGCGGCGGGTGTTCGCCGCCGCGCGGATCGATCCTCGGGTGGTGTACGGCGACTATCTGTCCGCGGGCGATCTCGTCGCCGCGGGGGAGGTCGTCACGCCGTGCCAGCCGACGTCGCAGCCACGGCCGGGCATGTCCATCGTCCCCCTGGCAGGTGATCCGCTCGGGGTGCGGCTGGTGGTCGGGTTCCGGCGGGGGTGGGGGCTGGGCGCCGAGTGCGATGCCGTCTTCGACGACTTGCGGGCCTCCTACGAGGAGGTGGCCCGGGGCAGCCCCGCCTACGCCCGCTGGCTGTCGGCCCAGCAGAACCCCGGGCTTCCCGTGGTGGCCTGAGCGCGGGCGCCCCCTCGCCGGTTACGCCCCGGCGTCCGCGCGTTGGGCGCGCAAGGCGCGGGCCAGGTCGTCACGGGACTCCGCGACGAGGCGCCGGAGCGCTGGCGCGGCGTGCGGATGCCCGGCCAGCCATGCGTCGGCGGCGTCCAACGTGGCCTGGTCACCCTGCGCGGCGGGGAACAGGCCCCGCACGATGGCCATGGCGATCTCGATCGACCGCGTGGCCCAGACGGACTCCAGCGCCTCGAAGTACCGGGGCGCGTAGGGCGCGGTCAGCCCGGTCTGCCCGGGCTGGTCGAAGCCGGAGATCGTCGCCTCCACCAGCGCGTTGGACAGCGCGTCGGACTCCACCACGGAGGCCCACGCCTGTGCCTTCACGGCGGCGGAGGGCCGCGCGGCCAGGCACCGCACCTGGTGCCGCTTGCCGGAGGCGGTGTCGTCCCGCGCCAGCTCGGTGTTCAGAACCGACTCGTCGGCGAGGCCCTCGGCGACGAGCGGCTCCAGGAAGGTCCAGCGCAGCTCCTGGTCGACCTCCAAGCCGTCGATCCGCGCTGTCCCGTCCAGCAGCCCTTGCAGCAGGCGCAGTTCCTGCTCGCCGGAGGCGACGGACGCCAGGAAGCGGGCCCAGGCCAGCTGGTGCCCGCTGCCGGGCTCGGCCTGCCGCAGCTGGGTGACGGCGCCTTCCGACAGCAGCCGCCCGCCCTCGGCACGCCAGGCGCGCGCCGTGTAGCGGTCGAGGGCCAGCTTGGCCTGGCCGTGCAGCATCTGCAGGACGCCGATCTCGGTTTCCCCTCCGGCGAACCGGAGCACCAGACCGACGAAGTCCCGCGCGGGCATCAGCCCGTCGCGGGTGAGGTTCCACACGGCGGACCAGCACAGTGCGCGCGCCAGGGGATCGGTGAGCTCGCCGAGGTGGTCGCGCAGCGTCGCCAGGGAGACCTCGTCGAAGCGGACCTTGCAGTAGGTCAGATCGGCGTCGTTGACCAGCACCAGGTCAGGCCGTTCGGCGCCGGCCAGCTCGGCGACCGGGGTACGCGGGCCTGCGACGTCCACCTCCGTATGCGCGTACCGCTCCAGGGCGCAGCGAGACGGATCGCGGCGGTAGAGGCCGACGGCGACCCGGTGGGGGCGCAGGGTGGAATGCGCTTCGGAGGCGGCTTCCTGGAGGACGGCGAGCTCGGTGACCCGGCCGCCCGCGTCGTAGGTGAGCTGCGGGGTGAGGGTGTTGACCCCGGCGGTCTGGAGCCATGCCTTGGACCACTCCGCCATATCGCGTCCGGAGGTCTCCTCCAGCGCTGAGAGCAGGTCCTCCAGCCGGGTGTTGCCCCACTGGTGGCGCTTGAAGTAGCGCCGGGCGCCCTCCAGGAAGGCGTCCCTGCCGACGTAGGCGACGAGTTGCTTGAGGACGGAGGCGCCCTTGGCGTAGGTGATGCCGTCGAAGTTGAGCTTGGCGTCCTCCAGGTCCCGGATGTCGGCGGTGATCGGGTGCGTGGAGGGCAGCTGGTCGGCGCGGTAGGCCCAGGACTTACGGCGGTTGGCGAAGGTGATCCAGCCGTCGCTGAAGCGGGTGGACTCCACCAGCGCGAACGCGCCCATGAAGTCCGCGAAGGACTCCTTGAGCCACAGATCGTCCCACCACTCCATGGTGACCAGGTCGCCGAACCACATATGGGCCATCTCGTGCAGGATGACGTTGGCCCGGCCCTCGTACGAGGCGTCGGTGACCTTGCCGCGGAAGACGAACTCCTCGCGGAAGGTCACACAGCCGGGGTTCTCCATGGCGCCGATGTTGTACTCCGGCACGAACGCCTGGTCGTACTTGCCGAACGGGTACGGGTAGTCGAAGTGGTCGTGGAAGAAGTCCAGACCCTGTTTGGTGACGGTGAAGATGTCGTCGGCGTCGAAGTAGCGCGCCAGCCCCTTGCGGCAGAGGGCACCCAGCGGGATCTCCAACTCGCCCGCCCGTCGCCCGCCACCGCCCACACTGGACTGAGCTTCGCTCAGGCCCCTCTTGTCCTCGAAGCTGCGGCGGTAAGTGTCGGTGACGTAGTGGTACGGGCCCGCGACGACAGCGGTGATGTACGTCGAGATCGGCTGGGTGCGGGCGAAGCGCCACAGCGCGGAGGCTCCGTCGTCGACCGGGCGCGGCTCGCCCTCCTGCACGCCGTTGCTCAGCACCGTCCAGCGCGCGGGCGCGGTGACGGTGAAGTCGAACGGGGCCTTCAGATCGGGCTGTTCGAAGTTGGCGAAGACGCGGCGCGCATCGGCCGGCTCGTACTGGGTGTAGAGGTAGACCTCGCCGTCCTCAGGATCGAGGAAGTGGTGCAGGCCCTCACCGGTGCGGCTGAAGGCGCACTGCGCGTCGATCGTCACCTCGTTCGAGGCCCGCAGCCCGGACAGGGTGATACGGGCGCCGTCGAAGATCTCCTCGACGTTCAGCGACTCGCCGTTGAGGGTGACGGAATGCACGTGCGGCGCCACCAGGTCGACAAAGGTGGTGGCGCCCTCCTCGGCGCTCGTGAACGTGATCGTCGTCGTCGAGCGGAAGGTACGCGGTCCCGTGGCGGGGGGCGGTTCGATCGCCGAGCGCAGGTCCAGCGCCACGTCGTACCCGCTCACGGTCAGCAGCGCTGCCCGCTGCCGGGCCTCCGTGCGGGTCAGGTTCTCTCCGGGCACGCGGCGCTCCCTCTCCTCATCGGCTGCGGCCCCAGGCCGGCGGGGCGGACCGCATGGTCGACAACCTGCTCAGGATCGCACGCGGTACTGACACGGCATACCCGGGAATGCGATCGGCCGCCCGGTACGTTGTCGGCTTTCGAGATCACGTTTGAAACTGCCGATCACCGCCGCACTGCCGAGGAGAAGCCATGCCGGAGAAGACGCCCGCCGATTTCTGGTTCGACCCGCTCTGCCCCTGGGCCTGGATGACCTCGCGCTGGATGCTCGAGGTGGAGAAGGTCCGCCCGGTCGAGGTGCGCTGGCATGTGATGAGCCTGGCCGTCCTCAACGAGAAGCGGCTGGACGAGATGCCCGAGGAGTACCGGGACAATATGCGGCCCGGCGGCAAGGCCTGGGGCCCGGTCCGGGTCTGCATCGCGGCCGAGCAGGAGCACGGCACCGAGGTGCTGGGCCCGCTTTACACCGCGCTCGGTACCCGCGCCCACCCGGGAGGGCGGTCGCTGGGCCGGGACGTGATCCTGGAGGCCCTGGAGGAGGCCGGGCTGCCCGCCTCGCTGGCGGACGCCGCCGACTCCGACGCTTACGACGCCGCCTTGCGCCTCTCGCACGAGGAGGGCATCGGGCTGGTGGGCCAGGAGGTCGGTACACCCGTCATCGCCGTGCCGGGCGCGGACGGCGGCCGGATCGCCTTCTTCGGCCCGGTGGTCACCCCGGCTCCCAAGGGGGAGGCCGCGGCCAAGCTGTGGGACGGCACCCTGATGGTGGCCTCCATCCCCGGTTTCTTCGAGCTCAAGCGCACCCGTGACATCGGCCCGATCTTCGACTGAGCCGGCTCGCCCGGAGCGCGAGGGCCCCTGCGTGTGTCCCGTCCACGCAGGGGCCCTCTCCGTCTTCCGCCCCCGGAACGGTGAGAAGACGATCACGAGGGAGGAAGTCCGTGGCGGCGCCGTACGGTTACGGCGCCAGCAGCAGGTTGTTGGCGCGCTCCTTCGCGGAGGCGTGACGGGCCGCGACATCCTGCCAGTTGACGACGCGCCACATGGCCTCGACGAAGTCGACCTTCTGGTTGCGGTACTGAAGATAGAACGCGTGCTCCCAGGCGTCGAAGACGAGGATCGGCACCGAACCCTGGCCGACGTTGCCCTGGTGGTCGTAGATCTGCTCGACGATGAGCCGCCCGGTGACCGGCTCGTACGCCAGCACGCCCCAGCCCGACCCCTGGGTGGTGGCGGCCGCCTTGGACAGCTGGGCCTTGAACTTGGCGAAGCTGCCGAAGGACTCCGCGATGGCGTCCGCCAACTCGCCGGTGCCGTCCTTCTCCAGCGGTTCGCCGCCGCCGTCGCCGGTCATGTTCTGCCAGTAGATGGTGTGCAGGATGTGCCCGGACAGATGGAAGGCGAGGTTCTTCTCCAGCCCGTTGACCGCTCCCCACTGGTCCTTGTCACGGGCTTCCGCCAGCTGTTCGAGGGTGTCGTTGGCCCCCTTCACATACCCGGCGTGGTGCTTGTCGTGGTGCAGCTCGATGATCTCGCCGCTGATGACCGGCTCCAGTGCGGAGTAGTCGTACGGCAGCTCCGGCAACGTGTAGGTCGCTGTCGACATGCCCTCTCACCCTTCGGTCGCTATTGCATATTACTTGCAATAAGAAGTTAGCAGCAAGAGAGCGCAAAAAAGCGGAGCGCCCCCAGCGCGCTGGGGGCGCTCCGCCCGTCGTGTCTCGGCCCGAAGTCCTAGGCCGGGCCGGATCGCTGAGGCACCGTCAGGCGAGCGCGCGGCCGGCACCGGCATACGGCTCAGGCAGCCTCAAGAGCTCGACGCTCGTCAGGCGTCCTCCGGGATCGGCGTACGCGGCCGCCTGCGCTGCCTCAGGTATCCGACGGCGGCCAGCACCACCGTCAGACCCGCGGTGAAGCCCAGCTGGGTGCGGGTGTCGCCCTCGCGCAGCATCAGCAGCAGCACGGCCGCGATGCCCGCCAGCGCGACGATGGTCAGCGCG
This sequence comes from Streptomyces sp. 8N114, assembly GCF_052245835.1. NCBI lineage: Bacteria > Bacillati > Actinomycetota > Actinomycetes > Kitasatosporales > Streptomycetaceae > Streptomyces > Streptomyces sp. 8N114. The sequence continues at coordinate 65,019 of NZ_JBQQBT010000025.1, read as the reverse complement.
GGGAAGAGCCACATCCGCACCACCAGCTTCTCGGGCGCCTCGCGCTCCAGCCGGTTGCGGGTGATGAGCTGCGAGACGGCGATGAAGCCCCACACCACCAGGGTGGCCGCGCCGACCATGTTCAGCAGCCACTGGAAGACCGTCTTCTCCCAGAAGATGTTGAACAGCACCGCGACGAAGCCGAAGAGGGACGAGGCGATCACCGCGTAGCGCGGCACCCCCTGGGCGCTCACCCGGTTCAGGAACGCCGGACCCTCGCCGCGCTCCACCAGGGAGTAGGACATCCGCGAGGCGCCGTAGATGTTGGCGTTCATCGCGGACAGCAGTGCGATCAGCACCACCACGTTCATGATCTGTGCGGCGGCTGGAATGCCGACGTAGTCCAGCACGGCGGCGTACGGGCCGGAGAGCACCGACTTGTCGTGCCACGGGATCAGCGTGACGATCACCAGCATCGAGCCGACGTAGAAGAGCGCGATCCGCCACACCGCCGTGCGTACCGCCTTGGCGACGCCGGAGACCGGCTTCTCCGACTCGGCCGCCGCGATCGTCACCGTCTCCAGGCCGCCGAACGCGAACACCGAGGCGAGCAGCCCCACGATGAGTCCGTCGGCGCCGGCGGGGAAGAATCCGCCGTCGCCCGTCAGATGACTGGCCCCCGGCGAGTCGGTGCCCGGCAGCAGCCCGGCTATCGCGAGCACGCCGAGCACCAGGAAGGCGCTGATGGCCAGCACCTTCACCGCGGCGAACCAGAACTCGTACTCGCCGAAGTTGCGCACCTGCGCCAGGTTGGTGGCGCAGAAGGCGAGCATGAACAGCGCGACCCACATCCACTGTTCGGTCTCGGGCAGCCAGCCCGTCATGATCTTCGCCGCGGCTGTCGCCTCCGTGGCGATGGCCACACACAGCAGCGTCCAGTAGATCCAGCCCGCGGTGAAACCCGCCCAAGGTCCTAGGGCCCGCTCGGCGTGGACGGAGAAAGAGCCGGAGGCCGGGCGGGCCGCCGACATCTCGCCCAGCATCCGCATCACCAGCATCACCAGTGCGCCGGAGGCCGCGTAGGCGAGGACGATCGAGGGACCGGCGGCGGCGATGCCCGCGCCGGAACCGACGAAGAGCCCCGCGCCGATGACACCGCCGAGGGCGATCATGGACAGGTGGCGCTGCTTGAGGCCGTGCGCCAGGGAGCGGCGGGAGGGGTCGGTCCCGTCCGGCGGTCCGGTGGGCCGGGTGGGCTCGCCGGGGGAGTGTGGCGCGTCGGAGGTCTCGGTGCGCGTCATCAGTGGCCGTTCCTGGAGTGTGTGAGGTGGTGAACGGGGAACAGAGCGGTTCGGGTGCTCCCACAGCTTTCGGGGAAACTGCTGCCGGCGCCGCTGTGGACACCACTGTGGGCATCGGCTGTGGGCACCGCTGTGGGCACATTCTGGGCAGGCCGCTCCGGTACAGCAATAATCGTGCAGTGCTTTCCGCATTGCGGACAGTCCCTTTTCGGCGACGGACCGCGGCAGAGCGGGGTGAGCCGAGGTGAACAGGGCTGAGCAGGCCCTGCGTGCGCCGGCACTGTCACCAAGCTCACGCCCCGCTCACGCTCGGCGCACGAGTGGTTTCGGCTAGCGTCGTCGGGCACGAGGCCGTCGTCTTGCGCGCCCGTGCCTGCTTCTACCAGCTCGCACCCTTCACGGAGATGCCAGATGAGTGCCCTCACTTCCGCAGCCACACCGCGTCCAGGAGCCGTGCTCGCGGATCTGCTGCCCGCCTCCAGCACTGCTCGCGCCCGGGTCCGGGATGTCGCACTTGTCGTCGGCGGCGCCGCGCTGACCGGGATAGCCGCCCAGCTGTCGGTGCCGATCCCGGGTTCCCCGGTGCCGGTCACCGGCCAGACCTTCGCCGCGCTGCTGGTCGGCGCCGGGCTGGGCGCCGGACGCGGCTTCCTCGCCCTGGCGCTGTACGCGGTGGCGGGGATGGCCGGGGTGCCGTGGTTCGCCGAAGCGTCCGCCGGGGTCGGGATGCCCTCGCTCGGCTATGTGTTCGGCATGCTGCTGGCCGCCGCCGCAGTGGGCGCGCTGGCCCGCCGCGGCGGTGACCGTGGCGTGCTGCGTACGGCCGGGACGATGGCCGTCGGCATGGCGGTGACCTACGCGATCGGCGTCCCCTACCTGGCGGTCTCCACCGGTATGTCGCTCGGCGAGGCCGTCGCCGCCGGGCTGGTGCCGTTCCTGGTCGGTGACGCCGTCAAGGCCGCACTGGCGATGGGCGCGCTGCCCGCCGCCTGGAAGCTGGCCGGCCGCAAGGGCTGACTCCTCCGCCTGCATCGGGCACACCCGCCTGCAGGGGCTGACATCCGCTCGTTGTGAGGGCCCGGCGTCGTACGGCGCCGGGCCCTCACACATGGTGCGGAGGGTCAACTGCGCGAGGATTCCGGCGTGCCCGCAGCGTCCAGCGGGTCGGCCTCGGCGGCAGGCTTCGGCACGGACGGCGCGCCCTGCTGCCCGCTCGCCCCCTGCTGGACCCGGCCCTTGACCAGCGAGGCCACCAGCACCACGGCGGCGACGGCCAGCGAGAGGATCATCTGGGTGCGCCCGTCGGGGTCGGTGAACATGTAGCCGATCACGAAGACGATCAGGGCGATGGTCGCCCAGGTCAGATACGGATACAGCCACATCCGCACCGTCAGCAGCTCCGGGGTCTCCCGCTCGATCCGGCGCCGCATCCGCAGCTGCGAGGCGCAGATGACCAGCCAGACGAAGAGCGCGACGGCGCCGGAGGAGTTCAGCAGGAACTCGAAGACGGTGTCCTTGGCGATGTAGTTGAAGAACACCGCGACGAAACCGAACGCCACCGAAGCCAGGATCGCGGTGGTGGGCACGCCCCGCCCGTTGGTGCGGCCGAAGGAAGCCGGCGCGTCCTTGCGCTCACCCAGCGAGTAGGCCATCCGCGAGGCGGTGTAGAGCCCGGAGTTCAGACAGGACAGCACGGCGGTCAGTACGACGATGTCCATCACGGTGCCCGCGTACGGGATGTCCAGCGCGTTCAGCACCGCCACGTACGGGCCGTCGGTGGCGATGGCCTTGGAGTCCCACGGCAGCAGCGAGACGATCACGAAGATCGAGCCGAGGTAGAACAGGCCGATCCGCCAGATCACGCTGTTGACCGCCTTGCGCACGGCGGTGACCGGGTTCGGCGACTCGGCGGCGGCCAGCGTGACGATCTCGCTGCCCATGAACGAGAAGACGACCAGCAGCATGCCGGAGAGGATCGCTCCCGGCCCGTTGGGCAGGAACCCGCCCTGGCCGGTCAGGTTCTCCATGCCCGCGAAGTGGTCGGCGGGCGGCAGGCCCACGAAGGCGATCAGCCCGACGACTATGAACGCGACGATCGCGACGACCTTGATCCCCGCGAACCAGAACTCGAACTCGCCGTAGGACCCGACCGAGATCAGGTTGGTGCCGGTCAGCACCACCATCACCAGCAGGGCCCAGCCCCACTGCGGTACGTCGGGCACCCAACCTTCCAGGATCTCCGCGGCCGCCGTCGCCTCCACGGCGAGCACGACGGACCAGAAGAACCAGTACAGCCAGCCGATCGTGAACCCGGCCCAGCGGCCCAGTGCCCGGTCGGCGTAGGTGGAGAACGAACCGGAGGTCGGATCTGCGGCGGCCATCTCGCCGAGCATCCGCATCACCAGGACGACGAGCAGCCCGACCAGTGCGTAGGACAGCAGAATGCCGGGGCCCGCGTCCGCGATGCCCGCTTTCGATCCGACGAACAGTCCGGCGCCGATCACGCCGCCGATGGCGATCATGGACAGATGGCGGTTCTTGAGACCCGCCTGGAGGCCGTCCCCCTCCTGGGCGGATGGCGGGCCGTGCGGCGGCTTCCCCGACGAACGCGGGGTGTGCTGAGAACTCATGGGGCAGCCGGCTCCTATGCGTCGTTCACGGATTGAGCGATCACATGTAACGGCCCGTACCGCTCCCGATGGAAGAGGTGAATCCCGATTGTTGCCTACGGAACATCGGGGAAACAGTGCGTATGACTCAGAAACACATCTCGCTACGTCTGGTAACCGCGCCCTGCGCGGCCCCCGGGCCGACGGGGATGGCACACTCTGCGTCATGCGCGTGTACCTCGGCTCCGACCATGCCGGTTTCGAACTGAAGAACCACCTCGTCGAGTGGCTCAAGGCCGCGGGCCACGAGCCCGTCGACTGCGGCCCCCACATCTACGACGCCGAAGACGACTACCCGCCCTTCTGCCTCCGCGCCGCGGAGCGCACCGTCGCCGACAGCGGCTCCCTCGGCATCGTCATCGGCGGCTCCGGCAACGGCGAGCAGATGGCCGCCAACAAGGTCCCCGGCGCCCGCTGCGCCCTGGCGTGGAGCACCGAGACCGCGGCCCTGGCCCGCGAGCACAACGACGCCAACCTGGTCAGCGTGGGCGCGCGGATGCACACCACCGAGGAGGCCGTCTCCTTCGTGGAGACCTTCCTGAACACCCCGTTCTCCGAGGGCGAGCGTCATCAGCGGCGTATCGGAATGCTCGCCGACTACCAGCGCACCGGTGAGCTGCCGCCCGTCCCCGCCCACCACCCGCAGTCCTGAGTCGTGCCCGAGGGTCACACCATCCACCGGCTCGCGCGCGATGTCGCGGACCGCTTCGCGGGGCACCCGCTGGACGCCTCCAGCCCGCAGGGCAAGTTCGCGGACGGCGCCGCGCTGCTGGACGGGGCGGCGCTGACCGCCACCGAGGCGCACGGCAAGCATCTGTTCCTGGGCTTCGGCCCACTCGGCTGGGTGCACATACACCTGGGCCTGTACGGCACCCTCCGCTTCGGTGAGGGCCCGCCGCCCGCGCCCGTGGGACAGATCCGGCTGCGCCTCGCCACCCGCCCCGGCGTTCATCCCGAGGGTCCGCTGCACTACGCCGAGCTGCGCGGGCCCACCCGGTGCGAGCTGCTGACCGCGCCGGAGAAGCAGGCGATCAGCGACCGGCTCGGTCCCGACCCGCTGCGCGCCGCCTCGGACCCCGAGGCCGCCTGGGCGCGGATCTCCCGCAGCCGCACCAGCATCGCCGCGCTGCTGATGGACCAGAAGATCGTCGCCGGGGTCGGCAACGTCTACCGCGCCGAGGTGCTCTTCCGGCACGGCATCGACCCGTACCGCGCCGGACGCGATCTCACCCGCGCCGAATGGGAAGCCGTCTGGTCGGATCTGGTCACACTGATGACCGACGGGGTGCGTAAGAACCGCATCGACACCGTGCGCGACGAGCACACCCCCGAGGCCATGGGACGCCCGCCACGGGTGGACGACCACGGCGGCGAGGTCTACGTCTACCGCCGGGCAGCCCAGCCGTGTCTGGTGTGCGGCAGCCCCGTCGCCACCGCCGAACTCGCGGCCCGCAATCTGTTCTGGTGCCCGACCTGCCAGCGCCGCTGACGGGCTCGCACGGGGCTGGTCCTCTTTCACGGGACGGAAGCGGCACGCACGCCCGAGGGGGACGGCCGCGGCCCTCTCAGAACCCGTGCGGCAGCCACGGCTGTACCTCGCTCGCGAAGGCCGCCGCCGTCGCCCGCAGCGCCCCTGAGCCGGGCCGCTCCTCACACACCAGCCCCGCCCCCGCCAGCGCCGTCAGCGAGACACCGCCCAGATAGGCGCGCCCCAACTCCCGTACGGACAGCGACAGGTCGGCCGCGTCGCGGGTCGGCTCGCACACCGCACCCTTCTCGTCACCTGACAGCCGCCAGCGCCCGGTGTTCCACGGGCAGAACGTGTCCTCGACATCGAGCACCACGTCCACCGGGGCGCCATAGCAGCGGGCCGCCAGTGCGGCACCGACGTCCACCGGGCGCAGATACAGCGAATCCCCGACGGCTGTCCCGCACCGGCGCGGGTCGTTCACCAGGTGCAGCCACGGATCGTCCAGGGGCCGGTTCTCGGCGACGATGGCCGTCGTCAGGTCGATGCCCCACAAAAACTGCCAAAGGGCGGCATATCCGGCCGGATCGAGCGCCTCCAGCTCCCGCAGCCGCACCTCTCCCTCCGCCGCGTCCGCATCCGTCCAGTGCGGCTTCACCGCATAGCGGGCGTACCCCACCGGCTCACCGTCGCGCAGCACCACCACACAGCGCAGCGGCGAGGCCTGCTCGCGGTCGCGCTCCGGGTCGAGCAGCGGCACCCGCTCCCATCCCGGGCCCCGCTCGAGCATCCCCGGACGCCGCGGCACCGCCCGCGCATAGACGGCCTCGCACTCCTCCAGCAGCGACGCCGCCTCGTCCGACTGCCGCAGCCGCAGCCCGTCCGCCTCCGCCGCCAGGGGCGCGGGCAGCTCCAACTCCACCCTGCTGGTGTCGATACGGGCCGAGAGGAAGCGGGATGCCAGCCCGTACCCGAAGCGGCCGTAGATCACCGGTTCGGACGCCGTCAGAACCGCCAGCGGCTCGGTGCCCGCCGCCCGCACGTCGTCCAGCTGACGCCGCATCATCGAGCGGAGCAGGCCGCGCCTGCGGTGCGTGGGCGCCACGCTCACCATCGTCACCCCGGCCGTCGGGACGACGGCGCCGCCGGGCACCGTCATCCGGAAGGACAGCAGCCCCGCCGTTGCCACCGGCCGGCCCTCGTCCCAGACCCCGATCGACCGCTCCACCTCGGTCAGCGAGCGGTACAGTTCCCGCTCCTCGGACGACTCCTGGGAGACGAACGCGCTCAGCAACACGTCGTACCAGGCGTCCCACTCCGACGGCTGAAGAACCCGCGGTTCCTTTGTCATACGGCCATCACTAGCAGTCAGTTCGAACGCGGGCGAACGTTTTTTGTCCGCGGGCGCGCCGCCCCCTGTGTGCGCGGAGCGCCCGCACGCCCCCTGACCGGTGCCGGGAATCGACGGGCCGCCGAACGGGTGGCTAGGCTCCCTGAACATGGCGGAACGCCGTGCAGGACTCATCGCAGCGACGGCCCGGTCGCACCAGGCGTACAAGGCATGGCACCGGGTCCGTACAAACCTGCGCAAGTCCGCCGTCGACTACTTCAGAGGCGGTGCCTCCGACTGGGTGGCACTGGCCGGCCTCCTGCTCACCGTCCCCACGCTGGCCTGCGCCACCATCCTCAACCCGCTGTGGTTCGCCCCCGAGGCACTCGTGCTGCCGCTGATCGCGGGGGGCCTGCTGCTGCGGCCCGCCAGCCTGCTGGCGCTGTACGCCGCCGCCGCGATCGCCCTCATGGTGGAGTCGCTGCTGCTGAGACCGTGGGAGCTGGCGAACGGCGCGGGAAGCGTCACACCGGGCACCATCCTGGTCGTCGCGGCGGCCGGGCTCTCCGGGCTGCTCATCGCGCAGTTCCGCAGCCGCGTCGGCGTGCCCTGGCGGCGCGGCGGCACCATGCTCTTCGACCTGCGCGAACGCATCAGGGTGCAGAGCAAGTTGCCCAAGCTGCCCGCGGGATGGCATCACGAGATGGCGCTGCGCCCGGCGGGCGGGCAGTCCTTCTCCGGGGACTTCGTCGTCGCGGCGCGCACCGGCCCCGGCCGCCGCACCCTGGAAGTGGTCCTCACCGACGTCTCCGGCAAGGGCATGGACGCCGCCTCCCGGGCACTGCTGCTCTCCGGCGCCTTCGGGGGGCTGCTCGGCTCGCTGCCCCCGCACGCCTTCCTGCCGGCCGCCAACGGCTATCTGCTGCGCCAGTCCTGGGAGGAGGGCTTCGCCACCTCCGTGCACCTGGTCCTCGATCTGGACAGCGGCGACTACGAGTTGCTGTCCGCGGGGCATGTCCCGGCGATGCAGCTCAACGCCGGGTCGGGGAAATGGGAGGAGAAGGCCGCCGAGGGCCCGCTGCTGGGGGTGTACGACGGTGCCGAGTTCGACCCCGTCAAGGGGACGCTGCGGCGCGGCGATGTGCTGATGCTCTTCACCGACGGGCTGGTGGAGACCGCCGACCGCGATCTGACCGAGGGTATGGACCGGCTCACCGGGGAGGCCGACCGCTATGTCGCCTCCAGTTTCCACGGCGCGGCCTGGCACCTGATCGAGTCGGTGGCGCGGGACGTCAACGATGACCGGGCCCTGCTGCTGATCTGCCGCGACTGACAGCAGCGGCAAACCGGGTGGTTCCGGATCACCCGCCGTCCGCACGTTCGAAAGTGCCGCGGAACGGGGGGCGACGAGGGCGGCACAGGAGCAACGAGACAGCCCCCAACGAGGAGGCCCCCTCCCGCAGTTGCGGAAGGGGGCCGGAAGAAGCCCTCGGGGACGGGACTACTTCTTGCGGTGGGCGCCGGGCCTGCCGGATTCCCTCCGGCGGGCCATCGCCCCGGGGTCCCGTTTGAAGAACCAGTCCATCTTCGGCTCGATGATGAACTTGAACATCCGGGTCACCCACGGAGTGCACAGCACCGTCATCATCGCCGCCGCCAGCAGCGTGATGGCGACCCGGCTCAGCGGGTGGTCGACCCAGTCCATCTCGTACCAGTCGAACTGCCGCGAGCTCTGGATGAAGAAGATGTGCAGCAGGTAGGCGTACAGCGTGCCCGCGCCCAGCGGCGTGAACCACATGAGCCGCCGCGGTACCCAGGAGAGGAAGCAGGCCGTCATCACCAGGCCGCAGCCGAACAGTGCGAGGTACATCACCGCGCCCGCCCAGGAGGGGACGTGCATGTCGGCAGCGGCCTTGTCGTGCAAGAACCACGTCTTGGACATCCGGGGCACGGCCCAGTAGGCGAAGACCATCGTGCACAGCGTCACCGGCACCGCGAGGTAGCGCGCCTGCTTCCGCTTGACCAGCTGGAAGTGGTGGGGGCGCAGCTGGAGGCCGAGGACGAAGAACGGCAGGAACTGCGCCACCCGCATCAGGTTCAGGTCGCTGCTGATGGTCGGCGTCACACTTGCGGCGGCGCCGATCGCCAGCGCGACGGGCATCGGCCAGCGCAGGCTCTTCCACAGCGGTGTCGTCAGCCGCCAGAGGAACAGCGCGCACAGGAACCACAGCGCGAACCCGGGCTCCTGGAAGTGGAAGTCACGGTCCGGGTCGTCGTTGGCCCAGCGCATGAAGTACGTGTAGGCGAACTGGATCGCCAGGTAGGGCACGACGACCCCGGTGACCAGCCGCTGCACCTGCTTCGGCTTGCCCTCGAAGCTCCTGGACAGATAGCCGGAGATGATGATGAACGCCGGCATGTGGAACGTGTACAGGACGAAGTAGAGCGCCTCGGCCGTACGGCTGTCGTGGCGCAGCGGATCCCACGTGTGGCCGATCCCGACGAGCACGATCGTCAGGTACTTCGCGTTGTCGAAGAACGGGTCCCGCTGCTGGGCTGCTGGCTTCTTCTGCGCCTTCGCGGGCTGCGACTTCGCAGGTTGCTCCGTGGACACCGGTGGCGTCTGGGAGGGGGACTCCTGGCGGACGGGGGGGAGCGGCGCCCGCTCATAACCAGCGTGCAACATCTGCCGCACCATAGCGGTTGAACATGTGAGCCGTAAATTCTCGCCACGTTCCCCCTTCCCGCCTCCGCGAGCGCTATTCCTCCTGCTTACGGAACGGAGCTGACGGGGCGTGACGCGAATGTTCGGTCTGATGGCCGATGTCCCACCTAAACGTGGCGTATGAGGCCCCTGAGGCGCCTGGTACCGGCCCGTCGCCGCCGCCCCGCAGCGGCTGTGAGCGAGGACACAATTCCCGGCTGAGCCCAGTGATTTCGGGGTGTGCGGGCGATTTCCGGACGCACGAGCCGGGTCGGCACCGGGTGCCGGACTTTATGCACCAGGTGCACCCTCTGTGCGCCGAACCACGCAGCGCATTCGTCACATCGTCAAGCCGGTGTGCATTGTTCAAGCCGAATTGATGGCTTGATTTTCCAGCGCGACCCAAAGGCTTGTCAGGTACGCCGACTACGCCCCAAGTGTCCAGAAGTGTCCGAGTACGGCGGTCAGTATTTGCCCGGCGATGGCGCCGTCGGCCTCTCACCCGGCTCCACCGGCACCGGAGTTGGTGGCACGATGGGGGCGCGCGGGGGTGCGGCCACGGTGGCAGACCCCCAAGGCCGGGTGAGGCGTTCCGACCATGAGGGTGTGAGCAGTTGTGGCCATCTCGCTGTCCGTAGTCGTGCTGTTGGCGGTCATCCTCGTCGTGATGATCCGGAGCAAGTCCATAAAGCCCGGCCCCGCCATCGTCGCTGTACTCTTCGGCTTCTTCCTCGCCTCCACCGGCATGGCCCCGTCCATCAACCGGTTCCTGAACTCGGTCGCGGACACGATCAACCAGATCAGCTTCTAGCAGTCGGCTCACTGCCGACGGATCACTCCAAGGGCCCACCGCCACCCCAGGGCCCCGATGAGCCCTCTCCCGGGCCACCTCCCCGGCGCCCGGTGCTCAGCGTGACCCCCCGCTGACGGAACGACGAAGGCCCGGCCCCCCTCGGGGCCGGGCCTTCGTGCTGCGAGCGGGCGACGGGAATCGAACCCGCGTAGCTGGTTTGGAAGACCAGGGCTCTACCATTGAGCTACGCCCGCGTGAACCGGATCGGCGGCCGGATCGGCACGACCTGCATCCTACGACATGTACTCTACGTGTCGCACCGACGGGGTGTGGCGCAGCTTGGTAGCGCGTCCGCTTTGGGAGCGGAAGGTCGTCGGTTCGAATCCGGCCACCCCGACCACGTACTATGAAAGACGCGCGTGCCTGTGTCGTGTCTGCATGCATACGGGGCGCAGCCAAGAATCAGCAGAACCCCCAATGCCAGCCCCAAGGAGACCGACCGTGAAGAGCGCCGTGGAGACTCTGAACCCCACCCGGGTTCGGCTCACTGTCGAGGTGCCCTTCGAGGAGCTCAAGGACAGCCTCGACGCGGCGTACAAGAAGATCAACCAGCAGGTCACCGTGCCCGGGTTCCGCAAGGGCAAGATCCCTGCGCGCCTGATCGACCAGCGCTTCGGCCGCGGTGCCGTCCTGGAGGAGGCCGTCAACGACGCGCTTCCGAAGCTCTACCAGTCCGCCGTCGAGGAGGGCGAGCTCAATGTGCTCGGCCAGCCCGAGGTGGACATCACCGAGCTGAAGGACAACGAGCTGCTGGCCTTCACCGCCGAGGTGGACGTCCGCCCCGAGATCGAGATCCCGGACTACTCCGGCATCGAGGTCGAGGTCGACGCCGCCGAGGTCTCCGACGAGGATGTCGACGCGGCCGTCGAGCAGCTGCGCGAGCGCTTCGCCTCCACCTCGGTCGTCGAGCGTGCGGCCGCCGAGGGTGACGTCATCAAGGTCGACCTCGAGGCCCGGATCGACGGCGAGGTCCTGGAGGACGGTGTCGCCCAGGGCGTCGACTACACCATCGGCTCCGGCGAGCTGCTCGACGGGATCGACGAGGCCGTCACCGGGCTGGAGGCGGGCGGCACCGCCACCTTCACCTCCGAGCTGAAGGGCGGCTCCGGCGCCGGCCGGGAGGCCGAGGTCTCCGTCACAGTCGAGACCGTCTCCTCCCGCGAACTGCCCGAGCTGGACGACGAGTTCGCCCAGCTGGCCAGCGAGTTCGACACGCTGGAGGAGCTGCGTGAGGACAGCCGCAAGCGGCTGGCCGACCAGAAGAAGCACGAGCAGGCCACCCAGGCCCAGGAGAAGGTGCTCGACGCCCTCCTGGAGCTCGCAGAGGTCCCCGTGCCCGAGAAGCTGCTCGCGGACGAGATCGAGAGCCGTAAGCACAACCTGGTCAACCACCAGCTCGCGCAGCTCGGCCTGGACCTCGGCTCGTACCTGAAGATGCAGGAAAAGAGCGAGGAAGAGTTCGACGCCGAGCTCAAGGAGCAGGCGGAGAAGGGCATCCGTACCCAGTTCGTCCTCGACGAGCTGGTCAACAAGGAGAAGCTCAACGTCAGCCAGGAAGAGCTGACCGAGCACCTGATGCGTCGCGCGCAGTCCTCCGGTATGAGCCCCGACCAGTTCGCGCAGGCCGTCGTCGAGGGCGGCCAGGTGCCGATGCTCGTCGGTGAGGTCGCCCGCGGCAAGGCCCTGGCCACCGTGGTCGAGGCCGTCACCGTCAAGGACACCAACGGCGAGGTCGTCGACCTGAGCGACGAGGACGAGGACGAGGCTGCCGCCGAGGCCGCTGCCGACGACGCCGACAAGGCCGAGAGCTGATCCGGCCCGCCTGACCCGCGAACGGGGGGCGCCGGGGCGCGCGAGTGCACGCCCGGGCGCCCCCCGTTCGGCTGTTGGCCGCGACGTCAGTGGCCGTCCGGGGTACCTGCGCTCACAGCGAAATGCGCTCGGCTCGGGATGGCGGCCGACGACCGGCGCGTTAGGGTCCCCAGTAGACGAAGACCCCAGTGACGGCCAGCTTCGCGTGGCCGTCCGGACACGAGCAGGTGGACACGTGACGCTTCCGATGCCTTCCGCCGCCGGCGAGCCCAACTTCGGTGGTGGCCTCGGCGACCAGGTCTACAACCGGCTGCTCGACGAGCGCATCATTTTCCTCGGCCAGCCGGTGGACGACGATATCGCCAACAAGATCACCGCCCAGCTTCTGCTCCTTGCCGCCGACCCGGACAAGGACATCTTCCTGTACATCAACAGCCCGGGTGGTTCGGTCCAGGCGGGCATGGCGATCTACGACACCATGCAGTACATCAAGAACGATGTCGTCACCATCGCCATGGGCCTGGCCGCCTCCATGGGGCAGTTCCTGCTGACCGCGGGAACGCCCGGCAAGCGGTTCGCGCTGCCGAACGCCGACATCCTCATCCACCAGCCCTCCGCGGGCCTGGCGGGCTCGGCCACCGACATCAAGATCCACGCCGAGCAGCTGCTGCGCACCAAGAAGAGGCTGGCGGAGCTCTCGGCCGCGCACAGCGGTCAGACCGTCGAGCAGTGGACCCGCGACGCGGACCGCGACCGCTGGTTCACCGCCGAGGAGGCGCGCGAGTACGGCCTCATCGACGAGGTCTACGGCAATGCCGCGCAGCTCCCCGGCGGTGGCGGCACGGGCGCGTGAGCCCCGCCACAGCGCCGTACGGCATACGCCCCTACCGCAGCCACCAGCTCATCTCCAGGAGAACCTCCCGATGACCTCACTTCAGACGGGCCCCCGGGCCGAGTTCACCGGCGTCGCGCCCGAGTCCCGCTACGTCGTCCCGCGCTTCGTCGAGCGCACCTCGCAGGGCGTGCGGGAGTACGACCCGTACGCGAAGCTCTTCGAAGAGCGCGTGATCTTCCTCGGCGTGCAGATCGACGACGCCTCGGCCAACGACGTCATGGCGCAGCTGCTGTGCCTGGAGTCGATGGACCCGGACCGGGACATCTCGGTCTACATCAACTCGCCGGGCGGCTCCTTCACGGCGCTGACCGCGATCTACGACACCATGCAGTTCGTCAAGCCCGACATCCAGACGGTCTGCATGGGCCAGGCGGCGTCCGCTGCGGCCGTGCTGCTCGCCGCCGGTACGCCCGGCAAGCGGATGGCGCTGCCCAACGCGCGCATCCTGATCCACCAGCCCTACAGCGAGACGGGGCGCGGTCAGGTCTCCGACCTGGAGATCGCGGCCAACGAGATCCAGCGGATGCGCGAGCAGCTGGAGGAGATGCTGCACAAGCACTCCACCAAGGAGCGCGAGATCATCTCGCATGACATCGAGCGCGACAAGATCCTCACCGCTGAGGAGTCGCTGGAGTACGGCCTGATCGACCAGATCGTCTCCACCCGGAAGACCTCCGTCGGACTCTGACGGGTCGGCGTTCACGACCCGCGCCCCCTTGGCGCGACCCGGACCGGTACTACACGTGTCGGTCGGGTCGTTCCAAGGGGGGCCCATTCCGGCGGCCCGGCAAGGTACCGTCGGAGAGCACGTACCTCGGTCCGTATCCCTGACGGATCCCAGGCGAAGGGGAAGCTCCTCGTGGCACGCATCGGTGATGGCGGCGATCTGCTCAAGTGCTCGTTCTGCGGCAAGAGCCAGAAGCAGGTGAAGAAGCTCATCGCGGGTCCAGGTGTGTACATCTGCGACGAGTGCATCGATCTCTGCAACGAGATCATTGAGGAGGAGCTCGCCGAGTCCTCCGAGGTCCGGTGGGACGAGCTGCCCAAGCCGCGGGAGATCTACGAGTTCCTCGAGGGCTATGTGGTCGGCCAGGAAGCCGCCAAGAAGGCCCTCTCGGTGGCCGTCTACAACCACTACAAGCGGGTGCAGGCGGGCGAGAACGGCCAGGGCCGGGACGACGGCATCGAGTTGTCCAAGTCCAACATCCTGCTGTTGGGCCCCACCGGCTCCGGCAAGACCCTGCTGGCGCAGACGCTCGCCCGGATGCTGAACGTCCCCTTCGCCATCGCGGACGCCACGGCGCTCACCGAGGCGGGCTACGTCGGCGAGGACGTCGAGAACATCCTGCTGAAGCTCATCCAGGCGGCCGACTACGACGTCAAGAAGGCCGAGACCGGGATCATCTATATCGACGAGATCGACAAGGTGGCCCGCAAGAGCGAGAACCCCTCGATCACCCGGGACGTCTCCGGCGAAGGGGTGCAGCAGGCGCTGCTGAAGATCCTGGAGGGCACCACGGCCTCGGTGCCGCCGCAGGGCGGGCGCAAGCACCCGCACCAGGAGTTCATCCAGATCGACACGACGAACGTGCTGTTCATCGTGGGCGGTGCCTTCGCCGGGCTGGAGAAGATCATCGAGTCCCGGGCCGGCGCCAAGGGCATCGGCTTCGGTGCGGACATCCGCTCCAAGCGGGAGATCGAGGCGAGCAACCAGTTCGAGGAGGTGATGCCGGAGGACCTGGTGAAGTTCGGGATGATCCCCGAGTTCATCGGCCGGCTCCCGGTCATCACCTCGGTGCACAACCTCGACCGTGAGGCGCTGCTGCAGATCCTCATGGAGCCCAGGAACGCGCTCGTCAAGCAGTACCAGCGGCTCTTCGAACTCGACGGTGTGGAGCTCGACTTCGACCGTCCGGCCCTGGAGGCCATCGCCGACCAGGCCATCCTGCGCGGCACCGGAGCCCGCGGGCTGCGCGCCATCATGGAGGAGGTCCTCCAGTCGGTGATGTACGAGGTGCCGTCCCGCAAGGACGTCGAGCGCGTCGTGATCACCGAGGAGGTCGTGCACTCCAACGTGAACCCGACCCTGGTGCCGCGCGCCCGCGGCAACGGCGAGCAGCAGCGCCACGAGAAGAGCGCCTGAGCGACCGGCCGGTTCCGGCCGCCCGGCAACGGCGAAGGCCCGCCCCCCTCCCTGAGGAAGGGGCGGGCCTTCGCCGTTCCGGCTGACTGCCGGGGTACTCCGGCGCTACTTCGGCACCGTCACCCTGTCCTTGACGCGCACCGTGACGCCGGCGAACTCCTCCAGATCGATGTTCTTGGGCGTCGTGTTGGCGACGTCGACCTCCAGCACGGTGGCCGCCGTGGAGTTGTCCGCCCAGGCACAGGCGGGCGCGTACACCGAGGTGCTGCCCCGGGTGATCCGCGTCAGCTGGCAGGAGACTTTCACCTCGCCCGAGCCGGGGGTGAACTCCCGGCGCTCCCCGACGACCTCGCCGCTCTGGCTCTGCCGCATGCCGTCCAGCATGTCGTCGCGCATCTCGGACGAAGAGACGTCGATATCGCCGTACGCGCCGGAGATCGCCAGGCCGCCCGCCGTCGGATCGCCCGGCGAGCGGAGGGAGTACGTGGCGACCTTGGCGGTGCCGTTGCTGGGCAACTGGTCCTGCAACTGCCGCTCCTGCGCCTTCACCTGGGCGTTGCCGTCCATGCGGTGGTACTTGCCGTCCTCCAGCGTGGCCGGGAACGCGATCTTCTCGGTGCCCTGCGGCTGGCCGGCCCGTACCAGCGCGGCCAGGGCGAACACCACCACCCCGACCGCCGCCAGGCTGCCCAGCACGATGGCCGTGATGGCGCCTCCGCCCAGTCCGCGGCGGCGCGGCGGGGGAGCGGGCGGCCAGGCGCCGTAGGGGCCGGGAGCGCCGTAACCGGGCCCCGGCGGCGGCCCGTAGGGACCGCCACCGGGACCCGGTGGCTGCTGCCCGTACCCGCCCGCCCCGTAGGGCCCGGGAGATCCGGGAGGCTGACTCATCGTCGGCTCACTTCTCGCTGCGGGCGTCCTCGAAGACCTTCGCGGTCGTCTCGGCGGCCTCGTCGAGGGAGCCGCTGCTCTGGATGGCGACCTGCCCCAGCGTGCTGGAGTCGGCCCATACGCAGTAGGTGATCTTCATCGACCCCGTGGGCGCGGAGAACGCCTGGCACTTCATTGCGTCGCCGTCGAAGCCGGACGGGCTCATCTCCTTGGCCGCGCCGTCCGACTTGGCCATGGAGCCAAGGGACTTGGTCGTCTTGCCGAAGGCGTAGTCGAGCGCCTTCTCCGGGTCGTCGACCTCGCCGTAGGCGCCGCCGAAGTTGAGCTTTTTGGAGGCACCGGCGGAGTAGTTGGCAGAGACCCCCTTCTCGGCGGTCATGCCCGGAATCTTGTCCTCGCTCTTGCCCGTCAGACCCTTCTTGCCGTCAAAGGTCCGATCGGACCCGGGCTCGATCTTGTACTCGCCCGCCACCGTGTCCGGGGTCGTGAGCTTGTACGAGCTCCCGCCGATGACACCGAACATGAACAGGCCGCCGATGATGGCGCCGACGACGACCAGGGCGCCGACGACGATGCCGATCGTCTTGCCCTTGCCCCCGCCACCCTGCGGCGGCATCGGCATCCCCGGGTGCGGCTGACCCGGCATCCCGGGCTGACCGGGCTGGGGCGGCTGAGGCGGCTGGCCCGGCTGTCCGTAGGGGGCCCCGCCCTGCGGCTGACCCTGCTGCGGGTAGCCGTAACCGGGCTGCTGTGGCTGGCCCTGCGGCTGGCCCTGCTGCGGGTACCCGTAGCCCGGCTGCTGCGGCTGGCCCTGAGCGCCACCGTAAGGACCGGGCTGACCCGGCTGCTGCGGCTGCTGTCCGTACGGTCCCTGCTGACCGTACGGTCCTGGCTGGTTCTGGCTCATGGTGGCGCTTTCCCCTCCGTGGATGTGCTTGAACGCTCGGATATCTTGACGGATGCACGACCAGAGCGCCGCACCGGGCGCCGAATCGGAGCCGGCTGGGAACCTAATCGTGAAGAATTCTCGGCAAGTTGTCCGGTTATGTTCCGCAACTTTGCGGGCACTCGGAACGGTCGACGGCGCCCGGCGGAGCTCCGCCGGGCGCCGTCGACCGTCGCCTGTGCTGTGTCGCTGCCCCGCGCACCGCGGGGCGGACGGCGTCACTTGATCGGGACGCGGACGTCCTTCCGGACCTTGGCGGTCGTCTCGCCCGCCTCGGAGACCGAAGTGGACTTACCGCTGAGCACGTCGGCCGAGGACGCTGTCACCACGAAGCCGATGGTGCTGTGGTCGCCCCACATGCAGAACGGCATGGTGAAGCCCTTGATGCCCGAACTGTCACCGGGAGGCGCGGTGTACTTGACCTTCTGGCACTTCATGATCGCGTCGTCACCCAGGCCGCTGGGCTTGACCTCTTGCGGCTCGCCGTCCAGCTCCGCCTTGCCGCCGCCCGAGGTGTCCGGGTCCTCCTTGGCCTCCTTGGCCACCATCAGCAGTGCGGCGTTGACGACTGCCTCCGGGTTCTCGATCTCGCCGTAGACGCCACCGAAGTTGAGCTGCTTGGTGCTCACTCCGGTGCCGCTCTTGTAGCCGGCATTGACGTTCTTCGGGTCCTTGACGCCGAACTGCTCGAACTTCTGCTTGTCGGACTCGCTGAACCCGTTGGAGGAGTTGTTCTCCGAGCCGGGCGTCTTCTCGAACTCGCCGGCGACCGTGGCGGGCGTGATGAGCTTGTACCGCTTGCCGTCGTCGGCGACCGAGGAGCCGCCGCCCTTGCCGCCGCCTCCGCCGCCTCCCTTGTCGTCGTCCCCTCCGGTGAAGAGGACGACGCCGCCTATGACGGCGGCCACGACGACCAGGGCGCCGACCACGATGCCGATGGTCTTGCCCTTGCCGCCGCCGCCCTGCGGAGGCATCGGCGGCCCAGGCTGGCCGTAGGGACCGGGCTGACCCGGCCCGCCCTGCTGCGGATAGCCGTAGCCCTGCTGCGGCGGTCCCGGGGGCTGCTGCGGGGCGCCCTGCTGCGGGTAGCCGTAACCGGGCTGGCCGGGGGCGCCACCGTACGGGCTGGGGCCACCCTGCTGTGGCGGCTGCCCGTACGGGCCCGGCTGCTGGCCGTACGGCCCGGGCTGCCCTGGCTGTTGGCCGTAAGGGCCGGGCTGGTTGTTACTCATGAGCGGCGCTTCCCCTCCGTGAACAAGTAGTCGAATGCGCTCCGCTCATAGTGACGGATAGTTCTGACAAGCGCTGCACCGGTCCTCAAACCGATTCGAGACCGGGACATTGCCGCCCGTACACTGGCGGTCGTGACCGACAACACTCAGCAGAGCCCGGAAACAACCGGGCCGAACAGCGCCATTCCCGCAGATCTGCCGACCCAGTACGCGCCGGCCGAGGTAGAGGGGAAGCTGTACGAGCGCTGGGTAGAACGGGGCTACTTCGAGGCGGACGCCAAGAGCGGCAAGCAGCCGTACACGATCGTCATCCCGCCCCCGAACGTCACAGGATCTCTCCATCTCGGGCACGCTTTCCAGCACACCCTCATGGACGCGCTCACCCGCCGTAAGCGGATGCAGGGCTACGAGGCGCTGTGGCTGCCCGGCATGGACCACGCGGGCATCGCCACGCAGAACAAGGTCGAGCAGCAGCTCGGCGAGGAGGGCAAGTCCCGGCAGGACCTCGGCCGGGAGGCGTTCGTCGAGCGCGTGTGGCAGTGGAAGGAGGAGTACGGCGGCAAGATCCTCGGCCAGATGCGGCGCCTCGGCGACGGCGTTGACTGGTCGCGCCAGCGCTTCACCATGGACGAGGGCCTCTCGCGCGCCGTCCAGACCGTCTTCAAGAAGATGTACGACGACGGGCTGATCTACCGCGCCGAGCGGATCATCAACTGGTGTCCGCGCTGTCTGACCGCCATCTCCGACATCGAGGTGGAGTACCAGGAGGACGACGGCGAGCTGGTCCAGCTCAAGTACGGCGAGGGTGAGGACACCGTCATCGTCGCCACCACCCGTGCCGAGACGATGCTGGGCGACACCGCCGTCGCCGTCCACCCGGACGACGAGCGGTACCAGCACCTGATCGGCAAGCTGATCAAGCTGCCGCTGACCGACCGCTCCATCCCCGTCGTCGCCGACAGCCATGTCGACCCCGAGTTCGGTACCGGACAGGTCAAGGTCACCCCGGCGCACGACCCGAACGACTTCGAGATCGGCCGCCGGCACGGGCTGCCCATGCTCACGGTGATGGACGAGCGCGGTGTCATCACCGCGCACGGCCCCTACCAGGGCCTGGACCGCTTCGAGGCGCGCTCGGCCATCGTGGCCGCGCTGCGCGAGCAGGGCCGCGTCGTCGAGGAGAAGCGCCCCTACATGCACAGCGTCGGGCACTGCTCCCGCTGCAAGACGACCATCGAGCCGCGGCTGTCCATGCAGTGGTGGGTCAAGGTCGCCCCGCTCGCGCAGGCCGCGGGCGCCGCGGTGCGCGACGGCCGCGTCCAGATCAACCCCGCCGACATGTCGTCCCGGTACTTCGACTGGGTCGACAACATGCACGACTGGACGATCTCCCGCCAGCTGTGGTGGGGCCACCGCATCCCCGTCTGGTACGGGCCCGACGGTGAGGTCGTCTGCGTCGGCCCCGACGAGGAGCCGCCCACCGGCGAGGGCTGGCACCAGGACCCGGACGTCCTGGACACCTGGTTCTCCTCCGGGCTGTGGCCGTTCTCCACACTCGGCTGGCCGGACCGGACGCCCGACCTGGAGAAGTTCTACGGCACCGACGTCCTGGTCACCGGCTACGACATCATCTTCTTCTGGGTCGCGAGGATGATGATGTTCGGCATGTACGTGATGGAGGAGCCGCCCTTCCACACCATCGCGCTGACCGGCCTCGTCCGCGACGAGCACGGCAAGAAGATGTCCAAGTCCTTCGGCAACGTCGTCGACCCGCTGGACTGGATGGACGCGTACGGCTCCGACGCGCTCCGCTTCACCCTGGCCTCCGGCGCCAATCCCGGCACCGACGTGCCGATCGGCGAGGACTGGGTCAAGGCGTCCCGCAACTTCGCCAACAAGCTGTGGAACGCCACCCGTTTCGCGCTGATGAACGGTGCCACCGTCGAGGGCCCGCTGCCGGACGCGAGCGAGATGGCGGCCACCGACCGGTGGATCCTCTCCCGGCTGAACGAGGTGCTGGCCGAGGTCGACGGCTACTACGACGACTACCAGTTCGCCAAGCTCTCCGACGCGCTGCGGCACTTCGCCTGGGACGAGGTCTTCGACTGGTACGTCGAGCTGTCCAAGACCACCTTCGCCACGGGGGGCAAGCCCGCCGAGGTCTCCCGCCGTGTGCTGGGCGAGGTCCTGGACGTGACGCTGCGGCTGCTCCACCCGGTCGTCCCGTTCGTCACCGAGACGCTGTGGACGACGCTGACGGGTGGCGAGTCCCTCGTCGTCGCCGCCTGGCCCGAGGACTCCGGGTTCCGCGACGCCGACGCGGAGCGGGAGATCGCCACCGTCCAGCAGGCGGTGACCGAGGTGCGCCGCTTCCGCGCCGACCAGGGCCTCCAGCCGGGCCAGAAGGTCCCGGCCTCGCTGGACCTGGAGGGCACCGCGCTGGTGGCCCACGAGGCCGCCATCCGCCAGCTGCTGCGGCTCCAGCGCGCGGGGGAGGACTTCCAGGCCACGGCCTCGCTGCCGGTCGCGGGCGCGACGGTCAGCCTCGACCTGTCCGGCGCGATCGATGTGGAAGCCGAACGCAAGCGGCTCACCAAGGACTTGGCCGCCGCGGAGAAGGAATTGGCGCAGACCGGGGCAAAGCTCTCCAACGAGGCGTTCCTGGCGAAGGCGCCCGACCATGTGGTGGAGAAGATCCGGGGCCGCCAGGCTGCTGCGGAGGCCGACATCGCGCGGCTGCAGCAGCAGCTGGAGCGGCTTCCCTGACCGAAGCGCCGCCGCTGCGCCCTGTTCCGCGGCTGCCCCGCTTCCCGCCGCGACGCCGGGAAGCGGGCCCGATGTGACCGGCGGTGCCGGACCGGCCCGAGCTGGTTCGGCACCGCCGGTCACGGGAAACCATGCGGAGCTCTTCCGTAGACTGGTCCGCGTGAGCGACGAGCCCCGGCCCGACGAGCCCCAGCCGCACGAACCCGAGCCCCACGAAGGCGAGCCGCACGAGCCGCGGCCCTCCTCCTTCGAGGAGATCGTGGAAGAAGAGACCGACCGCGATCCCGACCTCGCGGTGATCGAGGCGGGCAGCCGCACCCTGCGGGCCCAGGCCGGACCCCCGCAGTCGGACGTGGTGCCGGGCAGGCCCGAGGACCCCGAGGTGGACCGGGCGCTGCGCGGAGTGGAGGAGGAACTGGCCACCCGCTGGGGCGAGACCAAGCTGGACCCCTCGGTGCAGCGCATCGCCGCGCTGGTGGACGTGCTGGGCGAGCCACAGCGCTCCTACCCGTCCATCCACATCACCGGCACCAACGGCAAGACCACCACGGCCCGCATGATCGAGGCGCTGCTCGGCGCCTTCGAGCTGCGCACCGGGCGCTACAGCTCCCCGCACGTCCAGTCGGTCACCGAGCGGATCAGCATCGACGGAGCGCCGGTCTCCGCCGAGCGCTTCATCGAGACGTACGAGGACATCAAGCCGTACGTCGAGTTGGTCGACGCCCAGCAGGACTACCGGCTCTCCTTCTTCGAGGTGCTCACCGGCATGGCGTTCGCCGCCTTCGCGGACGCGCCGGTGGATGTGGCCGTCGTCGAGGTCGGGATGGGCGGCACCTGGGACGCGACCAACGTCATCGACGCGGGCGTCGCCGTCATCACCCCCATCTCCCTCGACCACACCGACCGGCTCGGCGACACGCCCGAGCGGATCGCCCAGGAGAAGGCCGGCATCGTCAAGCCCGACGCCACCGTGGTGCTCGCCCAGCAGCCGGTGGAGGCCGCCTCCGTGGTGCTGAAGAAGGCTGTCGAGGTGGACGCCACGGTCGCCCGCGAGGGCATGGAGTTCGGCGTCGTCTCCCGGCAGTTGGCCGTCGGCGGCCAGCAGCTCACCCTGCGTGGCCTCGGTGGTGAGTACCCGGACATCTTCCTGCCGCTGCACGGCGCCCATATGGCACACAACGCGTGTGTGGCGCTCGCCGCCGTGGAGGCGTTCTTCGGCATCGGCCAGCAGCAGGCCCGCACCCTCGACATCGACGTGGTGCGGCAGGCGTTCGCCTCGGTCTCCTCGCCCGGCCGGCTGGAGCTGGTGCGGAGCAGCCCGTCGGTGCTGCTGGACGCCGCGCACAACCCCGGCGGGGCGCAGGCCACGGCGGAGGCCATCAGCGAGGCGTTCGACTTCAGCCGGCTCATCGGTGTCGTCGCGGCCAGCGCGGGCAAGGACGTGCGCGGTCTGCTGGAGGCGTTCGAGCCGATCTTCGCGGAGATCGTCGTCACCCGGAACTCCAGCCATCGTGCGATGGACGTGGACGAGTTGGCCGCCGTCGCCGTCGAGGTGTTCGGCGACGAGCGGGTCCAGGTGGAGCCCCGGCTGGACGCGGCGCTGGAGGAGGCGGTCACCCTCGCCGAGGAGGAGGGCGAGTACGCGGGGGCCGGGGTGCTGGTCACCGGCTCGGTCATCACGGTCGGCGAGGCCCGGCTGCTGCTGGGAGGGAGGCGCTAGATGCGGACGCTGTGTGCCTCCACGCTGATCGGCGAGTTCTTCGTCATCGGTTTCGCCGGATTGGTCGCAATGCGAACGAGTGACCTTTCGGCGGCCACTGTGTGGACCGTCAGCGGAATCGCGATGGCGCTGTGCGTACTGCTGTGTGGCTTCATCACTCGTCCGGGTGGCGTGCAACTCGGCTGGGCGCTGCAGATCGCCCTGCTCGCCAGCGGGTTCGTGGTCCCGGCGATGTTCTTCCTGGGCGCCTGCTTCGGAGGACTGTGGTGGGCTTCGGTGCACTTCGGCAAGAAGATCGACGAGGCGAAAGCCCACTTCGCGGCCGGAGCCGAACCCGCGGCGGGAGCGGAATCCGCGGGCTGACGCCGGAAGTGGCGCATAAGTGCCGCGTAAGCGCCGTATAAGTGCTGCCGGACGGTGCGAGGAGGCGGCGGAAAAGTGATCCCCGGCGTCACCACAGCCGTGGGCCGCAGGTAACCTCTGGTCACCGTACGAGCCCAGCCAAGGAGCCGCACACATGAGCCAGCGCACCCTCGTCCTCCTCAAGCCCGACGCGGTCCGTCGTGGCCTGGTAGGCGAGATCATCGGCCGTATCGAGCGCAAGGCGGGCTGGTCCATCGCGGCCATGGAGCTGCGCACGCTGGATCGGGCCACGCTGGAGCAGCACTACGCGGAGCACGAGGGCCGTCCGTTCTACGAGCCGCTGGTGGAGTTCATGGCCGCGGGTCCGTCCGTCGTCATGGTCGTCGAGGGCGAACGGGTGATCGAAGGTATCCGGGCACTGGCCGGCCCCACCGACCCCATCGCCGCCGCCCCCGGCTCCGTACGCGGCGATTTCGGCACCATTGTGCGGGAGAACCTCATTCACGCCTCGGACTCCGAGGAGTCCGCCGAGCGCGAGATGAAGATTTTCTTCCCCAGCTTTTCCTGAGCTCGACAGCTCAACGAGGTACGACGCCGAATCGGCCGCCAGAGGCGGAATGGACCGGGGCTCGGCTCCGACACGACGTCACCATTACGGTGGCCGTTCGGACTTCCGCCGACAATGGCGGAGGAACCGTCTCTACGTGTTCGAGCAAGCGCGTCTACGATGGAAGCCTCGCGCTTTGAGCATGCCTGCGCGGTAGACCACTTCCTTCCGTAGCCGCACACCACATCGCCCCACTTGGAAGGCCAGACGCATCCATGGGAACCAACATGTCGTTCATCGGCCGTGATATGGCTGTCGACCTCGGGACCGCCAACACGCTGGTGTACGTCAGGGGTCGCGGGATCGTCCTCAACGAGCCGTCCGTCGTTGCGATCAACACCAACACAGGCGGAATCCTGGCGGTCGGCGCCGAGGCGAAGAAGATGATCGGCCGCACCCCTGGCAACATCGTTGCCGTAAGGCCGTTGAAGGACGGCGTCATCGCCGACTTCGAGATCACCGAGCGGATGCTCCGTTACTTCATCCTGAAGATCCACAAGCGGCGCTATCTCGCCCGGCCGCGCGTGGTGGTGTGTGTGCCTTCCGGGATCACCGGTGTCGAGCGGCGCGCCGTCATCGAGGCGTCCACCCAGGCGGGCGCCCGCCAGGTGCACATCATCGAGGAACCGATGGCCGCGGCGATCGGCTCCGGGCTGCCCGTCCACGAGGCCACCGGCAACATGGTCGTGGACATCGGCGGCGGCACCACCGAGGTCGCCGTGATCTCGCTGGGCGGAATCGTCACCGCGCAGTCGATCCGGGTGGCGGGCGACGAGCTCGACAACGCGATCATCCAGCACATCAAGAAGGAGTACAGCCTGCTGCTCGGCGAGCGCACCGCCGAGAGCATCAAGATCACCATCGGTTCGGCGCACGACCTGGACAAGGACGAGCACACCGAGATCCGCGGCCGCGACCTGGTCAGCGGGCTCCCCAAGACCGTGGTGATCTCTGCGGCGGAGGTCCGCAGGGCCATCGAGGAGCCGGTCAACGCGATCGTCGACGCGGTCAAGACCACCCTCGACAAGTGCCCGCCCGAGCTGTCCGGCGATGTGATGGACCGCGGCATCGTGCTCACCGGTGGCGGCGCCCTGCTGCGCGGCCTGGACGAGCGGCTGCGCCGCGAGACGGGGATGCCCATCCACATCGCCGAGGACCCGCTGGACTCGGTGGCGCTGGGCTCCGGTAAGTGCGTGGAGGAGTTCGAGGCACTCCAGCAGGTGCTCGACGCCCAGCCGCGGCGCTGAGCGCCGGACCGGCGAGTACGCCTGTTCGCCATAACTGACCGTTCACGCGGCGGGTCGTTCGAACGCTGTGGCGGCCGCCGCCCTGCACCCCGCGGATGCGGGGCTGCCCCAGAGAAAGGCACGGCCGCCGCACGTGAGGGACACACGAGAAAGCCGGCTGCTGCTCGTCCTGCTGATCGCCATCGCGTTCGCACTGATCACGGTGGATCTCAGAGGGGGCGAGCAGTCTCCGCTCGACGGGGCGCGGCGAGGAGCCGCCTCCGTCCTTGGCCCGGTAGAGAACGGCATGGCCTCGGCGGTCGACCCCGTCGGCAACGCCATCGCCGCCGTCCGTGACTCGGGTGCCCGCCACGAGCGACTCAGCAGACTGGAGCAGGAGAACGCCGCGCTGCGGCAGAAGCTGGGCTCCACCGACCGCAACCGGTCCCGGGCCCAGGAGCTGGACAAGCTCCTCAAGACCGCCGGCGCGGGCGGCTACGGCGTCAAGGGCGCCCAGGTCATCGCGATCGGCGCGGCCCAGGGCTTCTCCTGGACCGTCACCATCGACGCGGGCCACGAGGACGGGCTGCGCCGCGACATGACCGTCCTCAACGGCGACGGGCTGGTCGGCCGCCTCACCACCGTCGGTCCCTCCACCTCCACCGTGCTGCTGGCCAACGACCCCGACTTCACCGTCGGCACCCGTATGGAGAAGAGCAACGAGCTGGGCTTCGCCGCCGGGCGCGGCGGCAGCGCGCTCACCGTCCAGCTGCTCAACGGCAACGCCCGGGTGAAGAAGGGCGACCGGCTGGTCACCTTCGGCTCCAGCAACGACAAGCCGTTCGTACCGGGCGTCCCCGTCGGTGAGGTCATCAAGGTCAACCGGCACCAGGGCGACCTCACCCGGACGGTGCGGGTACGGCCCTACGTCGGCTTCACCCGGCTCGACGTGGTCGGCGTCGTCGTCCAGCCGCCGCGCAAGGACCCGCGCGACGAGGTCCTCAAGTCCAAGAAGCCACCGAAGCCCAAGCCGGCACCCACCGTGACCGTGACCAAGACGCCCAGCGGTAAGCCCTCGCCCAGGAGCTGATCCACGTGTACCTCAACCGGATGCTGCTCTCGGCCGCTCTCGTGGTCGTCGCCCTGATGCTCCAGGTCACCGTGCTGGCCAGACTTCAACTGCCCGGCGCCGTACCGGATCTGCTACTGCTCGTCGTCCTCGGCCTCGCACTGGTCTACGGTCACACCGCGGGCGCCCTTGTCGGCTTCTGCGCCGGACTGCTGGCCGACATCGCCCCGCCGGCCGACCACGCCGTGGGCCGCTACGCGCTGGTGCTCTGCCTCATCGGCTACGCCGCCGGGCTGACCAAGCCGGAGGCCGGGCAGCACCGCTCGGCCACCGTGCCCATGCTCGTCGTGGCCTCCGCCGCCATCGGCTCCACGCTGCTGTACGCGGGGGTGGGCGCGCTGGTCGGGGACACCGTGGCCCGCCAGGTCGGGCTCAGCGGGCTGCTGATCACGGCCACCATCTACGACCTGCTGCTGGCGCCGTTCGTCGTTCCGCTGATCATGTCGTTGGCGCGGCGCGGCGAGAAGGACCCGATCGGCGCCGAGCCCGGCGGCGGCAGCGCGGACGGCGGGATGCGCGCCTACGGCTGGCTCACCTCCGGCACCGGCCTCAGCGCCTCGGCCGGCAGCAGCCTGCTCGGCAAGGGCGGCAAGGGGATGAAAGCCGGCAAGCGTACCCCGCGTAACAAGACGGTGAGCCTGGGCGGCGGCAAGTCGGGCAAGATCAAGGGGGTCAAGCGGCTGTGACGAATGCCCTCCCGTCGCCCGACCACCGCCCCTCAAGGAGGCGCTTCGCGCCATGACCAACATCCCTGACACGGGCCGCTCGTCCCGGGTCACCATCCGGCTGGTCGTCATTCAGATCCTGGTGCTGTCGCTGCTGCTGACGCTGGGCGGCCGGCTGTGGTATCTCCAGGTCCGCAACGGCGACGAATACCAGAAGGAAGCCAAGGGCAACCACGTCCAGCAGGTCGTCGAGCCCGCGACGCGCGGCGCCATCCTGGACGCACGGGGCGTGCCCATCGCGGACAACGAGACCCGGCTGGTGGTCTCGGCCTCCCGCACCGAGCTGATGAAGCAGGACGACGACGGCAAGGCCGTCCTCGAACGGCTCGCCAAGGTCCTGGGCATGTCGCCCAAGACCGTCAAGGAGAAGGTCCGGCTCTGCGACGCCAAGACCCCCCAGCCCTGCTGGAACGGCTCGCCCTACCAGCCGATTCCGGTCACCGACGACGCCAAGCCCAAGCAGGCCCTGCAGATCCGGGAGCGGTCCGAGGACTTCCCCGGGATCACCGCCGAGCCGGAGGCCGTACGCCGCTATCCGGCGCCGTACGGGGCCAACACCTCGCAGGCCCTCGGCTACCTCTCGCCCGTCACCGACGAGGAGATCGAGAAGGCCAAGGACACCGACTCGCCGTTCCTCGCCTCCGACGAGATCGGCCGCAACGGGCTGGAGCGCTCCTACGACAGCCGGCTGCGCGGCTCCTCGGGCGTCACCCGCTACGAGGTGGACAACCTCGGCCGGGTGATGGGCGAGGCCGAGAGCGACAAGGCCCGCCCCGGCTCCAACCTGGTCACCTCGATCGACGCGCGGGTCCAGGCCGTGGCCGAGAAGCAGCTCGACCAGGCGATGAAGGAAGCCCGCAAGGAGCACGACAAGAACACCGGCCGCAACTACAAGGCAGATGCGGGCGCCGTCGTGGTGATGGAGAACAAGACCGGCCGAGTCGTGTCCATGGCCTCCAACCCCGAGTACGACCCCAACGCCTGGGTCGGCGGCATCTCCGGCAAGGAGTACTCCAGGCTCACCGGGAAGAAGTCCAACTACCCGCTGCTGAACCGCGCCATCCAGGGCCTGGCGGCGCCGGGCTCGATCTTCAAGGTCATCTCCACCACGGCCGCCGTCAAGGCGGGCTACCCGTTCAACGGCAACTACGACTGCCCGGCGAGCTACAAGGTGGGCGGCCAGGTCTTCAAGAACTTCGAGTCCGAGAGCCACGGCAACATCAACCTCGGCCGCGCGCTGGAGGTCTCCTGCGACACCGTCTTCTACGACCTGGCCTACAAGCAGTGGAAGAAGGACGGCGGGAACCTGCCCAAGAAGGGCGCCAAGGACTGGTTCTACAAGGCCGCGCACCAGTTCGGCCTCGGTAAGAAGACGGGCGTCGACATCCCCAACGAGGTCGAGGGACGGGTCCCGGACCGCAAGTGGAAGAAGGACTACTGGGAGGCCAACAAGGACGCCTGGTGCAAGCAGGCCGAAGGCGCCAAGGGCCGGCCCAGCTACGCCGAGCGGATCGCCAAGGAGAACTGCGTATCCGGCATGAAGATGCGCGCCGGTGACAGCGTGAACTACTCCATCGGACAGGGCGACACCCTTGTCACCCCGATCCAGATGGCCACCATCTACGGGGCGCTCGGCAACGGCGGCACCCTCTACGACCCCACCCTCGGCAAGGCCGTCGTCAGCCCCGACGGCAAGTCCGTCAAGGAGATCGAGCCGCACTCGCACGGCAAGCTGCCGCTGGGCAAGAAGACGATCGGCCAGATGGACAAGGCCCTCCAGGGCGTGGCCACCCATGGCACGGCGGCCTGGCGGTTCGGTGAGGCGGGCTGGCCGCAGGACAAGATCAAGATGCGGGCCAAGACCGGTACCGCCGAGGTCGCGGGCAAGCAGACCACCTCCTGGCTGGCCACCTACACCGACGACTTCACCGTCGTGATGACCATCTCCCAGGGCGGCACCGGCTCCGGCGCCTCCGGGCCCGCCGTACGCAAGATCTACGACGCGATGTACGGCGTCAACAAGGACGGCGACATCGACAAGAAGAAGGCACTGCTGTCCAAGCCGGAGACCAAGCTGCCGAAGATCGACAAGGACGGCGCCATCGTTCCCCAGCGCGACAAGCGGTCCGCCGACGACGCGTCCAAGCGCCCGTCCGCCTCGCCCTCCGGGCAGGCCGGCCAGAGCCCCAACGCCTCGCCGCCGGGCGAGACACCCCGTACCCGCCGCGAGGCGGCCGAGGCCGTACGGAACGAGGGCGAGCAGCAGCAGCGCCGCCGGGACGGGGCCCAGCAGGCGCGCGACACCCGCGAGCTCGCCGGAGGTGAACGCCCATGAGCACCCGGACGTTCGCCCTCGGCGGCTACGGCCCCCGGCGCCGCTCGGCCTGGGACCGGCTGACCGCGCGTGACTCGATCCTGTGGCGGATGGACTGGATCATCCTGCTGTGCGGCATCGCGCTCGCGGTCATCGGCTCGCTGCTGGTCTACTCCGCCACCCGCAACCGCACCGAGCTCAACCAGGGCGACCCGCAGTACTTCCTGGTACGGCACGTCATCAGCCTCGGGATCGGGATCGCGCTGATGATAGGGACCGTCTGGCTCGGCCACCGCAGACTGCGCAGCGCCGTACCGGTGCTCTACGGCATCGCCGTGCTGCTCGGCGTCTGCGTCCTCACCCCGCTCGGCGCCACCATCAACGGCTCGCGGGCGTGGCTGAACCTCGGTGGCGGCTTCACCATCCAGCCCGCCGAGTTCATCAAGATCACGGTGATTCTGGGCATGGCGATGCTGCTTGCCGCCAAGGTCGACGCGGGCGACCAGGAGCACCCCGACCACCGCACCGTCGTCCACGCGCTCGGCATGGCGGCGCTGTCGATCGTGGTCATCCTGGCCATGCCGGACCTCGGCTCCGTGATGGTGCTGGTCATCATCGTGCTCGCCGTGCTGCTCGCCTCCGGCGCCTCGAACCGCTGGATCATCGGACTGTGCCTGGCGGGCGCCGGGGGAGCGGTGCTGGTGTGGGCGCTCGGGCTGCTGGACGAGTACCAGATCAACCGGTTCGCGGCCTTCGCCAACCCGGCTCTCGACCCGGCCGGCGTCGGCTACAACACCAACCAGGCCCGGATCGCCATCGGTTCCGGCGGTCTCACCGGCAAGGGCCTGTTCGACGGCACCCAGACGACCGGCCAGTTCGTCCCCGAGCAGCAGACCGACTTCGTCTTCACGGTCGCCGGCGAGGAGCTGGGCTTCGTGGGCGGCGGGCTGATCCTCGTCCTGCTCGCCGTCCTGATCTGGCGCGCCTGCCGTATCGCCCGCGAGTCGACGGAGCTGTACAGCACCATCGTCGCGGCCGGCGTGATCGCGTGGTTCGCCTTCCAGGCGTTCGAGAACATCGGGATGACGCTCGGCATCATGCCGGTGGCCGGACTTCCGCTGCCGTTCGTCTCCTACGGCGGTACATCGATGTTCGCGGTGTGGATCGCGGTCGGGCTGCTCCAGTCGATCCGGACCCAGCGGCCGATAGCGGCGTAGCGTGCGGGGGACAAGGCCATCGGGGTGACCGGCCGCAACCGTTACTCTGGACGACTGGCCCTGTCCCCCCTCCCCCAGCCTCCGGCCGGGGGTGCCCCCAGAAAGTGCGCCCCAGATGCCCGTCGAGTCGGTCTTCCCCCAGCTAGAGGCCCTCCTCCCGCACGTCCAGAAGCCGATCCAGTACGTGGGCGGTGAGCTGAACTCCACCGTGAAGGAGTGGGAAGAAGCGGACGTCCGCTGGGCGCTGATGTACCCGGACGCCTACGAGGTCGGCCTGCCCAACCAGGGCGTCATGATCCTCTACGAGGTGCTCAACGAACGCGAGGGGGTCCTGGCCGAGCGCACCTACAGCGTCTGGCCGGACCTGGAGAAGCTGATGCGGGAGCACGGCGTCCCGCAGTTCACCGTCGACGCGCACCGCCCGGTCGGCGCCTTCGACGTGTTCGGCGTCTCGTTCTCCACCGAGCTGGGCTACACCAACCTGCTCACCGCCCTCGATCTGGCCGGTATCCCGATGGAGGCCGCAGACCGCACCGAGGACCACCCGATCGTGATGGCCGGCGGACACGCGGCGTTCAACCCGGAGCCGATCGCGGACTTCCTCGACGTGGCGGTGATCGGCGACGGCGAGCAGGCCGTGCTGGAGGTCACCGAGATCATCCGGGCGTGGAAGGCCGAGGGCCGCCCCGGCGGCCGGGACGAACTGCTGCTGCGACTGGCGAAGACCGGCGGGGTCTACGTGCCGCGCTTCTACGACGTCGAGTATCTGGCCGACGGCCGGATCTCCCGCGTCGTGCCCAACCGCTCCGGCGTCCCGTGGCGGGTGAGCAAGCACACCGTGATGGACCTGGACGAGTGGCCCTACCCCAAGCAGCCGCTGGTGCCCCTCGCGGAGACGGTGCACGAGCGGATGTCCGTGGAGATCTTCCGCGGCTGCACCCGCGGCTGCCGCTTCTGCCAGGCGGGCATGATCACCCGCCCGGTGCGGGAACGGTCCATCACCGGTATCGGCGAAATGGTGGACAAGGGGCTGAAGAACACCGGCTTCGAAGAGGTGGGTCTGCTCTCCCTCTCCTCCGCCGACCACAGCGAGATCGGCGACATCGCCAAGGGTCTGGCCGACCGCTACGAGGAGGACAAGGTCGGGCTGTCCCTGCCCTCCACCCGGGTGGACGCCTTCAACATCGACCTGGCCAACGAGCTGACCCGCAACGGCCGCCGCTCCGGCCTCACCTTCGCCCCCGAGGGCGGCAGCGAACGCATCCGCAAGGTCATCAACAAGATGGTCTCGGAGGAGGACCTGATCCGTACGGTCGCGACGGCGTACGGGAACGGCTGGCGGCAGGTGAAGCTCTACTTCATGTGCGGCCTGCCGACCGAGACCGACGAGGACGTCCTCCAGATCGGCGACATGGCGGTCAACGTCATCGCCAAGGGCCGCGAGGTCGCCAAGTCCAACGACATCCGCTGCACCGTCTCCATCGGCGGCTTCGTACCCAAGCCGCACACCCCCTTCCAGTGGGCGCCGCAGCTCTCCGCCGAGGAGACCGACGCCCGGCTGGCCAAGCTGCGGGACAAGATCCGCGGTGACAAGAAGTACGGCCGCTCGATCGGCTTCCGCTACCACGACGGCAAGCCCGGCATCGTCGAGGGCCTGCTCTCCCGTGGCGATCGCCGCATCGGGGCGGTGATCCGTGAGGTCTACGAGCGCGGCGGCCGGTTCGACGGCTGGCGCGAGTACTTCTCCTACGCCCTGTGGATGGAGTCCGCCGCCAAGGCGCTGGAGGGCACCGGCGTCGACGTCGACTGGTACACCACCCGCGAGCGCTCCTACGAGGAGGTGCTCCCCTGGGACCACCTCGACTCGGGCCTCGACAAGGACTGGCTGTGGGAGGACTGGCAGGACGCCCTCGACGAGACAGAGGTCCCCGACTGCCGCTGGGACCCCTGCTTCGACTGTGGCGTGTGCCCCCAGATGGACACCGAGATCCAGATGGGGCCCACGGGCAAGAAGCTGCTGCCGCTGACGGTGGTGAAGTAGCTCCGCGTCCCGGCCCGGGACAGCTCGGTCCGGGGCCGGGATCCGCCCGTTACCGGATCCGCACACGGCCCGCCGAACCGGCAACCGTGCTCATCCCGTCCTCACCAGCGTGAACGAATATCAGCCACGCCACGGTGCCACCGCTCCCGCGAAGGAACCCGAAGGGTGTCTGACGGCGGCGGTGCGACTGCCGGTACGGATCGTGATGTTCGTGCTGGTGCTGCCCGTCCGCATGGTGTGGGACGGGCTGGTGCTGACAGGGCGTGCGCTGCGGCGCGGGGTGCTGGTGCCGGTCGGGCGCGGGCTGGCATGGCTGGGGCGCACGCTCGTCGTGGCCCCGGCAAGCTGGCTGTGGCGGACCGTCCTCGCACCGGTGTTCCGGGGGATCGGACTGGCGCTGGTCTGGACGGCCAAGGCCCTCTTCGTCTGGCCGTGGGCCGGGCTGTGGCGATACGTGGTGGTGCCGACGGCGCGGGGCATCGCCGTCGCCGTCGCGTTCCTCGTACGCGTCCTGATCGTCGCCCCGCTGGTGTGGATGTACGCCACCCTCCTCACCCCTCTCGGTCACGCGGTGCTGGCCGTGCTGCGCGGTCTGGGCAGCGGCCTGTCCTGGCTGGGGCGGCACCTTCTGCTGCTGCCCGTGGTGCTGCTGTGGCGTTATGTGCTGGCCCCCGTGGGGCGGGGCATCGCCGTGACCCTCGGCTGGATGTGGCGGTGGCTGGTGGTGGCTCCGGTGGTGGGCCTCTACCGGTATGTGCTGACCCCCCTCGGGCATGCGGTGGTGGCCGTGGTGCGCGGGGTGGGCGCGGGGCTGGGGTGGCTGGGGCGGTATCTGATCGTGGTGCCCGCCGTCGCCCTTTACCGCTGGGTGCTCGCGCCCGTGGGGCGCGGCCTGGTGTTGGTCCTGCGGGAGATCGCGAGTGCGGTCGTCGTCGCCTGGCGGGTGGCCGGCCGGGTGACGGCGGCGGTCTTCCGGTGCGTCGGACGGGTGCTGTACGTGCTGCTTGTGGCCCCGTTCGTGGGGCTTTGGCGGTATGTGCTGGCCCCCATGGGTCGGGTGCTGCGCGACTGGCTGTGGCGCCCGCTCGCCGTCGCCGCACGGGCGGTGGGCCGCTCGCTGCGGGCCGCCGCGGGGTCGGTGCGGGCGGCTCTCGGGGCAGCGCGTGAATCGGCGCGCGCGACGCGGGCAGAGATACGGCGTGCCCTCTTCGGAGCGCCCCGCTCCAAGGAGCGGGAGCCGCTGCCGTAGGGCAGCCGCGTACCCTGGGCAGCAGGATCATCCGCACGAACCTGGGGGTCCCCGGCCGGACGCCGGGGGTGTCCCGGGACCGGCCCGGCGGACGCTGCACCAGTGTCCGGCCGCGTTCGACCGCAGGTCAGGCGCCTCGTCACCGAGGGCGTCGGCCTGAGTGGTGCGGACTTCCGCCTTCGTACACGACGCACTATGACGCACAAGACAGACCCATAAGACATGGGCGGCCGTGCCCCGCGCGCCGTCCGGCACCGAGGAGAGAACCACTGGGCAAGCGACAGCCCGAAGGCCCGCCGCCCGCACCCACCGTGCAGCGCCTACGCCTGCGCTACACGAAGCGAGGCCGCCTTCGGTTCACCAGCCACCGCGACTTCCAGCGCGCCTTCGAACGGGCACTGCGCCGGGCCGAGGTACCCATGGCGTACTCCGCCGGGTTCACCCCGCACCCCAAGGTCAGCTACGCCAACGCCGCCCCCACCGGCACCGGCAGCGAGGCCGAGTACCTGGAGATCGCCCTCGCCCGGCAGTGCGACGCCGAACAGCTGCGCGCGCTGCTGGACAGCTGCATGCCGGACGGGCTCGACATCGTCGACGCCGTCGAGGCAAACGGCTCCGACTTCAGCGACCGGCTCCAGGCGTCCGTATGGGAGCTCCGGCTCGACGGCGTCACCCCGCAGGAGGCACAGCAGGCGGCGGACGCCTTTCTGGCGGCCGAGTCCGTCGAGGTGCAGCGGCAGACCAAGAAGGGCATCCGGTCCTTCGACGCCCGGGCAGCCGTCCGCTCGCTGACGGTCGCCGCGCAGAGCGCCGAGGCGGACGCCTCCACCGGCGCCGATAGGCCCGGCAAGGGGGCCTGTGCGATACTGCGCCTGGTAGTACGACACGTGACACCTGCCGTACGACCCGACGACGTCCTGTCCGGTCTCCGCGCTACGGCCGACCTGGCGCCGCCAGTCGCCGCAGCGGTGACCAGGCTGGCGCAGGGGCCGCTCGATGAGGAGAGCGGCACGGTGACCGACCCGTTCGCACCTGACCGCGACGCGCTTCCGGAGCCCATCGGCTCAGGGATCTCCAGCGCCGCGACGGTGCCGGGCGGCGCCGCGTAGGACAGCCGCCGAAGCCGCGCCGCCGCCGACGACGCACGCCAGGGAGCCACCCGGGCAGCCGTACGGCAGGCGAGCGCACAGACCAGCAGACTTTCGCCGTAGCCGGGCCGGAACAAGGGCCGGAACCGGCGAGTAAGACAACGAGCTCCCGTGCGGCGCCCGCGCCCCGGAGAGCGATCCACCCGCGAGGGTGGGTCGCCCCGGACCCCCAGAGCGCGGCGCCCGGGAGCGTGACGGGAGAACCGCCCGCATGCTCGAACCAACTGAATCCAACGAAGCCGAGGCAGCCGCAGTCGGCACCGCCGCTTCCGCGGAAGCCGCCACTTCCGCCGTTCCCGGTGGATCCACCGTGTCCGGCGGATCGGTCGTCGACAGTGAGGCCACTGTCGGCGGCGGAGCCGCCGGTGCGCCCGAGACCGCCGGTGGTGCGCTGAGCACACCGAGCGACACCCTGCCTCCGCGCCGCCGTCGCCGCGCCGCCAGCCGCCCCGCGGGGCCGCCGTCCGCTGCGGACACCGCGGAGGCCGCGGACTCCGGGGAGGCCGCGGATGTGACGGCCGCCGAGCCCGCGCTGCCGACCGTGCAGAACAGCGCCGCCGACGCCCCGCAGGACGCCGGGGCCCAGGACAGCTCCGAG
The DNA here is from genome assembly GCF_052245835.1 of Streptomyces sp. 8N114. Taxonomy (NCBI): domain Bacteria; kingdom Bacillati; phylum Actinomycetota; class Actinomycetes; order Kitasatosporales; family Streptomycetaceae; genus Streptomyces; species Streptomyces sp. 8N114. Next base: position 29,696 of record NZ_JBQQBT010000025.1, on the reverse strand, counting down.
AGCGACGCTTCCGCCGAGGTCGCTCCGGCTCCCGCTGCCCGCACACGCAGCCGCGCCACCCGAAAGGCCACCGCTCCGGCCGGTTCGCCGCCTCCGGCGGAGCCCGCGGAGCAGACCGAGAGTGCCGAGCAGACCGTTGCCGCCGCGCAGCCGGAGGCCGGGGGCACCGTCGAGGTGGGGACGGAGCCGCCGAAGTCCGGCGGACGCCGCCGCGCCACCCGTAAGGCCACGGCTCCGGCCGGTTCGCCGCCTCCGGCGGAGCCCGCCGCCGAGTCGGTGAGCGCCGAGCAGACCGAGAGCACCGAGGGGGCGGAGACCGAGGCCGAGGCGCCGAAGGCCCGTACCCGGCGCCGGGCCACCAGCCGTAGGACGGCCCCCGCCGAGGGCGCCGACGAGACGGCCGAGGAGAAGCCCGCGACGGCCGGGCGCCGCCGCACGACCCGTGAGGCGTCCGGGCCCGCGGCCGAGGCCGCCGAGCCCGGCGAGGGCGCCGAGGTTGCTGCCCAGCCGGCCGAGGCGGAGACCGAAGCGCCGAAGGCGCGCAGCCGTCGCCGTACGAGCAGCCGCAAGGCCGCCGCTGCCGAGGCGGAGGCCGAGCCGGAGACCGAGGCTCCCGCCGAGCCCGCGCCCGGTGGCCGTACCCGGCGCCGGGCGACCCGCGCCGGTTCCGCACCCGTCTCCGCCGAGGCGGCAGAGGTCACAGAGCCCGCCGAGGCGAACGGGCCCACCGAAGAGGCCGCCGCCGAGACCACCGAGGCGGCAGCGAGCGCCGAGCAGGCGGCGGCCGGTGAGGCCGCAGCGCCTGGCCGCACCCGTCGTCGCGCGACCCGCAAGGGCGCCCAGGTGGCCGAGACGCCGCAGGAGGCGGAGCCGGCCGAGCCGCACATCGCCAAGGGCTTCGCGGCCCCCACGAGCGAAGCGACCCGTAAGGCCGAGGCCGATGCGGCCGCCGAGAGTGCCGATCAGACCGCGAAGGCGGAAAAGGCCGAGCAGCCCGGCAAGGCTGAGAAGACCGAGGGGCGCGCCGGGCGCCGCAAGCGGCCCGCGCCGCCCGTGGCGATGTTCCAGCCGCCCGTCTTCACCGAGCCGGCTTTCCAGACCCCGCAGTCCGCCGCCGCTGCGGCCGAGGCGGAGCGGCGGGCCGAGGCCGAGGCCGAGCAGGGGGCCGAGCCCGAGGCCGTCGAGGACGAGACCGCGGGCACCCCGCGCCGTCGCCGTCGCCGCCGCGCGGAGTCGGCCGAACAGCAGCCCGCCGAGCAGCAGCCCGCGGCCCGGGACGAGCGGGAGGACCGCGAAGCCCCGGACCAGGACACCGAGGGCGAGGAGCAGGAGGGCGCCCAGGCGGACGAGCGTCCCGCGCGCCGTCGGCGCCGGGGTGGCCGCCGTCGGCGCCGTGGCGAGAGCGCCGAGCAGGCGGAGGGCGCCGAGACCGACGAGCAGGAGGAGCGCGAGGACCGCTCCGAGGCCGCCGAGGAAGGCGAGGCCGGCGAGCCGGCCGCAGCCGGAACCGAGGCGGAGGCCGCCGGTGGCGACGAGGAGGAGACGGTGCCCGCCGGCGCCGCCTCCAGCAGCAGCTCGCGCCGTCGCCGTCGGCGCCGTCGCCGGTCGGGCGACACGGAGGCTCCCGCGACCGAGACCGTCACCGCGGACGACCCCGAGCGCACCGTCGTCAAGGTCCGCGAGCCCCGTAAGAAGAAGGACGAGCCCTCCGACGAGGTGCAGGCCATCAAGGGCTCCACCCGGCTGGAGGCCAAGAAGCAGCGCCGCCGCGAGGGCCGCGAGCAGGGCCGTCGCCGGGTACCGATCATCACCGAGGCGGAGTTCCTCGCCCGCCGCGAGGCCGTCAAGCGCGAGATGATCGTCCGGCAGAGCGGTGAGCGCACCCAGATCGCCGTCCTCGAGGACGACGTGCTGGTCGAGCACTTCGTCAACAAGGAGCAGTCGACCTCGTACGTCGGCAACGTCTACCTCGGCAAGGTGCAGAACGTGCTGCCGTCGATGGAGGCCGCCTTCGTCGACATCGGCAAGGGCCGCAACGCCGTGCTGTACGCGGGCGAGGTCAACTTCGAGTCGCTGGGCATGGGGAACGGGCCGCGGCGTATCGAGACCGCGCTCAAGTCGGGCCAGTCGGTGCTGGTGCAGGTCACCAAGGACCCGATCGGCCACAAGGGCGCCCGGCTGACCAGCCAGGTCTCGCTGCCCGGCCGCTACCTCGTCTATGTGCCCGAGGGCTCCATGACGGGCATCAGCCGCAAGCTCCCGGACACCGAGCGCTCGCGGCTCAAGCAGATCCTCAAGCGGGTCGTCCCCGAGGGCGCCGGCGTGATCGTCCGTACGGCGGCCGAGGGCGCAAGCGAGGACGAGCTGCGCCGCGACGTCGAGCGGCTCCAGGCGCAGTGGGAGGACATCCAGAAGAAGGCCCAGAAGGGCAACGCGCCCACGCTGCTCTACGGCGAGCCGGACATGACCGTCCGCGTGGTGCGGGACATCTTCAACGAGGACTTCTCCAAGGTCATCGTCAGCGGTGACGAAGCCTGGGAAACCATCCACGGCTATGTCTCCCACGTGGCGCCCGACCTGGGTGAGCGGCTCCAGAAGTGGACCTCGGACGTGGACGTCTTCGCGACGTACCGCATCGACGAGCAGCTCGCCAAGGCGCTGGACCGCAAGGTGTGGCTGCCCAGTGGTGGCTCGCTGGTGATCGACAGGACCGAGGCGATGATCGTCGTCGACGTCAACACCGGCAAGTTCACCGGCCAGGGCGGCAACCTGGAGGAGACGGTCACCAGGAACAACCTGGAGGCGGCCGAGGAGATCGTGCGCCAGCTGCGGCTGCGCGACCTCGGCGGCATCATCGTGATCGACTTCATCGACATGGTCCTGGAGTCCAACCGCGATCTGGTGCTGCGCCGCCTGCTGGAGTGCCTGGGCAGAGACCGTACGAAGCACCAGGTGGCGGAGGTCACCTCGCTGGGCCTCGTGCAGATGACCCGAAAGCGGGTCGGGCAGGGGCTGCTGGAGTCGTTCTCCGAGCAGTGCGTGCACTGCAACGGGCGCGGTGTCCTCGTGCACATGGACCAGGCCACGGCCGCCGGTGCCGGTGGCGGCGGCAAGAAGGGCAAGAAGGGCAAGGGCAAGGCGGACAAGGGCGGCCCGCAGATCGTCCAGCCGCAGCCCGCTCCCGTCGAGCCCGTTCCGGCGCTGCCGGAGCCCTCGCCCGCCACCGCGCCCGCTGCCGCCGCCGTGGAGCCCTCGGAGATGGTGGCCGAGGCCGCCGACGTCTCGGCACCGGCCCCCGCGCCGGTGGAGTTCGTACCGGACGAGGAGCTGTTCAGCAGCGCCGCCGAGGCGGAGGCCGCGGCTGCCTCCGCGCGCGGCGGCCGACGGCGCCGGGGCAGCCGCAAGGCCAGCGCCCCCGCCGGGTCCCCGAGGCAGGCGGCGAGCGAGACCGCCGAGGTGGTCGAGCCGGCGACACCGGAGCCGGCGGTTTCGGAGCCGCCAGTTTCGGAGCGTGCCGTAGAGCCCGCCCCGACCGAGCCCGCCGCGGCCGAGGCTGCTGTTCCGGCTGAAGCCGCTGCTGCTCCTGCTCCTGCTGCTGCTCCTGCTGAGGCCGAGCAGGTCGCCGGTGCGCGGCGTCGGCGGCGGGTGACGCGCAAGGCCAGCGCTCCGGCCGGTGCTCCCCGGACGGGTGACGGCACCGCTGCCGTGCTGGTCGTCCCCTCGGACGAGGTGGCCGCTCCTGCTGCAGCCCCCGCCGAGCCCGAGCCGGTGGTCGGCGAGGTCGTCACCGATGTGGCTCCGGTCCGGCCCCGGCGGCGGGTGACCCGTACGGTCACCACGACCGCTCCCGCGGACGAGGGCGCGGGCGAGGCCGAGGCCGAGGCCGCCGCTCCCGCGAAGAAGGCCGCTGCGAAGAAGGCGGCCAATAAGGCCCCGGCGAAGAAGGCGACGGCCAAGAAGGCCCCGGCGAAGAAGGCGACGGCCAAGAAGGCCGCGGCCAAGAAGACGACGGCCAAGTCGGCAGCGAAGGCGACCGAAAAGGCGACGACGGCGAAGACGGCCGCGAAGTCGACGGCGAAGAAGAGCGCCAAGAAGTCCGCCGCCAAGAAGACGGCCGCTGCCGAGCAGGAAGGCGGAGCCGGAGCGGTGTCCGCCGCGGCCTCCGAGGAGTGACCGAGGGGCGGGGAGGGCCGGTCCCTCCCCGCCCCGACCAGGCCCCAGGTCCGTATGGGGTACCCTTGACCGTCGGCGTGCCCTCACCTGGGCGCGCTGCTCCTGAGCAAATCCCTCCCGGTTCCCGGGAGAGGCCGCTCAATCCTTCCGGATCAGATCCGCGCTTCGGCGCGGGCGGGCGGCTGGCGTCAGGAGCTTCGATTCGAGCGAGAGAGAGTTCCGCGTGTACGCGATCGTGCGCACCGGCGGGCGCCAGCAGAGGGTCTCTGTGGGCGACGTCATCGAGGTTGACCGTATTTCCGAAAGCAAGGTCGGCGACACCGTCGAGCTCTCGACCCTGCTCGTCGTCGACGGGGAAGCGGTCACCAGCGACCCCTGGGTCCTGGCGGGCGTGAAGGTCCAGGCCGAGGTGGTGGACCACCACAAGGGCGACAAGATCCGGATCCAGAAGTACAAGAACAAGACCGGGTACAAGAAGCGCATCGGCCACCGCCAGCTGCACACCGCGCTGAAGGTCACCGACATCCCCGCTCCGGCCAAGAAGTAAGGACTGAGGAGAGATGGCACACAAGAAGGGCGCATCGTCCACCCGGAACGGTCGCGACTCCAACCCGCAGTATCTCGGCGTGAAGCGCTTCGGCGGTCAGGTCGTCAACGCGGGTGAGATCCTGGTCCGCCAGCGCGGTACCCACTTCCACCCGGGCAAGGGCGTCGGCCGCGGCGGCGACGACACCCTGTTCGCGCTGGACGCGGGTGCGGTGCAGTTCGGCACCCACCGCGGCCGCAAGGTCGTGAACATCGTCCCGGCCGGCTGAGCAAGCCACCGGACGACACACTCTCCACATCCGAGGGCGGACCTCCTTCTCCCGTACGTACGGCGTATGCGTACGTACGGGAAGCGGGTCCGCCCTCGGCGCGTAGTACGCGCGTAGTACACCCCCCAGCACGCCTTGGAGGCACATCCCTATGACCACCTTCGTGGACCGCGTCGAGCTGCATGTCGCCGCGGGTAACGGTGGGCACGGCTGCGCCTCCGTGCACCGGGAGAAGTTCAAGCCCCTCGGTGGGCCCGACGGCGGCAACGGCGGGCGCGGCGGCGACGTGATCTTCGTCGTCGACCCGGATGTGACGACGCTGCTCGACTATCACCACAGCCCGCACCGCAAGGCCACCAACGGTCGGCCCGGCGAGGGCGGGCACCGGTCCGGGCAGGAGGGCAAGGACCTGGTGCTGCCGGTACCGGACGGCACCGTCGTCCTCGACAAGCGGGGTGAGGTGCTGGCCGACATGGTCGGTGCCGGCACCACCTTCGTCGCGGGCCGCGGCGGGCGCGGCGGGCTCGGCAACGCGGCGCTGGCCTCCGCGCGGCGCAAGGCGCCCGGCTTCGCGCTGCTGGGCGAGCCCGGCGAGGCGCGGGACGTCGTCCTGGAGCTGAAGACCGTCGCGGACGTCGCGCTCGTCGGCTACCCGAGTGCGGGCAAGTCCTCGCTGATCTCGGTGCTCTCGGCGGCCAAGCCGAAGATTGCCGATTACCCCTTCACCACGCTGGTGCCCAACCTGGGCGTGGTCACCGCCGGGGGCTCTGTCTACACCATCGCCGACGTGCCAGGGCTGATCCCTGGTGCCAGCGAGGGCAAGGGGCTCGGGCTGGAGTTCCTGCGGCACGTCGAGCGCTGCTCCGTGCTGGTCCACGTACTGGACTGCGCCACGCTGGAGACCGACCGCGACCCCGTCTCCGACCTGGATGTGATCGAGGCCGAGCTGGCCCGCTACGGGGGTCTGGAGGACCGGCCGCGCGTCGTCGTCCTCAACAAGACGGACATCCCCGAGGGCAAGGACCTGGCCGACATCATCCGGCCCGACCTTGAGCAGCGCGGCATGCCCGTCTTCGAGGTCTCCGCCGTCTCCCGACAGGGCCTCAAGGAACTGTCGTACGCGCTGGCGGGCCTGGTGGACGAGGCGCGCGCCGCACGCCCCGCGCAGGAGTCCACCCGCATCGTCATCCGGCCCAAGGCCGTCGACGACGCGGGCTTCACGGTGACCCGCATCGAGGAGGGCTTCTTCCGGGTGCGCGGCGAGAAGCCCGAACGCTGGGTGCGGCAGACCGACTTCAACAACGACGAGGCCGTCGGCTACCTCGCCGACCGCCTCGCGCGCCTCGGTGTCGAGGAGGAGCTGCTGAAGGCGGGCGCCCGCGAGGGCGACGGCGTCGCCATCGGCGACGAGGACAACGCCGTCGTCTTCGACTGGGAGCCCACCATGGTCACCGGCGCCGAAATGCTCGGCCGCCGCGGCGAGGACCACCGCATGGAAGCCCCCCGCCCCGCAGCCCAGCGCCGCCGCGACCGCGAGGCCGAGCGCGACGAAGTCCTGGGCGAGTACGAGGACTTCGACCCGTTCGAGTGAGGGGCCGCGGCAACCGCCGGACGATCGGACGGCGTTTCCGAGCCGGCTGACGTCAGTCCTCCGGTTGTGGGCTCACTCCCTTGCAGCTGGGGGTGTTGTCGGTGAGGCCGGGGAAGGCGGAGTCGCGTACGAGGCGGAAGCGGCGTACGTAGGTGTCGTGGACGGCGGAGTTGTCGATCTTCAACAGCGCTTCGTCGTTCCTGGTGAGGGCCGGGCCCGAGTAGTTGTGGCTGCCGGTCCACACCAGCTTGTCCGGGGTGCCTGCGTAGCGGCCGGAGATCATCAGGGTCTTGGAGTGGATGACTTGGCGTGAGGTGTTGTGGTTGGCGTCGTCGTCGTAGTGCAGGCACCGTACGGCCGGGCCGCCGCGTGCGTGCAGGGCCTCCCAGGTGCCGGGTGAGCCGGTGCTGTCCTTGCTGTCGGTCTCGGCGTAGACGATGTCGACGGCGCAGCCCTGCCGTTGCAGTGCGGTGAGCTTCTCGGCGACGCCCTGCCGGGTGAACTTGAACATGGCCAGCCGCACTCTGGTGCGGTGGCTGCCGCGCGCGTCCTTCCAGCGGCAGGTGACGTGGTCGAGGATGCCGCGCACGGTGTCGCGGTCGTTCGGCCGCGGGAAGAAGTAGCCCGTGTACCGCGAGGCGCGTGAGCGGGTGTAGCGCCAGGCACGCCAGTCGGCCGCGGCGACCTTGTCGAAGTAGCGGCTGTAGGCCGCGTGGGTGGGGGCATGGGAGACGACCATCGCGTCGTTCCAGAACTTGGTGTAGCTGCCGGTGGACAGGTTCGAGGACGTCTGCACCACGACGTTCCGTAAACCGCCGGTACGGGAGAAGAGCCAGAACTTGTTGTGCGCGATGGAAGCGCCCGAACGCGGGTTGCCCAGGCAGGACTTCCCCTTCGGGCAGAGCCCGACGAAGGACCGTTTCGCCCGGTTGGTGCCGAGCGCCTTGCGGAGGATCGTGTAGGAGCTGCTGGAGGGCATCGCGGTCACGCTGGACTTGTCCAGCATCACCCGGACGTGTACGCGGCGCTTGGCGGAGGTGTGCGCCTTGGCGAGCGCGCGGGCCACCTCGGCGTCCCAGAAGTGGTAGAGGGCGACCTTGATCGTGGAGCGGGGCGCTGCGGCCTTGATGCGGGCCAGCAGGTCGCTGCGGATGGTGCGCTGCTGGGCGGCGGTGCCGTTGGGCCGGTTGAAGACGGGGCCGGTGCCGGGACCGATGCCGGTAGCGGCGGCTGCGGCGGGGGAGGGGGCGGCGAGGTGGAGCCCTGCCACCAGGAGCAGAGCAAGCGGTGTTGCGGCGGTTCTCAGGCGTGTCACGTGCATGCCCTCCTGGCTGATGGTGCGGAACCCGGCAAACGTGCATGCCGGGTCGTCAGCGAGCGTAGGGACGCGATGCCCGGCTTTCAGGGCATTACGTAACGGCCTGGGGCGGGTGGAACCTGATGTGACGCAGGCATACGAAAGGGCCCCGAGAGGTGAACTCCTCCCGGGGCCCCGCACCGTTCCGCGCTCCTGCGCGCCGGTGTATGCCGTACGCGTCGCACGAACGAGTGGCCCGGCGAACGAGTGGCGGTGTGGCGCAGCGCCGGCCGCGCAGGTCGGCGACCGGCGTCAGTGCCTCATGTCGATACCGCGTCCTCCGGGTCCGCGGTGCTCGGCGCCTCCATCTCGGCTTCCTCGGCGGCTTCCTCCGCTTCCCGCTGGCCGGGGATCTCGGTCGTACGCTGCGCGACGCGCTCGTTCCGGGCCTCGGCCTCAACCGCCAGCTCCAGTGCCGCGGCGTTGAAGCGGGCGAGCGAGGGCGGGTCGGAGGGGCCCAGCAGATGCGTCTTGAGCTCCTGGCGGGCCCGCACCAGATTGTCCTTCTCCGGGTGGCGCACCGACTCCAGCAGCGCGGGAATCTGCCCCGCGTCGGGCGTGAGCACCGTGCCGGCCCGTACGGTCGGGAAGGTGCCGCGGAACTCGTCCTCGGTCATACCGCTGGTGTTGGCGACCGCGTACGGCTTCTCGCTGCTGAGGTAGTCGGAGACGACGGAGGAGACGTCCGAGATCAGCAGGTCGGCCTGGTTGAAGCAGCTGAAGATCGCCGGCCGCGGGCCGGTGATGATCTGGTGCTCCCACTCCGGGAAGGACGCCCAGTAGGCCGCCTCCCACGCCTCGGTGGCGGCCCGCACCCGATCGGCGTTGCCCTCCTCGGGCGTGCCCTGGATCTTCATCCGCTCCATCTCGTCCGCGCTGCGGCGGAACGCGGAGGTGGAGACCTGGTCCAGCTCCGCCGTGCGGCGCTCCAGCTCGGCGACGGCTTCCGGATTGCGCCGGGCGTCGCCGCGGGCCGTGTTGGCCTCCGTGATCAGGGCGCGGATGCGCTGGTCGGCGGCGCCCGCGCGGGGGTCGACCGAGCCGGTCATCGGGTGCGGCTTGTACAGCAGCCGCACCTTCGGGTCCGCCAGCAGCGCCTTGACGATGTTCTCGCCGGCCAGCGGCACCGAGGTGTTGCCCGGGTTGCCGTCCCAGCCCTCCCAGGTGGGCGCGTACAGCACTGTCGTGTACTCGCTCCGGGACGCCGCCGCGCGCTCGTCGGCGTGCTGGATGGGGCTCAGCTGCGGGCGGCCGACCTCGACCACGTCCTTGTCGTCCACTCCGACCTCGGCGAGCTGGTAGCGCTCGCGGGCCGCCTCACCGGCGACCCACACCTGGTCGTACGCCTTGGCGTAGGGGTTGCAGGAGGAGAGCTTGTCGGACTCGCCGTGGTTGATGAAGGCGTGCTTGAGGGTGGGGATGCGCAACACCTGGGACGTCTTGCCGGAGTTCGCCGGGTGCAGCAGCACCTTGAGCGTGGAGTGCTCCAGTCGCATCAGATGGGCGACCTTGGGGATGCAGACGATCGGAATGTCGGTGGCGTCGATCTTCTGCACCATGAACCGCTCACGCAGCACGATCAGCGGGCGTCCGTCCAGCTGGGCGAGGGTGCCCAGCCACATGTTCGCCTGATAGGCGGAGGACGCACCGCCGGAGAAGTACATGCCGACGGTGGGCTTGTACTGCTCCAGCCACTGATCCAGCCACGCCAGCACGGCCTGCTCACTCCTGGAGCGGTTCTTCGGCAGCAGCCAGGTGGCCAGGTAGAAGGCGCTGCTCAGCGACAGCAGCAGGGTGCAGCTCACGCCGATGAGGCCCCACTCCTGGACCGACAGGCTCGCGCTGAGCATCAGGCCCACGGTGCCCGGGATCGAGAAGCGCAGCAGCCTGCGGCTGGGCTGGCGGGCCAGCAGCCGGGAGGGCGCGTCGGCGAGGTTCAGTGCCGAGGTGTCGATGTTGCGGGTGACGACCGGCAGCGTGCGGGTGCGGCGCACCAGCTGGGCCACCGCCTGGCACAGGAAGTGCGCGGCGTACGCGGCCAGCAGCAGCAGGGTGAGCGGGCGCTCGATGTCCGGCGGGACCTCGGGAATGCGCACCAGGCCGATGACGACCAGCATGTCGCGCAGCAGCTGGCGCGTGGTGACGTCGAAACGGACCTTCCCGAGCAGCGCCAGCAGTCCCGGCTGCTTGTGCGTCAGGTACAGGTCGAGGGCGAGTCCCGCCAGCGAGGCGGCGACGAAGACGGGCACGTTCGGCAGCAGCGCACCCGCGAGCTGCACGGTGTAGAACACCGCGAGCGCGAGCAGGGCCGCGAGCTGCACGGCGCGTCGTGTGGAGAGTCCGGCAGAGGGCACGGGCTGGGCTCCTGGCATGGAGATCGAGGGTCGACGGGAACGGGCTGAGGGGTGGCCGGTGGCGGTGGCCAGGGTCGACCACCGACCGTATGACGCCCGCGGGTCAAGTGACAATCTTCGCCGGGCCAAGATGCGGGCTTACCTGGTCAAAGGTAACCATCCGCACGCGTCCATTGCGCGAAACGGATGAGCGTCCCGGAGCAGCGCTGACGTAGATTGCGAAGGAGAGAGCACGGCGGGTCACGGCCATGGGCGCACAGCGGCGCCCCATGGACCGCCGCGGCGGCACAGGCGCGAGGGATACGGGCGGGCGTGACAGGAGACAGCGGAACAGGGCGCGTGGCGGGCGTCACGGGGGACGGCCATCAGGGCCCTGCGAGCGCCACGGAGAGTGAGCGGGCGGCTCGCCGGGCCGTGCGGGAGGCACGCCGCGTCGTCGTCAAGGTCGGCTCCTCCTCGCTGACCACAGCAGCGGGCGGACTGGACGCCGACCGGGTGGACGCCCTCGTCGACGTACTGGCCAAGCACGTCGACGCCGGGAGCCCTGAGGGTGAGCCCGCCGGACTTCCCGGCCGGGAGATAGTGCTGGTCTCCTCCGGCGCCATCGCCGCCGGGCTGGCGCCGCTGGGTCTGGCCAAGCGCCCCCGCGATCTGGCCCGCCAGCAGGCCGCCGCGAGCGTCGGCCAGGGGCTGCTGGTGGCCCGCTACACGGCTTCCTTCGCACGCTACGGCCGCCGCGTCGGCCAGGTGCTGCTGACCTCGGACGACACCAGCCGCCGCGCGCACTACCGGAACGCCTACCGCACCCTGGACCAGCTGCTGGCCATGGGTGCGGTGCCGGTCGTCAACGAGAACGACACGGTGGCCACCGACGAGATCCGCTTCGGCGACAACGACCGGCTCGCCGCGCTGGTCGCCCATCTCGTCCGGGCCGACCTGCTGGTCCTCCTCTCCGACGTGGACGGCCTCTACGACGGCAACCCCGCCACCCCCGGCACCCGCCGCATCGCCCAGGTGCACGGCCCCGCCGACCTTGAGGGCATCGACATCGGCAGCGCGGGCAGCGCGGGTGTCGGCACCGGCGGCATGGTCACCAAGGTGGAGGCGGCGGGTATCGCGGCGGGCGCCGGCGTGCCCGTGGTGCTGACCTCCGCCGTGCACGCCGCCGATGCGCTGGCGGGCCGCGAGACCGGTACGTACTTCCATCCGACCGGCCGCCGCGCGGCGGGGCGCCTGCTGTGGCTCGCGCACGCCTCCACACCCACCGGGGCGCTCACGCTGGACGAGGGCGCCGTCCGCGCCGTCGTGGACCGCCGTACCTCGTTGCTGCCCGCCGGTATCGCCGGGGTGGAGGGCGACTTCTCCGCGGGTGACCCGGTGGAACTGCGGGACACCAGGGGGCGGGCCGTGGCGCGCGGGCTGGTGAACTTCGACGCCAAGGAGCTGCCGCGGCTGCTCGGCCGCACCACGTACGAGCTGGCCAGGGAGCTGGGCCCGGCCTACGAGCGCGAGGTCGTCCACCGCGACGACCTGGTGCTGCTGCGGTCCTGAGCGGTGCGTCCGCCGCGCGGCCGACCGGTGCTGTCCGATGCTCGGCTGATCGCTGCTGTCTGCTGCGCTTCCGATTCGGGCGGACGGTTGCAGTACCGGAAAAAGTCCAGCCTTTCCACGGACACCTTCCGTAAAACGGCCCCGCACGCGCTCCCGGACTGGTCAACTTTGACGCGGGCGATGCGAGCGGCACGTGCACCCGCACGTGCACGCACCGTTCCCTCAGTGGTACCCACAGTCACAGAGCAGTCCCACGGACACAGAGCGACACCACAGCACCAACCTTCACGGACACCACAGCACCACCCCGCGGAACACCACAGCACCAGCTACCCACCGACACCAGCGCAGCAGCACCAGCACCACTCCAGGAGGCCACCGGTGAGACGACTGGCCAGCGTCGATATGGCGTCTTCTCCCCAGCCCGAGACACGAGTCGGCTCCCGGCTCTGGCACATCACGCTCAGCGTCGCAGGGCCGGAGGCGCCGCTGGCCGACGTACGGCGCGCCCTCGAACAGCTCGCCCATGACCATCCGTTCCTGCTGACCAGCCGCTACGCCAACGATCATGCGGAGATCCGGTACTGGGAGGAGGCCCGCGACCTGCACGACGCCGCTGCCGTGGCGCTGCGGCTGTGGGGCGAGCACCGTTCCTCGGCCAAGCTGCCGCCCTGGGAGATCGTGGGGCTGGAAGTGATCGGCCGCGAGACCTATCACCAGCGGGTCGCCGAGGGTTACGGCCCGCCGCCCGCCAGCCCGGTGGGGGTGCACCCGTTCTGAGCGGCCCGTTCTGAGACGCCGGGGCGGTCCGCCGCGTGCCCCGGCTACCATCGCGCCATGAGCGCATCCGAGACCCCGGACACCCCCGTCCGTCAGGCGGCCCGCCGCGCGCGGACAGCGGCAGCCGACCTCGCCCCGGCCCCCCGCACCACCCGTGACGCCGCGCTGCTGGCCATCGCCGGGGCGCTCACGGCCAGGACGGACGAGATCGTCGCCGCCAACGCCGACGACGTCGCCAAGGCGCGCGCCGCCAGCACGGCGGAGTCCGTTGTGGACCGGCTCACGCTGACCCCCGAGCGGGTCGCGGCCATCGCCTCCGACGTTCGCGATGTGATCGCGCTGCCCGACCCGGTGGGCGAGGTGCAGCGCGGCTCGACGCTGCCCAACGGCCTCGAGCTGCGCCAGGTGCGGGTCCCGCTCGGCGTCGTCGGGATCATCTACGAGGCCCGTCCGAACGTCACCGTCGACGCCGCCGCGCTCTGCCTCTGCCTCAAATCCGGCAACGCCGTGCTGCTGCGCGGCTCGTCCTCCGCGCACAACTCCAACACGGCGCTGGTCGCCGTGCTCCGCGACGCGGTCGCCGAGGCCGGACTCCCCGCCGACGCGGTGCAGTTGGTGCCCGGCGAGAGCCGGGAGAGCGTCACCGAGCTGATGCGCGCCCGGGGCCTGGTGGACGTGCTGATCCCGCGCGGTGGCGCCTCGCTGATCAAGACCGTGGTGGAGCAGTCCACCGTCCCCGTCATCGAGACCGGCACCGGCAACTGCCACGTTTACGTGGACAAGCGCGCCGACATCGACACCGCGCTCGCCATCCTCGTCAACTCGAAGGCCCAGCGCCCCAGCGTCTGCAACGCCGCCGAGACCGTGCTGGTGCACGCGGGGATCGCCGACGCCTTCCTGCCGCGCGCCCTCGAAGCGCTCGCCGAGGCCGGCGTCACCGTGCACGGCGACAACGCCTGGCAGACGGCGGCCGGCGCCTCCGGACGGACCGTGCTGCCGGCCACCGACGAGGACTGGGCGAGCGAGTATCTGTCGTACGACATCGCGGCGGCCGTGGTGCCCTCGCTGGATGCCGCCGTCGAGCACATCCGCGCCTGGTCCTCCGGGCACACCGAGGCGATCGTCACCGCCGACACCGCCGCGGCCCGCCGCTTCACGACGCTGGTGGACTCCGCAGCCGTCATGGTGAACGCCTCCACCCGGTTCACGGACGGCGCCCAGTTCGGCTTCGGCGCCGAGATCGGGATCTCCACGCAGAAGCTGCACGCGCGGGGTCCCATGGGCCTGCCGGAGCTGACCTCCACGAAGTACGTGGTCACCGGGGACGGTCACATCCGGAACTGACCGTACCGATTTTCCTCCCGCCTCCCTCCGGCCCTGCCCAAATCGACCGCACAGGTCTACGCTGGATCGCGTGCCGGACGACGTGGGGGGCAGGCCGTTCCCGGACGGCGAGGAGCCCGAGTACCGCGACCACGGGGCGGCGGACGACGAGTTCGCCTCCGTGGTACTCGACGAGGACTTCGTACGCGCCGCCGAGGTCCACGAGCCGAGCGCGGCCGAACGGATACTCGCCTCCGCCCAGTCGCACGCGGAGCACACGGAGAACGAGAACCTCCGGTCCGCGGAGGACGGCTTCGGCTATCCGCGCGGCGAGGGCGAGTTCACGCACGACGAGTTCGCCGACGCGGACGACGCCTTCGACGAAGACCCGGACGACGACGAGGGCCGCTTCGACCGCTCCGACTACCGCACGGAGTACGACGGTTCCGAGGGCTTTCCCCCGGAGCTGGACCCTGCCTACGAGCACGGCGCCGACTTCGGATACCCGTACGGCTACGGCCGTTACGCGCCGCACGGCCGGGGCCAGCGCCCCTACCGCGGCCACCGCAGCTGGCAGCGGCCCGTCGCCTGGGTGCTGGCCGTGGTGATGGGGATCGGCATGGTGGCGCTCGCCTTCTCGGCCGTCTATCGGGGCACCTCCGGCCAGCGACAGCACCCTTCGCCGCCCCCCGCCACCACCGGCGTGGACCCCAGCGGGCCGGGCGCCCTGCCGAGCGTCTCCGCCGAACCGCCCGGCGGCTGAGCCCGCACCCGGTGGCCGAGCCCGCCAGAGTCCGCCGAGCCCGCCCGGTGGCCGATCGCGGCATGGTCGAGGAGTGGAACAGGACCTGCAGGTTTCCGCAAGTTGGCCGGGGCCGCGCCGTTCGCGTCCGCCCGGTCGGTCCTACCCTGTTGTTATGGGCGGGCGAGTGGATCCTCCTGACGGGACGCCCGACGGCGGTCCCAACGGCGGCGACGACGAATACCGATCCCTGGTGTTCGACGAGTCGTTCATCAAGGCTGCCCGGCTCCAGGAGTTCTCGGCGCAGGAGCGGCTCCAGGACGAGGAGCACGCCGCGGTCCGCGCCCGCCCCGAGGCCGAGCGCAGCGGCAGGACGGCCCTGGGCCTCTCCCGGCAGGGGCTGATCCTGGTGCTGCTGATCGCCCTCGCCTTCGGCACCGCCATCTACATGGGCATACGGAACCCGTACCGGTCCCCCACGCGGACCGGCGCCGAGCCGCTGCACAGCGAAGTGCTGCCGCTGGCACCCACCGAACCCGTCCCGGGCAGCACCCCGGCGGACCTGTTCGCGAACAGCCCCGCCGCCCGGTTCGCGACGGGGGCCGACGGAGTGGCACTGCCACCCGTTCGGAGCAGCGACCACTTCTCCGAGAGCCAGGTGCTGTCCGCCCTCACCGTGGCCAAGGACTACGTGGTGGAGAGCTCGCTCGACCCGGACGTGCTCACCGGCGGCGCGGTGCGTCCGGTGCGCGTACTGCTCAACCCCCACCAGCAGCGCCAGTTCGACCAGAGCGTCGAGCAACCCCGTAACGACGGACGGCACGGTGCCACGGCCTGGATGGTCCGCCTCGACCGCGGCAAGGCGGCCCTGGCCAGCACCAAGGTGCGGGTCGACGGCACCCTCACGGTGCAGGAGGTCGGCGACGGGCTGGAGGTCACCGCGGACCACGTCTTCGTCTATGCCGTACGCCCGGCCGACGGGGGCAAGAGCGCGGGGAAGAACCCGGGCAGGGGCGAAAAGGCGGGCAGGGGCGAGGACGTGCACAAGGGCGCTTCCCTGTTCTCCGTACGCCGCCAGGTGCGCTTCCGTTTGGAGCGCGAGGACCTGCGCGACCACCAGGTCAACGTGCGGCAGGTCGCCATGCGCGCCGGGCCGATGAACTGCGGTGAGGACCCCGCCGACGCGCTGACACCGCTGCTGGCGGGCGAGCGGGCCAAAGACGCGGGAAAGGCGGGGACCGACCCCTACGCGCGGGGCCGGTCCACCGCCTCGATGTGCGGGCTGCTGGCGTCTAACGCTCAGCCGAGCCCGGACCATCCTTCCCGTCCGAGCCGTTAGCGTGCCCGTTCGTGCCGTCCTGGCCGCCGCCGGAGGCGCCGCGGCCCGTGAAGGTGTCGCGCAGCCTGCCGCCGACGTCACCGACGCCGCCCGCCAGGTCGCGGACGAAGCCCATCAGCGGGTCCTTGCTGTTGCGCACCGACTCGGAGTAGTGGTTCGCCGACTCCTTGAAGGAGTCCCGGACCGAGGTGTCCTTGTCGTCCGCGCGCTTGGGGTAGTGGCCGTCCATGATCCGCTGGTAGTCGCGGCTGGCCGCCCACTTCTTCAGCTCCGCGGCGCGCACGGTGGTGAAGGGGTGGGAGCGCGGCAGCACATTCATGATCTTCAGCACGGAGTCGCGCAGATCGCCGCCCGCCTCGTACTCCTCGGCCTGCGCCAGGAAGGCGTCGACGTTCATCTCGTGCAGGTGGTTGCCGCCCGCCAGCTTCATCAGCCCGCGCATCGACGCCTGGAGGTCCTGGCCCACCAGCAGCCCGGCGCGGTCGGCCGACAGCTCCGACTTGCGGAACCACTCGCGCAGCGCGGTCACCAGCGCCATGACCGCGACGTTCCCCAGCGGGATCCAGGCGACCTTGAACGCCAGGTTGGAAAGGAACAGCAGTATCGTCCGGTAGACCGCGTGGCCGGAGAGGGCGTGCCCGACCTCGTGGCCGACCACAGCCCGCATCTCTTCCTCGTCCAGGAGCTCGACCAAGCCGGTGGTGAGGACGATGATCGGCTCGTCCATGCCCACGCACATCGCGTTCGGCTTCGGATCCTGGGTGACGTACATCGGCGGGATCTTCTCCAGATCCAGGATGTAACAGGAGTCCCGCAGCATCGCGTTGAGATGGGCGAACTGCTGGTCGCTGACCCGCACCGAGTCGGAGAGGAAGAGCAGTCGCATGCTGCGCTCCGGCAGCAGACCGCTCAGTGCCTTGACCGCGGTGTCGAACCCGCTCAGCTTGCGCAGCGCGACCAGGGCCGAGCGGTCGGTCGGGTGCTCGTACGCGCGCGACGAGATCCCCTCAAAGCGCCGCCTCTCGCGGCCGGGCAGGCGCTCCGTGCCGCCTGTGCCGTCTGTCATGGTGCTTCCCCCTCTTCGACTGGGCTGTCCACACTAAAGGGTGGGACGCGGAGCGGGGCCTTCCCGTTGCGTCCGGAACAGTCCCGGAAGAGTCGGGGTGAGGCGCCGAAGCGTCCCCGCTTACGATGTGGCTGCGCAGTTCCGCGCCGCACCGGTGTGTTCACCGGCGTGCGGCACGGGTACGGCGCAGCCACTGTCCGCGCCTCACGGGATAGGTTCCGCGACGATGACTCTGCCCAGCACCGCACATGACGCCCTGCTGACCCTCGCCTCGGGGGGCGAGCACGGCGAGAGCGGTCAGCACGAGAGCCTGAACCCGTATGTGACCGGCGGGGGTGCGCTGCTCGCGCTGTTCCTGCTGCTGTGGATCACCACCCGCTTCAACCGGGATCGCTGAGCCCGAGCGGAATCGCTGAGCGTAAAGTCGTCCCGCATGGGAGAGGACATAGTGCCCGGGACCGGTAAGCGGCGGCTCGGCGTGATGGGTGGGACCTTCGACCCCATCCACCATGGTCACCTGGTGGCCGCGAGCGAGGTGGCGGCACGCTTCCACCTCGACGAGGTGGTGTTCGTGCCGGCCGGGCAGCCGTGGCAGAAGAGCCACCGGCAGGTCTCGCCGGCCGAGGACCGCTATCTGATGACGGTGATCGCGACGGCGTCGAATCCGCAGTTCTCGGTCAGCCGGATCGACATCGACCGCGGTGGCAAGACGTACACGATCGATACGCTGCGCGAGCTCGCCGAGGCCAATCCGGACACGGACCTGTTCTTCATCACGGGCGCCGACGCCCTGTCGCAGATCCTGAGCTGGCGCAACACCGAAGAGCTGTTCTCGCTGGCCCACTTCATCGGCGTCACCCGCCCCGGGCACGCGCTGGCCGACCCGGGGCTGCCGCAGGGCGGCGTCTCCCTGGTGGAGGTCCCCGCGCTGGCCATCTCCTCCACGGACTGCCGTGCCCGGGTGGAACGCGGGGATCCGGTCTGGTACCTGGTCCCTGACGGCGTCGTGCGGTACATCAACAAGCGTGCGCTGTACCGGCAGGACGGGGGCGGCACGGAGGGGGACCCGCGAGCGTGAGCGACGGCTACGGATACGACCCGTACGGCCGGCAGCCCGAGATCATCGGCTACGACGAGTACGGCAGGCCCGTATACCGCCGACAGGAAGCGCAGCAGGAGGGCCCCGGCCCTGATCCGTACGACGGCGGACAGGCCGCACCGGCCGCACAGGCCGGAGGGGACGCGTACCCGTCGTACGACCCGTATGCGGGCTCGGGCTATGGAACGCAGCAGGGCGCGCAACAGGGCGGCTACTACGACGCTTACGACCCGTACGCGCAGCAGCAGGCCCCGCAGCCGCAGCAGCAGGCCGCCCAGTACACCGAGCCGCAGACGCAGCAGCCGGTGCAGCAGCAATCCGACTGGGTGCCCACCCAGGCACAGCCGCCGCAGCAGGAGCAGCCCGAGCTGTACGGCCGGCAGCCGTACGGTCAGCAGCATGACGAGCAGTCGGCGAAGCCCTCCTCGCCCTCCTCCGGTCCGGCGGGCGACTACCGCACCGAGCAGTTCTCGTTCGTCGAGGAGACCAGCGACGACTCCGAGGACGTCATCGACTGGCTCAAATTCACCGAGAGCCGCACCGAGCGCCGCGAGGAGGCCAAGCGCAAGGGCCGCAACCGCGTCGTCGCGCTCGTCGTCGTCCTCGCGCTGCTGCTGGCGGGCGGCGTGGGCTACCTCTGGTACGCGGGCATGCTGCCGGGCACCGGCGACGGCCAGGGCAAGGGCGGCGCCGCGGCCGGCGCGCACCGGGACGTCGTCGTGGTGCACCTGCGCGAGCGGGGCGGCGTCAGCTCCACGGCGCTGCTCGTGGACAACGAGGGCGCGGGCGAGGGCTCCACCGTGCTGCTGCCGAACTCGCTGGCCGTCTCCACGGAGGACGGCAGGACGACCACGCTCGGCAAGTCCGTGGAGGACGAGGGCGCCGGGCCCACGCGCGACTCCCTGAACACCCTGCTCGGCTCCGGTATCAAGGGCACCTGGCGGCTGGACACCCCGTATCTGGAGAACCTCGTCGAGCTCGTCGGCGGTATCGCCGTGGACACCGACACCACCGTGCCCGGCACGAAGAGGGGCCAAGAGCCGCAGGTCAAGCGGGGCAGCAACCAGGGTCTGGACGGCCGGGCCGCCGTCGCCTACGCCACGTACCGGGCCCAGGGCGAGCTCCAGACCAAGCAGCTCGCCCGGTTCGGGCAGGTCATGCAGGCGGTGCTCAAAAAGCTTTCCAGCGACCCGGGAGCGGTCACCAAGACCGTCGAGTCCCTCGGCCAGATCCCCGACCCCTCGCTCTCCGAGGCCCAGCTGGGCGCCTCGCTGGCCAAGCTGGCGAACCACGCAAAGCAGAGCAACTACAGCACCCGGACCCTGCCCGTACGGGCCGACGGAACGCTCAGTTCGCAGGTCAGCGACGAGGTCGTCAAGAAGGTGCTCGGCGGCAGCGTCAAGAACTCCGACCCCGACGCGGCGCCCCGGGTGAGCCTGAAGAACGCCACCGGCAAGCGCGGCCTGGACAACGCCGCCTCCGCCGCGCTGGTCAACGGCGGCTACACCGTCGTCAAGGGCGGCACGGGCACCACCCGCACCAGGTCGCTGGTGGCCTATGCCGAGGCCGGGCAGAAGGCCAAGGCGCAGGAGATCGCCAAGACGCTGGGGCTGCCCGGCAGCGCGGTCCGCAAGGCCAGGGGCGCCGCCAACGCGGACGTCACGGTCCTGCTGGGAGCCGACTACCGGGGCTGAGCCGCCGAGCCGGCTCCGTGGGCCGGGCCTGGCTGCGACGAGGACGGCCCGACGAGGGACGGCCGCGCCGACAAGGCTGAAATCCGGTCGCGCGGCCGTGAGACCCTGGAACACGAGATGTTTCCGACCCGAAAGCCTTGCCTGTGACCGCCACGGACCGTTCTCTCGAGCTGATCAACACCGCCGCCCAGGCGGCGGCCGACAAGCTCGCGCACGACATCGTCGCCTACGACGTCAGCGACGTGCTCGCCATCACCGACGCCTTCCTGCTTGCCTCGGCGCCCAACGACCGGCAGGTCAAGGGCATCGTCGACGAGATCGAGGAGCGGCTGAACAAGGAACTGGGCGCCAAGCCGGCCCGCCGCGAGGGCGAGCGTGACGGCCGCTGGGTGCTCCTCGACTACGTCGACATCGTCGTCCACGTCCAGCACAGCGAGGAGCGTGTCTTCTACGCTCTGGAGCGGCTGTGGAAGGACTGCCCGGAGCTGGAGCTGCCCGAGGACGCCAAGGCGACCCGCGGCAAGGCCGCCGAGCACGCGAACGCGGCGGCGGCAGGTGACGAGCAGGTCCCCGAGCCGGTGGACGAACTGGACGGAGAGCTGCGCTGAACGGCACGGGGGCGGTACGGAACCGCAAGATCGTTCTGTGGCGGCACGGCCAGACGGCGTGGAACCTCGAGCGCCGCTTCCAGGGCTCGACGGACATCCCGCTCACCGACGCCGGTCTCGACCAGGCGCGGCGCGCGGCGCGGCTGCTGGCCGCACTGCGTCCGGACGCGATCCTCGCCTCCGACCTGAGGCGCACCGCCGCCACGGCCGCCGAGCTGGCCGCGCTGACCGGGCTCGACGTCACGCACGACGAGGGCCTGCGGGAGACGTACGCGGGCGACTGGCAGGGCCTCACCCACGAGGAGATCGTCGCCCGCTTCGGCGAGCAGTACGCCGCCTGGAAGCGGGGCGAGCCAGTGCGTCGGGGTGGCGGCGAGCTGGAGACGGAGGTCGCCGAGCGGGCTGCGCCCGTGGTCGAGCGCGGCGTGGACAAGCTGCCGGACGGCGGCACGCTCGTCGTCGTCAGCCACGGCGGCACCATCCGCACCACCATCGGGCAGCTCATCGGGCTGCCGCCGGGCACCTGGGAGGCGCTGGGCGGGCTGTCCAATTGCAGCTGGTCCGTCCTGGGCGAGACGGTGCGCGGCTGGCGGCTGCTGGAGCACAACGCGGGCAGCCTGCCCGAGCCGGTGCTCGGCGACGACGACTGAGGACGCCCACGGGCGGCCGCTGGGCGGTCGAAGGGTGGTGGCGGGAAGCCGGATTTCTCATTCGGTCTGGCCACCCGCTAAGCTGCATCTCGTTCTCGGCGCTCCGGCGCCGGTCCTCGGGGCTATAGCTCAGTTGGTAGAGCGCTTGCATGGCATGCAAGAGGTCAGGAGTTCGATTCTCCTTAGCTCCACACGGACCTCTCGGATCCCGTCCTCCGCCACGGAGGGCGGGATTTTTGCTGTGTGCCTGTGTGTCTGTGTGCCTGTGTGCGCCCGGGGGCGGGGGCGCTCCCGGCGTTCAGTCCACGTCCACGTCCAGGCCCATCGTGCACAGCTCCTTCGTCTTCCGTCGGCTCGCGTGCAGTAGTCGCTCGCGTATGCGCGACAGCGGCTGGGCGTGCTCCGGGCAGCCGATCATGGGGTCTTCTGTCGTACGCAGCCGCGCGAGCAGCTTCTCCGTCTCATCGTCGTGCGGCACATAGGCCACGATCCGCGTCTCGGCCGCACCGCTGATCTGGAGCGATGTCGAGCTGAGCCGCAGCTGACCGACCGAGGCGTGCCGCACCAGCTTGATCCGCGCTCCGGGCGGGGCCACATCCCCGCTGCGCCACAGCTGCGTGAACTCCTCGCTCGCCTCGCACATGCGGCTGATGAACTGCTCCCAGGGAGCCTCACCGACGTGTCGGCCGTACGTACCGCGCAGCGTCGCCACCATCAGCGACAGCTCCGCCTCGCGGTTGAGGATCGGGCAGCAGCAGGGCGGCATCGTCACGAACTGCTGCCAGAGCACGTTGCGTTCGGGCTGGCCCACCAGATCGAGGACCGGGAAGAGGCTCCGATAGCCGCCGTTGGCGGCCAGCACGTCGTACCGGCCGTTGTAGACCACGGCGGGCATCGGGTCCATCGCGCCGAGGATGCGGTGGACCTCCGGCTCGACGGTCTCGGCGATCCGCTCCGGGGACGGTGGGTGGGGCACCTCCGCCAGGTGGTACAGATGCTCGCGCTCGGCCTCGTCCAGGCCCAGCGTGCGGGCCACCGCGTCCAGTACCTGTGCGCTCGCGTTGATTGGCCGGCCCTGCTCCAGCCACGTGTACCAGGTCACACCCACGCCGGAGAGCTGGGCGACCTCCTCGCGGCGCAGCCCCGGGGTGCGGCGGCGAGGGCCTGCGGGCATCCCGACGTCGGCGGGGGAGACCCGGGCGCGACGGCCACGCAGAAAAGCGGCCAGCTCGGACCGGCGGCGCCGGGCTGCCGAACGCGACGTTCCGGCGGCGGGGCCCGCCGCTCGTGGCTCCGTTCCTGTCTCGGCGATGACTGTCACATCCCCCATCGTCGTGGCAGCGTGAACCGGCTGCCAGGTGCTGTCAGTACCAGCATCGCGGGGCTCTCGTGATCTTCGGCCCGACCCGGCCAGGCTCGGTGCATGACCTTCGCTCCTTCGTCTTCCGCTTCTCCGGCTCCGGCCGCGCGGACTTCGGTCCCGGCGACAAGTACCGCCTCCGAGCGCCGGATTCCCGACGACCGTATTCTCAGTAAAGAGCACGCCACTGACAGTGGACCCGGCACCGCACGTCGCGGCCCGCATCCCGGGTGGCTGCTGGCGATCGTGCTCACCGGCCAGTTCATGGCGCTGCTGGACACCTTCATCGTCAACGTCGCCGCCCCCGACCTGCGCGCGGACCTGCACGCCTCGGGCGCCGGGCTCCAACTGGTGATCGCGGGTTACACCATCGCCTACGCGGTGCTGCTGATCACCGGGGCGCGGCTGGGGGCCCTGCTGGGCCACAGCCGGGTGTTCCTGGCCGGCCTCGCCCTCTTCACCGTCGCCTCGCTGGCCTGCGGACTGGCGACGGGCACCGGCCAGCTGATCGCCTTCCGGCTGGTGCAGGGCGCGGGCGGCGCAGCGATGCTGCCGCAGGTGCTCAGCCTGATCCAGCGCACTTTCACCGGGCTCGCCCGCACCCGCGCGCTGGGTGCCTACGCGGCCGTGCTCGGCGTCGGTGCGGCGGCGGGGCAGCTGCTCGGCGGAGTGCTGGTGAGCGCCGACCTGTTCGGCTGGGGGTGGCGCCCGGTCTTCCTGATCAACGTCCCGGTGGGCATCGCCCTGCTCGCCCTCGCGCCCTGGCTGATGGGCGTACGCGGTGAGGCCAGGGGCGGCACCGAGGAGCGGCGCGCGCTGGATCTGCCGGGGCTGGCGCTGCTCGGCGCGGTGCTGCTGCTGTTCACCGTCCCCGTGGTGCTCGGACGGGAGCAGGGCTGGCCGCTGTGGGGATGGCTCTCCCTGGCCCTGTGCGCCGCTCTCGTTCCGGCCTTCGCGCGCTACGAGATACAGCTGGCCCGGCGCGGCGGCAGGCCGCTGATCTCGCCGCTGGTGCTGCGGGCGCCGGGCGTACCACTGGCGGTCGTACGGATCTTCTGGATGATGGCAGTCAACGCCGGATTCGTCCTGGTGCTGATGCTGCACCTGCAGAGCGGGCTGGGGAAGAGCGCACTGTCGGCCGGGTTCTCGATGGTCCCGACGGCCGTGATGTTCGCCTTGGTCGGTACGAACTGGCGGCGCCTCCCGCAGTCATGGCACCCGCGGCTGTCGGCCGCCGGGTTCCTGACCGCCGCGGCCTCGTTCGGGTGGCTGGGGGTGCTCCTGTCGGACGGTGGCGACGGCGCTGCATGGCTCTACGTCTGCCAGGCCGTCAGCGGCATCGGGATGTCCCTCGCCTACAACCCCGTACTGTCGCGCACGCTGTCGAGCGTGCGGCAGAGCGAAGCCGCCGACGCCAGCGGCCTGCTGGTGACCACCGCGCAGCTCGGACTGCTGAGCGGGGTGGCGCTGTTCGGCGCCGTCTTCCTGGAGCGGGTGGAGGGTACGGCGCCGTCCGCCGACACCTCGGCCCACGCGCTTGTCGTCACTTGTGCGGCACTGGTGACCGGAACGCTCGTCGGTGCTGCGGCGGGGCCGTTGAACGGGCTGGTGCGCCGGGTAAGAGGATTGCCAGGGGATCGCTGACCGGCCCTTAGGCCGGACGCCGGAACGTGGCAGAATCGTGACGGCTGGAAGGGGGAGAGCCGAGGGGGAAGGGGAGGGACGAGTGCGATGTCGGCGACGGTCCTCGACGAGGACGGCTCCGGGCCCGCGCCCGAGTGGCCTCCGCCCCGTACGGAGCTCCCCCGGGGCGCTCCGTGCAACCTTCAGTGCCCGTCCTGCGGTTCGGCGAACGTCGCTCAAGTGCTCGGCGACAATGGAGGAGTGTCCTACGTGTGCACGGCTTGCGGCCACATCTGGAGCTGAGTGAGGGATGGGCGCCCACAGCAGGAAGTGCGACTGGTGCGGCAGCGGCACCCCGATCGTCCGTGACATGGAGCCGGTCAACAGCGACTACCAGTACTGGTGCGAGGACTGCGCTCGGGCGCTGATCATAAAGGGCGACCCGATCGAGACCTACCGGGAGCTGGACGGTGAGCCGATCTACGGCCGCCTGCTGGAGGCCCACTGCACGCTGAAGCGTTTCTACTCCTTCGCGACGGCCTGAGCCCCCGCCCGGGTCACCGTTCCGGCCTCCGGCCCCGCTGCCGTCTCCCTCCTTCCGGGGCCGCGCCGGCAGCCCCGTCCGCGCAGTGCGTCCCTCGTCACCACGGCCGTGACGACAAGGAACGCCGCCCCTGCGAGCGGATAACAGGCCGACAGCAGCATCTGGGCGCCGTTCTGGTGGAGTTCGGGCGGATGGGAGGAGCCCGCGTCCCGGGGGACCCACCACAGCGCGTACGAGCAGAACACCAAGCCGGTCAGCAGTGTCCCGGCCAGCCAGCGGCGACTGCCGCGGCGCTGCGCCTCCGCGCCGAGCAGCAGCAACAGCGGCAGGCACCACACCCAGTGGTGCGACCAGGAGATCGGACTGATCAGCAGTGTGGTCACGGCACAGGCGACAGCGGCCCAGGCGGTCCCGTGCGGCAGCCCGCGCTGCCCCGCCAGAGCCGCTGCCACGGCCACGCCCAGGCCGAGCACGGCCGCCAGGATGGCGAGCACCATCCACAGCCAGCCCGGGTCGCCGGTGTGCAGCAGCCGCGCTGCCACGCCGCTCAGCGACTGGTTGTCGGTGATCTCCGTACGCCCGACCCGGTCGGACTGGAAGAGGGCCCAGCCCCAGAAGCGCCGGGAGTCGTGCGGCAGCACAATTGCGGACAGCAGGGCGGTGCCCAGGAACGTCACTGTCGCGACCGTCGCCTGCCGCAGCCACGGGTTCCACAGCGCTGTTGTGCGCCCTGTGTGCCGCAGCCGCCGCCAGCCCTGGACCAGTCCGCACAGTGCGAGGAAAACGGCGAACAGCGCGGGCGTCAGCTTGATCCCCGCCGCGATGCCGATGCCTATCCCCGCCCAGCGGGTCCCCGGGCGGCGGGTCAGGTCCCAGAGCACCAGTGCGGCCAGCAGCAGGTTGATCTGCCCGTAGCGCAGCGTCGTCCACACCGGTTCGCACCACACCACGAACGAGGCGATCCCCAGGGCCGCAGCGCCCCGCGGGACGTGCAGCGGGCGGCCCAGCAGTCGCAGGGACAGATGGACGAGCACCACCAGCAGCCCGAGATTGGCGAACGTCGCCACCCCGCGCATGTCGGCCACGTCCAGCAGCGTCAGCGGAAGGAACAGCAGCGCGGCGAAGGGCGGATAGGTGGCGGGCAGGTCGGCGTAGGTGGCGCGCATCGAGTACAGGTCGTAACCGTTGCGCACGGTCCAGCCCTCGGCCCGGTAGACCATCAGGTCGATCATCGAGACGTTCGCCGTGCGCTGCGCGGCCCAGAAGGCGGCGAAGGAAACCATGGACAGGGCTGTCGCCAGCGTGACCGGCCGACGCAGCAGATATCCCTTGAGCCCAAGGTATCCCCTGAGCGCCGATGACCATTTGCTCTCGGCGGCCTGGTACAACGTGCTCACGGGCCGACAGTATCGACCGGCCGGCGCCCGGCATCGCCGGGGCGGAGCTGCCCGGTCGCAACTCGGCCCGGGTCGGGGCATATCGGAAAGCGATTTGGCAGAACGCGGTGTACCCCGTGTAAGCTGGCGAAGCCGCCGCGGGGAAGCCCCGGCGGACCAGAAATCTGGGGCTATAGCTCAGTTGGTAGAGCGCTTGCATGGCATGCAAGAGGTCAGGAGTTCGATTCTCCTTAGCTCCACGGAAGCGAGAGGCGAGGTGTGCTTCCTGCCGTATGGCAGGTAGCCGCCTCGCTTCCTTTGTTTTTGCGGCTTCGCCGCTTGTGGGGGCTTCGCCACCCACACCCCCTTTGGAGGGTGGCCCCCTCGATGTGGGGGAGCGGCCCCTCGGTGTGAGGGTTCGGCCCTCTCGTTTGGGGGTGGTCTCTCGGCTTGGGCTGTAGGTGGTCTCCAGGCGGGGGGTTCGGCGGGTGCGGTACCCTGTGCCCTATGCGTGCCGTACGCCTTCTGCTTAGCGAGCCGCGCTGAACCAGCACCGGTCCCTCTCCCGCGGACCGGGATCGGCGCGGCTCCCCCTCCTGTGCGAGGGGTTTTTTCGTTTCAGGAGAGCCGGGCAGAGACGACCGATGGAGCTTTGAGGACGATGAGCGAGACGACCACCGCCGCCGAGATCGCGGCCCCTTATCGCTACACGGCGGCCCTGGCCGCCGACATCGAGGCACGCTGGCAGGACTTCTGGGAGAAGCACGGCACCTACGAGGCGCCCAACCCCGGCGAGGGCTCGCTGGGCGGTGCCCCGGAGCAGGCTGCCAAGCCGAAGAAGTTCATCATGGACATGTTCCCGTACCCCTCGGGTGCGGGGCTGCACGTCGGGCATCCCCTGGGCTATATCGCCACGGATGTCTACGCCCGCTATGCGCGGATGACCGGGCACAACGTGCTGCACACCCTGGGCTTCGACGCCTTCGGTCTGCCCGCCGAGCAGTACGCCGTCCAGACGGGCACCCATCCGCGTAGCTCGACCGAGGCCAACATCGTCCAGATGACGGCCCAGCTGCGCCGCCTGGGCCTGGGGCACGACCAGCGCAGGTCGTTCGCGACGATCGATCCCTCGTACTACCGCTGGACCCAGTGGATCTTCCTGCAGATCTTCAACTCCTGGTACGACACCGAGGCGCGCAAGGCACGCCCCATCGAGGAGCTGGTCGAGCAGTTCGCCTCGGGCGCCCGTAAGACGCCGGAGGGCTGGGGAGCCTGGGGCGAGCTGAGCGAGCGGGAGCGGGCCGACCTGCTGGGCGAGTACCGGCTGGCCTACGCCTCCGACGCGCCGGTCAACTGGAGCCCCGGCCTGGGCACCGTACTGGCCAACGAGGAGGTCACCGCCGACGGCCGCTCCGAGCGCGGCAACTTCCCCGTCTTCAAGGCCAAGCTGCGGCAGTGGAACATGCGGATCACCGCCTACGCCGACCGCCTGGTGGACGACCTGGAGGACCTGGACTGGCCCGAGGCGATCAAGCTGCAGCAGCGCAACTGGATCGGCCGCAGTGAGGGCGCCCGGATCAGCTTCCCCGTGAGGGACACGCAGATCGACGTCTTCACCACCCGCCAGGACACCCTGTTCGGCGCCACCTACCTGGTGCTGGCGCCCGAGCACCCGCTGGTCGAGTCCTTCGCCCCCGAAGCCTGGCCCGAGGACACCCACCAGGTGTGGACCGGCGGCCACGCGACACCGGCCGAGGCCGTCGCCGCGTACCGGGCGCAGGCGGAGGCCAAGTCGGACGTGGAGCGCCAGGCGGAGGCCAAGGACAAGACCGGTGTCTTCACCGGCGTCTATGCCACCAACCCGGTCAGCCAGGAGAAGGTCCCGGTCTTCATCGCCGACTATGTGCTGATGGGCTACGGCACCGGCGCGATCATGGCCGTCCCCGCGCACGACCAGCGCGACTTCGAGTTCGCGCGCGCCTTCGAGCTGCCCGTGCGCTGTGTCGTCGAGCCCACCGACGGCCGCGGGACGGACACTTCGACCTGGGAGAACGCGTTCAGCTCGTACGACGCGACCATCGTCAACTCCAGCGACCACGACATCTCCCTGGACGGCCTGGGCGTGCACGAGGCCAAGGAGCGGATGCGGCGATGGCTGGAGGAGCACGGGCTGGGCGAGGGAACCGTCAACTACCGGCTGCGCGACTGGCTGTTCAGCAGGCAGCGCTACTGGGGCGAGCCGTTCCCGATCGTCTACGACGAGGACGGCATCGCGCACGCGCTGCCCGAGTCGATGCTGCCGCTGGAGCTGCCGGAGGTCGAGGACTACTCCCCGCGCACCTTCGACCCGGACGACGCGAACACCTCGCCGGAGACCCCGCTGTCCCGGAACGAGGAGTGGACCAACGTCACCCTGGATCTGGGCGACGGCAAGGGCCCGCGCCGCTTCCGGCGGGAGACCAACACCATGCCCAACTGGGCGGGCTCCTGCTGGTACGAGCTGCGCTATCTGGATCCGCAGAACGACGAGAAGCTGGTCGACCCTGAGATCGAGCGCTATTGGATGGGCCCGCGGGAGGGGCAGCCGAAGGGCGGCGTCGACCTGTACGTGGGCGGCGCCGAACACGCCGTACTGCACCTGCTGTACGCGCGTTTCTGGTCGAAGGTGCTGCACGATCTGGGCCACATCTCCTCCGGCGAGCCGTTCCACAAGCTGTACAACCAGGGCATGATCCAGGCGTACGTCTACCGGGACGCGCGCGGCATCGCCGTACCGGCCGCCGAGGTGGAGGAGCGTGACGGCGCGTACTACTACCAGGGCGAGAAGGTCAGCCGCCTGCTGGGCAAGATGGGCAAGTCCCTGAAGAACGCCGTCACCCCGGACGAGATCTGCACGGACTACGGCGCCGACACCCTGCGGCTGTACGAGATGGCCATGGGCCCGCTGGATGTCTCCCGTCCCTGGGACACCCGCGCGGTCGTGGGTCAGTTTCGGCTGCTGCAACGGCTGTGGCGCAACGCCGTGGACGAGGCGACGGGCGAGGTCACCGTTGTCGACACCGAGCCGGACGAGGCCACGCTGCGTGCGGTGCACAAGGCGATCGACGGCGTCACCCAGGACATGGCCGGCCTGCGTTTCAACACCGCGATCGCCAAGATCACGGAGCTGAACAACCACGTCACGAAGCTGCGCGAGGTGCCCCGCTCCGTGGTCGAGACCATGGTGCTGCTGATCGCCCCGCTGGCTCCGCACATCGCCGAGGAGCTGTGGCGCAAGCTGGGCCACGAGGAGTCGGTCGTCTATGAGGACTTCCCCGTCGCCGACCCGGCCTACCTGGTGGACGAGGCCGTGACCTGCGTCGTACAGGTCAAGGGCAAGGTCAAGGCCAGGCTGGAGGTGTCGCCCTCGGTCTCCGAGTCCGAGCTGGAGGCCCTGGCGCTGGCCGAGCCCGTGATCGTGAAGTCGCTGGGCGGTGCGGAGGTGCGCAAGGTGATCGTCCGCGCGCCGAAGCTGGTCAATATCGTCCCGGCGTGATCGTCGCGGTGTACGGCCGTGGCGTAGCGACTGTGGCGTAGGAGCGGCAGGCCCTTCGCGGGTGTCGTCCCTTACGGGACTTCACGGGGGCTGCTCCGGGGTCTGCGGAACCCAGA
>NZ_JBQQBT010000024.1:0-96484 GCF_052245835.1 Streptomyces sp. 8N114 | reverse complement strand
GCGTGAGCCGGTCGACGATCGCGTCACCCTTGGTGGCCCGCTTGCCGTCGAGGTTCTTGGCCGCGAGCGAGAGGGTGTGCTTGCCCTTGGTCAGTTTTCCTTTTGTTTCTTTTTTTTCCCCCCCCCCCCCCGCCGCTGAGGTTCAGTTCGGGGTGTGGGTCCGGATCAGCGTTCCTTGAAGGTGCCGGTCTTGACGGGCTTGTGCTTGCCGTCCTTGACCTCGTAGACGGACAGCTGCTTGTTGGTGGTGTCGCCGTACTTGTCGAAGGCGACGTCGCCGGTCACACCCTTGAACTTGACGTCCTGCACGGCTTCGGTGACCTGTTTGCGGGTCTCGTCGATGTTGTCGGGCAGCTTGCCGTCGTTCTTCTCGACGACTGCCTTGACCGCCTGGATGATCGCCCAGGCGCTGTCGTAGGAGTAGCCGCCGTATGCCTCGTAGGGGAGCTTGTAGCCGGCCGCCTTGTAGTCCTTCATGAAGGTCTTGGCAGTGTCGAGGGTCTCCAGCGGTGCGCCGACGGAGGTGGCCAGGTCGCCCTCGACGTTCTTCTTGCCGAGCTTGATGTACTCCTCGCTGTAGAGCGCGTCACCGCCGACGACCAGGGCCTTGGAGCCGGCTTTGCTGATCTGTGCGCTGAGCGGGGCGCCGGCCGGGTACTCGCCGCCGTAGTAGACGAAGTCGGCCTTGGACTTGGCGACCTTGGTGCCGACGGCGGAGAAGTCACGGTCGTCGGGGTTGATGTGGTCGGTGCCCACGACCTTGCCGCCGAGCTTCTTGAACTCGTCGGTGAAGGTGCCGGCCAGTCCCGCGCCGTAGGTCTTCTTGTCGTCGATGATGTACGCCTTCTTGAACTTTCGCTGGTTGTACAGGTACTGGGCGGCGTACGGGCCCTGTACGGCGTCGGTGGTGGAGGTGCGGAAGTAGGTGTTGAACAGCCGCTTCTTCTCCCCCTTCTGCCAGTTGGGGCCCTGGGTGAGCTCGGGGGCCGTGTTGGCGGGGGAGATCTGCACCAGGTTGGCGTTGCCGAAGACCTTCTGCATGGACTGGCCGACGTGCGAGTTGAGGGGGCCGACGACGCCGGCGACCTGCTCGTTGCCGACCAGCTTGGTGGCGTTCTGCTGGCCGGTTCCGGCCTGGCCCTGGTCGTCGAGCGACTCCAGCTTGAAGGTGACGCCTTTGACCTCGTTGTTCTTGTTGGCCGTCTTGACGGCGAGCTCGCTGGAGTTCTTGATGCCCTGGCCCAGTGCGGACAGGTCGCCGGTGAGCGGGGCGTCGACGCCGATGACGACAGTGGTTTTGTCTCCGCTGTCGCCGCCGCCGCTCTTGTCGTCGCGCGAGCCGCACGCTGACAGGGTGAGGGCTCCCACCGTGACGGTGGTGGTGAGTACGAGCAAGGAACGATGACGCACGATCAGTCCTTTCCCCAAGGCGCGGCCCCCATGGAGTGAGTGGCCGTATCGCGCGCCGGGCCGTACGTACGGTCCTGATCGGAGCTTGTCGGTGTTGCGCCCGGCGGCGCGGTGACTGGCGGTGACTCTATGGCCGCTGCCATGCGGTCGGGCAGAGGTCGGATCCATGATGTGACTCTCTTGTTATGACCGTCACGGAACCGGCAGCCCGTAGCCGGTTCACCCCGGCAGGTCCGATATGACGGGGAGATGGCGGACGCGTTTCCGGCCCGGAAGCCGCAGCTGGGTCTGCAGGTCGCCGATCATGGGCGCGAAGAGGGTCCGCATACCGTACGGAACACGCGGGTGAGTGCCCGCGCGTAGCGGTCCCCGGGGATGAAGCTGAGGTCCTGCGACGCCCGAGCGTTACGCAGCGTAACGTCCAGGAAGGGAAGCCGCGCCCGCATCGGCAGGTCCCGGCAGGAGGTGACCCGCGCCTTCACCCGCACCCTCTCGGCCTGTCCCGGCTGCACCGTCACCGCCCGCGCCGGCGAGAGCTCCATCGTCACCGCCGCGTACTCCTGAGTGACTCGCCGTACCAGCACCGGATCCTTGGTCACTGCCCGCAACTCGACCCGGAAGCTCCGCTTCTCGATGTCCACGTCGGTGATGCGTACGAAGCTCATTCGCGTACTGTGCACCGGGTAGGGCACTTTGTGCCGCTCTGCGTGGGCCGGGGGAGCGGTCTTGCGGGGGTCGGCGAGGAGCACGTAGGCCGCCGCGCCGGCGAGGAGGAAGCCGAGCGCGAGGGAGACGGTCAGATACCGGACGCGCCGGGACAGCGCGTCCCAGCGCTCGGAGAGCCGGGGTCCGTCACCGCCACCCCCGGTGAGTACGTCGGCCATGTCGTCCCCCACTCGTTCCGCCGCAACGGCACCACGTCACAACGGGGAGGGTTGGGGGCACCTCCCGGTCCCGAAGATTGGGGGAGGAACCGGGGGCGGCGCAACCCCTATGCGTCACGCAACAGGCAGGTGAGCCGCGCCGTGCACACCCGGCGCCCGCTCTCATCGGTGATGACGATCTCGTAGCTGGTCATCGTCCGCCCGCGGTGCACCGGCGTGGCCACGCCCGTCACCAGCCCGGAGCGCGGCCCGCGGTGATGGGTGCAGTTGAGGTCCACCCCCACGGCGGCCTTGCCGGGTCCGCCGTGCAGCATGGCGCCCACCGATCCCAGCGTCTCGGCGAGCACCGCGGAGGCCCCGCCGTGCAGCAGCCCGTACGGCTGGGTGTTGCCCTCGACCGGCAGCGTGCCCACCACCCGCTCGGGCGCCGCCTCCAGGATCTCCAGCCCCATCCGCTCGCCCAGCTTCCCGGCCGAGAACAGCGCGGGCAGGTCGACCCCCGACCCCGCCCACTGGTCCAGGACCTCCTGGGGGAACTTGGTCGTGGTCTGCTCGCCCATGTGCCGCTGCTCCGATCCGCGCTGTTCAACCGGCCGATCCGAGCTTAAGCCCGCACAGGCGTCACTCGGCCGCCGAGGGAGTGAGCCTGATCACGATGGACTTGCTGGCGGGGGTGTTGCTCGTATCGGCTGTCGCATCCAGCGGAACCAGCACATTGGTCTCCGGGTAGTACGCGGCGGCGCACCCGCGTGCCGTCGGGTAGTGGACGACGCGGAACCCGCGCGCCACCCGCTCCCTCCCGTCGCTCCACTCGCTGGTGAGGTCGGCGTACGAGCCGTCCGCCAGCCCGCACGCTGCCGCGTCCTCGGGGTGTACGAGCACCACGCGGCGGCCGTTCTTGATGCCCCGGTAGCGGTCGTCGAGCCCGTAGACGGTGGTGTTGTACTGGTCGTGCGAGCGCAGCGTCTGCAGCAGCAGCCGCCCCTGTGGCACCTGCGGATACTCCACCGGCGCCGCGGTGAAGTTCGCCTTGCCGGTCGCCGTCGGGAAGCGCCGCTCGTCCCGCGGTGCGTGCGGCAGCGTGAACCCTCCGGGGCGGGCCACCTTGGCGTTGAAGTCCTCGAAGCCGGGCACCACGCGGGCGATGCGGTCCCGGATCAGCCCGTAGTCGCCCTCGAACTCCTCCCAGGGGGTCGCGGACGCCTCGCCCAGCACCGCCCGCGCCAGCCGGGCGACGATCGCGGGCTCCGACAGCAGCTGCTCACTGGCCGGCGCCAGCCGTCCCCGCGAGGCGTGCACCATGCCCATGGAGTCCTCGACGGTGACGAACTGGTCCCCACCGCGCTGGGTGTCCCGCTCGGTCCGGCCCAGCGTCGGCAGGATCAGCGCACGGGCGCCGGTCACACAGTGCGAGCGGTTGAGCTTGGTGGAGACATGCACGGTCAGCCGCGCCCGGCGCATCGCCGCCTCGGTCACCTGGGTGTCGGGGGAGGCGGCCACGAAGTTGCCGCCCATCGCGAAGAACACCTTCACCTGGCCGTCCCGCATCGCGCGGATGGCCCGTACGACGTCGTAGCCGTGCTCGCGCGGCGGGGCGAAGCCGAACTCCTGCTCCAGCGCGTCCAGGAACGCGGGCGCGGGCCGCTCGAAGATGCCCATCGTGCGGTCGCCCTGCACATTGCTGTGCCCGCGCACCGGGCACACCCCGGCACCGGGGCGGCCGATGTTGCCGCGCAGCAGCAGAAAGTTGACCACCTCGCGGATGGTGGGCACCGAGTGCTTGTGCTGGGTCAGGCCCATCGCCCAGCACACCACGGTGCGGCGGGAGGCCAGCACCAGCTCCAGGGCACGCTCGAGCTCGGCGCGACTCAGCCCGGTCGCGGCCCGTGTCTCGTCCCAGCCGGTGGTGCACGCGGCCTCGGCGAACTCCTCGAAGCCGTGCGTGTGCTCCCGTACGAAGTCCTCGTCGACGCCGTTCCGCTCCAGGATCATGCGGTTCAGCTCCCGGAAGAGCGCCTGGTCGCCGCCGAGGCGGATCTGGAGGAACAGATCCGTCAGCGCGGTACCGCCCGCGGCCAGCCCCTTGGGGGTCTGCGGGTTCTTGAACCGCTCCATGCCCGCCTCGGGCAGCGGGTTGACGGTGATGATCTTCGCGCCGCCCGCCTTGGCCTTCTCCAGCGCGGAGAGCATGCGCGGGTGGTTGGTGCCCGGGTTCTGTCCGGCGACGATGATCAGGTCGGCCTTGTACAGGTCCTCCAGCAGCACGCTGCCCTTGCCGACGCCGAGTGTCTCGGTCAATGCGGAGCCGGACGACTCGTGGCACATGTTGGAGCAGTCCGGCAGATTGTTGGTGCCGAACTCGCGGGCGAAGAGCTGGTAGAGGAAGGCGGCTTCGTTGCTGGTACGGCCCGAGGTGTAGAAGACCGCCTCATCGGGTGAGGTGAGTGCCGTCAGCTCCTCGGCGATCAGCGCGAAGGCGTCGTCCCAGCCGATCGGCTCGTACCGCTCGCCGCCCTCGGGCAGATACATCGGCTCGGTCAGCCGTCCCTGCTGCCCCAGCCAGTACCCGGACCGCTCGGCGAGCTCGGTCACCGGGTGCGCGGCGAAGAAGTCGCGGGTGACCCGGCGGGTGGTGGCCTCCTCGGCGACCGCCTTGGCCCCGTTCTCGCAGAACTCCGCGGCGTGCCGCTTGTCACCCTCGGGCCACGCGCAGCCCGGACAGTCGAAACCCTCCTTCTGGTTGACGCGCAGCAGCGTCAGCGCGGTCCGTTTCACCCCCATCTGCTGCCGCGCCATCCGCAACGAGTGCGCGACGGCGGGCAACCCGGCCGCGGCATGTGCGGGCCCCTGCACCTGGGGCGCGTCCTGAACCGGATCACTGGAGGGAGCCTTCCGCGTCATAACCCCTGATGGTGCCACTGATCGGCCGCTGTGGGCAGTCGGTGTCCAGTGGACTTTCAGGCAGTGCGCCGACAGTAGCCTTTTGCCCACCCATCGGCCCGCACAGGGCGGCGAGGCGCCCGGCCACACACCAGCGCACCCCGACATTGTCAGACCCGCATGCGAGGATCGGCACGTGGCTAAGAAGGCAGCATCGAAGACGGCACCAAAGGCAACGGCGAAAACAAAGGGCAGCGGCGAGGCACAGCCTCGCCTGATGCTCATGGACGGGCATTCCCTTGCATACCGGGCATTCTTCGCCCTCCCGGCGGAGAACTTCAACACCACCACGGGGCAGCCCACCAACGCGATCTACGGCTTTACGTCGATGCTCGCGAACACCCTGCGCGACGAGGCCCCCACCCACTTCGCCGTCGCCTTCGACGTCTCCCGCAAGACCTGGCGCTCCGAGCAGTTCTCGGAGTACAAGGCGAACAGGTCCAAGAGCCCGGACGAGTTCAAGGGCCAGGTCGAGCTGATCGGCGAGCTGCTCGACGCCATGCGCGTACGCCGCTACGCGATCGACGGCTACGAGGCGGACGACGTGATCGCCACACTCGCCACCCAGGCCGAGGCCGAGGGTTTCCAGGTGTCGATCGTCACCGGGGACCGGGACACCTTCCAGCTCGTCAGCGACAACGTCACGGTGCTGTACCCGACCAAGGGCGTCTCGGAACTGACGCGCTTCACACCGGAGAAGGTGCAGGAGAAGTACGGCCTGTCCCCTGACCAGTATCCGGACTTCGCCGCGCTGCGCGGCGACCCGTCGGACAACCTGCCGGGCATCCCGGGCGTCGGGGAGAAGACGGCCACCAAGTGGATCCACCAGTTCGGCTCCCTGGCCGAGCTGGCCGAGCGGGTGGACGAGGTCAAGGGCAAGGCGGGCGACAATCTCCGCGCCCACCTGGAATCCGTCCTGCTCAACCGCCGGCTGACCGAGCTGGTCCGCGACGTGGCCCTGCCGGACCGCCCCGAGGAGCTGGTGCGCGCTCCGTACGACCGCGACGCGCTCGCCGTCATCCTGGACACCCTGGAGTTCCGCCACCAGAACTTCCGCGACCGCCTCTTCGCCGCCGACCCGGGCGCCGCCGCGGAGGCCGAGGAGCCCCCCACGGCTGACGGCATCGAGGTGGACGGCACGGTGGCGGAGGCCGACGAACTTGCCCCCTGGCTGGAGCAGCACGGGGCCGCCACGCTCGGGGTGGCCACGGTCGATGTGTGGAAGCAGGGCAGCGGCAGCGTCAGCGAGATCGCGCTGGCCGCCGGCGCGGGCCCGGCCGTCTGGTTCGACCCGGCCGAGCTGACCGAGGGCGACGAGCGGGCGTTCGCCGCCTGGCTCGCCGACGCGGACCGCCGCAAGGTCATGCACGACGCCAAGGCGCTGATGCGGGTCTTCGCCGACCACGGCTGGCAGGTGGACGGCGTATGGACGGACACCGCGCTCGCCGCCTATCTGGACAAGCCGGGCCGCCGCTCCTTCGCGCTGGACGCGCTGTCGGTGGAGTATCTGGGCCGCGAGCTGGGCCCCACCGCCGAGGCCGACGGGCAGCTGGCGCTCGGGGTGGACGAGCAGGCCGAGGCGCAGTCCCTCATGATCAAGGCCCGCACCATCCTGGACCTGGGCAGCGCCTTCGAGCAGCGGCTGGAGCAGGTGGGCGCCGCCGATCTGCTGCGCGAGCTGGAGCTGCCGACGTCCGAGGTGCTGGCCCGGATGGAGCGCGCCGGTATCTGCGCGGACCGCGAGTGGTTCACGGGGCTGGAGCAGCAGTTCGCCGACGCGGTGCAGCAGGCGGTCGCCGAGGCGCACGCCTCGGTGGGCCACGAGTTCAACCTCGGCTCGCCCAAGCAGCTCCAGGAGGTCCTCTTCGGCGAGCTGGGCCTGCCCAAGACGAAAAAGACCAAGACGGGCTACACGACCGACGCGGACGCGCTGGCCTGGCTGGCGGCCCAGACCGAGCACGAGCTGCCGGTGATCATGCTGCGCTACCGCGAGCAGCAGAAGCTGCGCACCACGGTCGAGGGCCTGATCAAGACCATCGCCCCCGATGGCCGTATCCACACCACGTTCAACCAGACGGTGGCCGCCACCGGCCGGCTCTCCTCCACGGACCCGAACCTGCAGAACATCCCGATCCGTACGGACGAGGGCCGCGCAATCCGCCGTGGCTTCCGCGTCGGTGAGGGCTTCGAGTCGCTGATGACGGCCGACTACAGCCAGATCGAGCTGCGGGTGATGGCGCACCTGTCGGAGGACGAGGGCCTGATCGAGGCGTTCACCTCGGGCGAGGACCTGCACGACACGGTGGCGGCGCAGGTCTTCAGCGTCAAGAAGACGGCAGTCGACGCCGAGATGCGCCGCAAGATCAAGGCGATGTCCTACGGGCTGGCGTACGGGCTGTCCGCCTTCGGGCTCTCGCAGCAGCTCGGCATCACGCCCGACGAGGCACGGAAGCTGATGGACACCTACTTCGAGCGCTTCGGCGGGGTACGCGACTATCTGCACCGCACCGTCGAGGAGGCCCGCGCCACCGGCTACACCCACACGATCATGGGCCGCCGCCGCTATCTGCCCGACCTCACCAGCGACCAACGGCAGCGCCGCGAGATGGCCGAGCGGATGGCGCTCAACGCACCGATCCAGGGCACCGCTGCCGACATCGTCAAGGTCGCCATGCTCAAGGTCGACGCGGCGCTGCGGGCGGCTCAGCTGCGCTCCCGGATGCTGCTGCAGGTGCACGACGAAATCGTGCTGGAGATCGCGCCGGGGGAGCGCGAGGAGGTCGAGAAGCTGGTCCGCTCGGAGATGTCCACGGCCGTCTCGCTGCGGGCACCGCTGGATGTGTCCGTCGGTGTCGGCCTGGACTGGGAGTCGGCAGCACACTGAAACCGCTCCGGCGGAGCCGAGCGTCCCCCTGGGTGGCAACGTCCGGACGCAGAGGGAACGTTCGCTTCCCGAGGGGGCTTTCAGCCCGGGGGGACGTGCCAAGGGGCGTTCGCCGCCGGGAACGATGGGGAAACAACGGGGCAAACACCGGGAAAACCGGCCGCGAAAGCGGGTCAGAAGCGCCAGAAGTGGCCGCCGGCCGCTGACTTGTGGCCGGGCTCTGCCGTAGGGTCACGGTGATTGCGTCCGAAGGGGAGAGGACGGGGACTACCTATGGCGCGGAACCGGGGCAGGCACGCCGCACAGCGGGCGGCCACCACAGCGGCGGGGCACCGCCGCGGCGGGCTTCGCAGCACCAGATACCGCAGGGGCTTGGGCGGCACCGCGATCGCGGCCGTCGTCATGGCGGCGCTGACCGCCTCCCAGGCGCCCGGTGTGGAACTCGGCGGCGATCACAACAACGGACGTTCGGGCGCCGCGGGTGACCCTGCGCCGGGTGACGACAGCTACGAGACGGAGCTGCCTCCGCTGGAGTCCCCGCACCCGCCCGGTAGTTCGGAACCCGGCGGCTCAGGCGACAAGTCCGGCATACCGACCTCGGTTCTGGCTGCCTACAAGAAGGCCGCCAAGTCGCTCGCCTCCCGCACACCGGGCTGCGGCCTGCGCTGGGAGCTCCTCGCGGGCATCGGCAAGGTCGAGTCGGGGCACGCCCGCGGTGGCGCGGTCGACAAGGACGGTACGACGCTGCGACCCATCCTCGGCCCGGTGCTCAACGGGGAGGGGTTCGCCAACATCAAGGACACCGACGGCGGCCGGTGGGACAGCGATTCCAGCTACGACCGCGCGGTCGGTCCTCTGCAGTTCATCCCTTCCACCTGGAACCGCTGGGGCGCCGACGGCAACGGCGACGGCCGCAAGGACCCCAACAACGTCTACGACGCCGCGGTCGCCGCGGGCGACTACCTGTGCGCGGGCGGCCGTGACCTGTCGAACGGCGGCGACCTGGACCGGGCGATCCTCAGCTACAACAACTCCAGCGACTATCTGCGCACCGTTCTGGCCTGGTACGAGTTCTACCGCAAGGGCACCCACGCGGTGCCCGACGGCGGCGGTTCGCTGCTGCCCACCGCACCGGGCCTCGGCGAGCCCGGCGGCGGCTCGGACAAGGGCTCACCGGAGCGCGGCGGCAAGGGCGGCTCGCACGGCAAGCCCAACAAGCCCAACAAGCCGAACAAGCCCGGCAAGCCCGGCAACGGCGGGGGCAACAACGGCGGCGGAGGCAACGAGGGCGGCGGCGGTCACGAGTCCCCCAGCCCCAGCCCCAGCCCCGAGCCGACGAAGCCGCACTCCATCGAGCGGGTCGGAGCCAAGGAGTTTGCTGCGGTCGCCGGAGAGAAGTTCGCCGCGCGCCCCGCGGTCAAGGCCGAGACCTCCAAGGGCAAGGGCGTCAAGGGCGTCAAGGTCCGCTTCGAGATCCGCGGCAACACCGGCGCGACGTTCGAAGGCGGCACCAAGACCGCGACGGCCACCACCAACGCGGACGGCGTCGCGACGGCGCCCACGCTCAGCGCGGGCAGCAGGACCGGCTCCTTCACCGTGCGCGCGACAGCCCCCGGCAAGGACCTGGGCACCGTCGACTTCGCCGCCTCGGTCACCGCCCCGCAGGCCGACACGCTGGCCCGTACCAGCAACGTCGCGCTGGAGGCCGACAAGAACACGAAGTTCGCGCAGGCCGTGGAGGTCAAGGCCACCCGCAAGGGCAAGGCCGTCGCGAACACCACCCTGACGGCAACGCTGGACAACACCGCCGAGGGCCCGTACTTCAAGGACCCCAAGGGCAAGCCCGTGCGCAGCCTCGCGGGTCTGAAGACGGACGCCAACGGCATCGTCAAGCTGCCCGACCTCTTCGCCGACGACCAGCCCGGCACCTACACCCTGACGCTGAAGGCGGACGGCGGCGCCACCCTGAAGGTGAAGCTCACCATCAAGGGCTGAGGCCGCAGCAGCCCAGCAGAGTGCTCTCCTCGCCCCCGGCGCCCCGGCGCCGGGGGCGAAGGGTTTTCCGGGCGCCCCTTTTGTCGCGGCTGTCGCGGCTGGCGCGGCCGTCGAACCCGTGACGCACTGTTCCCATCCCACGCGGGCGTTGCTACGGTGCGACCGCAGAATTGACGGAGCGTCAGCTCTGTTGCAGTCGGCCACCGGAAGAGGTGAAGCCAGCGCATGCGAGCCCTCATCGCCGCCGGGATCGGACTGGCCGCCGCGCTCGCGCTCGTCCTCGCGATCACCGCGATCGGTGCCCCGCCCGGCGAGACGTCGAAGAAGCCCCTGCACACCACCGTCCCCGAGCACCCCTAGCAGCCGGCAGGAGACAGCATGCGCAGGAGAGCGAGCCTGATCCTCCTGGCCCTCGCGGTGTTCTTCGCCGCGCTCTCGCCCCTGATCCGCTGGTACGCCTTTCCGCGGCTGGCGAAGATCCCGCCCAGCCAGTACCAGGACATGGTCCTGGAGGCCAGGAACGCCACTCTCCTCGACTACGCCACCATGAAGTCGAAGAAGGTGCCCAAGGTCACCATCGTCCAGACCCTCAAGGGCAATGTGGCGGCGGCGAAGAAGATAAAGGACAGCACGGGCCGCGATGTCGTCGTCTGGGACACCCTCAGCTATGTGGCCGACGACAAGGGCAAGCTGGTCTCGCGCATCCCCGAACGCTACGTCTTCGACGCCCACTCCCAGGAGCCCGTGCACGCGGGCGGCGAACACGTCGACGGCGACCCGGTACGCCGCCAGGGCATCGAGTACAAGTGGCCGTTCCTCACCGAGAAGCGCGACTACGAGTACTTCGACTTCCAGACCCGCACCTCTGCGCCCATCCACTACAAGGGCACCCGCACCGTCCGGGGCATCGAGACCTACTACTTCGAGCAGACCATCCCCTGGACCAAGGTCAAGGTCCCCAAGAAGCTGGCTCTGGGCGCCACCCCCGAGACCGTCGAACAGATCGGCCTGGAGCGCTGGTACAGCACCAAGCGGATGTTCTGGGTGGAGCCGGCCACCGGAGCCCCCGTGGACGGCCAGGAGATCCACAAGGAGGAGATGCGCTGGAAGGACAAGCCCGGCAAGAAGCCGCTCACCGCCTTCGCCGGGCACGTCAAGATGCGCCCGGACTACCAGGACGCGACGGTGGACCTGGTCTCCTCCCAGCGGCAGCTCGTGCTGACCATGACCACCTATCTGCCCTGGGGCTTCCTCGTCCTGGGCGGCCTCCTGCTGGCCGCCTCCCTCACCCTGGAGGCCCGCGCACGCCGCCGTACGGCCGCAGCCGACGGCCCCTCCGAGCCGGCTGAGGGAGCAGCGGCGTCCGAGCCGGGGGAGACGGTCGTGCCCTCGAAGCGGTCCGGCAACCACTGACCTACGCCGACCGTCCGCGGGCCTTGGCGTGCCGGGTGGGTTCCGCTGTGGCGGGATCCTCCGGCCACGGGTGCTTGGGGTAGCGCCCCCGCAGCTCGGCCCGTACACCGCGGTAGCCCTCCGCCCAGAAGGACGCGAGATCGGCGGTCACGGCGGCGGGGCGCCCGGCGGGAGAGAGCAGGTGGACGAGGAGCGGCACCCGCCCGTCCGCCACCCGCGGTGTCTCCCGCGCCCCGAACATCTCCTGGAGCTTCACGGCCAGCACCGGCTGCTCCGGCTCGTAGTCGACCCTGATCCGCGAACCGGACGGCACCTCGATCCGCTTCGGCGCCAGCTCGTCCAGCCGCGTTGCCTCGCCGGACGCCCACGGCAGCATCCCCGACAGCACAC
This sequence comes from Streptomyces sp. 8N114, assembly GCF_052245835.1. Taxonomy (NCBI): domain Bacteria; kingdom Bacillati; phylum Actinomycetota; class Actinomycetes; order Kitasatosporales; family Streptomycetaceae; genus Streptomyces; species Streptomyces sp. 8N114. The sequence continues at coordinate 84,568 of NZ_JBQQBT010000024.1, read as the reverse complement.
CGGCGGCATCGATCCGGGCGAGGTCGGCCCGGGAGCACGCCTGGCCCAGCCACTCGTCGGCCCGTTCCAGCAGTGCCTCGTCACAGACGTCCGGCCAGGGCGCACCCAGTGTCCGGTGCAGGAAGCCGAGCCGGCGCCGCAGCGCCACGGCGCTGTCCGACCACCGCAGCAGCCCCGTTCCGCCCTGCCGCAGCCCCTCCAGCGCGGCCTCCCGCAATGCCTCGGGCGGCGGGTCCGGCAGGGGGCGCACCGAAAGCCGCACGGCGCCCAGGGACTCCACCTCGCGCGCCACCACATCACCGCGCCCGCCCTGCGCACCCTGCTCGGGGTCCCAGGCCACCTCCTCTCGTACGCCGTACAGCGCGCCCGCCGCCGCGAGCGCCGTCTCGGCGTCGATCGGCGCCGCCAGCCGCACCCGCGCCGAGGCGGCGCCAACAGGCCGGTCCGCCACGGCGACAGCCAGCCAGGGAGTGCCGCGCAGCGGACTGTCCGGGGTCAGCTCGGCGCGGGTGCCGCCGGCCATCAGATACGACGTGCCGCTCTGTGCACGCGCCACCCGCTCCGGCTGAGCGAGCGCGACCACCGTGCCGACCCCCTGCTCGTCGGTGACCCCGCCCGGCCGCGCCGTCTCCTCGCCCAGCAGCGACCGCAGCCGCCGCACCTCGGCGGCCCAGCGCGCCCCGTACGGATCGTCACGCCGCGCCGTACGGGCCCGTCGCAGAGCCTCCGCCGCGTCGTCCCCGAAGGCACGCGGCGGCTCCTCGCTCAGCAGTGCCACCGTCTCGCACGCCAGCTCACTGCCCACTGCCGCAGCGCCGTCCAGCAGCGCGCGGGCGAGCCTGGGGTGCACGCCCAGGCCGGCCATCCGCTGCCCCCGCTGTGTCACCAGGCCCGCCTCGTCCAGCGCGCCGACCGCGCGCAGCGTCCGCCGCGCCGCGCTCATCGCTCCCGGCGGCGGAGCGTCCAGCAAGGAGAGCTGCGCCGCGTCCGGATCGCCCCAGCAGGCGGCCTGCAACGCGAACGCCGTCAGATCGGCAACCGCTATCTCGGGGGACGGCTCCCGCGGCCGTCCCGCCTCCTCCGCCTCCGCCCAGCACGCGTACGCCACCCCCGGTGCCTCGCGACCCGCCCTGCCGCGCCGCTGCTCGGCCGCCGCGCGGGAGACCCGCACCGTCGTGAGTGCGCCGAGGCCGCGCGCGTGGTCCGTACGGGGCTCCCGGGCCAGCCCCGCGTCCACCACCACCCGCACCCCCGGCACGGTCAGGCTCGACTCGGCCACCGCCGTCGAGAGGATCACCCGCCGCTCGCGCTCCGCACCGCCGCCCGAGCCGCCGCTCAGCACGTCGTCCTGCACCTGTACCGGCGCCCGCCCGTGCAGCGGCAGTACGCGGGCACGGACGTCGGACAGCAAGGCCGCGACCTTGCCGATCTCGCCGACACCCGGAAGGAAGCAGAGCACGTCGCCCTCCGGAACCGCTGCCAGCGCCTGCCGTACGGTCGCCGCCACATGGCGCAGCAGCGCCGGATCCACCCGCATCCCGTGCGGCGGCCGCACCCCCGCGGGCGGCGGTGCATACCGCACGTCCACCGGGTGGCTCGTCCCCCGTCCGTGTACGACTCGCGCGGCCAGCAGCTGCGCCCACGCCTCGCTGTCCTGTGTCGCCGACGCGGCGATCAGCTGGAGCTCCGGGCGGAGTGTGGCGCGTACGTCCAGCAGGAACGCCAACGCCGTATCCGCGTCCAGATGGCGCTCATGGCACTCGTCCATCAGCACGACATCCACGCCGGACAGCTCCTGGTCCCGCTGGAGGCGTTGCAGCAGCACACCTGTCGTGACGACCTCCACGCGCGTACGGGCACCGGCGCGGCGCTCGCCCCGCACCGTGAAGCCAACGCTCTCGCCCGGTTTCTCGCCCAGCAGCCACGCCATCCGGCGCGCCGCCGACCGTGCCGCCATCCGGCGCGGCTCGGCCACCAGCACGGTGCGCGAGGGCGCACCGTCGGCCAGCAGCCCGGCCAGCGCCAACGGCAGCAGCGTCGTCTTGCCGGTGCCCGGCGGCGCGTGCACGACGGCCGCCCCGCACGCGGTGAGGGCTTCCCGCACGCGTGGCAGGGCCTCGGCTATGGGGAGCCGGTTCAGCTGGTCGTCATGGCGCACCGGAAATTCTCCTGTCGGGTGCTCACGCGCGCGTGCACACGAAAATGGCTGTCCCGGGCACCAGCCGGCCCCGCAGCGGTGACCAGCCGCCCCACACCTGCTGGTTCCATGCGGGCCACTCCGGCTCGACGAGGTTGTCCAGCCGGAAACCGGCGCCGACCAGCTCCCGCACCCGGTCCCCCAGCGTGCGGTGGTGCTCCACGTACACCGTCCGCCCCGCGGCGTCCTGCTCGACGTACGGCGTGCGGTCGAAGTAGGAGGCCAGGACGGTCAGCCCCTCGGTGCCGGGTTCGTCCGCCAGGGACCACCGCAGCGGGTGGGTCAGCGAGAAGACCCACCGGCCCCCGGGCCGCAGCACCCGTGCCACTTCCGCGAACACCCGTTCGGGATCGGCCACGAAGGGGATCGCGCCGTACGCCGAACAGGCGCGATCGAAGGACCCGTCCGCGAACGGCAGCGCCCTCGCGTCCGCCTCGACCAGCGGGAACCCCAGTTCGCTGCCCTGTCCGTCGCCGATCCGCAGCGCGTGCTGGAGCTGCCGGTGGGAGAGGTCGAGGGCGACAGGGCGCGCGCCCTGTGCCGCCAGCCACCGGGAGCACTGCGCGGCCCCGGCTCCTACCTCCAGCACGTCCAGCCCGCGCAGCTTCTCGCCGGGCCCGAGCAGACGCGCCGTGGCCTCGTCCAGGCCCTCGGGGCCCCACACGAAGCGGGCATCGCCGAGGAAGTCGCCGTGGTCGTTCTGGTACTCGTCCGCGTTGCGGTCCCACCAGCCGCGACTGGCCCGGCTGCTCTCCCGGCCGCCGGCCGGTCGCCGTACGGCGTCGCCGCCGGCGGGATCGCCGTCATGATCACCGTGTGTCAGGGGGTGGACACCCCCACCACCCTCGTGCTTTTGTTCCATTGCGCCAGTGACCGTACTCTCGGTTAGCCGTACTCTCGGTCGGCAGCCTCGCGGCGAACGCCGTGGGAACCTCGCCGCGTGGGGCCATCTGACCGTGGGGAGCGGCGAGTTCTGCCGGAAATGGGGTGTTGCATCCCAGGTGTGCTCTTTCGCGCATTGACCATGCCCAGCGGCCCCCGTATGCTACAAGTTGCGCTGCGGGCCTGCGTGCCTCGGACGGAGCAGGCCGCGCTCGCATCGGCTGTATGTCCCCTCGGGTTCCCGGCTTTCCTGGCTCTCCGGCTGACTTGCATGTGTGGTGCGATCAAAGGGTCCTCGGCGTAGCAGTACCTACGACTTCATGTCCGTACCGGAGACCCTTTCCCACATGACGAGCAGCACCGAGACTTCCGCCACCACCCCGCAGGTTGCGGTCAACGACATCGGTTCCGAGGAAGCCTTCCTCGCCGCGATCGACGAGACGATCAAGTACTTCAACGACGGCGACATCGTCGACGGCGTCATCGTGAAGGTCGACCGGGACGAGGTCCTGCTCGACATCGGTTACAAGACCGAAGGTGTCATCCCTTCCCGAGAGCTGTCGATCAAGCACGACGTCGACCCGAACGAGGTCGTCGCCGTCGGTGACGAGATCGAGGCCCTGGTTCTCCAGAAGGAGGACAAGGAAGGGCGCCTGATCCTCTCGAAGAAGCGCGCCCAGTACGAGCGTGCCTGGGGCACCATCGAGAAGATCAAGGAAGAGGACGGGATCGTCACCGGTACCGTCATCGAGGTCGTCAAGGGCGGCCTCATCCTCGACATCGGCCTGCGCGGCTTCCTCCCGGCCTCCCTGGTCGAGATGCGCCGCGTCCGCGATCTCCAGCCGTACGTCGGCAAGGAGCTCGAGGCCAAGATCATCGAGCTGGACAAGAACCGCAACAACGTGGTTCTCTCCCGCCGCGCCTGGCTGGAGCAGACCCAGAGCGAGGTCCGCCAGACCTTCCTCACCACCCTCCAGAAGGGCCAGGTGCGCTCCGGCGTCGTCTCCTCCATCGTCAACTTCGGTGCCTTCGTGGACCTGGGTGGCGTCGATGGTCTGGTCCACGTCTCCGAGCTGTCCTGGAAGCACATCGACCACCCCTCCGAGGTCGTCGAGGTCGGCCAGGAGGTCACGGTCGAGGTCCTGGACGTCGACATGGACCGCGAGCGCGTGTCCCTGTCGCTCAAGGCGACCCAGGAAGACCCGTGGCAGCAGTTCGCCCGGACCCACCAGATCGGCCAGGTCGTCCCCGGCAAGGTCACCAAGCTGGTGCCGTTCGGTGCGTTCGTCCGCGTCGACGAGGGCATCGAGGGTCTGGTCCACATCTCCGAGCTGGCCGAGCGCCACGTGGAGATCCCGGAGCAGGTCGTCCAGGTCAACGACGAGATCTTCGTCAAGGTCATCGACATCGACCTGGAGCGCCGCCGCATCAGCCTCTCGCTGAAGCAGGCCAACGAGTCCTTCGGTGCGGACCCGACCGCCGTCGAGTTCGACCCGACGCTCTACGGCATGGCCGCGTCCTACGACGACCAGGGCAACTACATCTACCCCGAGGGCTTCGACCCGGAGGCCAACGACTGGCTGCCGGGTTACGAGAAGCAGCGCGAGGAGTGGGAGCGCCAGTACGCCGAGGCGCAGGCTCGCTTCGAGCAGCACCAGGCGCAGGTCATCAAGTCCCGCGAGGCCGACGAGCAGGCTGCGGCCGAGGGTGCCACCGGCGCCGCCGCCGGTGCCCAGCAGGGCGGCGGCGGTGGCGGCGGCGGCCAGGGCGGCGGCTCCTACTCGTCCGAGGGCTCGGAGGAGGACTCGGGGGCGCTGGCCTCCGACGAGGCGCTCGCCGCGCTCCGCGAGAAGCTGGCCGGCGGCCAGAGCTGACCTCTCGCCGCGAGGCGTAAGCCGAAAGCGAGGCCCGCACCCCACCGGGGGTGCGGGCCTCGCCCCATTCCGGAGCGCCCTCGATGCGGCCTCCCCATCGCCGCCTCGCCTTCTTTCCGCCGCTACGGCGGCGGAACCCCCACGACCGTTCCGGCGGTGCCGCTCCGTCCTCAGGCTGGGGCGCGCCAGCTCGAACGGTGGTGACCGGCGGTGCCATGCCGGACGGAGGGCCCCGGAGACGGAGGGATCGCCTTCGAATCAGTGTGAGGGAATGCGGGTGTGGGGCAGGGGTGTTGACACCGGTATGGCACAGAAGCGGGAAGCTATGTACGCGTGGGATCAGGCCGGACTCGATGCCGTCGACGCGATCATCGAGGAACCGGACAGCGCCGGACTGGTGATGCTGTACCACTTCGAGGGCTTCATGGACGCCGGTGACACTGGCGACCAGATCGTGGAGCGACTGCTGGAGACCCAGCCGTACCTCACCGTGGCCCGCTTCGACGTCGACCGCCTGCTCGACTACCGCGCACGCCGCCCGATGATGACGTTCCGCCGGGACCGCTGGGTGTCGTACGAGACGCCCCAACTGGAGCTGCGGCTGATGCGGGATGCGACGGACGCGCCGTTCCTGCTGCTGTCCGGGCCGGAGCCGGACAACGAGTGGGAGGGCTTCACCGCGGCGGTCTCCGAAATCGTGGAGCGGGTACGGGCCAGGCTGTCCGTCACGTTCCACGGCATCCCCATGGGTGTCCCTCACACCCGCCCCGTGGGCCTCACCCCGCACGGAAACCGTACCGACCTGGTGCCGGCCCAGCGGTCCGTCTTCGACGAGGCGCAGGTGCCGGGCAGCGCATCGGCGCTGACCGAGCTGCGGCTGGCGGAGAGCGGGCACGACGTGCTCGGCGTCGTCGCCCACGTGCCGCACTACATCGCACGGTCCACGTATCCCGACGCCGCGCTGGTCGTCACCGAGGCGATCACTTCCGCGACGGGCCTGGTCCTTCCGGAGGTGGCGCACGCGCTGCGTACGGAGGCGCTGCGGACGCAGAACGAGATCGAGCGGCAGCTGGCGGAGGGCGACGAGGAGCTGGTGTCGGTCGTCCGTGGCCTTGAACAGCAGTACGACGCGGTGGCAGGCGCCGAGACGCGCGGCAACCTGGTAGCAGAGCCCAACGAGCTGCCTTCAGCTGAGGAGCTCGGCGCCGTCTTCGAACAGTTCCTCGCCGACCGGGAGAGCCAGCAGGGCCCCGGCTCCGAGGGCGGACAACCGGACTGAGTCCCGGCCCCGCGCGGGCGGCGTATAGCGTGTGCCGCATGGTGAAGGTGGGTCTCACGGGCGGGATCGGCTCGGGCAAGAGCGAGGTGTCGCGGCTGTTCGCCGAGTGCGGAGCGGTCATCGTCGACGCGGACCGGATCGCACGGGAGGTCGTGGAGCCGGGTACGCCGGGGCTGGCGGCGGTCGTCGCCGAGTTCGGCGCGGAGATCCTGGCGCCGGACGGCAGCCTCGACCGGCCGCGCCTGGGCTCCTTGGTCTTCGCCGACCCCGAGCGGCTGGCCGCGCTGAACGCGATCGTCCACCCGCTGGTGGGCGAGCGCTCCGCCGAGCTGGAGCGGGCGGCCCGCGAGGCCGACGAGGACGCGGTCGTGGTGCACGACGTGCCGCTGCTGGTGGAGAACGGGCTCGCCCCGCTCTACGACAAGGTCGTCGTGGTGGACGCCGCCCCCCGCACCCAGCTCGACCGGCTGGTGCGGCTGCGCGGTATGGAGGAGGACGAGGCGCGGGCCCGGATGGCCGCGCAGGCGAGCCGCGAGGAGCGGCTGGCCGTCGCCGACATCGTGATCGACAACGACGGCCCGCTGGAGAAGCTGGCCCCCCGGGTACGCGAGGTCTGGGAAGCGCTGCACGGCTGATCCGCGGCTGCGGGCGCTGATGCCGGCCGCAGGGGTCGGTGCGTCTGCCGGGCTGGTTCGTGTCCGTGGGCCGTTTTTCGTTCGCTCCACCTGTGCGCGGGGCATATGCTCCCCAGCCCCCGGCCGGGAATGCCCTGGGAATGGTCACGGGCAGCCCGACGTTGTGCCGAGGCGAGAGCCGATGGAAGGGCAGTGCTGTGACGAGCCCCGAGACGAACCTCATCCAGTTCCGCGCGGCGGAGCAGCTGCTTCAAGCGCGTGACCCGCGCGGTGCGGTCGACCTTCTGGACAACGTGATCGAAGAGCACCCCGAGCACCGGGGTGCCCGCCTGCTGCGCGCGCGTGCGTACTTCCTGGCGGCCCGGCTGCAGTCGGCCGAGCAGGAGTTCCAGTGGGTGCTGGAGCGCGAGCCCGACAACGCGTTCGCGCACTTCGCGCTGGCCCGTACGCTGCAGCGGGCCTCCCGGGACGACGAGGCCCGTGCTCACTTCAAGCTCGCCGCCGCGCTCAACCCCCGGCCGGACTTCGTGGAGGCCGCGGGGTTCGACAGTTACGAGCCGCCGGAGCCCGGGGCGACGGATCTCGGCAACTGATCCGGAAGGCGCGACCGGCCGGGCGCCCACCGCGACTACCCGTCCGTGTATTCCTCGGCCCAGTGGGCCAGCGTGGCGAAGTCTTCCGCGCGCAGCCCGCGCCGAGGGTCCACGTGATGGAGGAGGGCGGGTCCGGGATGATGGGCGCCGACGAACCGGCGCTCCTTCGCCGTCAGCGCGTCGTCCACCCACGCGAACGGCCGGCCGGCCGCCCACGCCACCACATGCCGGGTCTTGAACAGCAACCCGTCCAGTTCAGGCACGATCTCGTCCCCCCACTCGACGACCGGCAGCCGCGGCAGCCCCAGCAGCGGCCCGATGTACTCGTTGGCCTCGGCGCCCCAGGTGGTCGCCCAGACGAGGTCGTATCCCAGCCCCAGCAGCCGCTGACCGTGTGCGGCGTTCAGCCGTACGCGCAGTGGCGATGCGTCCCGCCCGGCGGCCTCCCGCCGCGCCACGTAGCTGGGCGGCAGCATCTGATGTGCGCGATAGCCGCGCGGACGGCGCGGCCAGCGCGCGGCGAACGGGTTGAGCGGACCGTCGACGTCCAGCATGAGCAGCGGGCGCCGCGACTCGCCGGCGACCATCAGCGCGCCTCCGCGGTTCCGGCTGCCGCGGCCTCGGCTGCCGCCGCGACGGCCAGGAGGTCGGTTTCCCGGCCGTGCGGGGCCACGAGTTGCAGGCCGACCGGGTCGCCGGCGGCCGTGAGCCCGGCGGGGATGCTGATCGCCGGGTGTCCTGTGATGTTGAACGCCCAGGTGAGGGCAACGCTCATGGTTTCTCCCGGCCCTTCGTGGCCATGTGGTGGATTGGGCGTGGTCGGGGTGGCGATCAGATCCACCTCCCCGAAGACCCGGTCCAGCTCGGCGGTGAGAGCGGCGACTGTGCCGGCAGCCGATTCGCGGCCTGCCGCGTTGTGCGGGTCGGAACGGAGCGCCTGCCAGCAGCCGGCGGGGTCCGGCAGCCGAACGGACACGGAACGGGGAACGGTGACGCCGGCCCGGGCCAGGAGGTCCAGAAACGTACGCGCCTTCGCGGCGACCGGCTGCTGTGTGTCGGCGAAGCCCAACGTGGCCGACCATGCCGTCCGCAGCGGGCGCACCGGGGGCGCGAGCAGAGGCGGGGCGGTGCCGGTGAGCGCGGCCAGGTAGGCGGCGGCGTCGGCGGCCGTACGGGCCAGCGGGCCGGGCACGCTCCGTCGGGCGCGTCCGCCGGACCGGTCCGGGACGGGCACCAACCCGCCTGTCGTCTTCACGCCGAGGACGGCACACCACGCGGCGGGGATGCGCACGGAGCCCGCACCGTCGCTTCCGGTGGCGAGCGGTACCATGCCCGCCGCCACGGCGGCAGCAGAACCGGCCGACGAGCCGCCCGGACTCCACTCCGGGTTGTGGGGGTTGAGGGTGGGACCACGGTCGGTGGCGCCCCACGTCTGCCACCCGGTGCCCGCGCCGGGCGTGGCGGTGGCCCCGACCGGCACACAGCCCGCGGCCACCAGCCGGGCCACCTGCCGGGACGAGAGGCGTTGCGTGGCCTTGACCGCCAACGGCACCCCGGCCAGCGGCAGTCGGTCACCTGCCCGGACGGCCCTCTCGACGTCCGCCGCGTGCGACGCGGCCCGCGCGGGCCACACCTCGGTGAACGCCCGTATCGACTCATCGACTTCGGCGATCCGCGCCAGTGCCGCCCACGCCACCTCGCGGGCCGACAACCGGCCTGCCGTCACCTCTTCGGCGATCTCGCACGCCGGCATGCAGCTGTACTCGGCTGCACCGCGCGGATCGGACCGCGGGGCGCGCGGTGCGGCGCTGCTGTCCCCGTTCATCGGCAACCCCCGTTTCCCCGGAAACGGTACAACCGGGTGCGGTCTGGCGGGGTGTCTGCGGGCGATCTACCGTATGACGTATGGACGTTGAGCCTGCCCTCGCCCTCGCCACCACCGCCGCCTCAGCCGTTGCCAATGGTGCCGCCAGCGCGGCCGGGCAGTCCGCCTGGGAGTCCCTGCTGTCGCTCGTACGGCGGGTGGGCGGCCGTCGCCCCGACGGCGAACCGGGCGAGGGCCGGCTGACGGCCGTCGACCCGGCAGACAGCGAGCAGGTCCGCGTCCTGACCTGCTGGCTCGGCGAGCAGGCTCGCGCCGACGAGGAGTTCGCCGCTCTGCTGCGCGGCTGGGCCGAACGACACGCCTCGGTGCTGCGTGCCGAGCACTCCGAGGTCCACAACACGGTGTCCGGATCGGCGCAGGTGACCGGTGCCGTCATCCAGGCACGCGACATCCATGGCGGGATCAATCTGGGCTGACCCGGGAACGCCGGCCAGGCGCCCGACCGATCCGCAGCTTTCCCCCAGCCGAGGGCCTGACCAGCAGGTCCCTTGATCGTCGGGGGGATTGTCAGTGGCCGCTCCTAGACTCGCTGGCGAGGTCGGAGTCAGGTGTGCGGAAGCGGTGGCGCGTATGGGGTCGGGGAGCGGTGCGGACCTCCTGCGGTGTGCCGCCGTTTTCCTGCCGGGGGAAGTGCCCCGGCAGGGACGGGTGGCGTTCTGGCGTGACGACGGGGGCGAGCTGCCCGAGGTGGGGGAGCCCGGAGAGCTGACAGTGGTGCGGCCGCACGGAAAGGGAGTGCGGCAGCGAGTGGTGGCGGCGCGCCGGCTGCCGGTGCGGGAGGCGCTGCCCGTCCTGATGAGGGCGCGGACGGACGGGCGCGCGCATCCGGCCGCCGCGTGCTGGGGTGCGGCTGCGCTGCAGGGGCTGCGGCTGGTCGCCAGGGGGCGCCTGATGCCGGGCCTCGGCGAGGGGGACACGGATGTGTGGCGGGCGGGCCCGCTGGACGCGGAGGATGTGGCGCACCTGAGCGCGGTGGCCGCCGCCATGCCGCCGGAGGCCCATGCGGTCCCGGTCCGGCCAGGTGCGGCCCCACCGGGGGAGCCGGCCCAGGCCGGGCCCGGGCGGCAACCGGCCGGCGGGCCCATCCGGGTGCCGGAGCCCGAAGGGCTCGTACGGGCCTTCCTGGACGCGGTCGCCGACGTGCTGCCCCGTACGCCTGCCGGTCCCGCTGCCACGGGACCGGCGTTCGCGGGGCGGGAACCGCAGCGGCTCTCCGAGCGGTATCCGCGGCTGCGGGAGTGGGCGGCCGAGGTCGCGGCGGGTACGGAGGCCGGAATCCGGATCTCCCTCCGGCTCGACCTGTCGGCGGACCGGATCTTCGACGGCGGCCCGGACCCGGATCCCGAGGGGACGAACGGCGGGGACGGCCCTCCCGAAAGCCGGGCGAGCCGGTACGGATCCGCGTCCGCGGAGCCGTACGTCGCGGCGGCGGTCGTACAGGCGACGAGCATCACGGACGCGACGCTGGTCGCGGACGTGGCGGCGCTGTGGCAGGGGGAGGCGGAGTATCTGGGGCCGCGGGCCCGGGTGGACACCGTGCTGGCGGTGCGCCGCGCGGCGCGAGTCTGGCCGCCGCTCGGGCGACTGCTGGAGCGGCCCACCCCCGATGTGCTCCCGCTGACGGAGGAGGAGCTGAACGATCTGCTGGGTCGCAAGGCCCGCGAGCTGGCCGCCGCGGACGTGGCCGTGCACTGGCCGCGTACGCTCGTCCGCGACCTGCTGAGCGCTACGGCGGTGGTGCGGACGAGTCCGCAGGCGCCGGGCTCGGCAGCCGACGGGTTCGGCTTCTTCAAGGAGCAGCAGCTGCTCGAATTCCGCTGGCAACTGGCGCTCGACGGGGAACCGCTCACCGAGGGCGAGATGGACGAGCTGGCCGAGGCACACCGTCCGCTGGTGCGGCTGCGCGACCAGTGGGTGCTGGTCGACCCGGAGCTGGTGCGCAAGGCACGCAAGCGGCATCTGGGGCTGCTCTCGCCCGGCGACGCGCTGGCCGCCGCGCTGTCGGGCGAGGCCGAGGTGGACGGCGAGCGGGTCGAGGCGGTGCCGGAGGGCGCCCTGGCGGCGCTCCGGGACAGGCTCGGCGACGCGACCGATCCGGCCGCCGCGGACGTGGCCCCGCCCGCCCGGCTGCAGGCCCGGCTGCGCGGCTATCAGCGGCGAGGGCTCGCCTGGCTGGATTTGATGACCTCCCTCGGGCTGGGCGGCTGCCTCGCCGACGACATGGGGCTGGGCAAGACCGTCACGCTCATCGCGCTCCACCTGCGCCGCGCCGAGCGGGGCGGGACGGCGCCGACGCTGGTGGTGTGCCCGGCGTCGCTGCTGGGCAACTGGCAGCGGGAGCTGGCGCGGTTCGCGCCCGATGTCCCCGTACGCCGCTTCCACGGGCCCGGGCGCACCTTGGAAGGGCTGGGCGGTGACGCCGCTGGTGCCGGGTGCGAGGTGGAGTCCGACGCCGGGTTCGTCCTGACGACCTACGGCACGCTCCGCAGCAGCGCGGAGCAGCTCGCCGCGCGTGAGTGGGGTCTTGTCGTCGCTGACGAGGCCCAGCATGTGAAGAACGCCTACTCCGCCACGGCCCGCGCACTGCGTACGCTCCCTGCCGCCGCCCGGGTCGCCCTCACCGGCACGCCCGTCGAGAACAACCTGTCGGAGCTGTGGGCGCTGCTCGACTGGACGACGCCGGGACTGCTCGGCCCGCTCAAGACCTTCCGCGCCCGGCACGCCCGTGCCGTCGAGGGCGGTGAGGACCCGGAGGCGACGGAGCGGCTGGCCCGGCTCGTACGCCCGTTCCTGCTGCGCCGAAAGAAGTCCGACCCGGGCATCGTCCCCGAGCTGCCGCCCAAGACGGAGACCGACCACACGGTCGAACTCAGCAGGGAGCAGGTGGCGCTGTACGAGGCGGTGGTGCGCGAGACGTTGGCCCGGATCGAGGCGGCGGAGGGCATCGAGCGGCGCGGCCTGGTGATGAAGCTGCTGACCGCGCTCAAGCAGATCTGCAACCATCCGGCGCAGTATCTGCGGGAGGGAGCGGGCGCACGGCTCCCCGGCCGCTCCGGCAAGCTCGGGCTGCTGGACGAACTGCTGGGCACGATCCTGGCCGAGGGCGGCTCGGTGCTGGTGTTCACGCAGTACGTGGAGATGGCGCGGCTGCTCCAGGCACATCTGGCCGAGCGCCGAACCAGGGCTCAGCTCCTGCACGGGGGGACGCCGGTGGGACGGCGGGAGGAGATGGTGGACGCCTTCCAGTCCGGTGAGGTCCCCGTCTTCCTGCTGTCGCTCAAGGCGGCGGGCACCGGGCTCAATCTGACCCGTGCCGGGCACGTCGTCCACTACGACCGCTGGTGGAACCCGGCCGTCGAGGAGCAGGCCACCGACCGCGCCTACCGCATCGGCCAGACCCAGCCCGTGCAGGTGCACCGGCTGCTGACGCAGGGCACCGTGGAGGACCGCATCGCCCAACTGCTGGCGGCCAAGAAGCAGTTGGCCGACGCGGTGCTGAGCGGCGGCGAGGCCGCGCTGACGGAGCTGACCGACGCGCAGCTGGCCGACCTGGTGTCGCTGCGGAGGCAGCAGTGAACGGCGCCGGGCAGGCCCGCGGGGCAGGCCCGGAGAGGGTGACGGAGAGCTGGGGCGGGGCGTGGCTGCGCGCGATGGAGGGAGCCGCGCGGGATCCGGCCCGGCTGGAGCGCGGGCGGGCGTACGCGCGTGCGGGCCAGGGCTTCGGCTCGGGCCGGGCGGATGCCGGGGGAGTGTCCGCGGTGCGGGTGGGGCCCGGCCGGGTCACGGCGTATGTGCACGGCAGCCGTCCCCGCCCCTACCGCGCCGAATGGCGGCTGCCCGTGCTGTCTGAGGAGGAGTGGGACGCCTTCCTGGCGGCGGTCGCGGCCCGGCCGGTTGATGCGGCGGCGCTGCTCGACGGGGAGATACCGCCCGGCGTGGCGGCCACGGCCCGGTCGGCAGGCGTGCGGCTCCTCCCGGACGCGGGCGAGCTCATCCCCGCATGCAGCTGTCCGGACCAGGGCCACCCGTGCAAACACGCGGCAGCGCTCGGCTACGAGACGGGACGTCTGCTGGACGCCGACCCTTGGGCACTGCTCCTGGTGCGGGGCCGGGAAGCGGGGACCGTACGGGAGGAGGTGGCGCGCAGAAGCACCGCGCGGCTGGGCAGAAGCTCCGCGCGGCAGAGCAGAAGCTCCGCACAGGAGGGCAGGAGCACCGCGCAGCAGCGCAGAAGTTACGCACGGCACGGCATAAGCACCGGGCAGCACGGCCGAAGCACCGCGCGGCAGGAGGGCACAGGCGCCGGTGCCGACCACACGCTGCCGGGCGCTTCTCCGGGCGCCCCCGACGTCTTTCCCGCCCAGCGGCAGTTGAGCAGCACTGTGCCCGCGAGGGAGGTGTTCGCCACCGCCGTACGGCCTCCGCTGCCCGAGCCGCAGCCGCTGCCGGAAGCTCCCGGCGAGCCGGGCACGTTCCCCGACCTGCCCGGAGCCCCCAGCGCCGACGCCCTCACGTTCCTGGCGACCGATGCCGCCACCCGGGCCCGGCTCGCCCTGACGGTGATGTCGGCGGAGGGGAACGGCGGGGAGGGGCCGGGAGACGCGGAAGACGGCGACCCGCTGCCCGAACTCTCGCTCTGGCACGACACCATCCGCCTCGCCGCCACTCATCCACAGCTGACCGGCCGTCGCAGCCTCACCTCGCTCTTCGCCGCACTGGCGCGGTCGGCGGGCCGGGATGCGCTGGAGCTGGCCCGTGCCGCGGCGGCCTGGCGGCAGGGCGGCCCCGCGGGGCTCGGCGTACTCGAAACCGCCTGGGACCCGCCCGCGGGCGACTTCGACCGCGGGCGCAGCGCCCTGGCGGGCCTGGGCATCACGATGACTATCCACCGCAACCACCTCACCCACACCACCCGCCCCGTCCAGCTCCGTTACGGGCGCGACGGCCGCTGGTACCCCTACCGGGCCGCGCCCAATGAGACCTCGCAGCCGGAAGCCCCCGACCGGCGCGACTGGTGGCCGGAAGGCCCCTCAGCACCCGATCCGGTACAGGCCCTCACCGGACTCCGGGAACACTGACCGCCGTGGTGGCTGTGCCCCGAAGGGGCGCGGGGAACTGCGCGACCAGCCATGGGGGTACCTCCCTGCTCGAAGAGCTTGGGGGAACGCCCGCAGCCCGCGGAAGTCGGGCAGGGGCACCCCCTCACCGGAACAACGAGAGGCGGGGCAACCCGCAAGACGCGGACTACCCCTCAATCGCCGTGCCGCGCGCGACCGTCTCCCAGCCTTCGATCTCCGTGCGGACGCGGTCCAGGTGGCCGAGGACGGCGTCCACGGCGTCGTCGCCCAGCGGGAGGCGAAGCGGGGTCTGCTCGGCGTCGAGGGCGGTGAGGATGGCGGCGGCGGCCTTGGCGGGGTCGCCGGGCTGCTTGCCGTCGCTGGCCTCGATCATGCGGCGGGTGGGGCCGACGGTGTCCGCGTACGGTCCCGTCTCGGCGCTGGCGGTGCCCGCGCTGAACAGGCCGGTACGGAACGATCCGGGCTCGACGATCAGCACCCTGATGCCGTACGGCGCCACCTCGTCCGCAAGCGCCTCGGACATCCCCTCCAGCGCGAACTTCGTGGCGCTGTAAGCGCCGAACCCGGCGAAGGACAGTTGGCCGCCCATGCTGCTGAGTTGCACGATGGCGCCCGTACGGCGTTCCCGCATGTGCGGCAGGACGGCGCGGACGAGGGCGGCGGGGCCGAAGACGTGCACGTCGAAGAGGGCGCGCAGTTCGGCTTCGGTGGTCTCCTCCAGGGCACCGACGTGGGTACGTCCGGCGTTGTTGACCAGCACGTCGATCCTGCCGTGCCGGGCGATCACCTCGGCGGCAACTGCCGCTGCCTGCTCGCTGTCGGTGACGTCCATGTGGACGGGGTCCACCTGGTCGGGGTGTGCCGCAACGAGGTCGTCCAGGGCCGAGGTGCGGCGGACGGCCGCCACCACGGTGTCGCCCGCGGCCACGGCCGCCTTGGTGATCGCCCGTCCGAAGCCGCTGTTGGCACCCGTCACCAGCCACACTCTGCTCATCGGTTCTCCGTCCCGTTCCTGTTCCGGCTCGTCTCGGTACGGCTCATCCTGTGCCCGGTTCCGGCCCGACGCCGTTCGCGCGGCGGGGCCCTTGGGAAGCCGTCAGGAGCCGTCGGGAAGCAAGACTCCTCGACAATTCCGTCGCACGTCCAAGACCTTCCGTGATAGCCAACGGTTATGGACGTGCATGGTCGGGATCTGCGGTACTTCGTAGCGGTGGCGGAGGAACTGCACTTCACCCGGGCTGCCGAGCGCCTGTTCGTCTCGCAGCCCGCGCTGAGCAAGCAGATCCGCATGCTGGAGCGGACGCTCGGCGTGGCCCTGTTCGAGCGGGACCGGCGGGGCGTGGCGCTGACACGTGCGGGCACCGCCCTGCTGCCGTACGCCCAACGGGTGCTGGCCGAGTGGCAGACGGGCTGGGAGGCGGTCGAGGCTGTCAGGGCGGCGCAGCGGGCCGGCCTGGTGGTCGGCATGAGCACCAGCCCCGGGCGGGGCGGTCTGCTGCCCGCCGTCCGGTCGCGCGTCACCGCCGAGTACCCCGAAGCCGTGCTGACGGTGCGGCAGTTCAGCTGGGACGACGCGACCGCGGGGCTGGCGGACGGCACCAGCGACGTGGCCTTCGTCTGGCTGCCGCTGCCCGAGCCGGAGCGCTACGGCTGGACCGTGGTGGCTCAGGAGCCGCGGCTGGTCGCGCTGCCCGACACCCACCGGCTGGCCGGACGCCCGGCAGTCGACTTCGCCGACCTGCTCGACGAACCGTTCCTCGCACTGCCGAAGAGCGCCGGGCCGCTGCGCGACTACTGGCTCGCGACGGACGCCCGCGGGGGACGTGAACCGGTCGTCGGCGCCGAGGTGAGCAGTTCCGAGGAGACCTATGAAGCCCTCGTCGGCGGTCAGGGCGTGTGCCTGCTGGCGCGCGGCAACGCGCCGCTGCTGATGCGGGGCGGCGTGATCACCCGCCGCGTCGTGGGCGTGACGCCGAGCCGTCTGGCGGTCGCCCGCCGCGCGGATGACGACCGCCCTCTCGTCCACGCCTATCTGCGGGCGGCGGCGGAGGTGGCGGGCGTCTGATCCGGACTGACGCCGACGTTTGTCCTGCCTCAGGCGCGCCGTCCCGGCCCTGCGCCACCCGTACGACCTGTGCGTCGCCCCCGGCCGCCCGCTCGGCGTCGCCCGCCCT
Organism: Streptomyces sp. 8N114; assembly: GCF_052245835.1. Classification (NCBI taxonomy): domain Bacteria; kingdom Bacillati; phylum Actinomycetota; class Actinomycetes; order Kitasatosporales; family Streptomycetaceae; genus Streptomyces; species Streptomyces sp. 8N114. The sequence goes on along the minus strand of NZ_JBQQBT010000024.1, from coordinate 67,971 downwards.
GAGCAGTTCCTCCACGACCCGTACACACCAGGTGCCGCACGGCTGCCACTGTGACCGTCATCACGGCTTTGTCGTCCTCGCTGATGGGTCACGAGCGGACGGCCACCGTACTGCGCCAACTCCCCTTTTCGGGACGGAAGATGCAGTGCGGGCGCTGCAGAATTTTTGACCGCTCATGACCGCACGTTGACCGGTCCTGGTCTGTTCCTTGGTTCCACGCCCGCCCCGGGGGCCACCGGGCCGTGGCCCCCGGGCAGGAGAACTGTCACCTTCGGCGAGTACTCTGCGCCGAACGCAAAGACAGCGCCGTACAGCGCGGCGAACGCAGCGAGGAGCGGTCCGATGGCCTTTCGTAAGGCGACGATGAAGAAGCAGGTGGCCGAGGCCATTGCCCAACAAGCGCCGGGAGACCGGCCGCTGGTCACGGTCGCCACTGTCGCGGGGCCGACCCCGTGGCTCAGTGTCGGTTTTCTCGGGCTGATCGGCCAGCTCTTGATCAAGTACTACTTCATCACGGTCACCGAACAGGCCCTGCTGGTGCAGCAGATGTCCCGTTTCTCGCAGCGTCCGAAGGAAATCGTGCACGCCATCCCGCGCGACCAGGCACGCCCGCTCTTCGGTGAGATCCAGCTGAACCCGCTGTGGAGCTTCTACCACATGGCGCTGCCGGGCGAGGCCAAGCCGGTGCGCATCAACATCCACCGCATGTGGCGCAACGAGCTGGAGGAGCTGCTCGCCATCGTCGGGAGCACACCCGGTCCGCAGGGTGCCCCGGGTGCCCCGCAGGGCTACGCGCCGCAGCAGGGTTACGCCCCTCAGGCCCAGCCCCAGCAGGGCTACGCACAGCAGGCCCCGCAGGGCCAGCCGCAGGGTCAGCCCCCGCAGGGCCAGCCGTATGCCCAGCCGCAGGCCCCCGGCGGCTACCAGCAGCCTCAGCAGCAGCCCCAGCCCGGCCAGCACTACGGCAACCCGCAGGCCCCTGGCGCCCCGGCGGCCCCGCCCCAGCAGCCGGGCCAGTACTACGGCAACCCGGGCCAGCAGGGCGGCGCCCCCGCCGACCCCCGCGGCAACCCGTACGGGTGACGCCGCTCGCCGCCCGCTCACCGGTCGGCCGACCCCTCTCCGCACGGCGCCGCGTTCCCCGAACGCGGCGCCGTCGGCTTGTCCGCGGCGCAACCCCGTTGGGCGGCCCGCAGCTCGAGGCCGGCGCCGGACGGCTGGAGCCCGGCCGATAGCTTGAGGTCATGAGTCAGGTAGCCGGCCAGTTGGGCGAGGAAGACGAGCAGTTTCCCGGCAGGAGCGGAGCGACCGCGACGGTCGAGGTGGATCCGCGCGCCGTGGGCGCCGTACGGATGACGTACGCGCCCGATCCGGACGGCGACCCGGACCCCGGGGAGATCGTATGGACGTGGGTGCCCTACGAGGAGGCCGACGGCCGGGGCAAGGACCGGCCGGTGCTGATCGTCGCGCGGGAGGGCAACGGTGACCCATCCCCGGTCCTCGCCGTACAGCTCACCTCCCGGACCAGGAACGGTGACCAGGAGTGGCTGCCGCTGGGTTCCGGTCCCTGGGACCGCGAGGGGCGGGAGTCATGGGTGGGACTCGATCGGGTGCTGCGGGTGCATCCGCACGGCATGCGGCGCGAAGCGTGCGCCCTGGACCGCGCACGCTTCAACGCGGTGGTGCACCGCCTCCAACAGGTCTACGGCTGGCGCTGAACCGGCCGGACGGCCGACGTGCTTCCCGGCCCGGAGACTGACACGCTGAGGGTGCCGCTCGGGAACAGTTCGGCGCGGTGCGCCGTTGCATCCGTTGATCGTTGCGTCAGCCGATCAGCGCCAACGGGGGCGCGCGCGAAGAAAGGTGGAACGGGATGACGGCCACAGCGCAGAGCGTGGAGGAGCACGGAGCGGCTGAGCAGCTGGCGGCGATGCCGGAGGACTGGACCCGGGCGCTGGCGATCGTCGCACACCCGGACGACCTCGAGTACGGCGCTGCCGCGGCCGTCGCCGAGTGGACGGCCCAGGGCAAGGAAGTCGTCTACGTCCTTGCCACCAGGGGCGAGGCGGGCATCGACACCATGGAGCCCGCCGAGGCCGCCCGCGTACGCGAGGCCGAACAGCGCGCGAGCGCGGAGGTCGTAGGAGTGGCCGAGGTGGAGTTCCTCGACCACCGCGACGGTGTACTGGAGGAGGGCCCGGCGCTGCGCAGGGACATCGCGGCGGCGATCCGCAAGCACCGGCCCGAACTGGTCCTCACCATCAACCACCACGACACCTGGGGCGACGCACCCGGCAGCCCCTGGAACACCCCCGACCACCGCGCGTTGGGCCGCTCCGTCCTCGACGCCGTCGGCGACGCGGGCAACCGGTGGATCTTCAGCGACCAGCTCGAACAGGACGGCGTCCTGCCGTGGGCCGGAGTGCGATGGGTGGCCGTCGCCGCTGCACCGGCCGTCACGCACGCCGTCCTGGTGGGGGAGGAGGCGGCCCGCAAGGGCCTCGCCTCGCTGCTGGAACACCGCGCCTACATCGAGGCGCTCACCGACGAGGATCCCGAGACATACGCGCGTTCGATCGTCTACGGCGGCCTGGACCACTACGGCCACCGGAACGGCGGCCGCCGCTCGGTCGCCTTCGAACTCCACGCCCGCTGAGCTGTCCGACTCCACGCCCGCTGAGCTGTCTGCGGTAACGCTCTTCCCGTCGCAACGGAGAGACGCCCGCCGCCGGATGCATGCGGTGCCGAACCCCGCCCAACCGGTGGATTCGCACCGCCGGTCCCCGCCGTCGGGCCTGGACGCCGTTGCGGCGGGGATGAGAGGGGGCGGCCCCTTCACCGCGGGTCAGCGCCGTACCGCGACGGCCACCGTCAGCAGTGCGACGGGCACCAGCAGCGCTGCGGCCAGCAGGTTGAGCCAGCCGTAGCCCGCTTGGGCGACGACGAGGCCGGAGAGGGCGCCGCCGAGGCCCGCGGCCGAGTTCATGATCATGTCCGAGAAGCCCTGCACGGCCGCGCGAGCCTGCTGCGGGACGGCGTCCGTGAGCAGTGCGGAGCCGGAGACCAGCCCCGCCGACCAGCCCAGCCCGAGCAGGAACAGCCCGGCAGCGGACTGTGCGTGGTTCCCGTTCGCCGTCCCGGCCAGCGCCGTGGCACACCCCAGCAGGGCGACGCCGAGCAGGATGACGCTGAACCGCCCGATCCGGTCCGCAAGCCAGCCCATCACCGGGGAGAAGGCGTACATACCGGTGATGTGCCCGCTGATGACCAGCCCGATCAGCTCCACCCCGGCACCGTGTCCGCCCAGGTCCACAGGGGTCATCACCATCACGGAGACCATCACCGTGTGGGAGCCGGCTATTGCCGCCAGGGCGACGCGGGCGTGCGGCGAGGCCGCCACCGCGGCCAGCCCGGCCCGCAGCGACCGCCCGCCACCGTCCTCGTCCGTTTCCGCTTCCGTGCCCTGGGCGGCGTCGCCCCTCTCGGCGCGAGCCAGCGCGCGGGCCGTCAGCAGCGGATCAGGCCGCAGCAGCAGATGCAGCAGCGCCCCGGCCGCCAGGAAGACGACGGTGCCCCACAGGAAGGGGCCCGCCGCCTCCGGCACACCGAGCCCTGTCACCGTTCTCCCGGCGGGCGCCGCGATGTTCGGGCCCAGCACGGCGCCGATGGTGGTCGCCCATACGACCGTCGAGATGGCCCGCGCCCGGTGGAGCGGCTCGGCCAGGTCGGCGGCGGCGAAGCGTGCCTGGAGGTTGGCGGTGTTGCTGGCACCGAAGGCGGCCATGCCCACCAGCAGCAGCGGGAAGTTCCGCATCGCTGCCCCGGTCACCACGACGAGCCCGCCGACAGCGGCCACCGCGTAGGCGGACGTCAGCCCCACCCGCCGCCCGCGCCGGGCCATCAGCGCCGCGAACGGCAGCGACAGCAGCGCCGTGCCGATGACCGAGGACGTGGACGCCAGCCCCGCCACGGCCTCCGAGCCCCCGATCTCCTCGGCCAGCACGGCGGCCAGCGCCACCGCGGTGGAGACCCCCAGCCCGCCGAGGATCTGACTGATGACCAGCGCCAGCCGCACCCGTCGCCGTACGGCGTCCAGATCGACCCCGTCGAGCACCGCGGACTGCCCGACAGCGAGCTCTGCCGGGGGACCGGCTATGTCGCCCGGTGTGTCATCACCGTCGGCCGTGTCACGAATGTCAGTCACGACGCGCAGTCTGGCACCTCACGCCGCCTGCCACCACGGACTTACGGAGGATCCACGGACGGTCAGAACAGGGGCTCCGGCAGTACACCCTCCAGGGCGAGAAGGGCCCGCTTGGTTTCCAGGCCGCCGCCGAAGCCGCCTATCGCACCCGAGCTCTCCAGCACACGGTGGCAGGGCACCACGACCGGCAGCGGGTTGGCGCCCATGGCGACGCCGACCGCGCGGGCCGCGCCGGGGTCGCCCACGCGGAGCGCCAGATCCTGATAGCCGACGGTCGTCCCGTACGGCACATGGGCCGCCAGCTCGCGCAGGACCCGCTCGTTGAAGCCGCCGGTCAGCGACCAGTCCAGCGGGACGGTGAAGGGGCCGCGGGAGCCCGCGAAGTAGCGGTCGAGCTCCGCTGCGGCTGCGGCGAGGTGGCCGGGCGGTGCGGGGGCGCGCTCGGCGGGGAGCGGCTCGGCGCCCAGGCGCCCGGACAGCCGGGAGAGGGCCTGGTCGAGCGTGCGTCCTCGCGCGTGGAAGACGACGTTGACCAGGCCCTCCTCGGTGGCCGCGAGCAGCAGCGGCCCGATGGGCGTCTCCCGCAGGGTCCAAGCCGGCTGCCGCACCGGGGTGTCAGTCATACCGGCACCCTAGAGGCCCCCACTGACAGTCCCGGCGGCTGCCGTCCGGCGCCCCGGGCTCAGGTTCCGGCCCAGGGCTCCGGCCTCCGTCCCTGGGCTCCGCCCCCGGCCGGGGCCGCGGCTCGGCCCCGGCCTTCGGAGGCGGCGCTCAGCCGAGGGGTGACCTCTGCGTGGCGTCGCGGACCACGTCCGGCTTGTTGGAGATGATGCCGTCCACACCCGCGTCGGCGACCTTACGGGCGGTGCCGGCGTCGTTCACGGTCCACGTGAAGACCTCCAGCGCCTTGTTGTGGGGGCCCTTGAGCGCGTGAACGGCGTTCACATACTTCTCGGTGGCGTCCGTGTAGGTGGGGTTGATCTGGTCGGTGAACTTGGCGTATTCCTTCAGGTCGCTGGTCTTCGGGGTGCCCAGGAAGCCCGTCTTCACCTGGGACTGCTGCTGGTGGATCTTTTTGACCGATGCCTTGTCGAAGCTCTGGATGATCAGCTTGTTTCGGGTGTTGAGGCCCAGAAAGCCCTTGGACCGAAGTGCGGCCAGGGTCTCGCGTTCGATGCCGGGGTAGAGGGCGGGCGACTTGAGCTCCAGCAGGAGCTCCTGCCCGTTCCTGTTCAGCCGGTCCAGGAACTCGTTCAGGGTGGGGATCTTCTGGCCCTTGAACTTGCTGCCGAACCAGCTTCCGGCGTCCAGCGTCTTGATCTCCTTGAGGGTGAAGTCGGAGACCTTCCACGGGCTGCGGTTCGGGAAGCGTTTCTCGACGTTCGTGGTGCGGGACAGCGTGGTGTCGTGGATGACGATGAGCTTGCCGTCCTTGGTGCGCTGCACGTCGTTCTCGACCCAGTCGATGCCGAGATCGTGGGCCTTGTCGACGGCGGCGAGCGTGTTCTCCGGCGCGTAACCGGATGCTCCCCTGTGCGCAACCGGAACGGGGGCCTGGCGTGGCTTTCGAACACCAGGCTTGGTCGCAGGTGTCTCGGTGCCGGTGGGTTCGGCAGCGTAGGCGGGCTCAGGGTCGGCGGGTTCGGGGTCGACGGGATCGACGACGGGATCCGGTGTCTGTCTCGCCGACCGATCCGAGGCCGCGGCGGTCGGCGCGGCGGTGAGGAAGAGCGCGCTCATACCCAGCAGCGCACCTGCGGCGGTAGCGGTCAGCGGGCGTATCGACATGCGGGACTCCTCGCTTGTGCTGCACGGACTGCCGAAACAGTTCCCGATGCGCAATACAAACAAGCGGGGACAAAGTGGCGTAGAGCTGAACGAGCGGTGCATGAGCCGCTGACCTGCGACGGAACAAATTGGCAGCTATCTGCCAGTGGGGGGTAGTTTGCGGGCGGGAGCCCGCTGTCAGTGGTGAGTCGTACCGTTGTGAGCATGCGGCCCAACACCGAGATCCAACGCAAGGTGGCGCCTTTCGAGGTCGTCAGCCCGTACCAGCCCAGCGGCGACCAGCCGACCGCCATCGCGGAGCTCGCCCAGCGGGTCACCGCAGATGAGAAGGATGTCGTGCTGCTGGGTGCCACGGGCACCGGCAAGTCGGCCACCACTGCATGGATGATCGAGAAGCTCCAGCGCCCGACGCTGGTGATGGCGCCGAACAAGACCCTGGCAGCGCAGCTCGCCAACGAGTTCCGCGAGCTGCTGCCGAACAACGCGGTCGAGTATTTCGTCTCGTACTACGACTACTACCAGCCGGAGGCGTACGTCCCGCAGACGGACACCTACATCGAGAAGGACTCCTCGATCAACGAGGAGGTCGAACGGCTGCGCCACAGCGCGACGAACTCGCTGCTCACCCGGCGTGACGTGGTCGTCGTCGCCTCCGTCTCCTGCATCTACGGCCTGGGCACCCCGCAGGAGTACGTGGACCGCATGGTGCCGCTGAAGATCGGCCAGGAGGTCGACAGGGACGAGCTGCTGCGCCGCTTCGTCGACGTGCAGTACACCCGCAACGACATGTCCTTCACCCGGGGCACCTTCCGGGTCCGGGGCGACACCATCGAGATCTTCCCGGTCTACCAGGAGCTGGCCGTCCGCATCGAGATGTTCGGTGACGAGATCGAGGCCCTCTCCACCCTCCACCCGCTCACCGGCGAGGTGATCTCGGACGACCAGGAGCTGTACGTCTTTCCCGCCTCCCACTACGTGGCGGGCCCGGAGCGCATGGAGCGCGCCATCGGCGCGATCGAGGCCGAGCTGGCCGAGACGCTGGCCACGCTGGAGAAGCAGGGCAAGCTTCTGGAGGCCCAGCGGCTGCGGATGCGGACGACGTACGACATCGAGATGATGCGCCAGATCGGCACCTGCTCCGGCATCGAGAACTATTCCCGGCACATCGACGGCCGTGACCCCGGCTCGGCGCCGCACACCCTGCTGGACTACTTCCCCGACGACTTCCTGCTGGTCATCGACGAGTCGCACCAGACGGTCCCGCAGATCGGCGCCATGTACGAGGGCGACGCGGCGCGCAAGCGCACACTGATCGACCACGGCTTCCGGCTGCCCTCCGCGCTCGACAACCGCCCGCTGAAGTGGGAGGAGTTCCTGGAGCGCACCGACCAGACGGTCTACCTCTCGGCGACGCCTGGCCCCTACGAGCTGGCCCGCTCCGACGGCTTTGTGGAGCAGGTCATCCGCCCCACCGGGCTGGTCGACCCGGAGGTGGTCGTCAAGCCGACCGAGGGCCAGATCGACGACCTGGTGCACGAGATCCGGCTGCGCGAGGAGCGCGACGAGCGGGTGCTGGTCACCACCCTCACCAAGAAGATGGCCGAGGATCTGACGGACTACTTCCTGGAGCTGGGCATCCGGGTCCGCTATCTGCACAGCGACGTGGACACCCTGCGCCGCATCGAGCTGCTGCGCGAGCTGCGCTCCGGCGAGTACGACGTGCTGGTGGGCATCAACCTGCTGCGCGAGGGCCTCGACCTGCCAGAGGTCTCCCTGGTGGCCATCCTGGACGCCGACAAGGAGGGCTTCCTGCGCTCCGGCACCTCCCTGATCCAGACCATCGGCCGCGCGGCCCGTAACGTCTCCGGCCAGGTGCACATGTACGCGGACCAGGTCACCCCCGGTATGCAGCGGGCGATCGAGGAGACCAACCGGCGCCGCGAGAAGCAGATCGCCTACAACGAGGAACATGGCATCGACCCCGAGCCGCTGCGCAAGAAGATCGGCGACATCGTCGCGGACATCGTCCGCGAGGAGATCGACACCGAGACGCTGCTGGACACGGGCTACCGCAAGCGGGACGAGACGGGCAAGGGCAAGACCAAGGCGCCCACCCCCGCCAAGAGCCGGGCCGCCAAGGGCGCCGCGGCCGGTGAGCTGACCGACCGGCCCGCCGCCGAACTGGCCCAGACCATCGAGGATCTGACCGAGCGGATGCGCGCCGCCGCCGCCGAGCTCCAGTTCGAGGTGGCCGCCCGGCTGCGTGACGAGGTCGGTGAACTGAAGAAGGAGCTGCGCCAGATGAAGGAGGCGGGGCTCAAGTAACGCCGGGCAAGGGGACCGCCCCGCACGGACCACTGTCGGTAGCGGCCCCGCGTGGAGTGTTGCAAGACCGACACAAGTCCTGGGCGGCCGTCCGGGCTGTCGGTGCCCTTGCGTAGGGTTCTGTGCCTGGTGGCCGTCGGCCGGTGGCGGCCCCGGTTCAAGAGAGGGGACGCACGTGTCGGTCAACTTGTCCAAGGGCCAGGGGATCAGCCTTCAGAAGAGCGACGGAGCCACGCTCACGGCGGTGCGCATGGGCCTGGGCTGGCAGGCCGCTCAGCGTCGCGGGCTGTTCGGTAAGCGCTCCAAGGAGATCGACCTCGACGCGTCGGCGGTGCTCTTCGCCGACAAGCAGCCGGTCGACGTGGTCTTCTTCCGCCACCTGGTGAGCGACGACGGCTCCGTCAAGCACACCGGTGACAACCTGGTGGGCGGCGCGGGGCAGGGTGGCGACGACGAGGCGATCCTGGTGGACCTGCAGCGCGTTCCGGTCCACATCGACCAGATCGTCTTCACGGTCAACTCGTTCACCGGGCAGACCTTCGCCGAGGTCGAGAACGCCTTCTGCCGCCTCGTCGACGAGACCAACGGCCAGGAGATGGCCCGTTACACCCTCACCGGAGGCGGCCAGTACACCGCGCAGATCATGGCCAAGGTCCACCGGCAGGGCAACGGCTGGCAGATGACCGCCATCGGTGAGCCCGCCAACGGCCGCACCTTCCAGGACCTGATGCCGACGATCCTGCCGAAGCTGTAACAGGCCGGGATTCTGCCGCAGGTGTGACGAGCCACAGGGGAGAGGCACGACGATGACGGCCGAGCTGGTCCGGGGGCAGAACCACCCGCTGCCCGGGACCCGGGTGGAGATCCGGGTGACGGCGGGCACCCCGATCGTCGCCGGGGCGACGCTCAACGACGAGCAGGGGCGGATGCGCGACGCGGGGTGGATCGCCCACCCCGCAGCGCCGCAGCTGCCCGGGATCGAGGTGTCCCGCCAGGCGGCCGCCGTGCACCACCTCGCCGTCGACCCGGGTGCGCTGCCGCAGGACGTTCACCGGGTGAACATCCTGCTGGCCCTGCCGACGGTGCCGGGCGCCCCGGCAGGCTTCGCGGGTCTTGCCGCGCCGTTCCTCGCCGTCACCGGCCAGGACGGCGAGCAGATCGTCAGCTACACGGTGACGGGGCTGAGCGCCGAGTCGGCCGTGGTCGCCCTGGAGCTGTATCAGCGCCAGGACACCTGGAAGGTCCGGGCCGTCGGGCAGGGGTACGCCGACGGGCTCGCCGCGATGCTCGCCGACCAGGGCCTGGCCGAGGCGAACGCGCTCGCCGACACCATCAACGAGGCGGTGGCCGCCGGGATGGCCCGTTCGGTGGCGCCCGCACCGGACCGGCCGACCCGGCACGCCGCGGGCGCCCGCACGGAGGCGGGACAGCCCGCCGCGGCTGCGGCCCAGCCCGCTGCCGAGGCCCAGCAGTCCGCCGCCCCGGCCGGAACCGGCACGGGCGGCGGCCCGATCGACTACCGCCACCCGCGGCGCGCGACGGCCGCTCCGCAGCCCACAGCCGGGCCCGCACAGTCCGCCGCCGTGCCTCCGCAGTCCGGTGCCGGGCCACAGGGCGAGGGCGGCGACAGCTCCCAGCCAGTCGCCGGGGACGCCCCCGGCTGGTCGATGGAGGAGCGGCTCTACAACCAGGTCTGGGGCATGTTCGAGGACCTGGCCCGCAGCGTCGCGGCCTACCGCTCGGCCGTCGACTTCGCCGACTCCCGCATGGACCGCGAACTCGAGGGCGTGCTCGACGACCCGCGTACCCGCACCGGCCCCGCGGCGGATGCCGCCCGCGCCGAGGCCCGGGCCAAGCACAGCGCGCTGGTGGAGCAGGCCCGTGCGGTGCTGGAGCGGGACGTGGCCCAGCTGGAGGCCGAGTCCGAGGTGGTCGAGCCGGCGCTGCCGCCGGCGCTGGCCCGCTGGGACAATCCGGTCTGGCAGGCGTACGAGCCGCCCGCCGAGCGCCCCATGGCCCTCCGGGTGGGTGATCTGAGCATTCCGGAGCGCGCCGAGCTGCGCATCCCCATGCTGGTGCGGCTGCCGCTGGAGCGGGGCCTGTGGATCGACAGCGGTCGGCTGCGGGGCGGCGAGGCCGGTCTGGCGGACGCGGACGAGCTGCGCCGCCTCGCGCAGCTGACCGCCACCGCGCTGGCCGCCCGTATCGTCGCCGTACACCCCGCCGACGAGATGACCCTGCACGTCATCGACCCGGCAGGCTCGGCCGCCACCTCGCTGCTGCCGTTGGTGGAGTCCGGCGTGCTGCGGGAGCCGCCCGCCGCGGGTGCCTCCGGGGTGGCACGCACCCTGGAGCGGTTGACGCAGCGCGTCGACCTCGTACAGATGGCGGTACGCAGCCGGGCCACCGACGCCCTCCCGCCCGATCTGGATCTGGCCGACCAGCTGCTGGTCGTGCACGACTTCCCGCACGGTTTCGACGACCGCGCCGTCAACCAGCTGCGCTACCTCGCGGACGAGGGCCCCTCGGTCGGGGTCAGCCTGCTGATGGTCGCCGACCGGGACGAGGCGCGCGGTTACGGCCCGGTTCTCGACCCGCTGTGGCGGTCGCTGATGCGGCTGACGCCGGTGCCGGACGACCATCTCGCCGACCCGTGGGTGGGCCACGCCTGGACGTACGAGCCGCCGCTGGCGCCCAGCAACAGCCAGGTCGTACCGCAGGTACTGCGCCGCGTCGTGGCCGCGCGGCACGCTTCGGAGGGCTGAGCGGACGGGCCTGAGCGGCGGCCTGGGCCGGAGGGTTGAGCAGGCGGGCTGAGCAAGGGCTGAGTAGCCGTACTGAGCCGACCGACTGAGCAGGTGACGCTTCTCCGACAACCGGGACCTGGGCTCCCCCAGGTCCCGAGCTTTACCTTTTCATGGGATTACTTTACTCTCTCTTCAACGGAGGGGAGTATTCCCAGCCACGCGGTGACCCCGTCAGTACGGACCGGACAGGACGGTCCCGGGGCACCGGCCCGGTCCGCTGTGGGCGGCGTGCTCGGGTGGAAGAGACCTCCGGCCCATGCTCGAATGCAAGCCGGAGGAATGTTCATGGAGATATCCATGACCGCCTGGGCGCTGACCATCGTCGGTCTGTGCGCCCTCATCGCGGTCGACTTCTTCATCGGCGGCCGCAAGCCGCACGATGTCTCGCTCAAGGAAGCAGGCATCTGGACGACCGTCTGGATCGTCCTCGCCGTCATCTTCGGGCTCGGCCTCTTCATGTTCGGGGGCGGTCAGGCGTCGGGTGAGTTCTTCGCGGGCTTCATCACCGAGAAGTCGCTCAGCGTCGACAACCTCTTCGTCTTCGTGCTGATCATGGCGAAGTTCGCGGTGCCGTCCATCTACCAGCAGCGGGTGCTGATGGTGGGGGTGCTGATCGCGCTGGTGCTGCGCGGCGTGTTCATCGCGGCGGGCGCCGCGATCATCTCGACCTTCTCCTGGGTGTTCTTCATCTTCGGGGCCTTCCTCATCTGGACCGCCTGGAAGCTGATCCAGGAGGCCCGCTCCGGCGAGGAAGAGGAGGAGTTCGAGGAGAACAGGCTGCTCAAGGCGGTCGAGCGGCGCTTCCCCTCGACGGACAAGTACCACGGCACCAAGCTGTTCATCGTCGAGAACGGCAAGCGGCTGATGACGCCGATGCTGATCGTGATGCTCGCGATCGGCACCACCGATGTGCTGTTCGCGCTGGACTCCATCCCCGCGATCTTCGGTCTCACCCAGGACCCGTACATCGTCTTCACCGCGAACGCCTTCGCCCTGATGGGCCTGCGGCAGCTGTACTTCCTGATCGGCGGACTGCTGCAGAAGCTGGTCCACCTGTCCTACGGGCTCTCGGTCATCCTGGGCTTCATCGGCGTCAAGCTGGTGCTGCACGCCCTGCATGAGACTGGGGTGCATGTGCCGGAGATCAGCATTCCGGTCTCGCTGGGCGTCATCTGCGCCGTGCTGATCGTCACGACGATCACCTCGCTGATGGCCTCCCGTAAGCAGTCGCAGGCAGCCGAGGAAGCCGAGAAGGAAAAGCAGGCCCACGCCGACTCCTGAGACTCGGCCGGGGACCCACCCCGCGCCCTCCGGTCTCCGGCCCCGCCCCGCCACTCCTTCCGGTAGGGGGCGGGGCCGGGGTCTTCCGGCAGGTTTCGCAGGGGCTCCCGGGCTCCCGGGCTACCGGGTGACGGTCACCTTCTTCTCGGCGCGTTCTCCGTTGACGATCACCGAAAGAGTGACCGTGCCGGGACTGCGCCCGGTGAGGGCGCCGTCGGCCGGATCGTACGAGGCCACACAGCGGCCACGCGGCGTGGTGCCCTTCACACACAGGCCCGGTGAGCCCGGCCAGTCCGCGCTTACCGGCCAGCCGACCGGGACCCGGCGCGCGGTCGGTCCGCTTCCCTGCTGCACCGTCGCCGACACCTTGGCCTCGCCGCCCACCGCGAGCCGTTCGGGCGCGTCCAGCAGCAGCGCGTCCACATGGGCGCGGGTCTGCGCCGAGATCCAGTCACCGTCGCGCGGGGGCCGTCCCTGGTCGACGCCCAGCAGCGACCAGCCGGTGAAGCCGCCCTCGTCCGGCGGTGCGGCGGGAGCCTTGCCCGAGTTCCCGTTCACCAGATACGGGACGCCGTCCACCCGGGAGGCGTCGAAGGCACCGACATGCCCCGCCACCAGCGCCGCGCCCTTGCCCGAGCGGCTTCGGAAATCGGCCAGCCATCGCTCCAGCAGATCGGCCTCCATCCGGTCGGTGAGCCGGCTGGCCCGCTGAGGCGTCGGATCGCGCGGCGGTACGTGCTCGATCACGGCGACCGAGTCGATGTTCCGGTCCCGCGCCGCGTCGTCCAACTGCCGCCGTAGTTCCTGGAACTGTGCGTATCCACCGCCTCGTATCGTCAGCGACGAAGTGTCCAGCGTGATGAAGCGCGTCCCGCGGTGGTCGAAGGTGCGCTGCGCCGGGCCGAACTCCTTGACGAAGTTGGCGATCGAGCCGCCCATCACCTCGTGGTTGCCCGGCACGTAGTACCAGGCGACCGCGTCACCCAGCTCCTCCTCCAGTATCTTCCGTGCGAACGCCAGATCAGCCGGTGCGCCCTCGTCCACCAGATCCCCGTTGACGAACACGAAGTCGGGCCGTGCGGCGCGGATCTCGCGCAGGGTCCGGCGTGCCTGCCGTACGGATTCGCTGTCCGGGTCGCGCGCCACGAACTGGGCGTCCGACATCACCGCGAACCGCCAGTCGCGGCCGGCCGTGTCGGCGGCGGTGGAGATCAGCGGATCGTGCGGGCGCCCGGCAGCCGGAAGGTCGACATCCGGCGGCGTCCGTGCGACCAGCTCGTCCAGCACCACCTCACCCTTGTACTGAGCGGTGGGCCTGGTCTCGGCGAGGTAGAAACGGCGCAGCTTCAGCGGATAGGCCACCCCCTCCGGCACCTCGAAGGTGACCTGCTGCCAGCCCTTCCACTCCACCAGCGGTCCGCGCAGTATCTGGTCGGTGCCTGCCGCGTCCTTGAGGTGGAGCGAGGGCCAGGCCCCCGAGCCGTCGCCCTTTATCCACATGGTGAAGCTGCGCGGCTGGCCGGAAATCTCCCGTTCGGCGGGCGGGTTGGCGTAGGCGGCGCGGGTGGCCGTCGACTGGGTGAAGTCGTAGCTGAGCTTGAGCCCGCCACCTTCCTTGCCGGCCGGCTCTGCTGCCACCGCGCCGGTGGCGCGGGCACCGCTGAACGACCACTTGGCCGCGTCGTCGAAATCGGCCACCTGCTGTTCCCGCAGCCCGACCGTGACGGCCAGCCGCGTGGTGTGTCCCCGCACCGTGACGGTCACCGTGCCCGCGGCAGAGTCCTGCCCGGAACGGGTCCGGACGGTGAACGCACCGGCGGCGGTGTCCTTGTCCGGAACGATGGAGAAGAGCGAACGGTCGTACGACAGCTGCGCGTCGCCCGGCTCGATGGGCGCGCTGTTGCCGTCCGCGTCGTAACCGATCAGCTTGAACGACGCGCTGGCGGCGCCGTCCGCCAGCGCCACCCGGTCCGTGGTGGGCCGGAGGCGGTCGAGCTCGCCGAGGACCCGCAGCTCGGTGGCTCCCTTCGCCGCGCCGGCACGTGCGGTGACGTCGGTGCTGCCGGCCCGGCGGGCCGTGAAGACGCCCTGCCCGTCGACCCGGCCCACGTCCGGCCGCGTCGTGCGCCACCCCGGCCGCGGCGCGCCGTCGGCGGGGCCGTACGTCTCGTCGTAGGGCTCGGCGGTCAGCTTGCGCGTCAGGCCGGGGAAGACGCGGTCGGGGTGGCCGCCCGGCATGTTGTCCGCCGTGGCCGCCTTGCCCGGGTCGATGGCCGTCTTCATCCAGAAGCCGGACAGCCGGCCTGAACCCTCGGGCGCGGTCAGCGCCAGACCGTCGGGTACCTCGCGCTCCTCTCCGTCGGAGGGCGAATTCTCCAGCTGGAGCGTGGCGCCGCCCGGCTCGCGGGCCAGCAGGGTGGAGGAGCCGCCGCCGTCCAGGTTGAGGGCGTTGTGGGCACCCAAGTCCCGCATCATCCGCCCGAGTTCGGTCAGTGTCACCCCGCCCGAGGCGGCCTGCCTGCCGTCCACCGTCAGCACATGCATCGTGCCGCCGTCCTTGGAGAACCCGACCGCGGTGCGGGGTGCCGCCGCGTTGTTCGGCCGGCCCTCCCAGTTCTGCGGCTTCCCGTCCTCGACCAGCACCCCGCGCCCGCCGACCGCCGTACGCGGCACGGACGAGCCGTCGTCGGTACGCACCCGGTACGTCCAGCTGACCGGGTCCCCGGTGTGCAGCTCGGCCAGCTGCTCGGCGCCTTCACCCCGGCCGATGAGGACGCCCACGCCCTCGGGGATGTCACCCTTTCCGGGCTTCTCGGCCACGGAGGCGACCTTGCCGTTCTCGACGGTCACCTCCGTCACGTCCGGGTCCTGGTCGACCGTCAGCGCCCGGTCGGCCGAACCCCAGTTCGCGTCGTACAGCCCGATGCCGTCCTCGGGGACGTTCGCGGCGTCCCGGCCGCGGAGCGGCGCGGTGTCCTCCGGGAGGGTGACGGTGCCCTCGAAGTACAGGTCCAGGATGCGGCCCGCCGCCTCGGGGCCGACGCCGACCGCTTCGGAGACGCCGGGAGCGGGGGAGTGGGTGGGCTTGCCGTCGCGTACGCCGGGGCCGAGCGGGGCGCCTGTCTCGTGGATGTCGAAGAAATCGGCGTTGAACGCGGCGACGGTACGGCGTCCCTTGCCGGGGTCGTGCGCCTTGGCCAGCTCGCTGACCGTCCGGCGCTCGGTGACCTTGCCGGAGGAGAGGTAGTCGGCCGTGGCCCCGGTGCGGCCGCTGCCGAGCTTGAGAGTGAGGGCGTCGGCCCGCAG
The DNA here is from genome assembly GCF_052245835.1 of Streptomyces sp. 8N114. Taxonomy (NCBI): domain Bacteria; kingdom Bacillati; phylum Actinomycetota; class Actinomycetes; order Kitasatosporales; family Streptomycetaceae; genus Streptomyces; species Streptomyces sp. 8N114. The sequence continues at coordinate 52,260 of NZ_JBQQBT010000024.1, read as the reverse complement.
CCACTTGTCGGATTCGAGCCGGTCGAAGGAGGTGAGTTCGGCGCCGGGGGCGATGGGGCGGGTGGTGCGCGAGAGCTCCATGCCGTCGCCGTCGGCCACGGCTTCCGGCTCCGGTTGCGGCTCGCCAACGGCTGAGGCTGTTGTTGTCGGTCGGGCGGTGGATTCGTCGGCCGTCGCCAAGGCCGTGCCGGCCGGCAGCAGACCGGTCAGCAGCGCGGAGACGGCTGCTGCCGGGAGCAGCGACCTGGCGAGTCTTGCGCGAGCGTGGACCTGTCTCACAACGTCCCCCACAAAGACCAGTGTTCTCGGCACTTTTTGCGCACAGTGCCGCACAGGGTCCCAAGGGGGACCTGTCCACACCAGAGGGACGGAGCGAAGTCGCAGGAAACGCTGCGTTTCTTCCACCGGTTGGCCGCAGGGGGATCCACCAACCGTTAGCCCGCCATGAGCTTCCCCTTCTTCACCTTCACCGGTACCGAGGGCAGCGCCTTGGAGGCGGGGCCCTTCGCCACCTTGCCGGTGTCCACCTGGAAACGGCTCCCGTGCCGCGGACACACCGCGACCTCACCGTCGATCTCGCCGAGCAGGGCCCCCTGGTGGGTGCACACGGCGCTGAACGCCTTGAAATCACCCTTCTCGGGCTGTGACACCAGCATCTTCTGCTCGGCGAACAGCTTGGCGCCGCCCACCGGCACGGCTTCCGCGTCGCCCAGCTCGACAGGCTTGTCGGACGTCGGTGCTGCTGATCCCTCGTCGGATCCGCCGCCTCCGCCGCACGCCGCGGCGGTCAGTCCCAGTGCAGCCAACGCGGCGCCGCACAGCACGGTGCGGCGCGTGGCCGGCGTTTCCTCGCTCGTCGTCACGCGCCGCACTCTAGTCCGCCGCGCCCATCGGCGCACCGGGCGTGCACACCCGATCAGCTCTTGCGGGCCGCCGACTTCTTGGCGGCGGCACCCTTGGCGGCGGCGGGGGCCTTCCTCGCCGGGGCCTTCTTCGCGGCAGCGCGCTTCGCGGGGGCGTTCTTCGCGGCGGGCCTCACCGGGTCCGCGTCGCTGACCCGGTCGCCCAGCACGTCGCGCAGGAACTTACCGGTGTGGCTGGTCGGCTCCGCAGCCACCTGCTCCGGGGTGCCCTCGGCGATCACCAGGCCACCGCCGTTGCCGCCCTCCGGACCGAGATCCACGACCCAGTCGGCGGTCTTGATGACGTCGAGGTTGTGCTCGATGACCATCACCGAGTTGCCCTTTTCGACCAGGCCGTCCAGAACGCCGATCAGCTTCCTGATGTCCTCGAAGTGGAGACCGGTCGTGGGCTCGTCCAGCACATAGACGGTGCGTCCCGTCGACCGCTTCTGGAGCTCACTGGCGAGCTTCACCCGCTGCGCCTCACCACCCGAAAGAGTCGGCGCGGACTGGCCGAGCCGCACATACCCCAGGCCGACATCGTTGAGCGTCCTGAGGTGACGGGCGATGGCGGGCACCGCCTCGAAGAAGTCCAGGGCCTGCTCTATCGGCATGTCCAGGACCTCGGCGATGTTCTTGCCCTTGTAGTGCACCTCCAGGGTCTCCCGGTTGTAGCGCGCACCGTGGCAGACCTCGCAGGGGACGTACACGTCCGGCAGGAAGTTCATCTCGATCTTGATGGTGCCGTCGCCCGCGCAGTTCTCGCAGCGGCCGCCCTTGACGTTGAAGGAGAAGCGGCCCTGCTGGTAGCCGCGGACCTTCGCCTCCGTCGTCTCGGCGAACAGCTTGCGTACGTGGTCGAAGACGCCGGTGTACGTGGCCGGGTTCGAGCGCGGCGTACGGCCGATCGGCGACTGGTCGACGTGCACGACCTTGTCGACCAGGTCGTCACCCTCGACGCGGGTGTGCCTGCCGGGCACCGTCTTGGCACCCTGCAACTCGCGCGCCAGGTGCGTGTAGAGGATGTCGTTGACCAGCGTCGACTTGCCGGACCCGGACACGCCGGTGACGGCGGTCAGGACGCCCAGCGGGAAGGAGACGTCGATGTTGCGGAGGTTGTTCTCGCGCGCGCCGCGTACGGTCAACTGCCGTTCCGGGTCGATGGGGCGGCGCACCGTCGGGGTGGGGATCTCGCGCTTGCCGGACAGATAGTCGCCGGTGACGGAGTCCTCGTTGGCCAGCAGCTGCTTCAACGGGCCGCTGTGTACGACCTTGCCGCCGTGCTCGCCGGCGCCGGGGCCGATGTCCACCACCCAGTCGGACGCCTTGATGGTGTCCTCGTCGTGTTCGACGACGATGAGCGTGTTGCCCAGGTCGCGGAGCCGCACCAGGGTCTCGATCAGCCGGTGGTTGTCGCGCTGGTGCAGGCCGATGGAGGGCTCGTCCAGTACGTACAACACGCCGACCAGCCCGGAGCCGATCTGGGTGGCCAGCCGGATGCGCTGGGCCTCGCCGCCGGAGAGGGTGCCTGCGGCGCGGTTGAGCGTCAGATAGTCCAGGCCGACGTCGACCAGGAAGCGCAGCCGCTCGTTGACCTCTTTGAGCACCCGCTCGGCAATCTGCCTGTCGCGTCCGGTCAGCTGCATCTCGCGCAGGAACTCGGCGCACTCGTTGATCGACATCGCGGAGACCTCCGCGATGGACCTGCCCTGCACGGTCACGGCCAGCACCAGCGGCTTGAGCCGGGTGCCCTCACAGGCCGGGCAGTTCACCTCGCGCATATAGCCCTCGAAGCGTTCCCGGCTGCTGTCGGTCTCCGCCTCCGAGTGCCGCCGCTTGACGAACGGGACGACGCCCTCGAACGCGGTGGTGTACGCGCGCTCCCTGCCGTACCGGTTGCGGTAGCGGACCTCGACCTGTGTCTTGTGGCCGTGCAGCAGCGCCTTCTTGGCGCGCGCGGGCAGCCCCGCCCACGGGATGTCCGTACGGAAGCCGAGCGCGTCGGCCAGCGCGCCGATGAGGCGGCCGAAGTACTCCTTGGTGTGCCCGTGCGACCAGGGGTGCAGTGCGCCCTCGTCCAGCGACTTGTCCTCGTCGGGGACGATCAGCTCCGGGTCGACCTCCATCCGGGTGCCGATGCCGGTGCACACCTGGCAGGCGCCGAAGGGCGAGTTGAAGGAGAAGGAGCGCGGCTCCAGCTCCTCGAACGAGAGGTCGTCCTGGGGGCAGTACAGGTGCTCGGAGTACATCCGCTCCCGCTGCGGGTCGTCCGGCTCCAGGTCGACGAAGTCGAGGATGACCATGCCGCCGGAGAGGCCGAGCGCGGTTTCCACCGAGTCGGTGAGCCGCCGCTTGGCGCTGCTCTTGACGGTCAGGCGGTCGACGACCACCTCGATCGTGTGTTTCTCCTGCTTCTTCAGCTGCGGCGGCTCGGACAGCTGGATGGTCTCTCCGTCGACCCGGGCGCGGCTGTAGCCCTTGGTCTGGAGCTCGTTGAAGAGGTCGACGAACTCGCCCTTGCGCTGGCGCACCAGCGGGGAGAGCACCTGGAAGCGGCTGCCCTCCTCCAGGTCGAGCACCTTGTCCACGATGGCCTGCGGCGACTGGCGGGCGATCGGCTGGCCGCAGACCGGACAGTGCGGCTTGCCGATGCGGGCGTAGAGCAGCCGCAGATAGTCGTAGACCTCGGTGATGGTGCCCACCGTCGAGCGCGGGTTGCGCGAGGTCGACTTCTGGTCGATGGAGACCGCGGGGGAGAGGCCCTCGATGAAGTCGACGTCGGGCTTGTCCATCTGCCCGAGGAACTGCCGTGCGTAGGCGGACAGCGACTCCACGTAGCGTCGCTGACCCTCGGCGAAAATCGTGTCGAAGGCGAGCGAGGACTTCCCGGAGCCCGAGAGCCCCGTGAAGACGATGAGCGAGTCACGGGGGAGGTCTATCGAGACGTTCTGCAGGTTGTGCTCGCGAGCGCCACGGACGAGAAGACGATCGGCCACGCCTGTTGGCACCTTTCGTGTGGGAATCGGGGCCCGCGACGGCGCGGGAGCCCCGACCAAGAGTAGGACGGCGCCGCCCGGAGTGTCGTTCGCTTCCGGTTCGGGAGCCGGCCCCGACTCTATAGCACGTGCTTTCGAATTACGGCGGGCCTCGCCATCTTCCCCACGAACGAGGGACCCCAGTAGCTTTGGATCATGACCACGCCTGCGCACGACGCCGAACTCGTACGGACCGCGACCGGTCACCTGCTCAGCCACACCGTCAAGCTGGAGGCCCCCGAGGTGGCCGAGCCCTCGCACCTGCCGGGCTGGACCCGCGCCCACGTGCTCACCCACCTCGCCCGCAACGCCGACGCCCTCGTCAACGTGCTGGCGGGCAAGCCGATGTACGCCGGCGCCGAAGCCCGTGAGGCGGACATCGAGCGCGGCGCCGACCGCTCCCTCGACGAGCTGGTCGACGATGTCCGGGCCAGCTCCTCCCGCCTGGAGAGCGCCTTCGCGGCACTCGGGGACGAGGACTGGAACCGCACCGTCACCCTCCGCAACGGTGTGACCGATCTCGCCTCCTCCGTCCCGTTCCGACGCTGGATCGAGGTCGAGCTGCACCACGTGGACCTCGGCATCGGATACACGCTGGAGGACCTGCCGGGCACCTTCGTGGACCGGGAGCTGGCCAACATGGCCCGCCGCTTCTCGGAGCACCCCGACATCCCGGTCGCCGTCGAGCTGCGCGCCGAGGACGGCCGAAGTTGGCGTACCGGCGCCAAGGAGGCGGGCGCGGACGGCCCTGTTGTGGTGGCCGGCAGTCCTGTCGCCCTCGTCGGCTGGCTGACCGGCCGTACGAACGGCAGCGGTCTGTCGGCACGCGGCCCACTGCCTGCGCTGCCCCCGCTCTAGCCGTAAGGCGCTGCTCCTGTCCGTGCCGGGCACGCAAAATGTGGAGGGCACACCCTAGGCTGGCGGCATGCCATACAGCGGAACGGTACAGGTCGGCGGCCCCGCGGATGTGCATGAGCTGCGAGATCTGATGATCTCCAAGGTCGCCGTCGGCCCCATGGACAACAACGCGTATCTGCTGCGCTGCCGGGCCACCGGCGAGCAGCTACTGGTCGACGCCGCGAACGATGCGCAGACCCTGCTCGGCCTCATCGGTGACGACGGCATCGCCTCCGTCGTCACCACGCACCGGCACGGCGACCACTGGCAGGCGCTCGCCGAGGTGGTGGGCGCCACCGGTGCGCGCACCTACGCCGGGCGGGACGACGCCGAGGGCATCCCCGTCCCCACCGACGTGCTGCTGGACGACGGCGACACGCTGCGCGTCGGCGAGGTCGAGCTGACGGCCCGCCATCTGACCGGGCACACCCCCGGCTCGATCGCCCTGGTCTACGACGACCCGAGCGGCCCCCCGCACCTGTTCACCGGCGACTGCCTCTTCCCGGGCGGAGTGGGCAACACCTTCGGCAGCGCGGAGAACTTCGCCCGCCTCATCGACGACGTCGAGAACAAGCTTTTCGGCCAACTCCCCGACGAAACCTGGGTCTACCCCGGCCACGGCGCGGACACCACCCTCGGCGCGGAGCGCCCGCACCTGGCGGAGTGGCGCGAACGCGGCTGGTAGTCGGCGGAGGTACCGGGAGGGCGTGGACACGGGTGCCGCGCGCCCTCCCGTGGCCGCCGGACGCTGATCGCTGTCGGTGCGCGACAGTAGGGTGGGCCACATGGCAGACCCCTCCACCTACCGTCCCAAACCGGGAGAGATCCCCGACTCGCCCGGGGTCTACCGCTTCCGTGACGAGCACCGCAGGGTGATCTACGTCGGCAAGGCGAAAAGCCTCCGCCAGCGGCTCAACAACTACTTCCAGGACCTCGCCGGGCTGCATCCGCGCACCCGCACGATGGTGACGACGGCCGCCTCCGTCGAGTGGACCGTCGTGACCACCGAGGTCGAGGCGCTCCAGCTCGAGTACACCTGGATCCAGGAGTTCGACCCGCGGTTCAACGTCAAATACCGCGACGACAAGAGCTACCCGTCCCTCGCGGTGACGATGAACGAGGAGTTCCCCCGCGTCCAGGTGATGCGCGGCCCGAAGAAGAAGGGCGTGCGCTACTTCGGTCCGTACGGGCAAGCGTGGGCCATCCGCGAGACGGTCGATCTGCTGCTGCGGGTCTTCCCCGTGCGCACCTGCTCGGCGGGGGTCTTCAAACGCTCGGCGCAGATCGGCCGTCCCTGTCTGCTCGGCTACATCGGCAAGTGCTCGGCGCCCTGTGTCGGCCGGGTCACTCCCGAGGAGCACCGCGAACTGGCCGAGGAATTCTGCGACTTCATGGCCGGGCACACGGGTTCGTACCTGCGCCGCCTGGAGCGCGAGATGCAGGAGGCGGCCGAGGAGCTGGAGTATGAACGCGCCGCCCGGCTGCGGGACGACATCGACGCGCTCAAGCGGGCGATGGAGAAGAACGCGGTGGTGCTCACCGACGCCACCGACGCGGATCTCATCGCGGTGGCCGAGGACGAGCTGGAGGCGGCCGTCCAGATCTTCCACGTACGTGGCGGGCGGGTACGCGGCCAGCGCGGCTGGGTCACCGACAAGGTCGAGGAGGTCGGCACCGCCGAGCTGGTCGAGCACGCCCTCCAGCAGCTCTACGGCGCCGAACAGGGCGACGCGTCCGCCGGCGGCGGCAGCGGGGGCGTGCCCAAGGAGGTGCTGGTCCCGGCGCTGCCCGAACCGGTGGAGCCGATAACCCAGTGGCTGACCGAACGCCGGGGCGCCCAGGTGAGCCTGCGCATCCCGCAGCGCGGCGACAAACGTGCCCTGATGGAGACGGTCAACCGCAACGCCGAGCACGCGCTGGTGCTGCACAAGACCAAGCGTGCCTCCGATCTGACCACCCGCTCCCGTGCCCTGGAGGAGATCGCCGAGGCGCTCGACCTGGACTCGGCGCCGCTGCGGATCGAGTGCTTCGACATCTCGCACCTCCAGGGCGACGACGTGGTGGCCTCCATGGTCGTCTTCGAGGACGGCCTGGCCCGCAAGAGCGAGTACCGCCGCTTCCAGATCAAATCCTTCGCGGGGCAGGACGACGTTCGGTCCATGCACGAGGTCATCAGCCGCCGCTTCCGCCGCTATCTCGTGGAGAAGCAGAAGACCGGCGAGTGGCCGGAGGAGGAGCTGGGCGGCGAGCTGGAGTCCGGGCCGGGGGGCGGGACCTCCCAGCCACGCCCCGCCACCGGGCCCGCGCCCCAGCAGCCGGCGCAGGGCGCCACCCGGGACGAGGAGGGCCGCCCCAAGAAGTTCGCCTACCCCCCGCAGCTGGTGGTCGTCGACGGCGGCCAGCCGCAGGTGGCGGCCGCGCAGGCAGCGCTGGACGAGCTCGGCGTCGACGACGTGGCCGTCTGCGGGCTGGCCAAGCGGCTGGAGGAGGTGTGGCTGCCCGGCGAGAGCGATCCGGTGGTGCTGCCGCGCAGCAGCGAGGGCCTCTACCTGCTCCAGCGCGTCCGTGACGAGGCCCACCGCTTCGCGATCCGCTACCAGCGGGGCAAGCGCGGCAAGCGGCTCCGCAGCAGCCCGCTGGATGCCGTGCCGGGTCTGGGGGAGACTCGTAAGAAAGCCCTGCTCAAGCACTTCGGCTCGGTCAAGAAGCTGCGTGCGGCCTCCGTCGAGGAGATCTCCCAGGTCCCGGGCGTGGGCCGGAAGACCGCCGAGACGGTCGCCGCGGCCCTCTCCCAGACGGCCGCCCCGGGCCCCGCGGTGAACACGGCAACCGGTGAGATCGTTGAAGAAGAGTGAACAAGAACGAGTAAGAGTGAACCGGTGGCACGAAGATCGATATGTCGGGGGATGACAGCATGAGCGCGGAACGCGAGCAGCGCGGAGACGGAGCCGAAGTGAGTACGCCCCAACCGGCGCAGCCGGATGAGGCGGCGGGTGCGACCATTCCGGAGCTGGTGATCATCTCCGGGATGTCGGGCGCCGGCCGCAGCACCGCCGCCAAGTGTCTGGAGGACCTGGGCTGGTTCGTCGTCGACAACCTCCCGCCCGAGCTGATCCCGACGATGGTCGAGCTCGGCGCCAGGTCGCAGGGGAACGTGGCCCGGATCGCCGTGGTGGTCGACGTACGCGGCCGTAACTTCTTCGACAACCTCAAGGGCTCCCTCGCCGACCTGGCGGCCTTCAACGTGGCTCGGCGGATCGTCTTCCTGGAGGCGTCCGACGAGGCCCTGGTGCGCCGTTTCGAGTCCGTGCGCCGCCCCCACCCGCTGCAGGGCGACGGTCGCATCGTGGACGGCATCGCCGCCGAACGCGATCTGCTGCGCGAGCTGCGCGGCGACGCCGATCTGGTGATCGACACCTCCAGCCTCAATGTGCACGAGCTGCGCGCCAAGCTGGACGCCCAGTTCGCCGGTGAGGAAGAGCCCGAACTGCGCGCCACCGTCATGTCGTTCGGCTACAAGTACGGGCTGCCCGTGGACGCCGATCTGGTGGTCGACTGCCGCTTCCTGCCCAACCCGCACTGGGTCCCCGAGCTGCGCCCCTACACGGGCACCAGCGAGGAGGTCTCCAACTACGTCTTCAACCAGCCCGGTGCCAAGGAGTTCCTGGACCGCTACACCGAGTTGCTCCAGCTGATCGCCGCCGGCTACCGCAGGGAGGGCAAGCGGTACGTCACCGTCGCCGTCGGCTGCACCGGGGGCAAGCACCGCAGCGTCGCCATGTCCGAGAAGCTGGCCCGCCGGCTCTCCGACGGCGGCGTGGAGACGGTGATCGTCCACCGTGACATGGGACGTGAGTGACGCCCATGGCCCCTAGCAGCCTGCGGCATCTGGTCGGACGGCGCGCGACACTGCGCGGCCTCACCTCCAAGCAGCCCAAGGTGGTGGCGCTCGGCGGCGGCATGGGCCTGTCGGCGTCGCTGACGGCGCTGCGCCGTATCACCGGAGACCTCACAGCGGTGGTCACCGTCGCCGACGACGGCGGCTCCAGCGGCCGGCTCCGCGACGAGCTGGGCGTACTGCCCCCCGGCGACCTGCGCAAGGCGCTCGCGGCGCTGTGCGGGGACGACGAGTGGGGCCGCACCTGGGCCCAGGTCATCCAGCACCGCTTCGAAAGCAGAGGCGAGCTGCACGAACACGCGGTCGGCAATCTGCTGATCGTCGCCCTGTGGGAACAGCTGGGCGACCACGTCCAGGCACTCGATCTGGTCGGCAAGCTGCTGGGAGCGCACGGCCGGGTGCTACCCATGTCCGCCGTACCGCTGGAGCTGCGCGCCAGCGTGCGCGGTCACGACCCCGCGCGCCCCGACGAGCTGTCCACCGTCCGGGGCCAGGCCACCGTCGCGCTCACCCCCGGTGAGGTGCAGAAGGTGCATCTGGTCCCCAATGACCCACCGGCGGTCCCCGAGGCCGTACGCGCCGTGCTGGACGCCGACTGGGTGGTGCTCGGCCCCGGCTCCTGGTTCTCCTCCGTCATCCCGCATCTGCTGGTGCCGGAGCTGCTGGAGGCACTGACCGAGACCAAGGCCCGGAAGGTCCTCTCTCTCAACCTTGCTCCCCAGCCGGGGGAAACGGACGGTTTTTCCCCGCAGCGTCATTTGGAGGTTTTGGCCCGACACGCACCTAAACTCGCCTTCGACGTGGTGCTGGCCGACCAGGATGCCGTGCCCGACCAGGACTCCCTGAGCGAGGCCGCCGACCAGCTCGGCGGGAAGGTCGAGCTGGCGCCCGTAGCGGCAGCTGGGGGCACCTCCCGGACAGAGTCCGGGGGAGGAGTCGCCCGGCACGACCCGGAGCTGCTGGCCGCCGCGTACGACCGTATTTTTCGGATGCATGGAAGGATCGGCCCATGGCGATGACGCCTGCGGTGAAGGACGAGATCTCCCGGCTCCCCGTCACCCGGACCTGCTGCCGGAAGTCAGAGGTCTCGTCGATCCTGCGCTTCGCGGGTGGGCTGCACCTGGTGAGCGGCCGGATCGTGATCGAGGCGGAGCTGGACACGGGCATTGCGGCGCGCCGGCTCCGCAAGGACATCCTGGAGATCTTCGGACACTCCTCCGACCTGGTGGTGATGGCCCCCAGCGGACTGCGCCGCAACAGCCGGTACGTCGTACGGGTGGTTGCGGGCGGTGACCAGCTCGCCCGGCAGACCGGCCTCGTCGACGGCCGTGGCCGCCCCATCAGAGGGCTGCCCCCGCAGGTGGTCTCGGGGGCCACCTGTGACGCGGAGGCGGCCTGGCGCGGCGCGTTCCTTGCGCACGGCTCGCTGACCGAGCCGGGGCGCAGCTCATCGCTGGAGGTCACCTGCCCAGGGCCCGAGGCGGCGCTGGCCCTGGTCGGCGCGGCCCGCAGACTTCAGATCGCTGCCAAGGCCCGCGAGGTGCGCGGCGTGGACCGCGTTGTCGTCCGGGACGGTGATGCCATCGGCGCGCTGTTGACCCGCCTCGGCGCCCATGAGTCGGTGCTGGCGTGGGAGGAGCGACGGATGCGCCGCGAGGTGCGGGCCACCGCCAACCGGCTCGCCAACTTCGACGACGCCAATCTGCGCCGCTCGGCCCGCGCCGCCGTCGCCGCCGGTGCCCGGGTGCAGCGCGCGCTGGAGATCCTCGGCGACGAGGTGCCCGAGCACCTAGCCGCGGCCGGGCGGCTGCGGATGGAGCACAAGCAGGCTTCGCTGGAGGAGCTGGGTGCGCTTGCCGACCCGCCGCTGACCAAGGACGCGGTGGCGGGCCGGATCCGGCGGCTGCTGGCCATGGCGGACAAGCGCGCACAGGACCTCGGTATCCCCGGAACCGAGTCGAATCTGACCGAGGAAATGGTCGGCTGATCCGACCGGGCTGCGGTTGGCTCAGGGCCTGGCGCAATGGCCAGTTGAGCCGCCCCGTGCTCGCCTGAGCCGTCCGGATTTGCCCGCCCAGCCGATGTGAGCCCCGCCGCAATGGAGAGGTAGGGTCGGAGTCGGTCGGGGACATCCCAAACAGCCCTCGCCGGTGTCCGTACCGGCGTACCTAGCGAGGAGATCGGTTCGTGACGATCCGCGTAGGCATCAACGGCTTTGGCCGTATCGGTCGTAACTACTTCCGCGCGCTGCTGAACCAGGGTGCGGACATCGAGATCGTCGGTGTCAACGACCTGACCGACAACGCCACCCTGGTGCACCTGCTCAAGTACGACACCGTGCTGGGCCGCCTGCAGCAGGAGGTCAGCCACACCGAGGACACCATCACGGTCGGCAAGCAGACCTTCAAGACGATGGCGGAGAAGGACCCGGCCAAGCTCCCCTGGGGCGAGCTGGGCGCCGACATCGTGGTCGAGTCCACCGGCATCTTCACCAAGCGCGACGACGCTGCCAAGCACCTGGCGGCGGGCGCCAAGAAGGTCCTCATCTCGGCTCCGGCCAAGCAGGAGGACATCACCGTGGTGATGGGCGTCAACGAGGACAAGTACGACGCCGCCAACCACCACGTGATCTCCAACGCCTCCTGCACCACCAACTGTGTGGCGCCGATGGCGAAGATCATGGACGAGAACTTCGGCATCGAGCGCGGTCTGATGACCACGGTGCACGCCTACACCAACGACCAGCGCATCCTGGACTTCCCGCACAAGGACCTGCGCCGCGCCCGGGCCGCCGCCGAGAACATCATCCCGACCACCACCGGTGCCGCCAAGGCCACCGCGCTGGTTCTGCCGCAGCTCAAGGGCCGCCTGGACGGTATCGCCATGCGCGTCCCGGTCCCCACCGGCTCCGTCACCGACCTGGTGCTGGAACTCAAGCGCGAGACCACCAGGGACGAGGTCAACGCCGCCTTCAAGAAGGCCGCCGAGGGCCAGCTGCAGCGCATCGTCGAGTACACCGAGGACCAGATCGTCTCCTCGGACATCGTCAACCAGCCGCCGTCCTGCACCTTCGACGCCTCCCTCACCATGGTCGACGGCAACCAGGCCAAGATCATCGGTTGGTACGACAACGAGTGGGGCTACTCGAACCGGCTGGTCGACCTCACCGGCTACGTCGGCGCCCAGCTCTGAACCCGGGCGGACCTAGGTGAACGACAGGGCTCGTGCGCCGCGCACGAGCCCTGTCCCATGCTGCGTTTTCTGCGTATTCCCCGGGTCGCTGCCCCGGGCCCGAACCAGGAGCCATCCATGAAGACGATCGACGAACTCGTCGGCGAGGGCGTGTCCGGCAAGCGGGTCTTCGTCCGTGCCGACCTCAACGTCCCGCTCGACGACGGCACCATCACCGACGACGGCCGGATCAGGGCCGCCGTCCCCACGATTCTCAAGCTCGCCGAGAGCGGCGCACGCGTGGTCGTGGCCTCCCATCTGGGCCGCCCCAAGGGCGCCCCGGACCCGCAGTTCTCGCTCGCGCCCGTGGCGCAGCGGCTCGGCGAACTCCTCGGCATCCAGGTCGCGTTCGCGGCCGACACCGTGGGGGACAGCGCGAAGGCCACCGTCGGCGAGACCGCCGACGGCGGGGTCACGCTGCTGGAGAACCTCCGCTTCAACGCCGGTGAGACGAGCAAGGACGACGCCGAGCGGGGCGCCTTCGCCGACGAACTGGCCGCACTCGCCGACGCGTACGTGAGCGATGGCTTCGGCGCCGTGCACCGCAAGCACGCTTCGGTGTACGACCTCCCGGCGCGCCTTCCGCACGCCGCCGGCCATCTGATCGCCACCGAGGTCGGCGTGCTGAAGAAGCTCACCGAGGACGTCAAGCGGCCCTACGCCGTGGTCCTGGGCGGCGCCAAGGTCTCCGACAAGCTCGGCGTCATCGACCACCTGCTGGGCAAGGCCGACCGGCTGCTGATCGGCGGCGGTATGGCGTACACCTTCCTCAAGGCCCAGGGGTACGAGGTCGGCAAGTCGCTGCTCCAGGAGGACCAGATTCCCGCCGTCAAGGGCTATCTGGAGCGCGCCGAGGAGCTGGGCGTGGAGTTCGTGCTGCCGGTCGACGTGCTGGCGGCCCCCGAGTTCCCCGATCTGAAGACCAAGGAACCGGCCAACCCGACAGTCGTGGCAGCGGATGCCATCCCCGCCGAGCTGGAAGGCCTGGACATCGGCCCGCAGAGCCGTAAGCTCTACGCCGCGAAGCTCGCCGACGCGGCCACCGTCTTCTGGAACGGTCCGATGGGCGTCTTCGAGCACCCGGACTTCGCCGAGGGCACCAAGGCCGTCGCGCAGGGGCTGCTCGACTCTCCCGCCTTCACGGTCGTCGGCGGCGGCGACAGCGCTGCCGCGGTCCGTCAGCTGGGCTTCGACGAGAACGCGTTCGGACACATCTCGACCGGCGGTGGCGCCAGCCTCGAGTATCTCGAGGGCAAGACGCTTCCCGGCCTGGCCGCACTGGAGGACTGACGCCGTGAGCGTCGCACGCGCGGCTGCCGGGCCGCAGACAACTACGAGACTCGCACTGCGCCGCGCGGGCGGAGAAGCGAACAAGAAAGGAGGGGCATGGCTACCCGTACCCCGCTGATGGCGGGCAACTGGAAGATGAACCTCAACCACCTCGAGGCCATCGCCCACGTCCAGAAGCTCGCCTTCGCGCTCACGGACAAGGACTATGAAGCCGTGGAGGTCGCGGTCCTGCCGCCCTTCACCGACCTGCGCTCGGTCCAGACGCTGGTCGACGGCGACAAGCTGCGGATCAAGTACGGCGCGCAGGACCTCTCGGCGCACGACTCCGGCGCCTACACCGGCGAGATCTCCGCTCCGATGCTGGCGAAGCTCAACTGCACCTTCGTCGCCATCGGCCACTCCGAGCGCCGTCAGTACCACGGTGAGGACGAGCCGGTCGTCAACGCCAAGGTGAAGGCCGCGATCAAGCACGGCCTGACCCCGATCGTCTGCGTCGGTGAGGAGCTGGCGGTCCGCGAGGCGGGCAACCACGTCAGCCACACCCTCGCCCAGGTCGACGGCGGTCTCAAGAACGTACCCGCCGAGGCCGTGGCCGAGCTGGTCATCGCCTACGAACCGGTCTGGGCCATCGGCACCGGCAAGGTCTGCGGCGAGGAGGAGGCCCAGGAGGTCTGCGGCGCGATCCGCGGCCGGCTGGCCGAGCTGTACGACGAGGAGACCGCGAAGCAGGTCCGCATCCAGTACGGCGGCTCCGTCAAGGCGGGCAACGTCGCCAAGATCATGGCGCAGCCGGACATCGACGGCGCGCTGATCGGCGGTGCCTCGCTGGACGCGGAGGAGTTCGTCAAGATCGTCCGCTTCCGCGACCAGTGAGCCGGCCGCCGGTGATCGGCGCCGGTGATCGCCGGCGTGTGACGCCGGGCCGCAGCCCGTCGTAGTCTTGCGGGGGCCGGGCTCGTGCTCCGGCCCCCGTAAGCGTTCGTAACGTTAAGTGTCCAGCCACGATCCGAGAGAGTTGGTCCAGCCGTGGTCATGGGGTTCTCAATCGCCCTCATCGTCTTCAGTGCCCTGCTGTTGCTGCTGGTGCTGATGCACAAGGGCAAGGGCGGCGGCCTCTCCGACATGTTCGGCGGCGGTATGCAGTCCTCCGTCGGCGGCTCGTCGGTCGCCGAGCGCAACCTCGACCGGATCACGGTCGTCGTCGGGCTGGCATGGTTCGCCATCATCGTCGTGCTCGGCCTGCTGATGAAGTTCGAGAACTGAGCGCCGCGTCGTACGGTTCCGATCCGGGCGGCGTACGGGTCCGATCCGGCATGCGGGACCCGGCATTTGCCAGTTGCAGCCCGCACAACGGCTGACAGGGCGTTGCACCCCCTGCCTATCATGAGGGTTCGCGTCCGGTACCGACGCAGTAACTCCGGTCACCGGGCGTGCGTTGGGCCCTACGTACACTAGGGCGCCCGCAGCGGAGCGCGCAGTGCCGACGCTCCGTGGCACCGTGAGGCAGGGAGTTACGACCGTGGCAAGTGGCAACGCGATCCGGGGCAGCCGGGTCGGAGCGGGGCCGATGGGGGAGGCCGAGCGAGGCGAGTCCGCGCCCCGCCTCCGCATCTCCTTCTGGTGCTCCAACGGGCATGAGACCCAGCCGAGCTTCGCCAGCGACGCGCAGATCCCCGAGACCTGGGACTGCCCGCGCTGTGGCTTCCCAGCCGGGAAGGACCGGGACAACCCACCGGACCCCCCGCGCACCGAGCCGTACAAGACCCACCTCGCCTATGTGCGGGAGCGGCGCAGCGATGCCGACGGCGAGGCCATTCTCGCCGAGGCGCTCGCCAAGCTCCGGGGCGAGATCTGAGGCGGTCCAGGCCCATACGCCGACGCCGTCATGACCCGTACAACACTCATGACACCGAACGATGGACGGCTCGGCCACGCACCGAGGGGCGGTGCGCGGCCGAGCCGTCCATCGTCTAGGTTGGAGGCGGCGGGGTTCGTTACGAGAGGAATGGGCTGGTTTCGCTGATGAACGCTGAAGGCCGCACCCGACTCGACCAGCTGCCCGAGTGGCAGGCGCTGTCCAAGCACCGCGACGAGTTCGGCCTCACGCACCTGCGGCGGCTGTTCGACGACGACCCGGAGCGCGCCGAGCGCTACACCGTGCGGGTCGGCGACCTCCACATCGACTACTCCAAGAACCTGGTCACCGACGAGACGTTGCGTCTGCTGCGGCAGCTCGCCGAGGCTGCGGGAGTGGCCCGGCTGCGGGACGCGATGTTCGACGGCGAGAAGATCAACGTCACCGAGGACCGCGCCGTTCTGCACACCGCTCTGCGCACCCCCGAGTCGGCGACCGTCCGGGTGGACGGCGAGAACGTGATGCGCAAGGTGCACCAAGTGCTCATCCGGATGGGGACCTTCGCGAGCAAGGTCCGTGAGGGCCACTGGCGCGGCCACACCGGCGAGCGCATCAAGAACGTCGTCAACATCGGCATCGGCGGCTCGGACCTCGGCCCGAAGATGGCCTATGAGGCGCTGCGCCCGTACACCCGGCGGGACATCACCTTCCGTTTCGTCTCCAACGTGGACGGCGCGGACCTGCACGAGGCGGTCCGGGATCTGGATCCGGCCGAGACCCTCTTCGTCGTCGCCTCCAAGACCTTCACCACCATCGAGACCATCACCAACGCCAAGGCCGCCCGCGCCTGGCTGCTGGCCGGGCTCGGGGGTGGGGGCACCTCCCGGCCGGAGGCTGGGGGAGAAGCGGCCGTGGCCAAGCACTTCGTGGCCGTCTCCACCAACGCGGAGAAGGTTGCCGAGTTCGGCATCAACACCGACAACATGTTCGAGTTCTGGGACTGGGTCGGCGGTCGCTACTCGTACGACTCGGCCATCGGACTCTCCCTGATGGTGGCCATCGGGCCCGAGTGCTTCGGCGACATGCTCGCCGGCTTCCATCTCATGGACGAGCACTTCCGCACGGCGCCCTTCGAGTCCAACGCACCACTGCTGCTGGGCCTGTTGGGCCTGTGGTACGGCAACTTCCACGATGCCCAGTCGCACGCCGTACTGCCCTACAGCCACTATCTGTCCCAGTTCACCGCCTACCTCCAGCAGTTGGACATGGAGTCCAACGGCAAGTCGACCACCCGCGAGGGAGGTCCCGTCAACTGGCAGACCGGGCCCGTCGTCTGGGGCACACCCGGCACCAACGGCCAGCACGCCTACTACCAGTTGCTGCACCAGGGCACCAAGATGATCCCCGCCGACCTGCTCGGCTTCGCCGACCCCATCGCCGAGCTCGGTGACCTGCGCGACCAGCACGACCTGCTGATGGCGAACCTCTTCGCCCAGGGCCAGGCCCTCGCCTTCGGCAAGACGGCGGAGGAGGTGCGCGCCGAGGGCGTCCCCGAGGCGCAGGTGCCGCACCGCACGTTCCCGGGCAACCGGCCCACGACCACCATCCTGGCCTCCGCACTGACCCCCTCGGTGCTCGGCCAGCTCGTCGCCCTGTACGAGCACAAGGTCTTCGTCCAGGGCGCCATCTGGAACATCGACTCCTTCGACCAGTGGGGCGTGGAACTCGGCAAGGTCCTCGCCAAGCGCCTCGAACCCGCCCTCACCGAGGGCGCGAAGGTGCCGGGTCTCGACGCCTCCACCTCAGCCCTGGTCGACCGCTACCGCTCGCTGCGGGGCCGTACGGCCTGAGGGCGCGTGTTCACTTACGGGCGGGCGGCCTGCGACCGGGGCGCCCGCCCGTCCCGCATCCGCCGGGCGTAGTCCCCGGCCACGGCGAGGACGAGGAACCCCCAGGCGGCGACCGGCAGATACAGCAGGCCCACCCCGTCCCCGGCCGCTCGTACTCCCGGTCCTCCCCCACGAGCCGCGGTCCCTCATCGACGAAATCGAAGACGGGGTTGAGCGCTTGTGCAGGCGGCTATGGGGGAAGTGGCGGAGAAGTTGCCGTGCGAAAAGTAAGAGGCCCCGCCTTGGGAGGCGGGGCCTTGTGGGGGAGTGATTATTCGGCGGCCGGGAGGCGCGAGGCCGCGGCGGTGTCGAGGAGCCAGAGGGTGCGGGAGCGGCCGTACGCCGCGGCGGCCGGGGCCTGGAGTTCGCCGGGGCCCGAGAGGGCCAAGGCGACCGCGTCGGCCTTGTCCTCACCCGCGGCGAGCAGCCACACCTCCTTTGCGGAGCGAATCGCGGGCAGCGTCAGCGTCAACCGGGTAGGCGGCGGCTTGGGCGCCCCGTGGACGCCGACGACCGTGCGCTCGGTCTCCCGCAGAGCAGGGTGCTCCGGGAAGAGGGAGGCGACATGGGTGTCGGGGCCGACGCCCAGGAGCAGCACGTCGAAGGCGGGAACCCGCACCGCCGGGTCGGCGCCCGCCGCGGCGGCGAGCTCCGTGGCGTACGCCTCGGCAGCCGCCTCGGCGTCGCCCACGTAGCGGCCGTCGGAGGGCGGCATCGCATGCACCCGCGCGGGGTCCAGCGGTACCGCGTCCAGCAGCGCCTCGTGGGCCTGGGTGTGGTTGCGTTCCGGGTCGCCTTCGGGGAGGAACCGCTCGTCGCCCCACCACACGTCCAGCCGCGACCAGTCGATCCGCTCCCGGGCCTCCGACGAGGCGGCGAGGGCGGCCAGCACGGCGTTGCCGTTTCGGCCACCGGTCAGGACGACGGACGCGGTGCCGCGCATGGCCTGCGCCTCGGCCAGGCGTGTGGTCAGCCGCGCCGCCGTGTCCTGGGCGAGCGCCTCCTTGTCGGGGTGCACCAGCACCTCGCGGGCAGCGGTGCTCACTTCGTGGCCTTCTTCGAATTCGCCGGGTTCGAGCGAGACTTCGACCTTGCCGCCGCAGGCTTCGCGGCCGCAGGCTTCTCCGTCGGCTCCGAAGGGGAGGGCGGCTCCTGGTCCCCCACCGTGGCGGACTCCGCCGGGGCCGGCGCCGGTGCGGCCGGGGTGGGGTGGGCCGGGTCGGGGCCGGAGATCTTGTTGATGCCGAAGCGGACGGCTTCGGCGTACGCCTCGTCCGGGTCGAGCCGCCGCAGCTCCTCGGCGAGCAGCTCGGCCGTGCTGCGCCGCTGGAGGGCGACGTGCCGGTCGGGCTGGCCGGGGACGGCGAGTTCGGCCAGGGCGCCGTTGGCGCGGTCGAGGCAGATCTGGCCCTCGGCCGTCTCCAGTCGTACACCGGTGATGCCGGGGCCTTCGGAGATCCGTCGTTCGACGGGGATCCGCAGCCGTTCGGCGAGCCAGAGGGCGAGCAGTTCGCTGGAGGGGTTGTACTCCTCGCCCTCGACGACAGCCGAGTCGATGGGGGTCTGCTTCTGGTCCAGCGAGGCGGCGAGCATGCTGCGCCAGGGGGTGATCCGGGTCCAGGACAGATCGGTGTCGCCGGGTGCGTAGGTGCTGGCGCGCAGGCCGAGCGCGCCGACCGGGTCCTCCGTCGCGGCGGAGTCGGTGATGCGCCGTTGGGCCAGCTTGCCCAGCGGGTCCTCGGAGGCGTTCACCGGTGCGTCCTCCGGCCACCAGACGACCACCGGGGCATCCGGCAGCAGCAGCGGCAGGACGACGCTGTGCGCGTGGGAGGCGAGTTCGCCGTGCAGCCGCAGGATGACCGTTTCGCCGGAGCCCGCCTCCCGCGCGTCGCTGCCGACCCGGACCTCGGCGTCGAGCCGGTGCTGTGCCCGGTCGCGGGGGGAGCGGCCGAAGCGGCGGACGACGACGAGGATCCGTGAGGGGTGCTCCTTGGAGGCGCCGCTGGCGGCCTTGAGCGCGTCGTAGTGGTTGCCCTCGTCGGTGACGATGACGAGGGTGAGCACCATGCCCATGGCAGGCGAGCCGAGGGAACGGCGCGCCTTGACCAGTTCGGCGTTGATGCGGCTGGACGTGGTGTCCGTCAGGTCGATGTTCATGGCCGCCGCCAAATCCGTCCGTCGCGTGCCAGCATCTCGTCGGCGGCCTGGGGTCCCCAGGTTCCGGCGGGGTACTGCTCGGGCTTGCCGTGGGTGTCCCAGTGCTGCTCGATCGGGTCGAGGATCTCCCAGGACCGTTCGACTTCCTGGTGGCGGGGGAAGAGGTTCGCCTCGCCCAGCAGTACGTCGAGGATGAGGCGTTCGTACGCCTCGGGGCTGGTCTCGGTGAAGGACTCGCCGTAGGCGAAGTCCATCGTCACGTCCCGGATCTCCATCTGGGTACCGGGCACCTTCGAGCCGAAGCGGATCGTCACGCCCTCGTCCGGCTGGACGCGGATGACCAGCGCGTTCTGGCCCAGTTCCTGGGTGTCGGTGGCGTCGAAGGGGGAGTGCGGGGCGCGCTGGAACATCACCGCGATCTCGGTGACGCGGCGGCCCAGCCGCTTGCCGGTGCGCAGATAGAACGGGACGCCGGCCCAGCGCCGGTTGTCGATCTCCAGCTTGATCGCGGCGTAGGTGTCGGTATTGGAGTTGGGGTCGATGCCCTCCTCGTCCAGATAGCCGGGCACCTTCTCGCCGCCCTGCCAGCCTTCCGCGTACTGTCCGCGCACGGTGTACTTGCCCAGGTCCTTCGGCAGCCGTACGGAGTTGAGGACCTTGAGCTTCTCGGTCAGCAGCGCCTTGGCGGCGAAGGAGGTGGGCTCCTCCATGGCGGTCAGGGCGAGGAGCTGGAGGAGGTGGTTCTGGAGCACGTCGCGGGCCGCGCCGATGCCGTCGTAGTAGCCGGCGCGGCCGCCGATGCCGATGTCCTCGGCCATCGTGATCTGTACGTGGTCGACGTAGCTGCGGTTCCACAGCGGCTCGAACATCGTGTTGGCGAAGCGGAGGGCCAGGATGTTCTGGACCGTCTCCTTGCCGAGGTAGTGGTCGATCCGGAAGACCTCGCTGGCCCGGAACACCTCGTGGATGACGGCGTTCAGTTCCTGCGCCGACTTCAGGTCGTGGCCGAACGGCTTCTCGATGACGGCGCGGCGCCAGGAGTCGGGCCCGGCGTCGGAGAGGCCGTGCTTCTTGAGCTGGGAGACGACGGTGGGGAAGAACTTGGGCGGCACCGAGAGGTAGAAGGCGAAATTGCCGCCGGTGCCCCGGGACTTGTCCAGCTCGTCGATGGTGCCCTTGAGGGTCTCGAACGCCTGGTCGTCGTGGAACTCGCCGGAGACGAAGCGCATGCCCTGGGCGAGCTGCTGCCAGACCTCCTCGCGGAAGGTGGTGCGGGAGTGCTCCTTGACCGCGTCGTGCACGACCTGGGCGAAGTCCTCGTCCTCCCAGTCGCGCCGGGCGAAGCCGACGAGGGAGAAGCCCGGTGGGAGGAGCCCGCGGTTGGCGAGGTCGTACACCGCAGGCATCAGCTTTTTCCGTGACAAATCGCCCGTGACGCCGAAGATCACCAGGCCCGACGGCCCCGCGATGCGCGGGAGCCGTCGGTCCTGAGCGTCACGCAGCGGGTTGGCTGTGCCGCTCGCGCTGCTCAATTCGGTTACGCCTCCTTCGGGGCAAGGCGCTGAAGCTCGGCCTCGGTGGACTTGAGCAGGTCGTTCCAGGAGTCCTCGAACTTCTGCACGCCCTCGTCCTCGAGCACCTTGACGACGTCGTCGTAGGAGATGCCCAGCTTGGCGATGGCGTCGAGGACGGCCTTGGCCTCGTCGTAGGTGCCGCTCACCGCGTCACCCTGAACCTGGCCGTGGTCGGCGACGGCGTGCAGGGTGGCCTCCGGCATGGTGTTGACCGTGTTGGGCGCCACCAGCTCGGTGACGTACAGCGTGTCGGGCAGCGAGGGGTCCTTGACACCGGTCGAGGCCCACAGCGGACGCTGCAGGTTGGCGCCGGCCTTGTCCAGGGCCTGCCAGCGGTCGGAGGCGACGACCTCCTCGTACGCCTGGTAGGCGAGCCGGGCGTTGGCGATGGCCGCCTTGCTCTTCAGCTCCTTGGCCTCGTCCGTGCCGAGCGCCGCGAGCCGCTTGTCGAACTCGGTGTCGACGCGGGAGACGAAGAACGAGGCCACGGAGTGAATCTGCGACAGGTCCATGCCCAGGCCCTTGGCCTTCTCCAGGCCCGCCATGTAGGCGTCCATGACCGCGCGGTAACGCTCCAGCGAGAAGATCAGCGTGACGTTGACGCTGATGCCCTTGCCGATCGTCTCGGTGATCGCGGGGAGACCGGCCTCGGTGGCCGGGATCTTGATGAAGGTGTTCGGCCGGTCCACCAGCCAGGCCAGCTGGCGGGCCTCGGCAACGGTGGCCTTGGTGTTGTGGGCCAGGCGCGGGTCGACCTCGATGGAGACCCGGCCGTCCTTGCCGCCGGTCGCGTCGTGGACCGGACGGAGGATGTCGGCGGCGTCCCGGACGTCCGCGGTGGTGATCATGCGGACGGCCTCTTCGACCGAGACCCGGCGGGCAGCCAGGTCGGAGACCTGCTGCTGGTAGCCGTCGCCCGCCGAGATCGCCTTCTGGAAGATGGTGGGGTTGGTCGTCACGCCGACCACGTGCTGCTCGTCCATCAGCTCGCCGAGGTTGCCCGACGTGATGCGCTTGCGCGACAGGTCGTCCAGCCAGATCGCGACGCCTTCGTCGGAGAGGCGCTTCAGTGCGTCTGTCATGGGATTCGCATCTCCTGTGCTTGTTGGCTTTGGGTTTGTCGGGGCGCTCCGGGAAGCCCGGTGGTGGGTTTCCCGGAGCCCTCGGGCTGTCAGCGGGCAGCCGCCTGGAGCGACTCCTTCGCCGCCAGGTGCACGGCCTCGGCGGTGAGACCGAACTCCCGGAAGAGAACCTTGCCGTCCGCGGAGGCACCGAAGTGCTCCAGCGACACGATCCGGCCGGCCTCGCCCACGTAGCGGTGCCAGGTCAGGCCCACGCCCGCCTCGACGGCGACGCGCGCCTTGATGTCCGGCGGCAGCACGCTGTCCCGGTAGGACTGCTCCTGCTCCTCGAACCACTCCAGGCACGGCATCGAGACGACCCGGGTCGGCACGCCCTGCTCCTGGAGCCGCTCGCGCGCCTCGGCGGCGAGCTGCACCTCCGAGCCGGTGCCGACCAGGATCACCTGCGGGTGACCGCCCTCGGCCTCGAACAGCACGTAACCGCCCTTGGCCGCGGCCGGGTTGGCCTCGTAGGTCGGCACGCCCTGCCGGGTCAGCGCGATGCCGTGCGGTGCCGGCTTGCTGCTGTGCCGACGCATGATCTCGGCCCACACCGTCGAGGTCTCGTTGGCGTCCGCGGGACGGACGATGTTGAGACCGGGGATGGCGCGCAGCGCCGAGAGGTGCTCGACCGGCTGGTGCGTCGGACCGTCCTCGCCCAGACCGATGGAGTCGTGCGTCCACACATAGGTGACGGGCGCCTTCATCAGCGCGGCGAGCCGGACGGCCGGGCGCATGTAGTCGGAGAAGACAAGGAACGTTCCGCCGTAGACCCGCGTGTTGCCGTGCAGTGCGATGCCGTTCATCGTCGAACCCATCGCGTGCTCGCGGATGCCCCAGTGCACCGTACGCCCGTACCGGTCGGCGCCCGGCAGCGGGTTGCCCTCCGGCAGGAACGAGGTCTTGGCGAACGTGGTGTTGTTGGAGCCCGCGAGGTCGGCCGAGCCGCCCCACAGCTCGGGGATGACCGGGCCCAGCGCCTTGAGCACGCTGCCGGACGCCTTACGCGTGGCGACCGACTCG
Source organism: Streptomyces sp. 8N114 (assembly GCF_052245835.1). Lineage (NCBI taxonomy): Bacteria > Bacillati > Actinomycetota > Actinomycetes > Kitasatosporales > Streptomycetaceae > Streptomyces > Streptomyces sp. 8N114. The sequence continues at coordinate 29,388 of NZ_JBQQBT010000024.1, read as the reverse complement.
CCCGCCGGGAAGACGGGCAGCGCCTTCTCCCAGCCCTCGGGCAGCCGGCCCTCGCGGATCCGGTCGAACTCGGCGGCACGCTGCGGGTTGGCGGTGCGCCACACAGCCAGCCGCTTCTCCCACTCGGCCTGCATCGCGCGGCCGCGGTCGCTGGCCTTGCGGACGTGCGTGAGGACCTCGTCGGAGATGTGGAAGTGCTTGTCCGGGTCGAAGCCCAGCACCCGCTTGGTGGCCGCGACCTCTTCCACGCCCAGCGCCGAGCCGTGGGCCGCCTCGGTGTTCTGCGCGTTCGGGGCCGGCCAGGCGATGATGGAGCTCATCGCGATGAAGGAGGGGCGCTCGGTCTCGGCCTGCGCCGCCTTGAGCGCCTTGTACAGCGCCTTCGGGTCGAGGTCGCCGTCCTCCTGCTGCTCCACGCGCTGTACGTGCCAGCCGTACGCCTCGTACCGCTTGAGTGTGTCCTCGGAGAACGCGGTCGCCGTGTCGCCCTCGATCGAGATGTGGTTGTCGTCCCACAGCACGATCAGGTTGCCGAGCTTCTGGTGGCCGGCGAGCGAGGACGCCTCGGCGGAGATGCCCTCTTCCAGGTCGCCGTCGCTGGCGATGACCCAGACGGTGTGGTCGAACGGGGACTCGTCCTCGGCCGCCTCGGGGTCGAACAGCCCGCGCTCGTAGCGTGCCGCCATCGCCATGCCGACCGCGTTGGCGACGCCCTGGCCCAGCGGCCCTGTCGTCGTCTCGACACCCGCCGTGTGACCGTGCTCGGGGTGGCCGGGGGTGCGGCTGCCCCAGGTGCGGAACGCCTTGAGGTCATCCAGCTCCAGGCCGTATCCGGCCAGGAAGAGCTGGATGTACTGGGTCAGGCTCGAGTGGCCTGCGGAGAGGACGAAGCGGTCGCGGCCGGTCCAGTCCGGGTCGGTCGGGTCGTGGCGCATCAGCTTCTGGTAGAGCAGGTACGCGACGGGCGCCAGGCTCATGGCCGTACCGGGATGGCCGTTACCGACCTTCTGCACGGAATCCATGGCCAGGACTCGAACCGTGTCCACGGCCTGCTGGTCCAGGTCGGTCCACTCAAGGTCTGTGGTGGTCGGCTTGGTGCTCACCCTGCGTCAGGGCTCCTCTCCACATGTTCGATGGCCGGTGTGTGTGCGCTCACCGGGCGGTGTCGAGCGTACCTCTGCCGGGACGTGCGACTTTTCGACAGTTCACTCTGTGGTCGTCACCGGGTGATCGCCCCGCGCCGCGGCCGACGATTGCGGGAATGTTGCGTGAACGACGAAGAGATAGTTGCTATTCCCAACGATCGGCGGGCGAGCGGCACGGGAGCACCACTCCCAGGCTGACGTCTGTTCCCCCGATCCGCCCGTCGAACACAGCCCGATTGCCCCGGACCGGACCTGCGAAGGCGGCGCGAGGCCCGGAGCCAACACGGTGACCCCCCATGACTGGGGAGATATCGCCAACGTCTAAAGTGGCGTGGTACGCGCGAGCTTGACCCGGGCCTGCACCTTTTCTTCTGTGCGCCCGTGCGGGTTCGCTGGTTCCTCATAAGGCGATCAGGGGTGTCCGTGACGGCCGTCGAATCCCGTTCTGCGGGGACGCTGGAGCCCAGCGGCCACCGGCCGCTCGGTGCCCGCGTAAAGGCGTTCATCGAGCTGACCAAGCCGCGGATCATTGAGCTGCTCCTCATGACCACCGTCCCGGTCATGTTCCTCGCGGCCCAAGGTGTTCCCGACCTCTGGCTCGTGGTCATCACCTGCCTCGGCGGCTATCTGTCCGCGGGCGGCGCCAACGCCCTGAACATGTACATCGACCGCGACATCGACGCGCTGATGCACCGCACCGAGCGGCGCCCCCTCGTCACCGGGATGGTCAGCCCGCGCGAGTGCCTGGTGTTCGGCATCAGCCTTGCGGTGGCCTCCACCCTGATGTTCGGGCTGCTGGTCAACTGGCTGTCCGCCGCGCTGTCGTTGGGCGCACTCCTCTTCTACGTCGTCGTCTACACGATGATCCTCAAGCGGCGCACCTCGCAGAACATCGTGTGGGGCGGCATCGCCGGCTGCCTGCCCGTCTTCATCGGGTGGTCAGCGGTCACGAACGAGGTGAGCTGGGCCGCCGTCATCCTCTTCCTGGTGATGTTCTTCTGGACGCCGCCGCACTACTGGCCGCTGTCCATGAAGGTCACGGAGGACTACAAGCGGGTCGGCGTGCCCATGCTCCCGGCCGTCGCCGGCAATGTCGTCGTCGCCAACCAGATCGTCGTCTACAGCTGGGTGATGGTCTTCGTCTCCCTGCTGCTGTGGCCGCTGGGCTACGTCGGCTGGTTCTACCCGCTGGTCGCGCTGGTGTCGGGCGGACTGTGGCTCTGGGAAGCGCACGCGCTGCGGGCCCGCGCCCGCGCCGGTCTGACGGGGGCCAAGCTCAAGGAGATGCGGCTCTTCCACTGGTCGATCACCTATGTCTCGCTGGTCTTCGCCGCGGTGGCCATCGACCCGTTCCTTCGCTGAGCGCCCTGAGCGCTGCGCCGAGGCCGCGCACAAATGGGCCCCTCCCGGTGGCGGGAGGGGCCCATACACATCTGCGCGGCATTTCCTTTCCGCCGCAGCGGCGGAAAGCGGAGCACTAATGGCTCGAGGGCCCGCCCAGCTGGACCCCGGCCATACGAGCCCACTCGTACGGGCCGGTCCGCACGTGCTCGGCCATCTCGCCGTCGAAGCTCTCTTTCAGCGTGGGGCCTGCGGTCTCCACCGCCTGCTCGGCAACCTCCTTGGAAGGCGCCATCAGGTCGCCCCAGGTGCCGTCCGCACCGACCAGGGAGATACGGAAACCGACCTGACCCACGTACGCGATCTGCGCCTCGGCACTGCCTCCGTGCTGCCGCGCGAAGGCGCCGATCTGCTTGGCGAGCCGGGCCGCCCGTTTGCTGCTGTCTGCTGCCATGGGGCAGATGCTACCCGCGGGTAGCCAAATCGGCGAGAGGGGGAGCCGCAGCGGACTCCGAGGCGGGGACGGTGTTCTCCGCATCCGCCGGGAGTCCGCGCTCCCGGGTGGAGAGCACCACCCGCAGCACCCCGATCCACACCAGTGTCGAGCCCAGCAGATGCAGGCCGACCAGCAGCTCGGGCAGATCCGTGAAGTACTGCACGTATCCGAGGACGCCCTGCCCGAGCAGGACCAGGATCAGATTGCGCGCGGTGCGCCGGGGCCCCATGGGGGCGTCCATGACGCGCAGGCCCACGTAGAGCACTACCGCCAGGGCCACCACGATCCAGGCGAAGGCGGCATGTGTCTGCGTCGCCAGCTCCACGGCGACCGGCATCCGCTTCACATCGCTGCTGTCCCCCGCATGCGGCCCCGAACCGGTGACGACGGTGCCGGCGACGATGAGGCAGGCCGCGAAGAAGGTCAGTACATAGGTGAGCTTCTTGACGGGCTTCCCCACCAGCGGACGGGGCGGCGCGTCGCCCTCCCGGGCGCGCAGCCAGGTAAGGGTGGTGACGGTCAGCAGTGCGGTCGCGGCCAGGAAGTGGCCGGCGACGACGAACGGGTTCAGCTTCACCCACACCGTGATGCCGCCGACGACGCCGTTGCTCATGATGACCCAGAACTGCGACCAGGCGAGCCTGCTCAGCCCCTTGCGGGCGGGCTTGGCCGCCCGTACGGCGATGATGGTCCAGCCCGCCGCAGCGGAGACCACCCAGGCCATCATGCGGTTGCCGAACTCGATGGCTCCGTGGATGCCCATCGCGGAGGTGGTGGTGAGGCTGTCATCGGTGCACTTGGGCCAGGTGTCGCAGCCCAGCCCCGAACCGGTGAGCCGCACGGCCCCGCCGGTGACCACGATGACGATGCTCATCAGCAGCGAGATGAAGGCCGCCCGCTCCACGGTGCGGGGCGAGGGGGTCCAGCGCGCGGCGATGTACGCGACGGGGTTACGTACGAGTTCGAGCAGATTCGGCACGGAGCCATGGTAGGGCGCCGCTTGTGCGCGCATTCACGAGGGGCCGTCTTCGGGCTCACTCCCACTTGAAGAAGCGTGCCGCGGCGCCCAGCCCCAGTACCGCCCATACGGCCAGCACGCCGAGGTCGCCCCATGGCACTCCGGCCCCGTGCCGGAGCACGTCGCGCAGGCCGTCCGAGAGGGCGGAGATCGGCAGCAGCTGGAGCACGCTCTGCGCGGCATCCGGGAACTTGTCCAGCGGGACGATGACGCCGCCGCCGACCAGCAGCAGGATGAAGACCAGATTGGCCCCCGCCAGCGTCGCCTCCGCCTTGAGCGTCCCGGCCATCAGCAGACCGAGCCCGGAGAAGGCCGCCGTGCCGAGCAGCAGCAGGAGCAGCACCGTCGCCGGGTTGCCGTGCGGCGACCAGCCCAGCGCGAGCGCCACCACGGTCAACAGCAGCACCTGGAGGGCCTCGATGACCAGCACGGAGCAGGTCTTCGCCGTCATCAGCCCCCAGCGGGGCAGCGGCGAGGTGCCGAGCCGCTTCAGCACGCCGTAGCGGCGCTCGAATCCGGTGGCGATGGCCTGCCCGGTGAACGCGGTCGAGAGCACCGCGAGCGCCAGGATGCCGGGCGCCAGGAAGTCGACCCGCGAGCCCTTGCCGGTGTCGACGATGTCCACGGCGCTGAAGAGCACCAGCAGCAGCGTCGGAATGATGACGGTGAGCAACAGCTGCTCCCCGTTGCGCAGCTGCGTCCGGGTCTCCAGCCACGCCTGTGCCCGCACCATGCGCGACAGCGGCGCGGCACCGGGCTTGGGCGCATAGGTCCCGGAGGTCCCTGTGCCACTCATGACCGCAGCCCCTTCCCCGTCAGCTCCAAGAAGACGTCCTCCAGCGTGTGACGCTCCACCGAGATGCGGTCCGGCAGGACACCGTTCTGGGCGCACCAGGAGGTCACGGTGGCGAGCAGCTGGGGGTCGACGGTGCCGGTGAGGCGGTAGCTGCCCGGGCTGAGCTCGACCGCGACGGTGTCCGCGGGGAGGGCCTTGAGCAGCGACGTCAGATCGAGTCCGGGGCGGCCGGCGAAGCGCAGGGTGTTCTCCGCGCCGCCCTTGCACAGCACCTCGGGGGCGCCCTGGGCGATGACCTTGCCGCCATCGACGATGGCGACGTCGTCCGACAGCTCCTCGGCCTCGTCCATGTAGTGGGTGGTCAGCAGCACCGTCACGCCGTCGGCGCGCAGGTCGCGGACCAGGTCCCAGGTGGCGTGGCGGGCCTGTGGGTCGAGTCCGGCGGTCGGCTCGTCCAGGAAGACCAGTTCGGGGCGGCCGACCAGGGCCAGCGCCAGCGCGAGGCGCTGCTGCTGGCCGCCGGAGAGCCGGCGGTACGGGGTGCGGCCGCAGCCGCCCAGGCCGAGACGTTCGATGAGCGCGGTCACATCGAGCGGGTGCGCATGCAGCGTCGCCATATGGCGCAGCGTCTCCTCCACCCGTGCCGTGGGGTAGATCCCGCCGCTCTGGAGCATCACCCCGATGCGGGGCCGCAGCTCGGCACCCTGCGTCACCGGGTCGAGCCCGAGCACCCGTACGGTGCCGGAGTCCGGCCGTCGGTAGCCCTCGCAGGTCTCGATGGTGGTGGTCTTACCCGCTCCATTGGGGCCGAGGAACGCGGTGACGGTGCCCCGCGCGACGGTCAGATCGAGCCCGTCGACGGCGGTCCTGCTGCCGTACCGCTTCACCAGCCCGGCGACTTCCACAGCCGCTGAACTTCGCATGCGGTGCAGTCTAAGGAGCGGATCGCGTCACTCTTCTGGCGGGCCGGGCGGGCTCTCGCTGTGAGCCGGGCGGGCTCGTGCGGCGGGCTGTGCGGACCTGGGCCGCTCCTCCTGGTTAGGTCTGCCTTACGTGATGCACCCCATTGTGGCTGGTCATGGCCGTCGCTTGCCGGGGTCTGGCGAATTAAGCAACAATGACGTTGTGAAAAAGAGGGAGCAGGCTCGGGAGGACCGACCGATGGCCGAACGGGCCACCGGCGCGGATGCCGCGTCCGGCCCCTCCGCAGCACATTCCTCGACAACACAGGATGAACAGCACGGCACGAGGAACAAGGTCGCGCGCTCCATTCTCGACCACGGTCCGTCCACCGCGGCCGAGCTGGCGCTGCGTCTGGAGCTGACCCAGGCCGCCGTCCGCCGTCATCTCGACGCACTCGTCGCCGAGGGCGTCGTGGAGGCCCGCGCCAAGCGGGTCTACGGCTCGCGCGGCAGGGGGCGCCCCGCCAAGGTCTTCGCTCTGACTGACTGCGGCCGGGACGCCTTCGACCAGGCGTACGACCAGCTGGCCGCCGACGCCCTGCGGTGGATCGCCCAGACCGCCGGTGGCGGGGAGGTCGGGGAGGCTGCGGTCGCGGCCTTCGCTCGTGCCCGCGTCGAGGCGCAGGCGGAGAAATACCACGAGGCGCTGGAGAGCGTTCCGCCCGAGGACAGGGCACAGGCGCTGGCGCGTGCGCTGTCCGAGGACGGGTACGCTGCCACGGCGCGTGCCGCGCCCGCGCAGGCGGGCGAGCAGCTCTGCCAGCACCACTGCCCGGTGGCCCACACTGCCGAGCAGTTCCCCCAGCTGTGCGAGGCGGAGACGGAGGTCTTCTCCCGGTTGCTCGGCACGCACGTCCAGCGTCTGGCGACCATCGCGCACGGCGACGGAGTGTGCACGACGTTCATTCCCAGAGCGCACCGGCATCCGAAGGCCGCCGCGGCGAAGCCCCCGGCAGCCAGGACGCCCGAACCAGCCAAGACCAGCAACGCCAGCAACGCCACCAAAGCGAACGAGGCCGGGAGGAACCCCGCATGACCGCTCCTACGGAGACTGCTCACCCCGAGCTTGAGGGGCTGGGCAAGTACGAGTACGGCTGGGCCGACCCCGATGCCGCGGGCGCAGCCGCCAAACGCGGCCTCTCCGAGGATGTCGTCCGTGACATCTCCGGGAAGAAGAACGAGCCCGAGTGGATGCTCAAGCTGCGGCTCAAGGGCCACAAGCTCTTCGAGAAGAAGCCGATGCCGAACTGGGGCTCGGACCTGTCGGGTATCGACTTCGACAACATCAAGTACTTCGTCCGGTCCACCGAGAAGCAGGCCCAGAGCTGGGAGGACCTGCCCGAGGACATCAAGAACACCTACGACAAGCTCGGTATCCCGGAGGCGGAGAAGCAGCGCCTGGTCGCCGGTGTCGCCGCGCAGTACGAGTCGGAGGTCGTCTACCACCAGATCCGCGAGGACCTGGAGAAGCAGGGCGTCCTCTTCCTGGACACGGACACCGCGCTGCGCGAGCACCCCGAGCTGTTCCAGGAGCACTTCGGCACGGTCATCCCTGCCGGTGACAACAAGTTCGCCGCGCTGAACACCGCGGTGTGGTCGGGCGGCTCGTTCATCTACGTGCCGAAGGGCGTGCACGTCGACATCCCGCTCCAGGCCTACTTCCGGATCAACACCGAGAACATGGGCCAGTTCGAGCGGACGCTGATCATCGTCGACGAGGACGCCTACGTGCACTACGTCGAGGGCTGCACGGCGCCGATCTACAACTCGGACTCGCTGCACTCGGCCGTCGTCGAGATCATCGTCAAGAAGGGCGGCCGCTGCCGCTACACGACGATCCAGAACTGGTCGAACAACGTCTACAACCTGGTCACCAAGCGCGCCGTGGCCTACGAGGGCGCGACCATGGAGTGGGTTGACGGCAACCTCGGCTCCAAGGTGACGATGAAGTACCCGGCGGTCTACCTCATGGGTGAGCACGCCAAGGGTGAGACGCTGTCCGTCGCCTTCGCGGGCGAGGGCCAGCACCAGGACGCGGGCGCCAAGATGGTCCACATGGCCCCCCGCACCTCCTCGAACATCGTCTCCAAGTCGGTGGCCCGCGGCGGCGGCCGCACCTCCTACCGCGGTCTCATCGAGATCGGCGAGGGCGCCGAGGGCTCCAAGTCCAACGTGCTGTGCGACGCGCTGCTGGTCGACACCATCTCGCGGTCCGACACCTACCCCTACGTCGACGTCCGCGAGGACGACGTGACGATGGGCCATGAGGCGACGGTCTCCAAGGTCAGCGACGACCAGCTGTTCTACCTGATGAGCCGCGGGCTGTCGGAGGACGAGGCGATGGCGATGATCGTGCGCGGCTTCGTCGAGCCGATCGCCAAGGAGCTGCCCATGGAGTACGCGCTGGAGCTCAACCGGCTGATCGAGCTGCAGATGGAGGGCGCGGTCGGCTGACGCCGGTCCGCCCCCGTTCCCCGTATGAGGCAGCACCGTTCTTGATCCCAGAAAGCGAGCAACACGACAGCCATGGCTGAGGCCCAGAACTCCCCCAAGGACCTGCGGCAAGCTCCGGTCCAGGGGGGACCCCCACCGGTCGGGTCCAACACCACCGGAGCCATCGCGGTGGCCGCAGAGTCCACCACCGCCACGAGGATGAGCGCGCCGCCGTCCTTCGACGTGGCGGACTTCCCGGTGCCGCACGGCCGCGAGGAGGAGTGGCGCTTCACTCCGCTGGACCGGCTCAAGGGCCTGCACGACGGCACGGCGCAGGCGACCGGCACGGTCAAGACCGAGGTGTCGGCGCCCGACGGGGTCACCGTCGAGAAGGTGTCCCGGGACGACGCGCGCATCGGCCGCGCCGGCAAGCCGGTGGACCGGGTGGCGGCCCAGGCGTTCTCCTCGTTCGAGAAGGCCAGTGTCATCACGGTGCCCAAGGACGCGGTGCTGACCGAGCCGGTGCGGGTCAACCTGCACGGCGAGGGCGGTGTCACCTACGGGCACACGGTCTTCGACATCGGCGCCTTCGCCGAGGCCGTCATCGTCATCGACCACACCGGGGACGCGGTGCGCTCGGCCAACGTCGAGTTCGTCCTCGGCGACGGTGCCAAGGTGACCGTCGTCTCCGTCCAGGACTGGGACGACACCGCCGTGCACTGCTCGCAGCACAACGCGCTGGTGGGCCGGGACGCGACGTTCAAGTCGGTCGTGGTCACCTTCGGCGGCGACGTGGTGCGGCTCAACCCCCGGGTCAGCTACGGCGGCCCGGGCGCCGAGGCCGAGCTGTACGGGCTGTACTTCACCGACGCGGGGCAGCACCAGGAGCACCGTCTGCTGGTCGACCACGACACCCCCAACTGCCGCAGCAATGTCGCCTACAAGGGCGCGCTCCAGGGCGACGAGGCGCACGCGGTGTGGATCGGTGATGTGCTCATCCAGGCCGAGGCCACCGGCACCGACACCTACGAGCTCAACCGGAACCTGGTGCTCACCGACGGAGCGCGCGTCGACTCGGTGCCCAACCTGGAGATCGAGACCGGCGAGATCGTCGGCGCCGGACACGCCTCGGCGACCGGCCGCTTCGAGGACGAGCAGCTGTTCTATCTGATGGCGCGCGGCATCCCCGAGCGCGAGGCGCGCCGCCTTGTGGTGCGCGGCTTCTTCGCCGAGCTCGTCCAGCAGGTCGGCCTGCCGGACGTGGAGGAGCGCCTCATCGCCCGGATCGAGGCGGAGCTGGAGGCATCGGTCTCATGAGTGAGGAAGGCTTCGTCAAGGCGGCTTCGCTGAGCGAGCTGGAGGAGGACACCCCGCTGCGGGTGGAGCTGGGCGGCGTCCCGGTCTCCCTCGTCCGCACCGAGGGTGAGGTCTTCGCCATCAACGACATCTGCTCGCACGCCAATGTGTCGCTCTCCGAGGGCGATGTGGACGAGTGCAGCATCGAGTGCTGGCTGCACGGCTCCCGCTTCGACCTGCGGACCGGTAAGCCCTCCGGACTGCCCGCCACCCGCCCCGTCCCCGTGTACCCCGTAAAGATCGAAGGGGACGATGTGCTCGTCTCCGTCACACAGGAGTCCTGAAGTCCCCATGGCAACGCTTGAGATCAACGACCTGCACGTCTCCGTCGAGACCGAGGGCGGCCCCACCGAGATCCTGCGCGGCGTCGACCTGACCGTGAAGCAGGGCGAAACGCACGCGATCATGGGCCCGAACGGCTCCGGAAAGTCCACGCTGGCCTACTCGCTGGCGGGCCACCCGAAGTACACCGTCACCGGCGGCTCCGTGAAGCTCGACGGCGAGGACGTCCTGGAGATGTCCGTCGACGAGCGCGCCCGCGCTGGCGTCTTCCTCGCCATGCAGTACCCGGTCGAGGTCCCCGGTGTCTCCGTCTCCAACTTCCTGCGCACCTCCGCCACCGCCATCCGCGGCGAGGCCCCCAAGCTGCGTACCTGGGTCAAGGAGGTCAAGGAGGCCATGCAGCGCCTCTCGATCGACCCGGCGTTCGCCGAGCGTAACGTCAACGAGGGCTTCTCCGGTGGTGAGAAGAAGCGCCACGAGATCCTTCAGCTCGAACTGCTGAAGCCCGCGATCGCGATCCTGGACGAGACCGACTCCGGCCTCGACGTGGACGCGCTGCGCGTCGTCTCCGAGGGCGTCAACCGCGTCCGCGAGTCCGGCGAGGTCGGCACCCTGCTGATCACGCACTACACGCGCATCCTGCGCTACATCAAGCCCGACTTCGTGCATGTCTTCGCCAAGGGCCGTATCGCCGAGTCCGGCGGCGCCGAGCTGGCCGACAAGCTGGAGGAAGAGGGCTACGAGGAGTACGTGAAGGGTGGTGCCACTGCGTGACACAGCTCCCGGGTCTTCTGGACACCGAGGCGATCCGTAAGGACTTTCCGATCCTGGACCGCCTGGTGCACGACGGGCAGAAGCTCGTCTACCTGGACAACGCCGCCACCTCGCAGAAGCCGACGCAGGTGCTCGACGCCCTGGCCGACTACTACGAGAAGCACAACGCCAACGTCCACCGGGGCGTGCATGTGCTGGCCGAGGAGGCAACGGCGCTGTACGAGGGCGCGCGCGACAAGGTCGCCGCGTTCATCAACGCGCCCAGCCGCGACGAGGTGATCTTCACCAAGAACGCCTCCGAGTCGCTCAACCTGGTGGCGAACATGCTCGGCTGGGCCGACGAGCCCTACCGCGTCGAGCGGGACACCGAGATCGTCATCACGGAGATGGAGCACCACTCCAACATCGTTCCGTGGCAGCTGCTGTCGCAGCGCACCGGCGCGAAGCTGAAGTGGTTCGGCCTCACCGACGAGGGCCGACTGGACCTGGCCGGGATCGAGGAGCTGATCACCGAGCGCACCAAGGTGGTCGCGCTCACCCTCGTTTCCAACATCATGGGCACCTTCAACCCCGTCGAGGACATCGTGCGGCGGGCCCAGGAGGTGGGCGCGCTGGTCGTGGTGGACGCCTCGCAGGCAGCCCCGCACATGGTGCTGGACGTGCAGGCGCTGCAGGCCGACTTCGTCGCCTTCACGGGGCACAAGATGTGCGGCCCCACCGGCATCGGTGTGCTGTGGGGGCGCCAGGAGCTGCTCAACGACCTGCCGCCGTTCCTCGGCGGCGGCGAGATGATCGAGACCGTCACGATGCACGCGTCGACGTACGCTCCGGCGCCGCACAAGTTCGAGGCAGGCACTCCGCCGGTCGCCCAGGCCGTCGGGCTGGGTGCCGCGGTGGACTATCTGACCGCGATCGGCATGGACCGCATCCAGCAGCACGAGCACGCGCTGACGGAGTACGCGGTGCGCCGGCTCCAGGAGATCCCGGACCTGCGGATCATCGGCCCCGCCACGGCCGAGGACCGCGGTGCGACGATCTCGTTCACGCTGGGTGACATCCACCCGCACGACGTGGGGCAGGTCCTGGACGAGCAGGGCATCGCGGTGCGCGTCGGCCACCACTGCGCCCGCCCCGTCTGCCTGCGGTACGGAATTCCTGCGACAACGCGAGCGTCGTTCTATCTGTACTCCACGCCCGCCGAGGTGGACGCCCTGGCGGACGGGCTGGAGCACGTACGGAATTTCTTCGCTTAGGGGCTGTCGGTGAAGCTGGACTCGATGTACCAGGAAGTGATCCTGGACCACTACAAGCATCCGCACGGACGTGGGCTGCGCGACGGCGACGCCGAGGTGCACCACGTCAACCCGACGTGCGGTGACGAGATCACCTTGCGTGTGCGATACGACGGCGACACCATCGAGGACGTGTCGTACGAGGGCCAGGGCTGTTCCATCAGCCAGGCCAGTGCCTCGGTGCTGAACGAGCTGCTGGTCGGCAAGGAACTGGCCGAGGCCCGCAGGATCCAGGAGACCTTCCTGGAGCTGATGCAGTCCAAGGGCCAGCTGGAGCCGGACGACACGATGGAGGACCTGCTGGAGGACGCCGTGGCGTTCGCCGGGGTCTCGAAATACCCCGCGCGCGTGAAGTGTGCCCTCCTGAGCTGGATGGCCTGGAAGGACGCGACGGCGCAGGCGCTGGGGACCGAAGCCGACTCGGCCAAGGAGAAGACCGCATGACGGAGATGACCACCAAGCCCGCGAGCGAGGAAGAGGTCCGCGAGGCGCTCATGGACGTCGTCGACCCTGAGCTGGGCATCGACGTCGTCAACCTCGGCCTGATCTACGGAATCCACGTCGATGACGCGAACAGCGCGACCATCGATATGACGCTCACCTCGGCTGCCTGTCCGCTGACCGACGTCATCGAGGACCAGGCACAGTCCGCCACCGAGGGCATCGTCAACGAACTGAAGATCAACTGGGTCTGGATGCCCCCGTGGGGTCCCGACAAGATCACCGACGACGGCCGCGAGCAGCTGCGGGCGCTGGGCTTCAACGTCTGAGAGCTCCCGCACCCGTTTCCGTACGTCAGCAACGGCCGCGTACCCCCTGGGTACGCGGCCGTTCGCATGCGCGGAAAATCGTGTGTACGGCCGTACGCAACGTTGTGTACGCTCGTACGTATGGCGTATGTGATGCTGGCCGGGGCAATACTGGCCGAGGTGCTGGGGACGACCTCGATGAAATACAGCGACGGCTTCAGCAGACTGGTGCCCTCGCTGGTCACGGCGGTCGGCTATCTGGTGGCGTTCGTCCTGCTCGCGCAGACCCTCAAGAGCATGTCCGTAGGGACCGCCTATGCCATCTGGTCCGGCGCCGGGACAGCGGCCATCGCACTGATCGGCATGGTGTTCATCGGCGAGGCGGTCACCGCCGCGAAGATCCTCGGCCTGCTGCTGGTGATCTGCGGGGTGGTCGTCCTCAACCTGGGAGGAGCGCACTGATGGGGCGGCGATACGACCCCGAACGCCGGCAGCGCATCATCGACGCCGCGATCCGCATCGTGGAGCTGAAGGGCATCGCGGCCCTCAGCCACCGCGCGGTCGCGGCCGAGGCCGATGTGCCGCTCGGCTCCACGACGTACCACTTCGCGAGCCTGGACGATCTGCTCGTCGCGGCGCTGGAGCAGGTCACCTGCGGACCGCAGTCCGCGATCGAGAGCTGGGACAGGGAACTGGCGGGCGACGAGCCGCTGCTGGACGCGCTGACGCGGATTCTGGAGGAGTACGCCTCGGGTGCGCACGGGCGGATCCGGCTGGAGTACGAGCTGTATCTGGCCGCGCTGCGCCGCCCGCCCGTCCAGCCGGTCGCGGCGGCCTGGATCGACGAGTGGGTCGAGGTGGTCGGCCGTCACACCGCCGACCCCGCCACCGCGCGGGCGCTGGCAGCACTCATCGACGGACTGCTGCTGCAGTTCCTGCTCACCGACCGGCCCTTCGACCGGGGGGAGGTCCGCTCGGCGCTCGCCCGGGTGATCGGCGACCCCGGCGCGGGCACGGACAGTGACCGTTCGTAGCGCCCTCCCGGTGACCGCTCGACCTGTGGACCGGTTCGTCATCGCGGGCCGAGTCCGGATAGCGTTCGAGGTATGACCGAAGCACCCACCTCTCCCAGCACCACCGGCGCCGTCGCCGCCGGGCTCGCCACCGTCGCTGCCGACGGCACTGTCCTGGACACCTGGTTTCCGCAGCCGCAGCTCGTCGCCGAGCCCGGCCCCGCCGGAAGCGAGCGGCTGAGCGCCGAGCGCGCCGCGGAGCTGCTCGGCGAGAGCGCGCCGCAGGCCCTCGGCGAAGACCCCCGCCGCGGGGTCGAGGTCGTGGCCGTCCGTACGGTCATCTCCTCCCTGGACGACAAGCCCCTGGACGCGCACGACGTCTATCTGCGGCTCCATCTGCTCAGCCACCGGCTGGTCGAGCCGCACGGCCTCAGCCTCGAAGGACAGTTCGCCCACCTGGCCAACGTCGCCTGGACCAACCTCGGCCCCGTGCCGGTGGACCAGGTCGAAGAGGTCCGCCTGGCCGCCCGGGCCTCGGGTGCGTACCTGAACGTGACCAGCGTGGACAAGTTCCCGCGGATGACCGATTACGTCGTACCCACGGGCGTGCGCATCGGGGACGCCGACCGGGTCCGGCTGGGTGCGCACCTGGCCGAGGGCACCACGGTGATGCACGAGGGCTTCTGCAACTTCAACGCCGGCACCCTGGGCACCTCCATGGTCGAGGGCCGGATCAGTGCGGGCGTCGTCCTCGGTGACGGCACCGACCTCGGTGGCGGCGCCTCGATCATGGGCACCCTCTCCGGCGGTGGCAAGCAGGTCATCTCCATCGGCGAGCGCTGCCTGATCGGCGCCGAGGCGGGCATCGGTATCTCGCTCGGTGACGACTCCGTGGTGGAGGCCGGGCTCTACGTCACGGCCGGTACCCGCGTCACCCTCCCGGACGGAGAGATCGTCAAGGCGCTGGAGCTCTCCGGCGCCACCAATCTGCTCTTCCGCCGCAACTCGGTCACCGGCGCCGTCGAAGCCCTGCAGCGCAGCGGCTCCTGGGGCGGCCTGAACGAGGCGCTGCACAGTCACAACTGAGCACCGATGGGGACGGCAGCGGTAGCCCGCTGTCCCGCACACATGCCCGTAGGCCATAGGCTTGCGGGCATGCGTGATCTCGGGGCCGGACTGCGGTATTTGGGGCGGGGACAGCAGTGGGTGCTCGCCCACGGACGATGGTTCGGGTTCGGGCTGTTGCCCGCGCTGATCACCCTCGTCCTCTATGCGGCGGCCCTCACCGCGTTGGGCTTCTACGCCGACGACATCGCCACCTGGGCCACTCCCTTCGCCGACGACTGGGGCTCGACCGGCCGGGCACTGACCCGTGGCGTCTTCGCGGTCATGCTGTGGGTCGGTGTGCTGATGCTGGCCGTGGTGACCTTCGCCGCCGTCGCGCTGCTGATCGGCGAGCCCTTCTACGAGAAGCTGTCGGAGAAGCTGGAGGAGAGCGAGGGCGGGCTGCCCGAGGGCACCGTCGACCACCCCCTGTGGCGGGAGCTGTGGATCGCGTTGTGCGACAGCGTCTACGTCCTCTTCCGGACGCTGCTGTTCACCATTCCGCTGTTCTTGCTCGGCTTCGTCCCGTTCATCGGCCAGACCGTCGTTCCGGTGCTCGGCATCTGCGTCTCCGGTTTCTTCCTCACGGTGGAGCTCGCCTCGGTCGGACTGCAACGCCGGGGTGTCCCGGTGAAGGAGCGGCTGGTGATGCTGCGGCAGCGGAAGGCCCTGGCGCTGGGCTTCGGGGCGCCCTTGGCGCTGGCCTTCCTGGTGCCGCTGCTGGCCGTTCCGCTGATGCCGGGTGCTGTCGCGGGGGCGACGCTGCTGGTGCGGGACCTCACGGGCGCCTCCGGCGTGGGAGGGCCCGGCGCGGGGCGCCCCCTCGCGGGGCGCCCTGGCGCGGGGCCCGGCGCCGGCTCCGGGGTGCCGAACCCTTACGGGGGGCCGGGGCAGCCCGCTCCTCCGTACGGCCGGCCCCCGGCGCCGCCGCAGTACGGCCCGCCTGGTCGCCCCTGACGCCGTCCCGCCGTTGCCAGTTCGGGGCCAAACCTTTCCCGCCGCAACGGCGGGGAACCACGATCGCGAGTGTCCGGCGGAATACTCGACTGGGCGCAACCGCAACGTTCGGCCGACCCGCCGGAGGCTACCGGCGGATGCGGACCACCGATGGGTCGTGGTCGCTGGTCTGGTCGGTGAACTCGGCGTTGATGTGGACGATGTCGTAGTCGGGGCGGCCGGCGCCCGGGCTGGTCAGCAGGTGGTCCAGGGCCTGGGAGTTGCCGTTGAAGACGTAGCCGTAGCGCTCGTTCCCGGGCAGCCGGTCCATGGGGCTGGTCAGCGCCTTGCCGGAGCGCAGGGCCTTCAGCGAGGGCGAGAACGGGAAGTCGTTGAAGTCGCCGCCCGCGACGACCAGGGCGTTCGGGTCGATGTCCCGGATGTCCCGCACGAAGCCGTTCAGCAGCTTGGCCTGTTCGACGCGCTGCGGCTCCGAGTGCCGGACGGGCGGCTGGAAGCGGCCCTCCATGGGCTGGTCGCCGTCCAGATCGCCGCCGCCCTTGGAACTGAAGTGGTTGGCGACCACGAAGACCGTACGGCCTTGGAAGCGGAACTCACCCGCCAGCGGCTTGCGACTGGCCTTCCATGCTTCGTCCTGCGGCGCGATCCGGCCCGGCGAGACGGACAGCGCGGGCTTGCCGCCCTTGTCCTGCACCTTCACCGGGGCGGTGGTGTCGCCGCCGGGGCGGTCGGTGAAGGAGACGCGCTCGGGGTTGTAGAGGAACGCGACGCGTATGTTGCCGCCGGGCTGCCCCCCGTCGGCCTTGTCCGCCGGGTCGATCTGGCGCCACTTGTAGGAGGGGCCGCCGGCCTTCTTGACCGCCTCGGTCAGCATTTTCAGCGTCTTGTCGGCGGCGACGGTGCCGTCGTCGTCCGGACCGGTGTTGTCCTGGACCTCCTCGACGGTGACGATGTCGGGCGAGGAGAGGTTGGTGACCAACCCTTCGGCCAGTTGCTCGAACTTGGCGGGCTCGGTCTTGGGGGAGAGGTTCTCGACGTTGTACGTCGCCACTGCCAGTTCGTCCTGACGCTGCTTACGGGTCCGCTCGCGCTTCAGTTCGTTGTCCCGGTGCTCGCCGAGCGTGGTGGCGCGGAGCGTGTAGCCGCCGAACTGCTCGAAGTCCAGCGGGCCTTCGGTGCTGCCGCGCAATTCGTCGCCCACATCGGCCCTGGGGAAGGGGCGCTCGTCCAGCGGGAGCAGCGAGGAAACCTTCATGCGGGCGCCGTTCTGGTCCGCGTAGGAGCCGTAGAGGGTGCCGCCGCGCGGGGTGGGGTTCTGCTTCGGGTCGGTGGTCACCCACAGGTCGTGGTAGCGGGAGGTGGGGCCGGTGACCCGTACGTCGCGGACGGAGACCCGCATGCCCTCCAGCGACTCGTAGCGGTCCAGCGCGTACCGGTTCGGCCGCAGCGTACGGCTCTCGATGCTGTCGCCGTCCGCGTCGGGCGCGTACGCCTCGGGTATCGAGCGCTCGGAGAGCTGTATCGCGCCCGGGAGCTTGCCGCGCGAGACGCTGTCCGCTGTCTTCCAGGACGCGTCGGTCAGTTCGGTGACCGACTGGCTGCCCGCGTCCTTGCCGCCGGGGTAGTACTCCTGGACCTTCCCGCTCACACGGAGCGCGTCCCCGGCCGAGACGCCGGGGCTTTTCTTCCCGGTGTAGACGAAGATCCCCTCGCTGGTGGCCCCGTCCTGGTCGGGGCGCGGGTCCTGGAGCCAGAAGCCACGCGTCTCGCCGAAGTCGCGTACGGCGGTGACGATTCCGGGGACGTCGGCGACCTGCTGCCCGGCGAACGGGGACAGCCGGGTTCTGCCCTGGATGTCGTGGATACGCGGCGAGGCTGCGGAATCCGCGGCGGAGAACGGTGCCGCGGCGCCCGGCGACGCGGGCAGGACGAGCAGTGTGCAGCAGACGGCGGCGACGGTGAGCGTCGCGCTACGGGTCAGCCGGGACAGCGAGCGGGACGACGAAGGGGACGGCACGGAGGGCCTCCGAAGTACGTGGGGGAACACTGACGTCTCTACGCGGGCATGCGCCACGCGGGCACTCACAACGTGGGGCATTCTCTACGCGCGTAAAGCATGGCGGGCCAACGGCAGTTGTCAAGGTCGTGACAGCGTTGGGGGGCAGGCGATCACTTCCCGGCCACCTCTCCGTTACATGGCCGGTGCACGATTCGGGCACCCGGGGACAGAACCCGATTACGCTGGGTCCTCGCACCGTCCGGCAATCCGTAGGACCCGTAGGAGATGAACCCGCAGATGACCGGTGACGACCGTCCCACCCTGCCGCCCGTACGGCTGCCCTCCGATGCCGAACTGGCGCGGGACGCGCTGGCCGCACCGATCCTGGCGCGCGCTGTGGAGCTCACCCGCTGGGCGCGCTCCGGCGGACCCGCGGGCGCGGGCATTCCGGTGGGAGCGGGCGGTGAACTCCTCTCCGAGCAGTTGAAGGAGGCCGCCGTACACCTGGGCCTGTCGGGTGATGAGGAGGCCCCGGCGCTCGCCGCCGACGCGTGGAATTTCGCGGTCGACACCGGGCTGTTGATCGTCGACGAGGACGGCACGGACGGGGCGGGAGACGGCGCGGCCGGTGACGAGACCTCCGTCGGCAGCGACGAACCGGTGGGCGTGGCGACGCCGGACGCGGAACTGGGCGGCCTGACCGGCGACCCCGGAGCCTCCGTACCCGCCCCGGGCGAGATCCTCGAACTGTGGCGTACCGGCCTGGAGACGGTCCTCGCCGACGCGGCCACACCGAGCTTCGAGGAGCTGCTGGGCGGTATCGAGGGCGCCATCGGCGAGGACGGCGAGATCGACCCGGACGCCATCGACCTCGACGCCATGGACTGGAACCCGGAGGAGGAGACCGAAGCGCTCGACAGCGCCCTCGGCAACCTCTATCTGCTCACCGCCACCGATCCTGCCGTCGCCGCCGGCTCGATGGTGCCGCTGCCCGTGCTGGCCGCCTCGATGACCGTGCCCGAAGGCATGGACGAGCCCACCGACGAGGTGCTGGAAGAGGTCTCGACCGCGATGATGCGGCTGGACGAGCAGTTCCGGATGCTGGAGCCGACCGGGCTGGTCGCCTACCAGCCGGTGGACGAGGCCCTCACCCGCGAGGCCGCCGACGGCGAGGGGGGCGAAGGTGCCTCCGGCGCGGAGGAGTTGGGCGCCGACCTCGACGAGGAGGACGTTTCCCGGTACGGCATGGTGCGGCTCACCCCGCTCGGCCTGTACGGCGTACGCGAACGGATGCGGGAAGCGGGCCTGCACGTACCCGCTGTCGGCGACCTCGCCGGTGCGAAGGCGGAACAGCTGCTTGCCGCCCTGCCGGTCTACACGGAGGAGAACGCACGCAGCGAGATCGAGACGTGGTTCGCGGCCCGCGCCGCCGCCGACGGCGCGGCCGGGGACGGCGGCACATTGGCTGCCGCGCGCGAGCTGTTGGCGGCGGCCCGCGGCGGTGACGAGGCGGCGCCGGTCCGCCGTCTCGCCTGCCAGCAGGCCCTCTCGCTCGCCGGGCCCGAGGCCGAGCCCGCGCTGCGCGAGGTGCTGGAGGACCGGCAGTTGGGCGGGCTCGCCCGGGTCTGGCTCGCCGAGCGCGGCGCCGGGGATGTGCCGCAGCCGGACGAGGAGATGGTGTTCTGGCTGACCATCGACACCATCGCCGCGCAGGTCGCGACGGCCGGCGAACCGGACGAGCTGCGCGAGCTGGTGCGGGATCTGGTCGATCAGCACGCGGGGTTCTTCGACAAGGCGTGGCGGGTGGAGCACCCCGCCACCGGCGATGTGCTGGAGACCATGGGCCGGGTGCATCCGGACAAGCGCGTCGCCAAGGAAGCCCGCAAGGCCGCCTTCAAGGCCCGCTCCCGCTGAGCGCGCCCCCAAGGGGCGCGCCGAAAACGAACGCGCGCCCCGAAGGGGCGCGGGGAACGGCGCGACCAGCCACAGCACACCCATATACGGCCGACTGCCTCAACCCGCAACGGCGCGCTGCCGCCGGAATGAGACCGCCGAACATTGACGGCCGGGCTCAGTGTGAGCCGCGGCGAGTCCGGTAACCCGCTGCCGGGATCCGCTGCGGCCGTTCCGTACGGTCGAGCAGATCCGGCCTTTCGGGTATACGGAACAAGGGTGTGAACGCCGACGTGACAGAGAGTCCCAAGCGCCGGCCGGGCGGCAAGGTGGTGGCCCGGCACGTACCGCAGGCGGTCGCCGAGCTGCCCCGCCAGGTGCGGGACGAACTGGAGCACAGGCTGCGCCGCAAAGGCCGCCCCTTCGCCAAGGAGGACGTGCAGGTCGTCGAGGAGCCCATGCTCAAGCGGGCGGTCACGGCCTCCGCGCTCGGCAACTGCATGGAGTGGTTCGACTTCGGCGTCTACAGCTATCTGGCCGCCACCATCGGCAAGGTCTTCTACCCGGGCGCCTCCGACGCGGCACAACTGCTGGCCTCCTTCGCGACCTTCGCCGCGGCTTTCGTCGTCCGTCCACTGGGCGGGCTCTTCTTCGGGCCGCTCGGCGACAAGCTGGGGCGGCAGAAGGTGCTCGCCGCGACGATGATCCTGATGGCGTTCGGCACCTTCCTGATCGGCTTCATCCCCAGCTACGCCACCATCGGGATCGCGGCGCCGATCCTGCTGCTCGTCGCGCGGATGCTGCAGGGCTTCTCCACCGGCGGTGAGTACGGCGGTGCCACCACCTTCATCGCGGAGTTCTCGCCCGACCGCCGGCGCGGATTCCTGGGCAGCTGGCTGGATTTCGGGACGTTCGTCGGTTATGCCCTCGGCTCGGCCCTCGTCACGGTGCTCAACATGGCGCTCACCGACAGCCAGATGCTCACCTGGGGGTGGCGCGTCCCGTTCCTGATCGCCGGACCGCTGGGGCTGATCGGCCTGTACATGCGGCTCAAGCTGGAGGAGTCCCCGGCCTTCCAGCAGCAGCTGGACGAGCACGAGCAGGCGGTCGCCGAACGGGAGGCGGAGCGGCACGAGTTCCGTACCATCCTGCGCCGGCACCGGGAGCCGCTGCTCGTCTGCATCGGGCTGGTGCTGCTCTACAACGTGACCAACTACATGGTCACCGGCTATCTGCCGACCTATCAAACCGAAGTGCTGGGCCGGGCGGCCACCACTTCCGATGCGCTGGTGCTGATCGGCATGGTGTGGGTGGTGGTGCTCATCACCTTCATCGGCCGGCTGAGCGACCACGTCGGTAGGCGACCGGTCTATCGCTGGGCGGCCATCGGGCAGATCGTGCTGGCTGTCCCCGCCTTCACCCTGATCCGCTCGGACGGCTGGGTGCTGCCCGGGCTCGGCGTGCTGATCCTGGCCACGCTGCTGGCCGGGTTCGCCGCGCCGTCGGCGGCAACCCTGCCCGCGCTCTTCCCCACGAGCGTGCGCTACGCCGCGATGGGCATCGGCTTCAACTTCTCCGTCGCCGCCTTCGGCGGTACCACGCCGCTGGCCACCGAGGGGCTCGTCGGCCTCACGCACAACGACCTGGTGCCCGGCGGCTATCTGATCGTCAGCGGGCTGATCGGTCTGCTGGTCGTCCGGTTCATGCCGGAGACCGCGGGGGTCCCGCTGCACGGCTCGCAGCCCATGGTCAGCACGGAGCAGGAGGCCGATGAGCTGATCTCCACCAGCCGCGACCTGCGGAAGCTGCAGGCGCAGAGGGAGACGGAGCCGGTCAGCCGGCGGTAGGCCGCTCCCGGCCGGTGCCCGGCGCCCGGTCCCGGAGGGCCGTCGCCAGCAGGGCGAGCGTGCCGAGGGCGAGCGGCAGCAGGGCCAGTACGAGCGTCCCGGTCAGCTGTTCGCCCTTCTCCTGTGGCGAGGTGCTCCACATCACCGTGCAGGTGACGGCCAGCGTCAGGCCCACGCAGCACGCCAGGACGAGCTGCGCACGGGCGCCGCGCCGGGCGCCCTCCGGGGTCTTCGGCCGGTTGACCAGGCTCGATACCTGCTGCCCCGGCCGGAGTTCGGACATCGGCGTGATGCGCAGTGTGGCGAAAGCCGTCCCGGCCAGCAGCGCCAGCGTGCCCGCATGGACGAAGACGGGGATGAAGACGGTGCCGACGGACTTGTCCGCGTATCTGTCGATGCCGTCGCCGCCGATGTGCTGCGGCACCTTCGCCGGTAGGTGGGGATAGACCACGATTCCCCACAGCAGGAGCCCCACCAGCACCAGTAGTCCTGGCAGCAGCCACAGCCAGGGGAAGTCCTGGCCGTCGGCTGCCCGTCCGTCGCCGCCCCTGTCCTCGCCCGCGCGCATTCCTGCCTCCCCGTGCCGCCTGTACGCACTGCTGCCCGCCAGGCGCGGTGGTCACTCCGCCTCGGGGCCCCAGACCAGGTGATTGCCGCCCTGCCACTCGATGACCGACTCGTCGTAGAGATCGACGGTGGCGATGTCCAGGCCCGCGCGGCCAAGGTACTCGATCAGGTCGGTCAGGCCGTAGGCCGTCCCCAGCGTCTCGCCACGCACGGTGACGCGGCGACCGCCGCCGGGAGCGGGAGGGTGGACGACGACGAGCGCGCTCATACCTCCAGGCTGCGCCAGCCCCTGCGGTGACGCCACCTCGGGCTCCGCCGGCGACGGGCCGGGGCACCCCCTCACCGGAACTACTGAGGGGCGCGCGGGCGGATGGCCGCGCGCTCCAGCGCCTGCTCGGCCAGCGCCCGTGCCGTGCCGACCGGGTCGTCGACGACCGACAGGCCGCGCAGCACCACGGCACCTTCGTGCAGCAGGGCCAGTTCGTCGGCCAGCCGACCGGGATCGGCCGCGCCGGCTGCGCCGGAGAGCTCGTACAGATAGCCGTGCAGCCAGCGTTTCTGTTCGGTGATCACGCGGCGCCCCGGGTGTGCGGGGTCGGGCAGTTCGGCGGCGGCGTTCACGAAGCCGCAGCCGCGCGGGTTGTGCTGCCGCGTCCACTCCGCGAGCGCGTCGAAGGTGGCCAGAAGTTGTTCGCCGCCCCGGGTGTCCGCAGCGTGCGTGTCCACCCAGGAGGTCAGCCAGGCGCGCCAGCGCAGGTCGCGTTCGTGCAGATACGCGGTGATCAGCGCGTCCTTGCCGCCGAACCGGTCGTAGAGGGTCTTCTTGGTGGTGCCCGCCTCCTTGGCGATCAGGTCCACACCGACGGCCGTGATGCCGCGTTCGTAGAAGAGGGCACTCGCCGCGTCCAGGATCTTCCGCGCGCCGGGGGTCAGTTCCTCCGACGCCCCCGCGGCTGCCGGCTTCGGCCCTGTCTTCGTCTCCGTATCCACTGCCTCCCGGCTCCCTTCGGCCGACGGACCCGCGCATCGGCCCCATCGCATGCTTGCAGTAAACAGACCTGTCTACTGCACTGTACTCCCCGGACGAGTAGACCGATCCGTTTACCTGGCTCGTACGCGGCCATTCCTCTCCCACAGCCTTCGGCCGGGAGGTGCCCCCGGTGCGGTGAGCGCCCTGATCTTCACGGCGGAACCCGGACCACCGGGGAATCCCTGATCACGGCAAAGGAACCGCAAAGCCAGGCCAGTCGTTACCCCCGGCATGACCGCAATGACTCCCGGCTCCAATCTGCCGCTGGCCGCGCCGCGCGTGGCGGTGGACGTAACCGCACCCAGCAAGCTCGACGTCTCGGCACTGCTGCTGAGCCCGGAGGGCAAGGTCCGCTCGGACGACGACTTCGTGTTCTACAACCAGCCCACCGCTCCCGGCGTGACGCACAGCAGCGGCGCCGCCGACACCATCACCGTGGAGACCGGCGCGGTGCCCGCCGAGATCGACAAGGTCGTCGTCACCGCGAGCCTCGACGCTCCCGGGGCCACCTTCGCCGGGACCGAGCCCACCGCCACGGTCCGCGACGCCGCGACCGGCGCGGTGCTCGCCACCTTCACCCCGCCGCAACTGGGCGCCGAGACGGCCCTGCTGGTGGTGGAGGTCTACCGCAGGAACGGCGCCTGGAAGGTGCGGGCCGTCGGGCAGGGGTACGCCAACGGGCTGGGCGGTATCGCCTCCGACTTCGGCGTGAACGTGGACGAGCCCGCCGCCCCGCCGACGCCGACTGCCCCGGCGGCGCCCGCAGCACCGCCCGCGCCCCCGGTGGCCGCCCCCGCCGCCCCTGCCGCGCCCTCGGCCCCCTCAGCCCCCTCGGCCCCCTCGGCCCCGTCCGCACCTGCCGCCCCGGCGGCTCCTGCCGGGGCGGGCGCGGGGGCGGGGAAGATCAACCTGGACAAGGGCCGGGTCAGCCTCCAGAAGAACCAGACGGTCTCGCTGGTCAAGGGAGGGCAGCCGCTGCTCACCACGGTTCGTATGGGGCTCGGCTGGGAGCCGGTCTTCCGCGCGGGCAGGCCGGCCAAGGACATCGACCTCGACGCCTCGGTGATCGCCTACGACGCCAACCGCAAGAAGATCGACTCCTGCTACTTCGGCAAGCTGGCCATCCTGGGCGGCGTCATCCAGCACTCCGGTGACAACCTCACGGGCGAGGGCGCCGGGGACGACGAGGTGATCACCGTCCACCTCGGCGACCTCCCGCCCCAGGTGACGGGGCTGGTCTTCACCGTGAACTCTTTCTCGGGCCAGAAGTTCACGGACGTCGCCAAGGCGTACTGCCGCCTGCTCGACGCCTCCGGCGGGGAACTGGTCCGCTTCGACCTGACCCAGTCCGAGCCACGGACGGGCGTCCTGATGGCCAAGTTCGTCCGCCAGTTCACCGGCGAATGGGAGATGACGGCGCTCGGCGAGTACGTCGACTCGCGCACGGTGCGCGGCATGGTGAAGCCGGGCGCCGCGGCGCTGTAGAGCCCTGCGGCGCCCGGCATCCACCGGGGAAGGTCAGAAGTCGAAGACGGGGCCCGTCGCGAGGCGCATGGCGCAGGCGTTGGGGAACGTCTTCTTCCAGTTGACGGCCTGCTTCCGGTGGCTGCCGTGTGCGGCGACGGTCACCGGGGCGTACTGCTTGGTGCAGTTGCCGCGCTTGCGGGGCAGTGCGGCGAGATTGCCGTGCGCCTTGTCGAGCGCGGCGCACGCCTCGGCGGCCTTCGGGTGGCGCCCGCGCGGGGTGGGCTCGCACTGGAGCAGAAGGCCCCGGATCGACGCCTTCCCGGAGCCGGAGATGGACAGAAAGACGCCCTGGGTCTTGCGGTCGCCCTTGTGGCTGCCGTCCGGGGTGGCGCTCGCGGCGCCGACGGCAGGCGCGGTCTGTGCGGCCAGCAGCGGCACGGCCAGAGCGGCTGCGGCCATGGCGGTGCGGACGAGGTGCCGGTTGGAGATTCGAGTGCTCACGGCCCGCTAACGAGGCCGGGCGCCGGGAGGATACGGGGCGCGCAGCCGCGTTGCGGCGCGCGGCTCGGCGGGGGGCGCCTGCGGGCTCCCCGCGTGCCGTGCGGCACGCGGGGAGCCGCACTCAGGACTGAGGCCGACGGCCGTGGTTGGCCGCGTTGTTGCGACGAGCCTTCTTCTTGCGCCGACGCTTGGACGACATGGCGCCTCCTTTCACGCGGTGGATGTATACCTCCGCGTTTCTACCACCCACCCGCCTCACCCCCCGAACCCCCGTCCCCGCCGGCCGGGGAGAGGCGAAGTCGCCCCGCAATCAGCGGCGCTCGCGGGAGTGACCGAACAGCAGGCGGTAGACGATCAGCAGGACGAGGGAGCCGGCGATGGCGGCGACCCAGAGGCCGGGGTCGACGACGTTGTTGGCTATCGGGCGGTCAAGGAAGGTTGCGGAGAGCCAGCCGCCGATGAAGGCGCCGGCGATGCCGATGAGGACGGTGCCCACCAGTCCGCCCGGATCGCGGCCGGGCAGCAGGACCTTGGCCACCGTGCCCGCGACCAGGCCGAGGACGATCCAGCTCAGCACACCCGAGTGCGCCAAGTCGGAGAGCACGCCGGAGCCGGAGTTGTCCGATTCGGAGTCGGCGAGCTGGGTGAGCGGAGCGAGGTGAGCGAGCGGTGTGGCGAGCATGGGTGGAGCCTCCCCGTGGCTGATCGGTTGCGGCCCCATGATGCCTGCTGGGTCCGGCCTTCCCGGTACCCCCTTCAGCTCTCCCTCAGTGTGGCCACATCGGCGGCTGCGTGCAGAAGTGGCCGCCCAGGTACGCCTGGTCGGGCCGGGCGGGGTCCAACTCCCCGTGCTCCGCGATGAGTTTCGCCGCGTACGGCTCCGAGTCGTCGCGCGGTTCGTAGCCCAGGGCTCGGGCCGAGCTGAGGTCCCACCACAGCCGGGTGTTGGCGGAGGAGCCGTGGACGACGGTGTGGCCGACGTGCTCGGCGGTCAGTGCCGCGTGGAAGAGGCGGGCGCCGTCGGCGGGGCTGAGCCAGACCGAGAGCATTCGCACGGATGTCGGTTCGGGGAAGCAGGAGCCGATGCGGACGGAGACGGTCTCGATGCCGTGCAGGTCCCAGTAGAGCTGTGCGAGGTCCTCGCCGAAGCACTTGGAGAGGCCGTAGAAGGTGTCGGGGCGACGCGGGGTGTCCACGGGGATCAACGCGGCCCCACCCTCACCGGCCGCGCCCTTGCCGTCCCCGGGTACCGGGGTGAAGCCGACCGCATGGTTGGAGGAGGCGAAGACGATACGGCGTACGCCCTCGGCGCGCGCCGCCTCATAAAGCGCGTACGTGCCCCGGATGTTGGCGTCGAGGATCTTGTCGAACGTGGACTCCAGCGAGATGCCCGCGAGATGGATGATCGCGTCCACGCCGCGCACGGCCGCGCGCAGTGCTTCGCTGTCCGCGGTGCTCAGGTCCAGTACGAGGGCTTCCGGCTCGCCGTCGACGGGGCGCATGTCCAACAGCCGCAGTGTGTAGCCGTAGGAGGGCAGCAGTCCGCGCATCAGGGTGCCGAGGCCGCCGGCGGCGCCGGTGAGCAGCACGGTGCGGTCGGCGGGCTCGGCCGAGGGGCTCTCGGACATGGCGGCGGTCTCCATTCATGGACGTGATTCATATATAGGGAGACGCTATGAAGTGCCCTCAGGCCCGTCAAGAGAGCCGAGCGTCGGGTCGTGGGCTCTTCGTGTGAGGCCAAGTTGCGACCCTGGCCCGGCGGTTCGACCTTGACCGGTGGCGCGCCGCTGCCTTAGCGTGACCAGCGTTCAGGAGTATGGACGTATATCAGAAGAGTGCACGACTGGAGGGCGCATCTGCCCGCCCGTCCCAGCTCGCAAGGAGCTCCGTATGCCCTCGTCCCCGTCCTCCCCGTCCTCCGGACCGGCACTCGCCGAGCGGCTCGACGGGCTGCTCTTCTTCCCCGTGACGGCGTTCGCCCCCGACGGCTCCCTCGACCTCGACGCCTTCCGCGCGCATGTGCGGCGCGGGGTGGCGGCGGGCGCGGGGGCCGTCTTCGCGTGCTGCGGCACCGGTGAGTTCCACGCGCTCGCGCCGGAGGAGTTCGGCGCCTGCGTGGCCGCGGCCGTGGCGGAGGCGGACGGCAGGGTGCCGGTGGTGGCGGGCGCCGGCTACGGGCCCGCGCTCGCCCAGGACTTCGCCCGCCGGGCCGAAGCCGCAGGCGCCGACGGGCTGCTGGCGATGCCGCCGTACCTCGTTCTGGCCGACCAGGACGGGCTGGTGCGGCACTACACGGAGCTGGCGGAGGCCACCTCGCTGCCCACCATCGTCTATCAGCGCGACAACGCTCTCTTCACGCCCGAGGCCGTCGTACGCCTCGCCCGGCACCCGCGCATCATCGGCCTCAAGGACGGCCACGGCGACCCTGACCTGATGCAGCGCATCATCACCGCTGTCCGATGCGCGGGCCTGGAGGAAGACTTCCGGTACTTCAACGGACTGCCCACCGCCGAGCTGACCGGGCTCGCCTACCGGGGCCTCGGCGTCTCCCTCTACTCCTCCGCCGTCTTCTGCTTCGCGCCCGAGATCGCCCTCGCATTCCACCGGGCACTCGCCACGGGCGACGAGGCGACGGTACGGGAGCTGCTCGACGGCTTCTACGTACCGTTCGTCGAACTCCGTAACCAGGGCCGCGGCTACGCCGTCTCGCTGGTCAAGGCGGGGGTGCGGCTGCGGGGTTGGGACGTCGGCGGGGTGCGCCCGCCGCTGTCCGACCCCGCGCCGGCGCACGTCGAGGAGTTGGCCGCGCTGCTGGAGCGGGGCCTGGAGCTGGCCGGCGCCGTGCCCGGCAGCACTGCCTCGGCTCGGGCCGGGAGGGCGCGCTGATGCGGGCAGCGGCGTTTCTCTACCCCTGGGACGTGGTCGGCGATCCCGAGGCACCCGGCCGCCTCGCAGCGCTCGGCATCCAGCAGGTCACTCTCGCCTCGGCCTACCACTCCACCCGCGCGCTCACCCCGCGTCACCCCCGGCACCGCGTCGTCACGGCACGGCACTCGGCCGTCCTCTACCCGCCCGACCCCGCCCGCTGGCAGCACGGCGCCCCGCAGCCGTACCAACAGGACTGGGTGGCCTGCGAGGATCCCGGCGGCCCGTACGCCGAGGCCGCCCGCGCACTGACCGAGGCGGGCCTGGAAGTGCACTCCTGGGTGGTCCTGGCCCACAACTCCCGGCTGGGCGAGGACTTTCCGCACACCAGCGTCCGCAACGCCTACGGCGACCGCTATCCGTGGGCCCCGTGCATCGCGCGCCCCGAGGTGCGGGCCTACGCCGTCGCGCTGGCCGCCGAGGCAGCCGTACGGCCCGGCACCGGAACCCGCGGTACCGAACTGGAGTCCTGCGGCTGGTACGGGCTCGCCCACCTGCACGCGCACGACAAGACCGGCGGCGTCCCGCTGGACGGTGCCTCAGCCGCGCTGATGTCGCTGTGCTTCTGCGAGGTGTGCGAGGAGGGTTACGCCACCCTGGGCGGTGACCCCGAGCGGTTGCGGGACAGTGTGGTGCGGGCCCTGGAGCCGCTCTGGCGGGGCGAGCGCGCCGCGGGCCCGCCCGGGGAGAGCGGCAGGGCGGGGGAGCGGGCGGCGGTCGAGGGGCTGCTCGGCGCCGAGACCGCGGCCCTCGTCGCAGGGTGGCGGGACGCCGCGGCGAGCCGCCTCCAGCGCGAAGCGGTCGCGGCGGTACGGCAGGAGGCGGCGCCCGAGCGTTTCCGGGTGCTCCTGCACGCCGACCCGGCCCCGCACCGTACGGGCGCCAACGCGGGCACCCGGCCCGCCGACGTGCTGGGCCATGCCGACGGGGTCGTCGTCCCCTGCCCCGGCGGGCCCGCGGGCGGCGCCGAACGCCGCGACGCGCTGGGCCCGTTCGCCGCGCACGGCGGCCCCGGTGCGACGCTCGCCGCCAACTTCACCATCGTTTCCGGCATGGGCGGCAGCCCGCACACCCTCGCCGACGACGCGGCACATGCCCGCGCGCTCGGCGCGACCGAACTGCGGCTCTACCACGCCGGGCTGGCCTCGGACCAGGACCTCGCGGCGGTGGCCGCGGCTCTCTCTGGGTCGGCGTGAGGCCCGGGGCCGGGCAGGCATGAGGGCTTGTCCGGCGCCTCTTGCGTACCCGGCCTGGTGGCTGCGCTTGCCCACCCTGCTCCCCCAAGCTCTTCGAGCAGGGGGTACCCCCCAGGGCGCAGACTGCCCAAGCTTCGCAGCGCAGGGGGACGCGCCGGGGACGCGCCCCGTAAGGGGCGCAGGGAACTGCTCCCCTGGGGGCACCTCCCGGCCGGAGGCTGGGGGACTCCGGCCGGGAGGTGCCC
>NZ_JBQQBT010000023.1:0-97558 GCF_052245835.1 Streptomyces sp. 8N114 | reverse complement strand
GAAAAGGACCAAGCAAACATGACCACAAAACGAGGCTCTGGGGACCCGCTTGAGCCGGATGCCGCGACGAGTGGCACGTCCGGTTCTGAGGGGGCCGGAGCGGGGCAACCCGCTCCGGCTACCCGACCGAAGTGGTTCGTCGACCACCTCGACCAAGCCCCTGCAGATGCGAAGCCAGAAGTCCAGGCCGGGGCTGGACACGGCCGAGAACCGTGACAGCCTCCAGCCCCGAGCAAGGTACATGAAGAAGGTCCTGGTGGTGCCGGAGCCACCCTAGCTCTGCCGGCACCATCAGGGGCCTGTGGAAACCCGTGATCACGGGGGTAGCGGGCCGGGGCCGGGGGCCCGCGCTCCGTAGGAAGCATCCTCGGTCCTGCACCAGCCAGCTCACCAGACGCCGCTGACAAATCCCCTCCGTCGGCATCCCCTCGGACGGCCTGTGCGTGATCCGCGTGCGCTCCGGTGAACTGGTGGCGGCCAGCCCGACGTAGCGGCAGGCCGCCGCCGGTTCGCAACGCCGGCAGCGGTCAGGAGGGGCGTACCGGCTCGGCGTAGGTGTAGAAGAAGCGGTCACCGTTCAGCTTGTGGTGAGCCGACTGCTCACCGACGGCCTGCTCGTCTCGCCAGCGGTCGGGGCTGGCGGCGAGCGCGGCCACGTACTGCGTCACGGCTTCCTTCAGCTTCTCGAACCTGGCCGGTGTCACGATGCGCATACCCTGCGGCGGGGTGCCCTGGCTCTCGCTGTACCGGCTGGGGTGCAGCATGACGGGCAGGGCCTTCGCCTCCCGGTTGTGGTCGTTGAACCAGCGGACGCTGCCGCCGAGCTGGTTGATGTCCTTCTTCGCGATCGTGTCGGTGACACATCCCGTCTTCAGCTCGGTCACCGCCTGCCGTGCCGGTGACAGCGCCCACAGGTTGTCCGGGCCCGCGCCGTACTGCTTTTCCGGGCGTGCTGGCGAACCCGAGATGCAGCCCAGGCGCTCCCAGGCCCGCTCCGCGTCGTCGGGGCGCTCCTCCTCACCCCACACCACGCTCTCGAACAGCGCCTGCCCCCCGAGCCGCAGGCTGACGCCGTCACGGTAGTGGCCGGCCATGAACTCCGCGGCGGCGCACGCCTGTGCCAGGCCGCTTTGAGCTGTACCAGAGCAGCTCCGTTCACGGGGCGCAGGACGAACTGGTAGTCATCCAACGCACTGGCCAGCACCTGCTGGGCGGCGGCGCGGTCGGCCAGGTGCAGGTAGGCGGCCTGCTGCTCCCGCAGCCAGCCCCTCAGCGCCGTGTCATGGTCGCCGAGGTCGTTCGCCGCCCGCTGCACCCGGTCGGCTGCACCCGGTCGGCCGCGGCCGAGGTCCGGCCGGTGGCCGCCAGATCGAACGCCTCGCGCAGCGCTACGGCTTCCGGGCGTATTGTCCCCTGCGGGGCGTGCCGCACCTCCGCCAGTGCCCGGCGGCTGCGCTGCGTCCACTGCGGCATCCGCCCGAGGCAGGCCCGCAGCGCTCGCCTGGACCGCGTCCACGGGGTTTTGTGACCTGTGGGGGTGTCTCAGCCCCAAGGTGTCTCAGGCGGCGCAGCTCCGATAGACGAGACGTGACGGGCGTCGCGGCCACGTGCCGCAGCGGCCGCTCAGAGGTGGCCGTCCAGGAACTTCCGTACCTCGGCGATGGTCATAGGCCCCGTGCCGTGCGCCACCGCCGCTCCCTCCCGCAGCAGGACGTAGGACGGGGCTCCGGTGATCCCAAATCGCTCGGCTGCGGCCGGACAACGCGTGATGTCGGCGCGGACGGCCGTCAGGCGGCCCGTGTAGTCGTCGGCGATGCGACCCACGACGAGGTCCATCACCCGGCAGGGCTCGATTGCCTTGGGCCATGTCCCGGTGAAGTACGCGAGGACCGGAACTCCGCTCATCCCGAGGATGAAATTGAACTCCGCGTCCTCACGGGGTCGGTGAACCCGCTTCGCCATGCAAGCTCCTGACCTCACGTTCCGTCATTCCATCCCCATCATCCCTCGCGCGGTGTGCCAGGCCGGCCCGGTCGGTCGTCCGGTTGACCTGTCGGAAGGGAGGCACGGGGCCGTCGCAGAACCACGGTGGTCCCCGGCGCGAGCGGCCCGGTCCCCCGGCCCCTGGTGACCCGGCCTGGCCGCCCCGCCGGTCACCCAGCTGCAGCCCGCCGCGCGCCTGTGGGTCAGTTCGTGCCAGGACAGCGCCCTCCACGACGATATGAAAGCCGTTTTCCAGGGCATAACGGCCCAGATCACCGACCAGATGCTCGATGAGCGCGTCGACGAGCGGGCCGGTGCGTATCGTCCACCGGATCCAGTCGAGCCGTATCCGCCACCGCGCTTCTCAGAGACAGCGCCCCCCGACGGGCTTCCCGAGGCCTTGCCCGGTCTTCACATCAACCCCCGGTCTCAGCTGGCTAATACCGCTCTTCCCCGGGCCGCATGAGCCAGCTGATGGCACCGAGAACGAGGCACGATTCCTGGACCGCTCACGGACGCGGTCGTGGACGGTCGAAGTACGTGTCAGCTGACCCGAAGACCGACCGCCAGCGTCAGTTCAAGGACCCGGTGTGGCGATGCGAGATCCGGAATGAGCTCCCGCAGCTGCGACATCCGGTACCGGACCGTCTGGGGATGGACGAACAACGCCGCCGCCACCTCGTCCCGCCTGCCCTGGTGCAGCAGCCACGCCCGCAACGTCTCCTCCAGCCGCCGTGCGGTCGCGACAGGCAAGGTCCGCAACGGTGCGAGGGCTCGGGCACGCAGGTCTGCGAACGCGTCCACGTCGGCGCTCAGCACCAGCTCGGGCAGGTGGTCCTCGGTGTCGCGAATATCAGAGGAGAGGGAGCGCGCGCGTACGGCTCGTGCGTACGAGGCGGACGCACGAGTCCATGGCCTGGCCGGGCCGACCACGGCGGTGCGGTCGGTCAGCTGCCGCAAGAGATGTGATCGGTCGGCATCGGGGACGAGCAGCACACCGGTGGCGTCCGGCAGATCGTCGAGGACGAGGGTGCTCGGGTCGAGCGCGCGGTAGGCAGGCCGGGCCTGGGCGGCGGGCAGCAGGACCGCGGTCAGCGAAACCGGAGGCTGCCACCCTGCCCGTTGAACAGAGGCCAGCAGCACGTCCGGGCTCGAGCCGGCGAGGAGGTCGCGGGCCAGGTGTTCCAGGTGGCGCTCGTGGGCCCTGCCCCGGGCGGCCAGTTCGTCGGCGTGGCCCGCGGCGCTCGCGGCGGAGAGCTCGTCGATGTAGGCGAAGGTCAGCTCGGCGAACTTGGCGACCTCGGCGGCGGGCAGACCTGCGGGTACAGCACCCGCTGCCAGGCATCGCCAGGCCACGCGGGCGCCGACGCGGTAGGCGCTGAGCAGGGCGTCCATCGAACGGCCGTCGCGCACCTCGCCGCGGCCCAGCTCGTAGGCTGCGTCACCGGCGTCGCCGCCTGTGGCGTTCCCGCTCGCGAGGTCCAGGTAGTGCCCCAGGGCGGTGCGGACGGCTCGGCGGATGGTGCCGCCCATACGGCCCGAAAGGGCGTTGGCGTAGGGAGGGACCTCGTCGATGATCGCCTGGACGACCTCGTCGGCGGTGGTCTTCAGCGCGGCCCGCAGTGCGGTGACCGTCGTCTCATCCAGGGCCAGTTCGCTGGCCCTCCGGATTGCATGGCTCACGTTTTTGTTCCCTGCGAACAATTCTGCCGATCAGATTTACGTCCTGCGGTCAGGACTTTACGCCTTGAGGCGCAGCAAGCTGGAGTCATGACGAGTGCAGCCCTCCGCAGCAGGGCGTGGAAACTGCTGGAGATGGTGACGACGCCGCTGCTGCCGTCGGACTACCTCGACCTGGTCAGCCCGCTGCGTGCGGGCGCTGACCTGCGTGGGCGCATCGAGGCCGTGCACCCCGAGACGGGTGACGCCGCGACCATCGTGATCAGGCCGGGACGGGGCTGGCGCGGCCACACAGCCGGTCAGTACGTGCGGATCGGGGTCGACGTCGACGGGGTGCGCCTGCGGCGTGCCTACTCCATCACCTCGCCGACAAACCGCCAGGACGGCCGCGTCACGATCACCGTGAAGGCGATCCCGGACGGCAAGGTCAGCAACCACCTGGTCCGCAGGGCGAAACCGGGCACGCTGATCCAGCTCGACCAGGCAACCGGTGACTTCGTGCTGCCGCAGGCCAAGCCCGCCAAGGTGCTCTACCTGACGGCCGGCAGCGGCATCACGCCCGTGATGGGCATGCTGCGCGACATCGAGTTCGACGACGTCGTCATGGTCCACTGCGCGCCACAGCCGCAAGACGTGATCTTCCGCAACGAACTGCACGACCTGGTCGCGGACAAGAAGCTGCGGCTCACCGAGGTGCACACCGACACAGACGGCATGCTCGACATCGCCCGTCTCGACGAACTCGTGCCCGACTGGGCCGAGCGCGAGACCTGGGCTTGCGGGCCCGCGGGCCTGCTCGACGCCGCCGAAGAGCACTGGACCGAGCACGGCGTACAAGAGCGCCTGCACACCGAACGCTTCCGCCCCAGCATCGTCGTCGCCGGTGACGGCGGCGAGGTCACGTTCAGCGCCACCGGCAAGGCCGTCGACGCGGACGGCGCCACGCCGTTGCTGGACGTCGGCGAGGAGGCCGGCGTGCTCATGCCCTCCGGGTGCCGCATGGGCATCTGCTTCGGCTGCGTCACGCCGCTCAAGGCGGGCGCCGTCCGCGACCTGCGCACCGGCGAGATCACCGAGGCCGAGCCGGGCGTCCTCATCCAGACCTGCGTGTCCGCCGCGGCGGGCCCCTGCGACATCGAACGGTAGGAGCACCTTGACCGCCATCGACCCCACCGCCCACCTGACCGCGGAGCAGATCGAGGAGCTTGGCCGCGAGCTGGACGCGATCCGCGACGAGGTGATCGCCAGCCGCGGCGAGAAAGACGCCGCCTACATCCGTAAGGTCATCTCGGCGCAGCGCAAGCTCGAGCTGGTCAGCAGGGGCGTGCTGCTGTTCTCGATCTTCCCGCCCGCGTGGCTGCTCGGCACCGCCGGGCTGTCCGTGGCGAAGATCATGGACAACATGGAGATCGGCCACAACGTCCTGCACGGCCAGTGGGACTGGATGCGGGACCCGAAGATCCACTCCACCACCTGGGAATGGGATCACGTCTCGCCGTCCGACCAGTGGAAGCACTCGCACAACGAGCTGCACCACGCGTACACCAACGTGATCGGCAAGGACAACGACCTCGGCTACGGCATCATGCGCGTCGACGAGGACCAGAAGTGGCACCCGTTCCACCTCGGCCAGCCGCTGTGGAACTTCATCAACGCCTGCTTCTTCGAGTACGGCATCGCAGCGTACGACCTGGAGCTCGGCAAGAATCTGCACAAGCGCCGCCGCAAGAACCCGGAGTTCCGCGCGCGGGCCAAGGCCGTGGGCCGTAAGATCCGCAAGCAGGTGCTCAAGGACTACGTGATCCACCCGCTGCTGTCGGGCCCGTCGTTCCTCACCACGCTCGCCGCCACGTTCACCGCGAACTTGGTCCGCAACATCTGGTCCCACTCGGTGATCATGTGCGGGCACTTCCCCGAGGGCGTGCAGGTCTTCGAGCGCCGGTCGATCAAGGGCGAGACGCGCGGCCAGTGGTACCTGCGCCAGATGATGGGCTCGGCGAACATCAGCGGCAGCAGGGCCATGCACTTCATGACCGGCAACCTGTCGCACCAGATCGAGCACCACCTGTTCCCGGACCTGCCGAGCAACCGGTACGCCGAGGTCGCGGTGAAGGTGCGCGCGTTGTTCGAGAAGTACGAGCTGGAGTACGTCACCGGGCCGCTGCCCAAGCAGGTGTTCTCCGCGTGGCGCAAGGTCTTCCGGCTCTCGCTGCCGAACAAGAAGCCCAAGGCCAAGACGCCGGACCGCGAGCAGGAGCTCGTCGCGGCCTGATTCCCGGTATTGGTTCAGATCTTTCGGCCGTACCGGCGGCACCGCCGGGTTCGGTGAGATCCGTTGCGGACGGTGGGCGGCCGCGACATCAGACCGTCGTCCGCCAGATCCGTGACCAGCTCCGCAAGCGCATCCGCCGCGCGATGGGCCGGCCCTCGGCGCGGTCGCCACCGTCATCGACTCCCAGTCCGTCAAGGCTGCAGAAACCGTCGGCAAGGACTCTCGCGGCTACGACGGCGCGAAGAAGATCAACGGCCGCAAGCGCCACTGGTCGTGGACACCAAGGGTCTGCCGCTGTTTGTCCTGGTCACCCCGGCCGACATGACCGACCGCGACGCGGCCAAGGAAGTCCTGTTCCGGCTGCGGCTGATGCACCCGGAAACCACCATCGTCTGGGCCGACTCCGGCTATGCCGGACAGCTCGTGACCTGGGCGAAGAAGCACCTGAACCTGACGCTCAAGACCGTCAGCCGGCCGCAGAACACACCAGGATTCGTCATCCTGCCCCGCCGCTGGGTGGTCGAGCACTCGCTGGCCTGGATCATGCACGCCCGCCGCCATGCCCGCGACTACGAACGGCTCATCCAGCACTCGGAGTCGCTGATCACATGGGCCGCCATCACGCTCATGACCAGGCGCATCACCCGCAGACAGTCCCGCCGGACGGGCCGGCCGACATCCCGCGAGAAGGACAGGGACTGACGGTCGCCCGGACCACCGCCACCCAGAGGCCGCCCGATTCCCCGGGCCTGGCCCATCCTCCCATCACTACAGCGAACCCACAGCGTAACCACCGACCTCCCGGTGACTCGCCCGTGGAGCGCCCGCCCCAGCACTCCGAAGCACACCCTGCACTGGGCGCTGATCATCGTGATGAGCAGGCAAGGGGACTGCGGCAAGCTGGTCGAAGAAACCCGGGACAGTGAACGAGGCGAAACCAATTCATCCGCGCGGTGGGAGCGGAGATGGCGTGAGCGCGCGCCATTCATCTTCCAGGATGCTGAACACTTCGGAGTCTCGCCAACCGTCCCGAATCAACGCGGTATGACGCGGTGCCGTGCCCGTCAGCGCACCGCCAGACCCGAATCACGCAGTTCACTGGGCTGAGGATCAAGGCGTCACCGGAAGAGAAGTGAGGTTGCTGT
The DNA here is from genome assembly GCF_052245835.1 of Streptomyces sp. 8N114. Lineage (NCBI taxonomy): Bacteria > Bacillati > Actinomycetota > Actinomycetes > Kitasatosporales > Streptomycetaceae > Streptomyces > Streptomyces sp. 8N114. The sequence continues at coordinate 90,478 of NZ_JBQQBT010000023.1, read as the reverse complement.
CAACTTGCCGGAGCTGCCCGCGCAGGGTGGTGTTCTCCGCTTCGAGTTCGGCGTTGCGCAGGTTCAGGGCCTGGATGTGATTGGCGTAGACGGTGATCGTGGCGGCCAGTTCCCGCCGCTCGGTGGTGTGGCGGGAGCGCAGCTCGCGGTCGGCCTGCTTGAGGCGGGTGATCTCGCGAGTGCACCGACGGCGCGCTCACCGTCACCACGCTGTGCACCGAAGCGGGCATCTCCCGTGCCACCTACTACCGTTCGCCACTGGCAAAGATCATTAAAGGGCTCCTCCAAGCACCCGACGCGCCACGCCCCCGTCCGGAAACGATTCGCTCGAAGGCAATGAAAGACGGCCTGGTCGACGCCGGGCCGTAAGGGAAGGCCTGCCCGTTCGATTGCGTGCCGCAGGCGCAGCGCGGCCGGGTCAGTCATGGGCGGGGTCTTCGTCGACGCGGTCGAGTGCGGCGATAGCCATGGTCGAGCTCTTCAACGTGGGTGGTCAGGGCGGCAGCCTGCAAACGGGACAGGTGCGCAGGGGTGTCCAACGGGCGTTCGGCTTGCGTGCGGGCGATCTTCAGTCGGGCAGGTGGATGCTGGAGCGGCGGGCGTTGCGGCAGGTCAGGCACACGGTGAGCAGGGGCAGCGGGCGGCCTGCATGCTTGGCGCGCTGGGCGCAGACGGCGGTGGCGGGCTGGTAGAAGCAGTCGTTGAGGACACCAGGGTGGAGGGGCTTGGTCAGCTGCTGGAGCATGGTGCGCAGCCGGGTGGGGCTGGCGATCACGCGGGCAGGTCGCCCAACTCACGGCGGATGCGGTCGAATTCGGTGTTGACGCGGATCGCGGCTCCGCCGCTGGAGCGGTGGCCGTCGTTCCCGCGGTAGAGGTCCTCGACATAGTCCAGCTGGGCGATGGCGCGTTCGGCGGCGACCTCGGCGGCAAACCCGGAGGCCGAGGTACCCGCGTAGCCTTCGAACAGGGCCAGTTCGGCAGGCTGGTATTACCGAGCGCCCGCGACGACGCCGAACGGCTGGTGCGCGATGTGCCAGGCGAGGGTGCAGCGGAACTGCCGGGTAGTCAACCGCCACGGCACAGGTTCCTCCTCCCCCTGCGGTTCATCGCGAGCGGGCGTGTCGATATACGGCGACGGTGCGGCCGTGTGAAGCGGCACGTAGGGGGCGTCCGGGGTGCTGAACAGCTCGTTGAGGTGGTCACGGAAGGCGTTCAGACGCAGGTTGACCGAGCCGAACAGGACAAGTCTGTTGCTGGTCATGCCTTTGTGGCCGAACAGGTGGGTCGGGTTGTCGTTGACGGTGGCGAGCAGCGCGACGGCCTGGTGGACGATGCCGAGCACGACCCATTGGGCTTCCTCGCCGGAGAGCTTGCGGCCCTTGAGGACCCTGCCGCGCAGCTTGTGGCGGATACGGCCGTCCGGGCCGATCTCTGTGAACGCGCAGTCGGGGGCGAGCTCCCGGACTTCAGCGTCCCTCATTCCGGACAGGTATGCGATCACGATCCAGCAGGCCGTGCGCATATGGACCACTTCGGCGGCCAGTTCCATCGGGCCAAGGCCCGCCGCCGCGGACGTCCGCTGCCGGGCCAGATCGACAGCGCGGATCGCAGGCCGCCAGCCTGGTAGCCGAGCTCGGCGGCTGCCTCGGTGAGGTACCGGCGGACCTCGGCGGAGGCGGACACTCCGGTCATGCGCGCGACGAGCGCGGCGTTGGGTGCCTGCAGCGCTCCGTTGATCACGGGGACGCTCGGGCGGCGGCGGGCCTGACGTTGGGGCAGGGCGGGAACTCCGCGGCCGGTGGCCCGCAGCTGGGCAACATACGCCTCGATCCGGGCCCGAGCGGAGCCGTTGCCACGGAAGGGCCGCGGTGTGTGGTGGGCGGCGGTCAGTCTGGTGTATTCGTGCTGCGCGGCCAGGATGTCGGGGCCGGCGGTGGTGACGTAGAAGACGGCGCCTTTCACGAGCGGAGCGATGATCTCCTGGGGGATGCGCTCGGTGGTGTTCTCCGCGTCGCGGACCACTCCGGCCACCGCGTGTCCGGAGCGGCCGGGCCAGGGGTTGACCAGCAGCCGGTCGGCGGTCAGGAACGGACCACGCCACCCACTTGTCCAGCGCCGCCACCGACCGGTTTCACGTCCCCACCGCCACAGCACCCGGCCCGCCACACCACAACCGCACCCGTTTGTAGCCCGCAGATCATCGCCGTCGCACGCCCAGATCGGCTTGCCATGCCGCAGGTCTCCAGGAACCGGACAAAGAGCATCACGTCCCGGGCGTACCCCAGAACGCTGTTCTCGGCCCGCACACCCCAACTCGGCAACTCACGTAGAAACCGGTTCAGTTGCAGGTCGTACGACCCGTCTCCTCCCAAGATGAACGGCTGACCCTCGCGACACCTACACGGTCCAGGGCAGCCACCGGGCCAGCTGTACCCAGGCAGCTCTCCGAACGGGCCCGGCTCGTCGTGCACAGATCCGCGATCACGGCGTCGCCCCCGTCCCGCTTCGATCACCTCGTTGGCGTCGAATCCGTTCCCCATCCCGAAGCCGAGGCACGGATCAACAGACGGCATGCGCCGGCCGGGAGGTTGACGCCGTCGTACTTGTTGACCAGGGCCACCAGGCCGACATGGCCGCCCTGGAGCTCCTTCACGCCCGCCTCGAGGTCGCCGACCCACCAGGTGCGGTCGGCGTAAGGCGCGCCCAAGTCGCGGCGACCCGGTCGCTGGGCACCAGCACCACCACGTTGACCGGATCCGTCTCTGCAACGCCGTCCCCGCCCTGGTCCTTCCGTTGGCGAATTGGCGGGCCAGCACTCGCACGGCCTTGTTGTCCAGGTCCGGATTGAGCGCCACCGGTGCCAGGATCATCCGCTCGCCGAGGTCCGCCGCACTGCCCGGCGTGACGAGTTTGGCGACAAGCGCCGGGTCGGCACCGAAGTCGGTGACCAACGCGCTGTCGTCGGCGAGTGTCGCGGTCAGGTAGACCCTGCGGCGGGCCCGCACAAGGGACGGGATGCGGTCGATCGGCGTGCACGAGGGCCGAATCTCGATCGCCTTCGACGTCGCCGTCGCGGTGGACAGTTGCAGCACCTCGGCGATCAGCGGCCACACGAACATGAACTCCCGCTCGTCCCGATGGGGCGCAGGATCTCCAGCACCTCGCCGCGCTTGTCGGCCCACGCCCAGAACGGGATCGGAGCCAGCGCCGTGGGGGTCCTCGTCCTCAAGCTCCTTCCAGGCGTTCGCCGACCGATACTGCAAATCCTCGGCGAACAGTTCCAACAGCGTCCCGTACGCCTCGTGTCCGACGGGCAACCGCAGCCGAAACTGGCTCTCAGTACGCGCCAGTGCAGCATGCGCATCGTCGACGACAACGATGCCCAGATCGACCGGCTCCTTGCCGGCACCGACGGCCCCGAAGGCCGACTTGCCGTTGATCAGTTTCTGGTAGTTCGTCACCAGCACCGCCTGGGCAGTGAGGAACGCCGGATCGTATGGCCCGTCCGTGGTCGCGACGTCCAGCTGGGCGGCCTCCTCGCGGACCTGCTTGGCCAGGTAGTTGTCCGGCGCCAGGTACACCGCCTTGCCGACGCCCTCGTGCATGGTGCTCTGCGCGATCAACAGACCGACTGCCGTCTTTCCCCGCCAGTGTTCCGCGTGATCACCACATCACGGTCATCGCGCCGGTAGTCGAACCATTCGTCCAGCACCTCACCCTTCTCATGCCGCAGATACGGCCACGTGACGATTGGCCAGCCCCGAGTAGATGTCCCGAGGCCGCAGCAGCGCCTCGCTGTCCCCCGTGCCGATCCGGTCCCAATCCAGCCCCACTGCGCTGCCCCTCCTCACAACATCGGCGGCGTACAACCCGTCCGGATTACTCGTTCTCCCATGCCGCCGCCCAGCCCGGCGATGGGCTATCCCGCACTCACTGCACCGCCCCCACTCCTTGAGGGAACGTCCGTCGTGTTCCCTGTCAAGTCCATGTGTTCTGGGTGCTATTGCGCGGGCTGCAGCAAGGTGTCGCGCTGGTCCCCGTAAAGCCAGTGCGACCAGGAGGGTTGTTCAAAAGCCCTCAAGGTCAGACGGGCGGCATCAGATCGCTCTCGCTGATGGTGTATGCCAGCAGAGGGTAGATGAAGTCCGTTTCATTGTTCTCACGGCGCCGTAGTCGGTAAAACTCGCTCTTCTGCTCATCGTCGGCCGACATGAGGCGCGCACCCTGCTGGAGGTATACATGTCCGTCGTGAAATCGAACGAAGGTCTTTGACGTTCGAAACGTCACACCCAACCATTGGTTGTCCGCCGTCGGGACGGGTGTGTTCAGTACGATCTTGTGCCTGAGTCGCCGATTCAAGTCGACAGAAAACGCGACGATACTGTTGTGAGCGAGGGGGATCTCGAACTTCTCGCCACCGGACTCCTTTGATTCGAAGATCAGCTTCCTCGGTGGGCTCGCTTCGGGGTGTTGGTAGCAGGAGAAGACAGCGATAAACGACTCGTCGGCCAGGTCGAGGGCTTGGTCGGAATGGCTGCCCATGGTTTTGTAAGCGTTCGTGTAGTTCTCGATGAGAGCGTTGTTGAATTCGACCGAAATCGCCGCACGTTCTTGAATCTGTTGCGCCAGCCGTTCGTGCACCGCCCGGAAACGCTGCGTCGGGCTGCTGTATCGAGTGGTAGTGCGTACGAGAGGCACACCACCCGCCTCGTCGATCTTGGTTATCACGGCGCCTCGCCGGCCTTTTCCTACGTCTTCCAAACGAACCGATGTGGACAGCTCCGCAAAGAGATTCTCCTCGGTCGGCAAAGCGCACGAGATGATCTCATCCGACATCCTAGACTCGGGGGGCAACATAGTCTCCCGTATTCATACTGAAGAGAAATTCGTCGCCGTAATCAATGAAGGACGAGGTCCTGTTCTCCTCGGCGTACAGTCTGCGCAGCTCGTTCATGCCGGCCGGTGTGGGTGTCTCTAGCTTCACCAAATCTCCGGCCAGTTTGAGGAACGTGTGGCCGTTCTTGTGAACGGCTTCGGCGCTCGAACAGCGCACCACGTATCCCAGGCGGGTCGGGAGCAACTCGGCGTCCAACGTCGAGGGCCGGATTTCGTGCGTATACAGGCGGTTGGTGGACAGCGGCATGAAGAACACGGAGCCGGGGTGGAGGGTCAGGGTGAACTGTTGGGGGAGCGCGACTCCGTCGCGTGTTTCTGTCGGGGCCTTGAGGCGAAAGTGGAGTTTGGTCAGCCCGCTGACACCCTTCGCACCGTAGTCGAAGGCGTCTTCGGCCAGGGACTGCAGCTTGTCGAGCCGGTCATAGAAGGTGCAGAAGGCCATGATGCCATTGACGGGCATGTCCTTGGTCTTGTCGGCATGGGCCGAGATCTTGGCCTTGGACTGCTTGCGCTCGGTCGTGGCGCGGGTGTTGTGGTAGATCTGAGCGAGGACGTGATTGAGTGGTGCCTGGTTTCGGAAGACGGCGGCGGCCTCGCGGTTCAGAGCCTCGACGATGCGTGTGTCGGTCGGGCGAAAGCTCTCGGTCGGCCCCGAGAGGTTCGTGGAGCACCGGAGCAGGCGGAAATGCAGTTCGTCACCGATTCGTGTGACGGGCGTCAGATAGATTCCGCTGCGATGGGCTGTTCCCGGCTTGGTGGACTCCGTCAGGGACTGGAACGTGTGCTCCGCACTGATCTGTCCGAAGTGATCGTCGCCGAGTCCGAAAAAGCGCCGGTAGTACACGCCGACGCCGTGTACGCGGATGGGGATCCGGCCGAGGCCGACGAGGGTCCAAGGTTTTTCGACGTCCTCGTGGTAACCGTGTGACAGCTCCCGGACAACGAATACCCGGGCCGCCGCCTGCAGTTGACGACCGCTGATCCCGGATATATCGCCACACAGGTAGACGGTCTTTTGCGCGAGGTCGGGCGAACCAGAAGCAAGGTCCTCTGGCGTGATTGTGGACCCGAAGAAGTCTCTGATCAAGCCGTTATCTTGCAACATCGAAGGCGCAACCAAGATGTTGCCCGCATCCTCGATGTGGGCTTCTGTCGGCTCTGTTGTGTACATCAAACGGTACCTGTCATTCGCAGATCTTGGCGGATTGCTCAAAACCGTGGACATGGCAACGGCCCGCACTCTTTCATTTGCGTTGCGAAGCGTAAACGAAAGGAGACGGACCGTTGAACCTTGATGCTCTCACGGCGGCTCGACAACGGGCAACGGATTCTGCTGTACGGGGGGTGTGCGGAGCTGCTCGGCGAGGTGTGCACGCCGTCGTAGCGCCTTTCTCAGGTTCAACCTGACCGCACCGGGCCTTCGTGTGCCCCTGGGCTCCCGCCAGCTTCAGGGTCTTCCTTCGCAGCTCGTACCCCAGTTGCTTCCGAAACGGCGCCGCTCTGTCCGGAGACGGGGAAATCTTGGGCTCGCCCGGCTGTTCAGGCGACGAAACAGGTACCGGGAGCCGCGTCTCCGGACTAGTCGGGGAGGCGGTAGATCTTTCGGGCTTCGATTCACCGGCGCAGCCGGGAAGGAGTATCCCTGCGGCCACGGATATGGCTACCGCTCCCGTCGAGTGCAACATGCGCATACCATCCGACCCTCCTTTCCGATGAGACGGCGACGATCATGGTCGAACACCGATGCTGAGACGTTCACCTTACTGATCTTTCGTGGGCTCGGTTACGCCGTCTACGCCGACATCGGATGGGACGGCGAGCAGACATGGCAGACACACGAGCGGGACCTGGCCGTCTCGGCCGTCTTCCGCTCCGGCGGGCATGTGGGGCCGGCTGCCGCGCCGCACCTGCCATCGCTGAAGACGCAACGATCCGCCCCGGCGGCGGTGGAGACTTGGCGCTCGGGACGGCTGACTGAGGGGTGAAGCCGGGCAACCTCGACTCGGCCCTTCCCCGACCGAGACCAGGGCCCGCGTCGGCGATGGCATGCCGATCGGCCCCCAGCGACCGGGGAGGTGAGGTTCGCCTCCTCGCACGACAGAAGCTGGCGCGCCGCGCCGGCGGCACCCACACCCTGCCGGAAACACCAAGTTCACCGACGAGCGCTGGCAGGCAGCCGCGCCCTATCCCGAACCACAGCTCAGGTGGCGTCCCGCACTCTGCGGCGCGTCCGAAGGGTCTCGGCCCGCTGTCCTGGTCTGCCGCAGACCGAACGTCTCGTCGGCACGACTGGTGACGGCCCTGACAGGTGTCAGTACGAAAGGGGCGGGGCTGGAGACAGAGTGGGATACATCCACCGCCCGAGACGGGTGACCGGGGACCGCTTGCCATAGTTCGGTAATTCCGAACCTCTGATCCGGGTGCGCGCTCCATCGCCGACTGACCTGCGATTCCGTAGCGTCGTGGGCACTGTGAACGCGGACAGTGAACGGCATGGGTCCCCACGCCCTGGTCATGGCGGGTGGGGCCCGGCGCTATGGGGCGACGCAGGACTGCTGTGTAGCCGCGGCGCGGCGTTGACATGGCGTGCTGGAACTATCGGAAAGTTCAACTCACGAAAGGAATCTGATGGGCAAGATCGCTAGGAATGCAGTGCGGATAGCCGTGGCCGCCGGTATAACGGCGGCGGTGACTCTGGGGGCGTCCGGGAGCGCTTCGGCCAACGTGCAGGCTGCTCCGCCGCCGGGGTGTACGGGGGGCGATTTCTGTGCGTGGCCGCAGGTGGACTTCGGGGGGAACATGAACTCCTGGTCGCCCAACCACACGGGGTGTGTCGATATGGTGGCGGGGGACGGCTATTACAAGAATTCGTTCCACAACGGCACGGCGCACAAAGTGACGGTCTACAACTGGCGGGACTGCACGGGGGGTTCGGTGACGATCGCCCCCGGTTCGTCCTACAGCGGTATTCAGGGCGGGGCGTGGCGCTACGCCAGTGGGCCGCAACCGGTACGCCCCGGTGGGGCCCAGTAGTGGAAGACCCTGGCGGTCGGGATCCCCACTGTCCGGGCGCCCGCCAGTGACGTGAGCGCCGGCGAGTGAACACACCCGGCCAGAGGCTTCGCGTGCTTGTTTGCCCGTCCGGCGTCGACGTGCCCAGCTCTGCCCTCCGCTTCCTCTCCGCTCGCCTGCAGGAACACCGACAAGCCCTCGGCACCCCCTGGCGGCACCTGAGTGCAGGCCGACAGGCCCTGCTCACACTCGCGCACCTCCGCCGCGGACACACCTATGCCCAGCTCGCGGCCGACTTCGGCGTCGGCACCACCACCGTCCACCGCAATGTCACCGAGCCGTCGAGGTCCTGGCCGCTCTCGCGCCCGCACTCGCTGATGCTGCCAAGGCCGCCTCGACGAAAGCTTTCGTGATTCTGGGCGGGACGCTACTGCCGATCGACCGGATCGCCGCCGACCGGCCCTTCTACCCCGGAAACCACCAGAAGCACGGCATGAACGTGCAGGTCATCGCCGATCCCAAGGGCTGGCTCCTATGGGCCTCGGCTGCCCTGCCCGGGGCTGTCCACGATGTCCGGGGCGGCACGCGAGACCGGCATCATCGACGCACTCGCCGAGGATCGCCCTCAACTGCTGGGCGGACAAGGGATACCGCTGTGCCGGGGCACGGTCCGAGTCCCCTACTGGGGCCGGTGGGGGACCCTTTCCAAGGGTCAGAAGGCGGTCAACCGGTCCCAGGCGAAGATCCGGCCCCGCGTCGAACAGGCTGTCGCCACCCTCCAGTCCTGGCGGCTACTCCAAAAGCTCCGCTGCTCGACCACCCGCATCACGGGGCTCGTCCAAGCGGTTCTCGCCGTGCATCTGGCCTGCTCAGGCTGAGAGGCCAGTCCTTGAGGCGATGTCTGATTCACGGTGAAGGCACTCACGCCTGGTTGATCAGGGACCGGACAGTTGCTGATTACTGCTGAAGCACCCAGCCCCACAACAGTTCAGGCAGAGTCGGCCCTCGTCACATTGCCTTGCGCATCGAAGAGGCGCCGCCGGAGAACCCGGCCGCCATCGGAGAAGTCGACCTCACTGGACAATGTCCCGTCCTGGCGCCACGTCCGATGCGTCCCCACCGGCATGCCGTCTCGGAAAGCCCCCTCGGACTTCAACACACCGTCTGAATACCACTGCCGGTTGGGCCCGTCCTGACGCCCGTCGACGTACCTGTCAGCGAGATCAACGTCCCGGCGGCGTCACGCTCCTCGCCCTCACCGGTGAACGGCTCTCCTCGGTACAGAACCCGGCCATACGGTTCACCTCCGAGCTCCTCCTCGCTGACCCGAATCGCCATCCCGCGACCGCGCTTCCGTGACGACTACGACCGATGCCCTTTTAGGCTGTGCCGCGTTGAACCGATACCTCACGACAACGCGGTCAACCCGCTGGTTGGCCACTTGGGCGCGCAGGCGGGAGTGCCCTTTTGGGGCGCTTTGCCCTTCATGGCTGTCGCTGTCCGCGCTCAACGGTCATACGCAACCGCCGCGGCTGGTGCGTGCCTAGGTACTTGCTGGGCTGGGCCGTACTGCCACTGGTTGCCGACAGGGTCCAGGAGGAATGGATCACGGAGATGGCGACGGCGATCTCCGTCCGTGCTAAGCCTTCGCCGATGCACTTGTGCACGCCCGCCCCGAATGGGACGAACGCCCCGCGGGGCGGGGCGGGGGCCTTCTCCCATCGGTCGGGGTCGAAGGACTGCGGGTTCGGGTATAGCCGTGAATCGCTGTGTAGGGCCAGGGGGCTGAAAACGATGTCCGCCCCGGCGGGCACGCGAATGCCGCCATGACGGAAGGGAGTTCTGGTGCGCCGAGTGAGTACCCACGTCGGCGTGTGGAGGCGGAGGGTCTCCTTGAGGATGTTGTGCAGGTAGGGTGCCTGTTCTTCCGAACTGGCCGCATATGTTCCGGCCGCATCGATTTCACGTTTCATGCGGGAGCGGATATCCGGATGCCGGTGGAGTTCGTAGAGGAGCCAGGCCAAGACTGTGCCGGTGGTCTCCACGCCTGCGAGGAGCATAGTGACCGCCTCGTCCCTTATCTGGGCGTCCGTCAGGGGGGAATGGACTCCGGGCTTCGGCCTGCACAGCAAGGACAGGAGGTCATCCCCGCTGGTGGCGTCGCGCCGTCGAGTGGCAATGATTCCGTCCAGTGCGCCGCGCAGTTCTTGTGCTGCTCGGTCGAAACGGATGCTCCCGGGTGTGGGCAGTCGTCGGATGCGGCCGTCGGGCCGCAGAAGCCGGGGGATGAATCCGCGCAACAGCACGGGCAGGGCGTGGTTGATCTTGGCGATGGTACGGTCACCGGGTTCGGCAGTGAAGAGCGTGCGTATGACGATCCGTGTGGCCAGAGTCCGAGTCCACCGAACGACGTCGACCACATCGCCCGGCCGCCATGCGTCGCACATCGCGGCGGTTTCCGCCTCAGTCAACCGCGCCCAGGACGGAATGTTGCGACGGTGGAAGGCGGGCTGGAGCAGGCGGCGCTGCTGTTTGTGGTAGTCCCCGTTGGACGCGAGCAGGCCGTCCCCCAGGACTGGCCGGGCTCGTTCGAACAGTCTGCCCTTGTCAAAATCGTTCGCGTGCGTGACCAGGACGCGATGCACCAACTCCGGGGAGTTCAGCACGTGGATGAGGCTGGTGCCCACACGGATGGCGGCGAGGTCACCATACGCGCGCAGACCGTGCAAGAACACGGCGGGATCACCAACCAGGGGAAGGAGATGTCCGAGGCCAGGGATGCCCCCCGGCGCCACGGGGGCGGGACGGGCGGCGTCGAGGAAGGGCATGTCAGGGCCCCTTTTCTGTGCGCAGCAACCGCTCACGGCCAGGGGGCGAGGAGATCGTCATCGTAGCCCGGCTCGGCGGCGGAGCGAGTAGACGCCGCGGCGTAACGCGCGGTCGTCATCATCCAGTCGTTGTGTCCTCGCAGCCAGTTTGCGAGCCCCTCGCCGTAGGCGAGGACGGCGTTGGTCTGCGCCTGGTCGAGAAGCAGGTCCGCGCAGACCGTGGGGAGCTCGTCGTGCAGGACGAAGAAGCGGTGGACGCTCTGCCGAACGAGTCGCTCGATCTGCGACGTCGCCTCCGACAGTGAGGAAGCGCCCGTACGCCGCAACACCGCGACGAGGTTGTAGGCATCACCTCGTGCCGCTTCCTTCGCACAGGAGTAGACGTCGTTGGTGATAAAGGGCACCTCGGCGGCGGTCTTGCGCAGCAGTCGCAGATGAGGACTGTGCCAGGCCAGACCCGGGGGTTCCGCGTGGACGAGGCGTTCGACCATGTCCAGGACCGACTCCGTCGCCGCCGTTCCGCCGCGGACGGCGTAGTACTCGTCCAATGCCGGCTCGGGATACCGGTCATGTGCAAGCGCCTCGTAGGACTGGGCGCAGAAGTACCGCTCCCAGTCGTGGGCCGCCCGCGCTCGCCATGCCGGCGTCATGCCGTGCCGGGCCCGTCGCCACAGGTCTGCAAAGGCTGCTGTCAGGGGCGTCTCGCGTCCTGCGCTGCCACGTCCGTGCAGGATGGCGCATAACTCGTCGCATACCGAACGGACGCGGTCGGTTATACCTGTGAGGTCAGGACGGTCGAACTGGTCGTCAAAGAGGAAGTAGAACGCCTTGAGGTCGACGGCCAAAACCAGATCAGCACGGCCGACAGTCGGCCAGCATCGACTGGACAGATCGGCCAGTCTCCATGATCTGTAACGTTCCGTGGCCGCCTCGGAGCGGAGCATGCCGTGCTCACGCAGCCACAGAAGGTTGGCCTGCTCGGCATCGCCTCGATAGGTATTGCTCCGTTCACTGGAAGGAATGTCGAATTGCGGGAGCACGACAGCCTCCTTACCACTGGGTCGGAGCACTGCCGCAGACCCTTCCCAGGACGGACGGTCGCGTACGCTCGGCAGTGATGGCAGCGCGTACCACCGGCGCACGGCACGAAAGGCCACGAACCTGCCGCGCGCCGTCGCTTCACGCCCAAGGACCACCCGAAGGCGGCCGCCGATGCACCGGACACTGCACGCTTCAATGGATGTCCCACCACCAGGCGATCTCGGGGTATGGCGGGGCCGCGGTGTCCTGGGGGTCCCAACGTACGGGCGCATCAACCAGCGTGAACGAGGGCGCCCCGTCAGACTCCAGGTATCGGGGACTGTTAACAGCCCAGTCGAGGACGCAACCAAGCCAGTAGGGGAATCCTGGACGTATCGGGCAAGCGCAGCAACGCCGTGGGCGACGAGGCGCGCCTGCTGACGTAGCAAAAGGCACATCAGGCGGTCGTGAAGCTCCAGGACGGCCGCGATGGCGTCGAGTGGAGAGCACGCGTTGTGGTGTGCGATCAGGGAGACGATGTTCGGGACGCCACTGTCGACTTCCTTGGCCATGCTGAGCAGGTCGTTGTACAGGGGGGCGATGGCGACCATCGTCTCGTTGAACGCACGCAGATTCGGGTGAGCGGCGTCCTGGGGGCGATGTCGTATCTACACCCATTGGGGTCAGCACGGACAGGACCTCGCAGCCGAGATCGAGGTAGCGCATCCGCAGATAGGAGCCGACGGACGGCAGCGGGCCCCGTGTTTGAGGGCCTCGGTCCACAGTGCCGCAGGGAATCATGCCTGGAATGCGGCACGCCAGCGTTCCCACTGTTGCGGGGACAGGCAGCGCGCGAAGCCCTAGGAGACCTTAAAGAGCGCCGCTGCCCAGGGATCTTCTGGGGCGGGCGCGCCGTCTGGTGTGTAGAGGACCTGGGCCATGTCGGCGAAGCGTCGGTTGACGTCGGCCAGCGCGCTGTCTGCGTGGAGCGTCTCGACGTGATCGTCCCGGGCGAGTGCCCAATAGTTCATCAGGCAGGTTGCTTCGAGGACGTCACGGGTGAAGAACGGGAAGCCTGCGGAGGTCATCAGGCCGAAGTTCCCCCGGACCCAGGGGGAGTCGGGAGTGCACAACCCCTTGCGCAGCATCCAGTCGGCACCGTAGGCATCCAACTCCTCGACTGGCATGACCGGGTTGCGTTTGAAAGGCAGGGGGAGTGTAAACCTCCAGGCCGTTGCTGCCTGAGCCGTCCGCCGCTGTGTCGGGGCCGCAAGAGAGCTGACTCACGACGCAGCCTCCTTGCTTTGAATGGTCATGACGTGCACCTCGTGTTGTGCCTGAAGTCAGTGATCCCGGCTGGCGATCAGATGGGCCAGGGGCGGCTAGCTCCGCCGCCGCTGCTTGATCCGGGCGGGCCGCGGGCCAGGCAGTCCACAGCGGCGCGGATGTGACGTTCCGCCTCCCTCGGCCCATTTATACGAGGTGGGCGACTCGCATCAACTCGGGTTGAGCTAGGTGACGTTGATGGGTGTAGCGGGCGGCCGGCTTGGTAGAACCTCCACAGACGCATACTGCGGCAGCAGATCGCAGGTGGTCTGGGAGCGGGTCCAGGCGCCAGCGGGCGGTGATGGTTGCCAGGGCGAGGGCCAGGGAGACGAGGCCGAGTTGATCGCCGATGCATTCGCGCGGCCCGGCCCCGAAGGGCAAGTAGGCGTCGTGTGGAATGTGCGCCATGTTGTCCCGTGCCCAGCGTTCGGGGGCGAAGGTTTCGGGCTGCTCGTACACGTCATGCTGGCTGCGGCTTACTGACGCACGAACTTGACACTGCGCCAGCGCTGCCCCGCTCTTCGGCATCTCCAAGTCGGCGGCCGACCGAGTCATCGGCCACCTCGGCCCGAAGCTCGCACTTCAGCCACGTCGGCGGTTCCGCCAAGGACACCGTGCTCATCGTGGACGGCACCCTGGTCCCCACCCGCGACCGCCCCGTGGCCGAACAGTCCAAGAACTACCGATACTCCACCAACCACCAGGTCGTCATTGATGCCGACCCCCGCATGGTCGTCGTGGTCGGCCGACCGCTGCCGGGTAACCGCAATGACTGCAAGGCATGGGAAGAGTCCGGCGCGAAGGCCGCTGTCGGCAACACACTGACGATCGCTGACGGCGGCTATCCCGGCACCGGACTCGTCATGCCCCACCGTCGCCGCGAGGGTGAGGAACTGTCGGCTGGGAAGGAAGCTGACAACAGTCCTTCAAGCAGGTCCGCGCCCGTGTCGGGCATGCCTTCGCCCGGATGAAGACCTGGAAGATCTTGCGTGACGGCCGTCTCAGAGGCGACGGGCGTGCACCATGCCATGCTCGGCATCGCCCGACGGCACAACCTCACCCTCGCCGGATAGACGAGCGGTCCTGCACAACGACCGCCCATCTCGTGATCGGCCCGAAGACCATTACGGGGCAAAGTCTTAAAGCGTGTTGCACAACGCCATGATCTGGGCATTTCCCTTGTATGCATGGGGGTGTTGAGAGCTGAGCCGTTGTGGGTGGAGACGTTCACGGGGCTGCGGGTGAAGCAGTTCGAGCGGTTGTAGAAGGTGGTGTGGGAGCGAGGTGGCGACGGTCCTCGAATCGGCCGACCGTGGTGTCTGCCGCTTGCCGACCGGGTGCTGATGGATGGAGCTGTCTGCTACCGGACCAACCTGACCATGCCGCAGCTCGCTCCACTGTTCGGAGTCTCGTCGGCCACGGTGTGCAGGGTCATCCAGCGGCTGCGGCCGCTCTTCGCGCTGGGGTCGGTCTCCCGTCCCGTCGATGCTGCGGACGGGCTGTGGATCGTGGGCGGCACGCTGGTCCAGGTCCGTGACCGCGAGGTCGGCGCCTTGAGCCGCAACTACCGGTTCTCGGCGAACGTGCAGGTCATCATCGACGCCGACACACGCCTGGTCGTGGCCACCGCCCGCCCGGGACCCCGGGCGACAAGGCCGACGCCCATGTCTGGCGCAACTCCGGCCTGCCAGAGCAGTGCCTGGGTGTCACGGTGCTCGGCGACGGCGCCTACATCAACACCGGCCTGGTCGTCCCGCACCGCAAACGACCCGGCTGGCCCCTGCTGGCGGGCGAGGATGCCGACAACGCGGAGCATCGCCGGGTCCGTGCGCGAGTCGAGCATGCGATCGGCCGGCTGAAGCACTACAAGATCCTTCGTGACTGCCGACAGCGCGGCGACGGCCTCCACCACGCCGTGCAAGCCGTCGCCCGCATGCACAACCTCGCCCTGGCCGCGTGATCAGAACAGCCGTGACTGGGCCCTGACCTGCAAAATCACGGCACTCCGCAGCACGCTTCAGGCGGAGGCGGCGGCCACGAAGAACGGAATGGCGATCAGGAAGCGGTCGGCCTCGGCGCGTCGGCGCTGCTCGGCGAGCCACTCGTCGGCCTGGTCACGGCCGACGGCGCTGCTCGTGCAGGCCGACTCTGCGAGCCTGGTGAGCAGCGACAGCATCGCGGGGTCGGTGAACACGCTGGTGTGCACCTCAACGGTGACGTCGTTGAAGCCGCCGTCCAGGAGCAGGTTGCGGTACTGGCGGCCGGCGCGGGGCGTGCCCAGGAGGTCGGCGCGGCTGTGCACGATCGTGCGGGTGAGCGCCGCGTCATTCGAGTCGATCATGATGGCGTCCCAGTCCTGCCCGACCAGGACGATCCTGCCGCCCGGGCAGAGGACGCGCCGCGCTTCCGCCACCGCCCGCCTCGGCTCCTGAAGTACGTGGAAGACCTTGTCGGCACGGTAGCCGTGCACGCTTCCGTTGGCGAACGGCAGATCCTCCGCCCCCGCCTCCCAGAACTCGGCCGCCGACCATCGTTCCCGGGCCGCGGCCAGCATCCACGGATCGGGATCCACGCCCACCGCGTGGACGCCGCGCTCGGCCAGCTCGGCGACGGCGCGTCCGGCACCGCAGCCGATGTCCACGACAGTCGAGCTCGGGACGAGAGATAGCAGTTCGTAGGAGCGGGCTCGCAGCAGGCCGGCGCTCGGCATCTGGTCCGCCGCGTCGAGGACGGCCAGCAGCGCCTCGGTGTCGCGGTGCTTTTCCACCGCTTCCTGGTTCTTGGACATGGACGCCAGGCTGCGACTTAATGTCGGCATGAAGTCAAGCGGAGACAACGGCGCGAACGTGATGAGCATCGGCGCCCTCGCGGCACGGTTCGGCCTTGCCACGCACGTCCTGCGGCATTGGGAGTCGATGGGCCTGCTGGACCCCGCACGGGACGCGGGCGGACACCGCCGCTACGGCGCGGACGACCTCACCCGCGTGGCGGCGATCCTCATATTCAAGGAGGCCGGCCTTGGCCTGGACACCATCAGGAGTCTGTGCGCCACCGTCGACCGCGCTACCCGGCACGAGATCCTGCGTGCCGAGGCCGAGGAACTCCGATCGAGAATCGCCGCGGCCCGGGCCTCATTGGAGCTCATCGAGGGCGGCCTGACCTGTGAGTACGAGGACGTCACCCAGTGCCCCAACTACCGGCGGCTCATCGCCGAGCAGGTCGGCTCCCAAGCGCCGGCGCACGGGCGAGCGCGAGGCGGAAAGCCGCCTGCTTCGCGGGGCGATCGAGCACGACCCGGCCCGGGTCGGGCGAGGAGCGTACAGGTGTAACCGACGGCGAGTCGGAGCCGCTTGAGTTCACTCATGACAATGACGACGGGCGCTGACACTGGCCAAGGATCAGAAACACGCATTAAGAGGTCGTTTTCACCTTTAGTGTGGTCTTTCTGCTGTTTTGCGCTCTGCGATGGTGTGGTGCTGGGGGGACTGTAGATGAGAGCGGTGTTCCAATCGGTGGATGGGGTGAAGGATGAGGTTGGAGATGGCTTGTGCCTGTCTCATCCCAGACGCCTATAGCTGTGGTGCGCTTCCACGAAGGAGAACGCGGGCCTGGGCGCACGCGCCTGCTGGCGGTACGCCCAGTTCATGGAGGAACGTCGTGCGTATCCGAGTGATCTGTCCGATACCCGATGGGAGTTGATCGAGCCGGTCCTCTCGGCCTGGCGGGCCGCGGGGCGCCGGCATGCCCTGGACATCGGACGTCCACCCGAGCACGAGCTGCGCGAGATCATGAACGCGATCCTGTACGTGGACCGCACCGGGGTGCAGTGGCGCTGCCTGCCTCATGACTTCCCGCCCTGGGAAACCGTCTACGGCTACTTTGGCAAGTGGCAGAAGGACGGAGTGTTCGCCCAGCTCAACGGTCTACTACGGGAGTTGGTGCGACAGAAAGAGGGCCGCAGCGCCAACCCGTCGGCCTGCGTGATCGACGCCCAGAGCGTGAAGACCTCCACGACCGTTTCCGCGGCGAGTCAGGGCACGGACGCGGGCAAGAAGATATCTGATGCGGAAGAACTGCCAAGCGACCTCCGCGAGTTGAGGATCTGATGGGGGGCGGGGAAAGCGACTGTTTCGCTGTAGTGGACTCGGCGGGTGAGGCAGTGGTGGAGGCAGCCGAGCCTGTGGTTGAAGCGGTTGCGCTGGGCGGCGGTATGGCCGTCGCCGGCCTCGCGTCGGCGGTCGTAGTGGGGCTCTTGCGCCGTCTGAGTGGGCCATGGCGGCAAAGGCCCATACGTAGCCGACGGCGGCCAGCCGCTGGTTCTTGACCTGGCGGGCCAGGACGGCGACGCTCTTGACGGAGGCCCTGGTGATCGGGGCCGATCCGGCGTAGGCCTTGAGGCCCTTGGCGTCGGCGAAGCGGGATCGGTCGTCGCCGATCTCGGCGATCACCCGGGCGCCGCTGAGCGCGCTGAGCCCTGGGAAGCCGGTGATGATCTCGGCGTCCGGGTGCCTGTTAAGGGACTCCGCCGCGGCCTCGGCGAAGTCGTCGGCGCTGGTGCAGGCAGAGTCCAATTGCCGCAGTAGGGCGAGGGTTTGGCGACCCATGGCTTCCTCGACCAGGGGAAGCTGGTGCATCTGCGGGGCACGCAGCGCGGTGAGAAGACGTTCTGCCTCGGCCTCGATGGTGTGCTTGCGGCCGGCCTTCTTCAGTAACGACCGCAGTTGGGCGCGGGTGAGCCGGGGAGCCTGGGCGGGAGTGGGAGCGGCCAACAGGACGCGGGCGATGGGGTGGCAGACGCCTTCGCGGCGTACGCCGACGGCGGCCAGGAAGCCGGGGAAGTACGGCTCTGCGGCGGCGCCACGGAGACTCCGCAAAATCCCGTTGGCGGACGAGGGCGACCACTGCTACGTTTCCGGAGGCCGTGCGAGAGATCGAGGAGGTGGTACCCGTGAACGCAGTATCGACATGGGTGCTCCCCTCCGGGGTCACGGTCGGGCGTTAGACAGGTCGTCCGGGAGCGCCTTTCCAGTGCACTCCCGAAAGGCACGACCATGCATGTCACTTCCGAGCAGCGCCTCGACGACGGCGTCCTCGAACGCGAATTCACCTTTGGTGAGATCCCCGGCATCCTGTGGACACCCGCATCGGCACCCGCATCCGCACCGGCGCCACTGATCCTGCTCGGCCACCCTCCCCTCGGGCTGCGCAAGATGTACCCCCGACTGGTGGCCCGGGCCCGGCATTCCGCGGCGGAGGGCTTCGCCGCGGCCACCATCGAACTCCCCGGAAGCGGCGACCGCCCCCGTTGGCCCGCCGCCGAGCAGGCCCGCGCTGACCTGCGCCGGGCGAGGGAGGCCGGCGAGCCGGTCAGCGACGAGATCGTCGACGCCCTCATCCTCCCGCTGGTCGACAAGGCGGTCCCGGAATGGCGGGCCGTCCTGGACGCCCTCCTGTCGCTGCCTGAGCTCGGCGGCCCGGTCGGGTACTCGGGGGGAGTGATCTCCATCGGCATCCGGCTGGCGGTGGTCGAGCCGCGCATCGTGGCCGCCGGTTTCTTCGCCGGGAGTTTCGTGCCTCGCGCCATGTTCGAGGAGGCCCGGCAGGTCACCGTTCCGCTGCATGTCCTGCTCCAGTGGGACGACGAAGGGAACGACCGGCAGGCGGCCCTGGACCTGTTCGACGCCTTCGGCTCCAAGGAGAAGACGCTGCACGCCAACATGGGCGGGCACACCGGCGTCCCACAGTTCGAGGGAGACGCCGCGGCCCAGTTCTTCACCCGACATCTGAAGTGAGGCCGGGCCGTCAGACCAGCAGCAGACGGTAGCTGATGTCGGCCGGCATGCCGCTCATCGAAGACAGGTACCGGCCCTCCGCAGCTCTCCACACCGTGGGCCTCTGCTGAACTCTCGGCAGGGGCCCGTTCTGCCTGAAGTCATGAACTGTTCGATTCCTGGAGAGCTTCGAGTGCTGCCCAAACTCGTGTACAGGTGCTGTCGGTTCTCGTGAACAAAGCCATGGCCCGGGACCTGGGCATTCCCGACCGTGGAGCGGAAGGCGCGGTTGGGGCACCGACATGGCGCGCGCCTGGTGGGCCTGGGGCCGTCCCGACAGGACCACCCGCGCTCTCCTAGACGACGCCTACCGCGCCAGCCCTGGATGGGCGGCTGCCGCAGCCTGCACTGCCGTTATGAGCGCAAGGACGAACACTTCCTTGCCTTTGTCGGCCTCGCCAGCGCCCTCATCTGCTGCCGGCGCTCCGTCCGCTGAGGAGAACGACCGGAAGCGGGTACAGTCCCGGCGAGCCGATCGGAGCCGGGGGGGCAGCTTGAACAGCGCAATCAGCCAGATCGTGATCGCGGTTCTGGGCGTCGGCGGCACGCTCGCGGCCGCCGTGATCACGCAGCGCGGTGCCGACCGCGCCAGGGCCCGCGAGCTGGGGCACACAAGACAACTCCAGCAAGATGAACGCGAGTACGCCACGCGCCAGGCTCAGTTTGAGGCGCGGCGCACGTGCTATGCCGCTCTCAGCGCCGGCACTCGCGACTTGGCCAACGTGATGGCGAAGGTCCTCCACGCCCTGGAGGAGGGCGAGGTGACCGAGGAGCTGCGGTCAGATCTGGACCGGGCACGCCGCGACCACCGCTTGCGTCACGCCGAGGCCCAGATGGTGCTGCCGGACACCGTGGCGGAGACAGCCAGCACGGCGAACCGCCATCTTGGCGAACTGTACGGCCTGTTGATGCGACTCGACGGAGGCACCGCCCAGCAGGGCGAGAGCCTGGACACCGCGTGGGAGAGCTTCGACAAGCTGTGGGATCCCCTGTGGAGAATGCGCCACGTCATGCGTGTCGACCTCGGGATCACAGCCCCCGACCAAGACCCGTAGGGCAACGCACATATCCCAGTTCGCCAATCAAGCACGCTGCCTCGCGGACGCGGATCAGGCGACGGCCCAGTCGCGCAGTTGACGGGCGACCCGGGCGACGCCGAGGGCTCCGGAGGCCGCGTCGCGTACGAGCGCGACGGCCGCCTTGGGCGGGTAGTCGAGTTCTCGCGAGTTGAGGAGCAAGTAGGCCTCGGTCGCGTGCCAGGCGAAGGCTTCGTTGGAGTGTTCCAGACACGGCAGTTTCGCCAGGGTCTGCAACAGCGCGGCGGCCTTGAGGAAGAGGGAGCCGTAGATGTCACGTTGCATTGCTCTGGCGTTGACCCGTGCGACGGCGGCGTAGAGCGGTCCGAAATCGTCGACTTGCGGATCACCGTCGAGCAGCTCGGCGGCGTGCAGTAGGAACGTGACGTCGAGAGGGGGGAGCGGTTCGGACTGGCTCACGCGGCGCGGCCTCGGTGCTCGAACTCCTGCTGCGCTTCCTGCTCGGCCGCCCTGTGCTCATCGCTGGGATCCACGCTGCTGGGCTCGGCCGCGAAAGCCGCGCCGCTACGGGCCATGGAGGCCTTGAAGTGTTCCAGGAACCGCTGCTCCACGGCGGTCGCCCGGTCGTAGGCCGCTGAGAGGATGTACTCCTGCATGCTGACCCCCGCCTGCTTGGCGGCTGCCGCGATAGCCGCCCGCTGCTCAGGGTCGGGGAAGCGCAGGTTCATCGCTTTGGGGTCCGACATGGCACCTATGGTACCAGCGGTACCACGGCTGCTGGGAGGTGTGGGTGCGCCGATCGTCATCTACCGGCCCTCTCCCTCGGGTGATCGCTGGCCATGAGGTGACGTGCGGGCAGTGCCTGGTTGAGTGATTGCTGGCGTAGCCCGCCGCCCATCGGCCCGGGTCACAGACGAAGGCGATCTCCCCGGCGCTCAGGATCCCTCGTCCCGTGGCACAGGCCACGTGTTCGTTCAGGGCGACGCTGGCCGTAGTGCGTTGTCCGTATCGACCACGAAGGTGAAGGGTCCGTTCAGCTCTGTGGTCGATCGGTCCGTGACCCAGGTGTCGAAGCCATCCGCGGAGCCGCTCCGGCGGCCGCGACTGCCGGGTGGAACATCAGCTTTCAGATCCGTCGGCCCCACATAGCGATAGCTCCGCCCGCACGCTCACCCGGAACATCGAAGACCAGTTGGACCAGTGCAGACTCTCCTGATCGAGCAGCTCGCCGGCGCACTGTCCGGCGCTGTGCCTCTGCTCCTGTCATCGCCACCGGATCGAGGATGCTTCGTCTTCCATATCGCCCATGTGCGCCAGGTTGCCGTGGTAGCCGGTACGCGATCCGTCGTATCCGGGGTCTTCGTAGTAGTTCGCCTGGCAGTTCGAGGAGCCGATGAAGGAGGAGACGACGTCGTCCCACCCTGTGTCGATCTCGTCGATGTCATGGAGCTCGTGCTCAACTCCCTTGTCGCCGTCGCACCCGCCGTCGCCGCGGAGGGTCATCGTGGCCCCGTCCTCGTCACGGTTGAAGTTGGGGTGCTGGTACGACACGGAGAGGATGGGATCAGCCAGGCGCTGCCTGAAGGTCTTGCTCGTGGCCGCCGCGTGCGCGTCCTGCGGAGCATCGGTGATACGGCCTTCGCTGGCGGCGGAGATTGCCTCGCGGAAACTGCCGTAGCAGGCCACAGACCCGTCATCCACGTCTGCCACGCAGTGCGGGCCTCCCTCGTGGCGGTCTGCGGCAGCCTCTTGGGCGGCGTACGCCGGACTGGCGAGCGCCATGCCCAGGAGCAGAGTGGCAGTAGCGACCGGCACCCAGGCCCTTCGTCCTCGCAGAGAGTTCATTGTTCCTCCAACCAGTGCTGTGACGTGGCCCCTCGGGACCGCGCGTTGTGTGTGCTGCAGGCTCTTCCGGCGCGGGCATCGTCCCCGCCGGGCTTTCGACTCTCCGCGGCCCAGGCATTGTCCGGAAGCCAATTCATGGGCGTAGACAACGGGCTTTGGGGCAGCCCCGCTATAACTTCTGCTCAGAGTCAGTTCGAGGACACCGTCGACCTCGACCGCCGAGTTCGACGTCCTCCAGCGCCGTCCGCATGAACTGCTTGGCGACGCTGAGGTAGCGCAGCAGCTCCTCCACTGCCCGGTCGGCGAGCGCGGGATCGGCGCGTAGCGCGGCCAGTTGCTCCGGGTGCTCGAGCAGCGCGAAGGTCCCCAGGGACAGCATGTTCGCGGCGGTGTCGAGCCCGGCTACCAGCAGGATCAGCGCGATCCCCTGCAGTTCCTCGTCGTCCAGGTCGGTCTAGGTGAGGTCGCTGAGCACGTCGTCGGTGGGGTTCGCGCGCTCGGCCGCCACCAGTTGCGCGAGGTAGTGCTGCGTCGAGGTGCAGGCCGCTATCTGGTCCTCGTCGCTCGTCTCCCCGTCCATGAAGGAGCTGACCTGCTCCTGAAGAGGCCGCGGTCCTCGTACGGCACGCCGAGGAGCTCGCAGATCACGACGGCGGGGATGGGCCTGGCGAACGCGGTCAGCCGGTCCGCCGGGGGCCCGGCCTTCTCCATGGCGTCCAGGTGCTCGGCGGTGAGCTGCTCGACGCGTGCGGTGAGCAGCCGCATCCGCCGCACGGTGAACTTGCCCATCAGCGCCTTGCGATAGCGGCTGTGCCGGGGCTCGTCCATGAGCAGGAACTCGCCGGGCGGCGCCGGGGGCACCTCGATGTCGCCGTAGCCGATGAGCGGGTGGTAGCGCAGGAACTCCTTGCGCGAGCTGAACCGGGGGTCGGCCAGCACCGAGCGGACCAGGTCGTAGCCGGTGACCAGCCAGCCGGGCTTCCGACGGGGAAGGTGTAGGCGCTGATGGGGTTGTGCCAGCGCGCGTCGGCCAGCTCTTCCGGCGGGTCGAAGGGGCAGCCGGCCCTGCGCTCCGTCGGCATCGTCGTGAGGGTGTGCAGGGGCTCTTCCATGACCCGTCCCCGTTTCGCGATAGTACGCGTTTGCTGATGCTCGAAAGCTACGGCGGGCTCTGAACGGGCGTCAATCGATTGAATCGTATTTCCGCAGGTGAGGACGGGAAAGTTGATGCAATGACGCTGGGTCCGAACGCAATGATCCGTTGCAATGGATGAGGGTGAAGGCAATACTCGCGGCATGCCAGGAGGACGACTGACCCAGTAGGACCGCCAGCGCATCGCAGCCGGACTCGCCGGCGGGCTCTCCTACGCCGAGATCGCGAGGCGGCTCGGCCACCCCACCTCGACGGTCAGCCGGGAGATCGGACGCAACGGCGGCCCCGGCAACTACCGGCCCCAGCAGGCGCACCGGGTGACGGCCCAGCGGGCGCGGCGCGGCACACCGGCGGCCCCGCGCACGGCCGGGCCGCCGGAGGGAGTGGTGGCTGACGAGATCATCGAAATCGCGGTCCGGACCGGGCTGCCGAGGATGACGGCGCGCGTGCACGTCGACCTGCTGCTGTCCGAGGACGGCAGGCGCACCGCGGCCGAGCTGGCCCGCAGGCTGAACGTCAGCCCCGCGTCCGTCTCCGTGACTGTCAACCAACTCGTCGAGCACGGCTACGTCCGGCGCGAGCGTGATCCGCGGTGGCGTCGCGACGTCTACGTGGTCGACGACGAGGCCTGGTACCACTCCGGTGTGATCAACGCGCGGCAGACGCTCGAGGCGGCGCGGGCCGCGCTGGCGGGGGCGGAGGCGTACGGGCCCGAGAGTCCCGTGGGGCAGCGGATGGGCAAGGCGGGGGCGTTCCTGGAGCGGATCTGCCTCGACCAGATCGAGTCGGCCGACCACTGGCGCGCCCTCCTGGCGTGACGGGTCTCAGAGGAATCACCTGTGGGGCTGGCTGACCAGTTCCTGCTGATCGGAGCTGGCACGCGGCCAGGTGCAGCACCTCGGCGGAGCTTCCCGACTTCGACGGCAGGATGTTCAAGCAGTACGAGCAGCGCTCGAAGTGCGCCCGGTCCTGGGCCAGGTGACGGCCACTCCGCCGGCACGGCAACCGACGCGGGGCCGGCGGAGGGCGGCACGTTCTGACGCCGCTACGGAGGCTACGGGCGCTGGGGACTTGGGTGCGGTGCCGAATGCAAGGGCACCGCACCCCCGCCTGGTGGTGCTACTTCACGATGATGATGCAGGTCACCCGGTTGTTGACGTTGTCGTTGTTGCCCGAGTTGTGGGCCAGGTCCTTGTCGGAGGACTTGGCTGCTGCGTAGTACGCATCACCGAAGCAGTCGCGGTCGACTTTCATATGCACGCCGTACTTGGTGTTGTTCACCATCGAGGTTGCCTGGTCGTTGATGGAGGACGGCAGATTCACCTGGTACCAGGAACCCGGGCGGGGCTTGTGGCGGTATACACCACGCTCGAAGTCGTAGCCCTCGTACAGGCAGAATCGATTGGCTCCGCAGCTGGCTCTGGAGTCGGCCTGAGCGGTCGGGCTGAGGCCGATCAGGCCCACGGTGCTCAGCGTCAGGACGCTGGCCGATATGGCAAGGGTGCGCTTCACGTACGTCACCTTCGATTGCGGGGGGAATTTCCGGCACAAGGCGCGCGCGGGCCACCGCCGTGGCGCCGCGAACCCGTGTGCCGCGGGCAGAGTTCGATGAGATTTCGAACGGCCCGGCGAGACTCTAAGGGATGTTCGGCCATCGAGGCACGGAATGCTGGAGATTGCCTGCTGCCTTCTTCGTTGCCGGTCGGCCGACGACTTCGACCCCCGAGTATCGGGGCAAGCTGACGTAAGGTCAGGTTCTCTCTTCCCCCACTCGGCGGGGTTGAGTGATGGTGAGGTAGTGCCGCGTCAGGCAACGTTCGCCCTGTCGACGATTTCCTGTCGCAGCGCCACGCGCATGTTCTGCAGGTCGCCCAGCAGGGCGTAGTCCTCGATAGCTGGGGCCAATGGCACTCCCGGTCGCTTCGGGGCGGCTTTGAGGTGTTCCCGGTCGATTCGCATGATTCCGCGGACGAAGGGAGCGCGCCGTCACAGCGACGTCGGGACGGTGCGGATCCACCCGAGTGTCCGGAGAACATCGTTCCCATACACGGCCGGGCCCGGCCAGCACTACGACTGAGGGAGCGATAGAAGTGCCCGTTGTGTGGGCCCGGGTGGTTGGCAGACACGCACCCGGAGGTCAGCTACCCACAGGGACATCGGAGGCTGACTGGCTCGGACTCTTCGGCAAGGTGGCCAGGTATTCGGGTCGCTCTTCGACCATGAGGTGTCCGGCCTCGGGGACCACTCCCAGCTCAACGCTGAGTGTGCCGCGCACTGCCGGGCCGAGCCGCCTCCGAGGGAGGAAGACGTCGTGCTCCAGGTGTCGACCACGCGGGGAATTGACCGTGCGGGCAGGGTGGCAGCGCCGGGCGCCCCGTTGGAGCGCGCATGCCGGGCGACCAGTGTCATCCAGCTCACCAATTCCTCGCGCGGTGGATGGCCAGGCACGAGCATGGCGCGCGGGAGTCGGGCGCCGTGTGTGTCGGTGCGGGCCGCAGGAACCAGGCGGCCGATGCGGCCGGCACGGTGGGGGTCAGCCTCAGCCTGGTCAGTCCGCCAGGGGAATCCAGGACGTCGCCGGCCACGTCGCTGGTCACAACCGGCTATCGGGTCCTGCTGGTGGACGTCCCGGGCCGGCCCGGTCTCAGTTCTGGCGAACGTGGTTGCTCCGGCGGCCGGTCGTCCTGGTACCGGGCGTGGCTGAGTGAGGTGATCGAGGAAATTCTCGTCCGAGCCAGTAGCGGTGATGGGTCACTCTTTCGGCGCCGCAATTGCCCTGTCCAGCAATCCCCCCGGATCGATCGGCTCGTGGTGGCGTTGAAGTTGGTGCCCGGGACGAACACGACCGTCGTCGCGCCGAGCCGGCGAGGATCATGTGGGTCTGTGCGCCCTTGGCGGTCACCGTCTTCCGTTCGTGTGGCACCGGCCACGCGGCGAGCTGGTCAAGGCACCAGCGTCGGATGAGCTCCTTGCCGGCCCCCAAGTGGGAAGCGGCCCGCGAGTCGGCGCTCGAGGAAGGCTGCGGCGGGAACCGATGACCTTCTTGACGAGGTCGGCCACGGTGTCGCGCTCATTCGGCTCCCGGGGTCGACCTTTCGGGTGAATATCCGACCCAACCGCCGCCACCGCTTCGGTCTGGAACCCACCAGTCGGCCACACTCCGAGCCGGTAGGCCGCCCGTTCCGCAGACTTCCACACCGTTCGGAACCATGCTGAGAGGAAAGCGCCTCATGATGCCACTGATGATGCTTTTGGGTGCGGTGGGCGGAGCCGCATTGCGTTTCGGCCTCGAAAAGGGGCTCTTCAAGGTGTGGCCTGGTGAACCAGTCCCGTGGGCAGCCTTTGCGGTCAATTTCAGCGGATGCATCGCGTTGGGTGTCTCCTTGGGGAACGTAGTTGCGAGCGACCTGCCGAGTTCGGTGTACGTGCTTTTGGGCGGAGCCATTACAGCGTTCAGCGTCTTCGGGCACGAGCTCCTCACACTGATGCAGGGTGGGCTGCAGGGAACCGGGCTGAGAGTGTTCACCGGCTGGGTGGTTGGTGCAGGGGCGGCCACCGTGGGGGCGTTCGTGGGGATGCAGGGAGCCTAGACCGCCCTGCGTGATCAGTTTGAGGAGCCGCCTGGAGTAGCACCAGGCTGCGGCGAGTCCGGGAAGGACTCGCCGCCACAAATTGCGCCGCCACCGCCACAGTCCTGACCGGCAGCCTCAAGCGGGCCGGGTGGTCTGCCCGGACATGCCGTGCCGAGTCGCGGTCGCCGCAGCGCGGTTTTACTGTGGCGACGCGGCATGAGGCGAGAAGGGCAGCACGAAAGCGGAGCCCCGATGCATCCCGTTTCCGCCGCATCACGGCCCGGGCAGCCGCGCTGGGACGCGACCGGATGAGTGTCTGGGAGGATCACATGGCCGTCGAGATCCAGCCCCTGCTGAAGCCCTCCCGGCTGAAGCGCCGCGGAGGCTTGTGGGGCGAATGTCTGTCGGAGTTCCTGGGAACGTTCGTCCTCATCTCCTTCGGCTGCGGCGTGGTGGCGATGGCGGTCGCGGCACTGCCAGGATCGGGGCGTACCTCAGGGCCCACCACGTTCTTCCTCGGTGCCGGGGACTGGCTGCTGATCACCTGGGGATGGGCCATGGCCGTTGCCCTCGGTATCTACGTGGCCGGCGGTGTCAGCGGGGCCCACATCAACCCGGCGGTGACGCTGGGCTTCGCCGTTCGCCGTAAATTCCCCTGGGCCAAGGTCGTCCCGTACTGGGTGTCGCAGGTGCTCGGTGCCTTGGCCGGGGCGGCGCTGGTCTACGCCGTGTACCACAACGCCATCGACACCTTCGATGACGCCATGAAGGGCCCCAAGACGGGCGGGCACACAGTGGCCTCGTTCTCCATCTTCGGCACGTTCCCGGCGCCGTACTTCCATGGCGGGATCTGGGGGCCCCTGATCGACCAGATTGTCGGCACCGCCTTCCTGGTCATGCTGGTGGTGGCGATCATCGACCTGCGCAACACGGCTGTGAAGGCGAACCTTGGCCCGCTGATGATCGGGTTCGTGGTGGCTGCCATCGGCATGTCCTTCGGGGCCAACGCGGGATACGCCATCAACCCGGCCCGCGACTTCGGCCCGCGCTTGTTCACCTGGATGGCGGGTTGGAAGGAGCTGGCGTTTCCGGGCAGCTTGTCCGGTGCGTTCAGCGGCTACTGGTGGATTCCGATCGTCGGGCCGCTGGTCGGAGGGGTGATCGGGGTGCTGGTGTACGACCTGTTCATCGGGGACGTCTTGCACATCCGCGCCAAGATGGCCGAACCTCCAGAGCCTGGCCGGACACGCCCCACCACCTCCGATGAATCGACCTAGCCCGAGCCAGGGTGTGCGACCGCAGCCTCCGTCGTCGGCGACGGCGCAGCAGTCCTCATCACCGTGAGCAAGGCGAGCAAGGCTTCTTCCTCCGCACTGCGGGCCAACGCCCCGACGCCCGTTTTGGGCCCATCCCGCCTGGATGCCGGTCGCTGGTTGGTCGCTGGTGAAACTGATACCTCGTCACCTGCCGTCACCCGTCGTTGGCTCCCTGCTGACCCTGCTGACCCTGCAGACGCTCATCGACACGGCCGACGCCGTGCTCTTCACGCTGGCCGTCATCAACATCAGTCGGCCTCTACCTCCTCGCACCGGTGCGGTGGTCAAGCGCGAGCTCAACTCCTTCCTGGAGTCCGTCCGCGCACGCAACGCCGGTGAGACGGTCGATGACGGATGACGAAGACCAGGAGTCGGTGAAGACACCGTCTGACCGCTGCCGCGGCCCGGCTCCTGAGCGGGCCCGTGCACACCTCGCGCCTTGGTGTGCACGAGCCCGCTCGCTGGACGCTGACCTACCGGCGGGCGCGGAAGGCCGCAGGTAGTGGTCGATGCGCTACTGGGCGAGCTGAAGATCGAAGGGGTGCTGACTCGTGTGCGAGGTGCGATGAGAGCCTGCTGCGTGTCGCGATGGCACGACCGGCGACGAAAGCGTGTTGCGAAAGGTCATGTTCGGGCAGGTCAGAGCCGGGTTTGTGGCGGGTCTGGTCATGCGGCGAGGGCGAGGTTGTGCATGTGGGCGACGGCCTGGACCGGCGGGCTGAGGCATTCCGGGGTCGTCGCCTACGACCCTCGCGGCTGCTGCGCGGCCTACTTCCCCGAGGCCGACACACTGGTCCCCCTCGACTCGGTGGCCGACACCTCCAACACGCCGACCTCCAAGAGCATCGTGGTACGCCTCGAGCGCTGTGGTTCCCCGCACGCGAGCCGGGGGAGGGTCAGCCCGGATAACCCATCCGGTGGCTGATCTCCTCTGCGCCCTTGACGAGTACCGGGGAGATCTCGCGCATGCGCTCCTCGGTGAAGCGGTACGCCGGTCCCGACGCGCTGATCGCGGCGACGACCTCACCGTCCCGGGAGCGGATCGGGGCCGCCATGGCGTTCAGCCCTGTCTCGAGCTCTTCCAGCGCCAGTGCGTACCCCTGCTCCCGCACCTCTGCGAGGCTCTTCTCCAGCTCCGTCTTGGCAGTGATGGTGTGGGGTGTCTGCTTCCTCAACCCGGACGCGAGCAGATCGGCGCGCTCTTTTGCCGTCAGGTGAGCCAGCAGGACCTTGCCGCTGGATGTGGCGTACGGCGGGGTGAGCCGCCCGACCCAGTTGTGCGCGCCGACCGCGCCCGGACCGCGCACCTGGTAGAGGTTGACCGCATAGTGCTCCTGCAGCACGCCGATGTTGACGGTCTCGCCGATCTCCTCGGCGAGCCGTTCGCAGACCGGCCTGCCCTGCTGGGTGATGTCGATGCGGCCGGTGACCGCGCTGGCCAGGCGCACGATCCCGAAGTCGAGGCGGTACTTTCCCCGCTCGGCTGTCTGCTCGACCAGACCGCGCGCCTCCAGCGCTCCGAGCAGGCGGAACGCGGTCGACTTGTGGACATCGATCTCGGCGGCGACCTCACTGACGCCTGCCTCCCCACGCTCGGCGAGGATCTCCAGGACACTTACGGCACGGTCGACGGACTGCACTCCGCTCCCCGCGGGGCCTGCTGTTCGATTGTGTGCCGTTTGGTTGCTCATGGCGCAACTATACCTACCGGTAGTGCACGCCCCGTGCGCAAGGGCGGGGGAGAAGCGGTGACCGTTTCTGTGTGATCGGCACCATCGCACGGATCAAGCCGGTATCCACCCAGCCGGTATCGGCGGCCCGAGCGGCGGCCCCGGGCCGTCTACGGCGAGGCATACGTGGTGGACGTCATGGGCGGGCTCCGGGAAGGGCGGTGCCGAGGACGTGGCCGCGCCCGTGGGCGGGCGCCGACGACGCATCGAGTGCGTCCGCGGTTCGCCGCGGACCGGTGGGGGGTCGTACCGGTCGAGGCAGACGGATTCCGCGAGGCTCGCCCGGCCACCTGGCGAACCCCCGGACTGCTCGTCCCGTCAGCGGAAGACGACCGTGCGATTGCCGTTGACCAGTACGCGGCTCTGGCTGTGCCACTCCACGGCGCGGGCGAGGACCTGGGCCTCGACGTCACGGCCGATGGTGACCAACTCGTCCGGGTCGTGCGAGTGGCTCACGCGGACGACATCCTGCTCGATGATCGGCCCCTCGTCGAGGTCGGGGGTGACGTAGTGGGCCGTGGCTCCCACGAGTTTGACGCCGCGCACGTGTGCCTGGACGTACGGCCGTGCCCCCTTGAAGCTCGGCAGGAAGGAGTGGTGGATGTTGATGGCCCGGCCGTCGAGGTGCTTGCACAGGTCGTCCGAGAGGATCTGCATGTAGCGGGCCAGCACAACCAGGTCGATGCCGAGTTCGTCGACCAGCCCCAGCAGTTGCGCCTCTGCCGCGGCCTTGCTCTGGGGCGTCACCGGGATGTGGTGGAAGGGGATGCCGTAGTTCTGTGCCAGTGGCTCGAGGTCGCGGTGGTTGGAGACAATCGCGGGGATCTCGATGTTGAGCGCGCCCGTGGACTTGCGGAAGAGCATGTCGTTCAGGCAGTGGCCGAACTTCGACACCATGATGAGTGTGCGGGTCGGGATCGAGGCATCGACCAGCTGCCAGGTGATCTGGTAGGCCTCGGCCACTGGGCCGAAACCAGGGCGCAGATCCTCCAGCGACACGTCTGGATCCGAGACCTCGAAGTGCACCCGCATGAAGAAGCGGTCCTTTGACCGGTCCTCGAACTGCTGGCTCTCCAGGATGTTGCCGGAGTGGCCGACGAGGAAGGTGGTCACAGCGTGGGCGAGGCCCGCACGGTCAGGGCACGACAGGGTGAGGACGAACTCGCGGCCGGGCTGCGGTCGAGGAGACATGGACATCCTCCATTGATGCGTAATACGCAACGCGATGAGTAATGCGCAACATGGTCCAGGGTGGCGCCCGGCTGGTCAAGGGGCGGCAGTGCAACCGTCCCGCCCCGAGGCGTGCGACATGGACCGCGTCCCCTGCGCGTCCTCCGGGTGACGGCCCAAGGGTCATGCCCTGATGTGCCGGCGGCAGGGAGGAGGCGGCGATCGGCGGCAGTCAGGGGGTGCCTGAGCGCCTTGCCGTTTCGGTGCTCTGCGTGGCGATCGTTTCCGCGAATCACCCCTTGACAGCGTTCCAGGAGGCCCGGCACCTTGAGTTGCATAATGCGAAGCGTGTTGCGTAAAAAGCAACTGGAGGTTGTGCGATGCCGGGACCACGCGTGGTCATCATCGGAGCGGGCGTCGTGGGAGCGGCATTGGCCGACGAACTGTCCGTCCGGGGCTGGACCGAGGTCACGGTCGTCGACCAGGGCCCGCTGCCCGCTACCGGCGGGTCGACGTCCCACGCCCCTGGCCTGGTGTTCCAGACCAACTCCTCGAAGACCATGACCGAACTGGCCCGCTACACCGTGGAGAAGTTCCGCTCCCTCGATGTGGAGGGGCAGCCCTGCTACCTCCCGGTCGGCGGCCTGGAGATCGCCACCAGCCCCGAGCGCAGCGCCGAACTACAGCGCAGGCACGGCTGGCTGACCTCCTGGGGCATCGAATCCCGGCTGATCGGCCCGGACGAGTGCGTCGAGCTGCACCCCCTGGTGAATCGCGAACGTGTACTCGGCGGGCTGCTCATCCCCACCGACGGCCTGGCCAAGGCCGTCCTTGCGGTCGAGGCGCAGCTCAAGGCCGCCCAGGACCGCGGCGTCCGCGCCCTCGCCCACCATGAAGTCCTGGACATCCGCACCGAGGACGGCCGCGTCAGCGCCGTCGTCACGGATCAGGGGGAGATCCCCGCGGATGTCGTCGTCTGCTGCGCCGGCATCTGGGGCCCCAAGATCGCCCGCATGGTCGGGATGAATCTCCCCCTGACTCCGCTGGCACACCAGCTTGCCTGGACCGGCCCCGTGCCGGCGCTCGCCGGGCAGACGGAGGAGGCCGTCCGCCCGATCCTGCGCCACCAGGACGCCGACCTCTATTACCGCGACCGCTTCGACCAGCTCGGCATCGGTTACTACGGCCACCGGCCCATGCCCATCGACCCCGACGACATCCTCTCCGTCGACGCCGCCGAGCAGATGCCTTCCGTGCTCCGCTTCACCGAGGACGACTTCGCCGATGCCTGGACCGAGACCCAGCACCTGCTGCCCGCCACGAAGGACGCCAAGGTCGAGGAGGGCATCAACGGGCTCTTCTCCTTCACCACCGACGGGCTTCCCCTGCTCGGTGAGTCGCCCGACGTCAAGGGCTTCTGGGTCGCCGAAGCGGTCTGGGTCACCCACTCCGCAGGTGTCGGCCGTGCCGTGGCCGAATGGCTCGTCGACGGCCACTGCTCCTCATTCGACCTGCACCAGTGCGACGTCAACCGCTTTGAACCGCACCAACTCGCTCCCGCGTACGTCCTCGCGCGCGACTGCCAGAATTTCGCCGAGGTCTACGACATCCTCCACCCTCTCCAGCCGGCCGGTGCGCCCCGGCCCCTGCGCACCAGCCCGTTCCACCCCCGCCAGCAGGAGCTCGGCGGGTACTTCCTGGAGGCCCACGGCTGGGAGCGGCCCCAGTGGTACGCCGCCAATGAACACCTGCTGGAAGGCCGGAACATACCCACGCCCAACGACTGGGCCGCCCGTTACTGGTCGCCGATCGTCGGCGCCGAGGCCCAGGCCACCCGCGAGTCCGTCGCCCTGTACGACATGACGGCCCTCCCGCGCCTGGAGGTCACCGGCCGTGGCGCCGCCGCCTTCCTCCAGAGCATGACCACGGCCAACGTCATCAAGTCCGTCGGCTCGGTCACCTACTCCCTCATGCTGGATCACGACGGCGGCATCCGCAGCGATGTCACCGTCGCCCGCCTCGGCCGCGACCGCTTCCAGGTCGGCGCCAACGGCAACCTGGACCTGGACTGGCTCACCCGGCACCTGCCCGAGGACGGCTCCGTGCAGGTGCGCGACGTCACGGCCGGCACCTGCTGCATCGGCCTGTGGGGACCCAACGCGCGCGAGGTCCTCCAGCCGCTCGCCGACAAGGACTTCTCCAGCAAGGGTCTGCGCTACTTCCGCGCCCAGCACGCCCACATCGGCTCCGTTCCCGTCACCGCTATGCGGCTGTCGTACGTGGGGGAACTGGGCTGGGAGCTGTACACGACCGCCGACATGGGGCTGAAGCTGTGGGACACCCTCTGGGAGGCGGCCCGGCCCTACGGCGGTATCGCGGGCGGCCGCGGCGCCTTCAACAGCCTGCGCCTGGAGAAGGGATACCGGGCCTTCGGCACCGACATGACTTACGAGCACGACCCGTACGAGGCCGGCGTCGGCTTCGCGGTGAAGATGGACAAGGGCGACTTCATCGGCCGCGCCGCGCTGGAGGGGCGCGCGGCCGACGTACGCCGCCGCCTGACCTGCCTGACCATCGACGACCCGCACTCCGTGGTCATGGGCAAGGAACCCGTGTACGACGGCGACCGGCCGGTCGGCTACGTCACCAGCGCCGCCTTCGGCTACACGATCGGCAAGGGCATTGCCTATGCCTGGCTGCCCGCTGAACTCGCCACCACCGGACGCGCACTCACCATCGGCTACTTCGACCAGCGCATCCCCGCGGTCGTCGCCGAGGAACCCCTGTTCGACCCGACGATGCAGCGCCTGCGGGGCTGACGAAAGGAAAGCTCTGTGACCGCAATGACCCTCGACGGCCGCCGAACAGCGACCGCCATTCGCGCCGAACTCGCGGACCGTGTTTCAGCGCTTGCCGAGCGCGGCATCGTGCCCGGCCTCGGAACGGTGCTGGTCGGTGACGACCCCGGCAGCCACGCCTACGTGGGCGGCAAGCACCGCGACTGCGCCAAGGTCGGTATCACCTCGATCCGGCGCGAACTGCCTGCCGACGCCACGCAAGCCCAGGTGGAAGCCGTCGTCGATGAGCTCAACGCCGACCCGGCGTGCACCGGCTACATCGTCCAGCTGCCCCTTCCGCGCGGGCTGGACGCCAACGCCGTACTGGAGCGGATGGATCCGGCGAAGGACGCCGACGGCCTGCATCCGGTCAACCTGGGCCGACTGGTCCTCGGAGTCGAGAGCCCGCTCCCCTGCACCCCACGCGGCATCGTCGAGCTGCTGCGCCGCCACGACGTGCCGCTCGCCGGCGCCCGGGTCTGTGTGATCGGCCGCGGCATCACGGTCGGACGGCCCATCGGCCTGCTGCTCACCCGCAGATCGGAGAACGCGACCGTGACGCTGTGCCATACGGGCACCAAAGGACTGTCCTGGCACGTACGCGAAGCAGACGTCGTCATCGCGGCGGCCGGATCGCCCGGACTGATCACACCGGAGATGGTCCGGCCCGGTGCCGCCGTGCTCGACGTCGGCATCACGCGCACGGAGGAGGGGCTGCTCGGTGACGTCAACCCGGACGTGGCCAAGACCGTCGGATGGCTGGCCCCGATGCCCGGTGGGGTGGGCCCGATGACGAGGGCGATGCTGCTGGCCAATGTCGTCGAGGCCGCCGAACGCGCCGCCGAACCCCCGCCGGCCCGGGCATCGTCCGACGTCACCCCGCCCCCGTAACCGAAACAGGCCGCATCGACGCCGTCCACGCGGAGCGATCCCGCGCCACCGCCCAGAACATCCCGGCCGAAGCGTATTCGGCCGGCCCTTCAGCGAGGAGCTCGACAGTGACACACGAGGTACGCGCCGTTGTTGCCCGGAAGAAGGGCGCTCCGGTTTCGGTGGAGACCATCCTGGTGCCCGACCCCGGCCCGGGCGAGGCGCTTGTGAAGGTGCAGGCTTGCGGTGTCTGCCACACCGACCTGCACTACCGTGAGGGCGGAATCAACGATGAGTTCCCCTTCCTGCTCGGTCATGAGGCAGCCGGCGTGGTCGAGGCGGTCGGCGAGGGCGTCACCGGCGTCGCCCCCGGTGACTACGTCATCCTCAACTGGCGTGCCGTCTGCGGTCAGTGCCGTGCCTGTAGCCGCGGACGGCCGTGGTACTGCTTCAACACCCACAACGCCGTCCAGCCCATGACGCTGGCTGGGGGCACCTCCCGGACGAAGTCTGGGGGAGGAAACCCGCTGTCCCCGGCCTTGGGGATCGGCGCCTTCGCCGAGAAGACCCTCGTCGCAGCCGGCCAGTGCACCAAGGTCGATCCGAGCGCCTCGGCCGCCGCCGCGGGTCTGCTCGGCTGCGGTGTGATGGCGGGGTTCGGCGCCGCGGTCAACACGGGCGGCGTTGGCCGGGGGGACTCGATCGCGGTGATCGGCTGCGGAGGTGTGGGCATGGCCGCCATCGCCGGTGCCAAGGTGGCCGGCGCCTCGAAGGTGATCGCCGTCGACGTCGACGAGCGGAAGCTGGAGTGGGCCGGGAGGTTCGGCGCCACCGCCACCGTCAACTCCGCCAAGACCGACCCCGTCGAGGCCATCCGTGACCTGACGGGTGGCTTCGGCGCCGATGTCGTCGTGGAAGCGGTGGGCCGTCCCGAGACCTACGAACAGGCCTTCTACGCCCGGGACTTGGCAGGCACCGTCGTCCTGGTCGGCGTCCCCACCCCGGAGACGACCATCGAGCTGCCGCTGCTGGACGTGTTCGGCCGCGGCGGGGCGTTGAAGTCCTCCTGGTACGGCGACTGTCTGCCCGCCCGCGACTTCCCCGCCCTCATCGATCTCTACCTCCAGGGGCACTTCGACCTGGACGCCTTCGTCAGCGAGAAGATCGGCCTCGACGAGGTGGAGACGGCGTTTGAGAAGATGCACCGCGGCGACGTCCTGCGCTCGGTGGTGATCCTGTGAGCGCCCGCATCGAGCACCTCGTCACCAGCGGCACCTTCGAACTGGACGGGGGAAGCTGGGAGGTCGACAACAACGTCTGGCTGGTCGGTGACGACCGGGAGGTCCTGGTCATCGACGCGGCGCACGACGACGCGGCGATCGCCGCCGCCGTCGGGACCCGGCGTCTGGTCGGCATCGTGTGCACCCACGCCCACAACGACCACATCAACGCCGCCCCCGCGCTGGCAGCCCGCACCGGCGCGCACATGATGCTGCACCCCGCCGACTCGGTGCTGTGGAAGGCCACCCACCCGGGCATAGCCCCCGAGGTGTGGCTGGCGGACGGCGACGTGCTCACCGTCGCCGGTACCGACCTGCACGTGCTGCACACCCCCGGGCACGCGCCCGGCGCGGTCTGCCTGTACGCGCCCGAGCTGGGAGCCCTGTTCTCCGGCGACACTCTCTTCCAGGGTGGCCCCGGCGCCACCGGCCGCTCCTATTCCGACTTTCCCACCATCATCGCCTCCATTCGCGACCGACTGCTCACCCTCCCCGCCGACACCACCGTATACACCGGTCATGGCAGCAAGACCTCCATCGCGGCTGAAGCGCCCCAACTCGACTCCTGGATCGCCCGAGGGAGCTGACAAGCCCGGTTGGCACCGAAGCACCCCCTTGCCCTTTTCGACCCTCGTTGTGTGGGCGTCTGCTGTCTTTTCGAAGGTGACACGATGACTGTGACGAATCTGCCCCCGAGCCTGATTTCGACGCTGCCCGGGGGCTATTACACCGATCCTGAGGTCTTCCGTGTGGAGCAGGAGCGGATTTTCGAGGCCATGTGGTTCTGTGTGGCCCGTGCGTCGGACCTGGCCGGGCCGGGGAGTTTCCGGACGTGTCAGGTGGGGCGGGAGAGTGTGCTGGTCTCCCGTGCCCGGGACGGCTCCATCAAGGCGTTTTTGAACATTTGCCGGCACCGTGGCGCGAAGTTGTGCACGCAGGAGTCGGGTGAGGTCAGGCGGGCTTTTCAGTGTCCGTATCACGCCTGGACGTATGGGCTGGACGGGAAGCTGGTCGCCGCTCCCAATCTGACGTCGATGCCGGATGTCGACCGGGTCGAGTATGGGCTGGTCACGGTGCATGTCCGGGAGTGGCTGGGCTATGTGTGGGTCTGCCTGGCCGATTCCCCGCCCTCGTTCGAGGACGAGGTGATGGGTGCGGTGGCCCAGCGGCTGGGGAGTGCGGAGGCAATCGACGCCTACGGGATCGACGGTCTGGAGGTGGGTCGGCGGATCACGTATGACGTGCGGGCCAACTGGAAGCTGATCATCGAGAATTTCATGGAGTGCTATCACTGCGCCACGATCCATCCGGAGTTGACCGAGGTGCTTCCGGAGTTCGCTGACGGGTTCGCGGCGCAGTACTACGTGGGTCATGGGGCGGAGTTCGGTCAGGAGGTGAAGGGCTTCACCCTTGACGGGGGTGAGGGTCTGGACCGGATTCCGGGGGTCGGTGAGGAGCAGGATCGTCGCTATTACGCGATTACGGTCAGGCCGCAGGTGTTCATCAATCTCGTTCCCGATCACGTGATTTTCCATCGGATGTTTCCGGTGGCTGCCGACCGGACGGTGGTGGAGTGTGACTGGCTCTACCTTCCGCATGTCGTGGAGAGCGGTAGGGATGTGGAGCGTTCGGTGGAGCTCTTCCACCGTGTGAATCAGCAGGACTTCGATGCCTGTGAGCGTACGCAGCCGGCGATGAGTTCCCGCGCCTATGCCAAGGGTGGTGTCCTGGTACCCAGCGAGCACCACATCGGCGAATTCCACACCTGGCTTCAGAACCGACTGGCGGGTCCGACCCACTGACCCGTCCTCGCTCCCGTGCAACTATCCAATTGCTGTGCGGCCTCGGGCAGCCACGGACAGCAACTGACAGCTCCCGCCCCGGCGGCAGGCGGCACGATCCGCTCCGGCCCGTCATCCGGCACGAGCCGCGGTGCAGGGGGTGGCGACACGAACGCTCCACCGAAACCACAGAACAGCCAGCCGCACCACCCCACCTCAATGAGTGAGGAGCTCCAATAATGTGACCATGCGGATTCCTCGAGTGCGGCGATTGCCCGTACCGCCTTCCCGTCCGTTCAACCGGTGGGGTAGGCGGAATCGGCGTGCGGCTCCATGTCCGGGAAGCGGGCAACGTGAGCGGTCGGAAGGCGAACGGCAGGCCCCGCGCCGGTCCAAGGACCGGCGACTGCACTCGCTGCTCAGCGTGCGCACTGCCGCGGGCCAAGTATTTGCGCTGCAAGTCGTGCTCGTGGTGTTGCTCGTCTGCGCAGCTGTGATCGCTCTCGTCCTGCAGGCGCGCGGGGCGAGACTTCAGGAGGCCCGCGATCGCTCGCTCGTCGGCGCACAGACCTTCGCACGGGCCCCGGGGACGCTGAGCGCCATGAAATCCTCCGACCCCAGTGCACTGCTGCAGCCCCGTGCGGAGGAAGCCCGGAAGGCATCCGGTGTGGACTACATCATC
Source organism: Streptomyces sp. 8N114 (assembly GCF_052245835.1). NCBI lineage: Bacteria > Bacillati > Actinomycetota > Actinomycetes > Kitasatosporales > Streptomycetaceae > Streptomyces > Streptomyces sp. 8N114. The sequence continues at coordinate 52,290 of NZ_JBQQBT010000023.1, read as the reverse complement.
GCCTTCAACACGTCCGGCTTCCGTTGGACCCACCCGGACCCGGACCTGATCGGCAAACACGTCGTCGGTTCCTATGCCGAAGCGCTCAGCGGCAGAGTGCACCAGGAGACTTACGACACGCCGGGAGTTGGCCGTGCCGTGGACTCGATGGTTCCCGTCTTCGACACCGACGGCTCGGTTGTCGGGCTGGTCTCCGTCGGGATCAAGGTCAAGAGCGTGAACGCGGCGGTGGCGAAGCAACTGCCGGTGATCTTCTCAGCCGCTGGTGGTGCGCTCGTCGTGGCCATGGGCGGGTCGGCGCTGGTGAGCCGGCGGCTGGTGCGCCAGACGCGCGGCCTGGGCCCCGCGGAGATGACTCGGATGTACGAGCACCATGACGCGGTGCTGCACTCAGTGCGGGAGGGCGTGCTCATCATCGACGGCGACGCTCGGCTGCTGCTGGCCAACGATGAGGCGCACCGGCTGCTCGAGCTGCCTGAAGACGCGGAGGGCCGTCGGATCACCGACCTGGGCCTGGCCCCGGGCACAGCCAGGCTGCTCGCGTCCGGCCGGACGGCCGACGATGAGGTGCACCTGGCGGGGGACCGGCTGCTGGCCGTCAACCTGCGCCCCGTGGCCGGCCACGGAGGACCGCCCGGCAGCGTGGCGACGCTGAGGGATTCCACCGAGCTGCGGACACTGGCGGGCCGGGCCGAGGCGGCGCGGGAACGCCTGCAATTGCTCTACGAGGCCGGGGTACGGATGGGCGCCACACTGGACATGGCGGACACCACCGAGGAACTGGCCTGGATCGCGGTTCCCCGCTTCGCCGACTTCGCCACAGTCGAGCTGTTGGATGCGGTCCAGCGAGGTGAGGAACCGGACGGCGCAAGCCTGACCATGCACCGAACCGCCCTGCGTGGCGTCAGGGACGACCACCCGCTGTACCCGGTGGGGGAGAGGATCACCTTCCTGCCGACGATGCCGCAGGCGCGGGGGCTGCGGGACGGTCGCGCAGTGCTGGAACCCGATCTGAGCGTCGCGTCGGACTGGCAGGCACTCGATCCCGAACGCGCTGAGCGCATCGTCAGCTTCGGTATCCGCTCGCTGATCAGCGTTCCGTTGCAGGCCCGCGGCGTCGTGTTGGGGATGGTCGGCTTCTGGCGCTCGGAGAAGGAACCCTTCACGGAGGAGGATCTGTCCTTCGCCGAGGAGCTGGCCGCTCGCGCGGCGGTATGCGTCGACAACGCCCGCCGCTACACCCGGGAGCATGCCACGGCGGTCACCCTGCAACGCAGCCTGCTGCCCCGCACGCTGCCCGAGCAGTCGGCGCTGGAGGTGGCCCACCGCTATCTGCCCGCTCAGGCCGGAGTGGGCGGGGACTGGTTCGACGTCATCCCTCTGCCCGGCGCCCGCGTCGCATTGGTCGTCGGTGATGTCGTAGGACACGGCCTGCACGCGGCCGTCACCATGGGCCGCCTGCGCATCGCCGTCCACAACTTCTGCGCCCTCGACCTGTCCGCCGACGAGCTCCTGGGGCACCTGGACGAGCTGGTCGCCCGTATCGACCAGGGCGAGCCCGGCGACGGCGAGAGCGCGGGCATGATAGGTGCCACCTGCCTGTTCGCGATCTACGATCCGGTCTCCGGAGACTGTTCCATCGCCCGGGCCGGCCACCCCGGCCCTGCCCTCGTCCACCCCGACGGCACCGTCTCCTTCCCCGACGTCCCCGTCTCCCCACCGCTCGGTCTCGGCGCCGGACTGCCGGTCGAGACCGCTGAACTGCACCTGCCCGAGGGAACTCAGCTGGCCCTGTACACGGACGGACTCATCGAGGACCGCCGTCGCGACATCGACACGGGTCTCGCACTCCTGGGAGACGCCCTGGCACATTCCGGCCAGGACCCGGAGCAGACCTGTCAGGCGGTACTCGACGCCATGCTGCCCGCCCGCCCCGGCGATGACATCGCCCTCCTGGTGGCCCGGACCCGGCTGTTGGCCCCGGATCAGGTCGCCGACTGGGACGTGCCCTCCGATCCCGCCGCCGTCTCCCGCGTCCGCGCCGCCTGCGCCCGCCGGCTGGAGACCTGGGGCCTGGACCAGGTTGCCTTCGCCACGGAACTCATTCTCAGCGAACTGGTCACCAACGCCATCCGCTACGGCACCGGCCCCATCCGGCTTCGTCTGCTGCACGACCGCGACAGCCTGATCTGCGAAGTCGCCGATGGCAGCAGTACCTCCCCACATCTGCGCCGGGCCAAGATCACCGACGAGGGCGGTCGCGGCCTGTTCCTCGTCGCCCAGTTCGCTCGGCGTTGGGGCACTCGATACACCACCCACGGCAAGGTCATCTGGACCGAACAGTCCTTGCACGACGCCGCAGCCGGACCCGGTGGAGCCCTGGGCGACATCCTGCTGGACCAGTGGGACGACCCTGAACTGTGACCGTGCGCCGTCGGTTCCTCGGCGCGGTTGACCGGCCAGTAGGCCCGGGATGTGACGTGGCGACGGCTGAGGCACGGCTGCCGCGGTAGCGCCGCGCGCTTCGTCCGCGCGCCGCGCGCCAGCGCTCCGGGCCGGTGCGCTCCGGGCCCGCGCCATGAGCCTGCGGACGGGCTCTCGCCCTACGAGCCTGCGCAACGAGCCCACGGCGTTCGGTCGTTGGACCCCTGCGGGCGGCCCGCCCGAAGCCTGTCCTGTGACCGGGTTCCACCTCGGCGAAGACGTGCTGTCGAGGGCTGGTTCAGCCGGCCCTTGACAAGCCCCCTGGATGCCAGAAAGCATGTTGCGTATAGCGAACCGCGTTGTGTTATTCGAAACAACGCACAATCTCTTCCTCCGTCCCGAAGCTGGGCGCATGGCCGTCCGCCGAGGGCCGTCCATTCCTGTCGGGCCCCCGTAACCTGGAGGTTCCCCATGATCACGGTGTGCCGGATCGAAGATCTGCCGCCCGGTGAATCCATCCGTGTCACCGACGGCGTTCCCGCCCCCATCGCGGTGTTCCACACCGAAGACGGCGAGGTCTACGCCATCGACGACACCTGCACGCATCAGGACGCCTCACTGGCGGACGGCTGGGTGGAGGGCTGCTTCGTCGAATGCCCCCTGCACACGGCCTTCTTCGACCTGCGGACGGGTCGCCCGACCTGCCCGCCGGCGAAGTACCCGGTGCGCACCCACCAGGTTTCCGTGCAGGACGGCCACGTCCTGCTTCACGTCGGCGTCGTGGCGCCGGCATGAGGAGCATCACCGTCATCGGGGCCTCGCTGGCCGGGCTGTACGCCGCGCGTGCCCTGCGCGACCAGGGTTTCGACGGGCGGCTGGTGATCGTCGGTGACGAGAACCACGAGCCCTACGACCGCCCCCCGCTGTCCAAGGCGTTTCTCACCGGCGCCACCGACCAGGGGCAGCTGACCCTGGCCGACGCCGACGAGACCGCCGAGCTTTATGCCGAATGGCACCTCGGCACCAAGGCCACCGGCCTGGACACCGGCGGAGGCGCGGTGCTCCTCGACGGCGACCGGGCGCTGGACACCGACGCCGTGGTCATCGCCACCGGTGCCACCCCGCGGCACCTCCCCGGCCAGGAGTCCGCCGACCCGGCGGAATCCGGCGTGCACACCCTGCGCACCCTCGACGACGCCCAGGCGCTCCGCGACGACCTGGCCCGTGGCCCGGCCCAGGTCGTGGTCATCGGCGGCGGATTCATCGGCGCCGAGGTCGCCTCCTCCTGTGCCGTCCTCGGCCATGACGTCACCGTGGTGGAGGCCGCCCCGCTTCCTCTCGTACCCCAGCTCGGGGAGGAGATGGCCCGGGTCTGCGCCGAACTGCACGCCGACCACGGCGTCACCTTGGTCACCGGTACGGGCGTTGCCGGGCTGCAGAGCGGCGGCCGAGAGGGGCGCGTCACCGGGGTGGAGCTGAGCGACGGGCGGCTGCTGCCCGCCGATGTGGTCGTGGTCGGGATCGGCGTACGGCCCAACACCGGCTGGCTGGAGGGCTCCGGGCTGCCGCTGGCCGACGGCGTCGTGTGCGATGCGGGCTGTGTCACCGCGCTGCCGAACGTCGTAGCCATCGGGGACGTCGCCAGAGTGGACGGCAGTCGCGCCGAGCACTGGACCAGCGCCACCGAACAGGCCACCATCGCCGCGCAGAACCTGCTCGCCGGCAGCACGGTTGCCACCCATCGGAGCGTGCCGTACTTCTGGTCCGACCAGTACGGGGTACGGATACAGTTCGCCGGCCGACGGCTGCCCACCGACACCCCGCGGATCGTCGAAGGCTCCGCCGACGACCGCAGCTTCCTCGCCTGCTACGAACGCGACGGGCAGACCACCGCCGTCATCGCCGTCAATCGCCCCCGCCCCTTCATGCGGCAGCGCCGCGAACTGATGCGCGCCGCGCAGCCGGTCACGACCTGAGCCCGGCCCGGCCGTCACCGCCGGGCCTTCGCGAGCCGCGGCCCGCATCGCCGCCGCATCCCACGGCGGCGGCTCGCGCCCACCGGTAACCGACAAACCCTCCCACAGGGCGTGGCCGTGGCAGGTGCGGTACGACCCTCAACCCACGGAGCATGGCGTGGCAATCAGCGTCTTCGACCTGTTCTCCATCGGCATCGGCCCGTCCAGCTCGCATACGGTCGGCCCCATGCGGGCCGCCCGGATGTTCGCCGGCCGGCTGAAGCAGGACGGCCTCCTCGCGGCGACTGCATCCGTGCGGGCCGAACTGTTCGGCTCCCTCGGCGCCACCGGACACGGCCACGGCACCCCCAAGGCCGTGCTGCTCGGCCTGGAGGGCAAGGAGCCGCATACAGTCGACGTCGGTCAGGCCGAGCTGGATGTCGAGCGCATCCGCACCACCCGGCGCCTGCGCCTCCTGTGCACGGAGATCGGCCCCTCCTGCGAGATCGACTTCGACGCCGACACCCAGCTCAAACTGCACCGGCGCCGTTCGCTGCCGTATCACGCCAACGGCATGACCCTCTTCGCGTACGACACTCATGGCGCGCCGCTGCTGGAGAAGACCTACTACTCGGTGGGCGGCGGCTTCGTGGCCGACGAGGAGGAGGTCGGCGCCGACCGCGTCACGCTCGACGGCACCGTACTGAAGCACCCCTTCCACACCGGCGACGAACTGCTCCGACTCGCCCGCGAGACCGGCCTGTCCATCTCCGCCCTCATGTTGGAGAACGAGCAGGCGTGGCGCACCGGGACCGAGATCCGCGCCGGCCTGCTGGAGATCTGGCGGGTCATGGAGGAGTGCGTCGCGGACGGCCTCTCCCGCGAGGGCATCCTGCCCGGCGGGCTGAAGGTCCGCCGCCGGGCTGCCGCCTCCGCCCGGCACCTGCGTGCCAAGGGCGACCCGGCCGGCCGCGACATGGAGTGGGTCACCCTCTACGCAATGGCCGTCAACGAGGAAAACGCGGCCGGCGGCCGGGTGGTGACCGCCCCGACCAACGGCGCGGCCGGCATCATTCCTGCGGTACTTCGCTACTACACGAACTTCGTGCCGAGCGCGGGCGAGGAAGGCATCGTCCGGTTCCTGCTCGCCGCGGGCGCGATCGGCCTGCTCTTCAAGGAGAATGCCTCGATCTCCGGTGCCGAGGTCGGCTGCCAGGGCGAGGTCGGCTCCGCCTGCTCCATGGCCGCCGGGGGCCTCGCCGAAGTCCTCGGTGGCTCCCCCGAACAGGTCGAGAACGCCGCCGAGATCGGCATGGAACACAACCTGGGCCTGACCTGCGACCCCGTCGGCGGCCTGGTCCAGGTCCCGTGCATCGAGCGGAACGGAATGGCGGCGGTCAAGGCCATCACCGCCGCGAGGATGGCGCTGCGCGGCGACGGCCGCCACCATGTCTCCCTCGACAAGGTCATCAAGACGATGAAGGACACCGGCGCCGATATGAGCGTCAAGTACAAGGAGACGTCGCGGGGCGGGCTCGCGGTCAACATCATCGAGTGCTGACAAGGGTGGGCGATGGGCATTCCGCGCAGCTCCCCGGGGGCACAGCCCATGCATCGTGGTCCCGGCTGGTCGATCAACAGGGATGAGCCGCCTACGGCTTGAGCGCTGGCAGCTCGCCTGAGCCTCGCACGATCAGCCGGGTGGGCACGGTAATGGTGCGAGCCCGGGAGCGGTCTCCGTCGAGCCGGGCCAGGGCGGTGGCCGCGGCACTGCGGCCGATTTCTTCGGGGTCCTGCGCGACGACGGTCAGGGCCGGTTCCAGTGCCTCGGCGAGTGATACGTCGTCGAAGGCGACAACGGCGACGTCCTTGCGCTTGCTGCGGGCGAGTTCGGCGACGATTCCGAGCGCCATGATGTTGTTTCCGGCGAACAGGGCCGTGGGGGGATCGGCCAGTCCGAGCAGTTGGGAGGTCGCGGCCTCGGCCCCCTGCTGGTCGTGTGCGCTGGCGACCAGCGAGCGATCGTAGGGGATGTCGGCTTCTTGCAGGGCCGCGCGGTATCCGGCGAGTCGTTCGCGGCGGGTGTACAGCTTGACGGGCAGGTCACCGACGAAGCCGATGCGGCTGTGCCCGTGCGCGATCAGGTGGGCGACACCGTCGTGGGCGCCCGCGCGGTTGGTGCTGACGACGCTGTCCGTGGACAGGCGGATTCCCGGACGGTCGAGGAAGACGACGGGCAGTCCCGCCGTGCGGTGGGACTTGAGGTGGGAGTGGTCGGCACCGACGGACGGCACGACGATCAGGATGCTGACGCGCCGGGCGAGGAACTTGTCCGTCAGGGCGCGTTCGCGGTCGGGCTCGTCGGCGGACGAGCCCATGAGCAGCGTCAGTCCACGTTCTCGGACCGTGTCCTCGATGCCGCGGGCCACGGCTCCGAAGAAGGGATTGCCGAGGTCGGGGATGACCAGTCCGATGGTGGTGTCCAGACCGCCTACGCGGATGTTGCGTGCCATGAGGTTCGGTTGGAAGCCCAGCTCGGCCACCGCGGCGAGTACCTGTTCCCGCGTCTGCGTCGAGACGGGTCCGTCCTCGTTGAGGACGCGCGAGACTGTCTTGGCGCTGACGCCTACTTCTCGTGCGACGTCGGCCAGGGTGGGGCGGCGGTTCGCTGCCATGGAGGAAACCGTCTCCTGTGAGCTCTCGTTTCCGGCCGCGGCCGGAAACCGTGAGAGCAGGGTTGCGCTGTCAAGTGGACTGGACTCCCGCGGCCTTCGCGGCCTGCGAATCCGCTACGACAGTACCTCCGTCCTCATCGACGGTGAGTGCGCCGGTCATGATGGCGACGACCTCCGCCATGGAGTAGTCGGAGGGCTTGATCACAGCGGTGCGCCTGCCCAGCCGGTGGACGTGGATCCGGTCGGCGATCTCGAAGACATGGGGCATGTTGTGGCTGATCAGGACGACCGGCATGCCCTTCTCGCGGACCCGGCGGATGAGGTCGAGTACCTGACCGGACTCCTTGACGCCGAGGGCGGCGGTGGGTTCGTCCATGACGACGACCCTGCGCGCCCAGGCGACGGCACGGGCAACTGCGACGGCCTGTCGCTGTCCACCGGAGAGGGTCTCCACCGTCTGGGTAAGCGAGCGTAGGCCGATCTTCAGGTCGGCCATGTGCTCGGCGGCCTCCTGACGCATACGCTTCTTGTCCAGCATGCGGAAGACACTGCCGAGGACGCCGGGGCGGCGCAGCTCGCGCCCGAGGAACATGTTCGAGGCGATGTCCATGGAGGCGGCCACCGCAAGGTCCTGATACACCGTCTCGATGCCGTGCGCCCGTGCGCTTTGCGGACCGGAGAACTGGATGAGTTCGCCGTTGAGACGGATCTCGCCCGCGTCGGGGACCAGAGCGCCGGTGAGGGCCTTGATAAGGCTGGTCTTGCCGGCGCCGTTGTCGCCGATGACGGCGAGGACCTCGCCGGGCAGCAGATCGAAGTCGGCGCCGTCGATGGCGGTGACATGGCCGTAGCGCTTGACCAGACCGCGGGCCTGCAGGACAGGGGTGGGGGAACTGGTGGCGGTCATCGGGCCTTCTTCCGGGAGAACTGGTCGACGGTCACCGCGAGGATCACCAGGACACCGGTGACCAGGGTCTGGTAGATCGAGGAGACACCCATCAGCTGCAGGCCGTTGCGGAACACACCGACGATCAGGACACCGATGAACGTGCCCAGGACCGACCCGCGCCCGCCGAAGAGGCTGGTGCCGCCGAGTACCACGGCGCTGATGCTGTCGAGGTTGTCGGTCTGCCCGGCTTGCGGATCGCCAACACCGGTACGGGAGACGAGCAGCAGGGCGGCGATGCCGTACAGCAGGCCGGCCACGGTGTAGACGCCGATGGTCAACCGTGAGATGTGGATGCCGTTCAGTCGGCCCGCTTCCTGGCTGTTGCCCCGCGCGTAGACGTGCCGACCCCAGCTGGTGCTGCTCAGGGCGTACGCGAGGAGGAGGAACAGGGCGATCGTGACCAGCGAGCCGTAGGTGATGTCAGTCCTGCCGAGCGGGAAGGTCTGCCCGAGGGCCGTCAGCGGGCCGGGCAGATTGTTGATCGTTTGATCCTCGGAGTAGATATGGGTCAGCGCGAATGCCACGTTGAGCATGCCGAGGGTGACGATGAACGGCGGCAGCGGGATCTTCTGCACCAACAACCCGTTGAGCAGGCCGAATCCGCCGCAGACGAGCAGGCCCAGCGCGATGGCGGCGAGCGGCGGCACGGTCCCCTCGGCCGCCATCTTGGCGATCACGATGCTGCCGAACGCCATCACGGCCCCGCAGGACAGATCGATGCCCGCGGTGAGGATGATCAGCGTCTGGCCGATGGCCAGCGTGCCGACGACCATGACCTGCTGCACGATCAGCGAGAAGTTCCCGCCCGTGAGGAACTGGTCGGTCGAGAAGGAGAAGAAGACGCAGGCCAGCAGGAGGGCGACCAGCGGGCCGGTGGTCGGTTGGGTGAGCAGCCTGCGGGCCGTGGTCGGTGCCTTGAGCTCCGAGTACGGCGAGGACGTGCTCGGGGGCGTGGACGTGGCTGTCATGCGAAGTCCTTGTCGGAAGACAGAAATCCTTGTCGCCAGGACAAAGGGGGGCGGCCGTCCCCGCCGGTCGGGGAGGTGCTGGGGCGGCCGCCCGCTGAGGGGAGTGGAGTCTCGTGCGGTCCTTGGGGGCGGCTTCAGCCCCAGCAGTTCTTCAGACCGAAGGCGGTGTCCTTCGAGGGGGCCCCGTCCTGCGCCTTGTCGGTGATGAGGTTGGCGCCGGTGTCGGTGTAACCGGACGCCTTCTTACCGTCCTTGGCGTACTTCACGACGGCCTTGACGCCCTCGGCGGCCATCTTCAACGGGTACTGCTGGGACGTGGCGGCGATCTTGCCGCTTTTGACCGCCCGAGTGCCGGTGCAGCCGCCGTCGACGGAGACGATCAGTACGTCCTTCTCCCGGCCCTTGGCCTTCAGCGCGGTGTACGCGCCCAGGGCGGCCGGTTCGTTGATGGTGTAGACGACGTTGATGCCGGGCGACTTCTGCAGGCAGTTCTCCATCGCGGTCTGGCCCTTGGACTGGTCGCCTTGGGTGTCCTGGGAGCAGACGATGGAAGAGTCGCCCTTCTTGATGCCGAAGCCCTTGAGGAAGCCGTTGTGCCGCTTGACGCCGACGGAGACGCCCGGCGCGAGATCGAGGGTGGCAACCTTGGCGGTCTTGCCCTTCATGGCGGCCTTGGCGTACTCGCCGATCAGCTCACCGGCCTTGAAGTTGTCGGTGGCGAAGAGAGCGTCGACCGCGCTCTCCGGCTCGGTCGGGGTGTCCAGGGCGATGACGAGGACGCCCTTGGCGCGGGCCTTCTCGATCGCGGGCACGATCGCCTTGGAGTCGCTGGGGGTGATCAGGATGCCCTTCACCCCGGCAGCCACCATGTTTTCGATGGCGGTGACCTGACCGGCGTTGTCGCCGTCGAATTTGCCGGCCGCGGTCGTGAGCTTGACACCCTCGGCCTTCGCGGTCTTTTCCGCGCCCTTCTTCATCTTCACGAAGAACGGGTTGGTGTCGGTTTTGGTGATCAGACCGACCTTGACGTCGCCCGAACCGGCGCCGGACGAACCCGATCCGGAGCCGGGACCGCAGGCCGTCAGGGTGAGTGCCGCGATGCCCGAGACAGCGGCGGCTCTGAGGAGAGAAGGGGACAGGCGAGTGGTGCGAGACATGGTCACTCCTGTGGGATAGCGAGCGGCGTGGCCTGGGGGTTCAGAAGCACGCCGCCCGGTGTCATCGCTGACTTATGTCATCGTTGACACTGCATGGCGAGGATGATGGACTCCGCATCCCGGCAACGTCAATGGCTTGAACCCGTCACAAATCGGCAACGTCCACGACCGCCGTCCATGCGTATTGGTCAGCGGCTGCGTCGCCAAACGCCCGGTTTGCCCCCTCGGAGGAAAGAGCAGCCCATGAGCCCGCAGATCACGGTCCTGGGAGAGTGTGTCGCGGACGCCTTCTGTGAACCCGCAAGCGCTCCCAACGCACTCACGCTGCGCGTGCTGCCCGGTGGCGGACCTGCGAATACGGCGGTGGCCCTGGCCAGGCTGGGCACTCCGGCACGCTTCCTCGCGCGCCTGTCAGGAGACGTGTTCGGCCGCTTGTTCCGGACCCACCTGGAGGGGTCCGATGTGGACTTGTCCTACGCCGTGGCGGCGGCCGAGCCCAGCACGCTGGCAGTGGCGGAACTGGACGCCCAGGGGCAGGCCGCGTTCTGCTTCCACGCGCAGAACACGGCCGACTGGCAGTGGGCTCCGGGGGAATTGGCGCGGGTGGACTTGTCCGAAACCGCCTGTGTGCACACCGGATCACTCGCGCTGGTCCGTGAGCCCGGCGCGCCGGTGGTGGAGGAGTTCCTGGCAACGGCCTCTCACCAGGCCACCATCAGCATCGACCCCAACGTCCGGCCGCTGCTGGTACACCCCGATGTCTACCGAGAGCGGCTTGCGCGCTGGTGCGGCCTTGCCGACATCCTGCGGCTGAGCGAGGACGACCTTGAGCTGCTCCTGCCGGGCACCCCGCCGGAGCAGGCGTGCGACACCTGGCACACCGCAGGGGCACGGCTCGTCGTGATCACGCTCGGCGCCGACGGCGCCCTGGCCTCACTCGATGGAGAACGGCTGCGGGTGCCCGCGATGACGACGCGGGTGGTCGACACGGTGGGGGCGGGGGACTCCTTCACCGCCGGGCTACTGCACCACCTCGCGGCCCGCGGGATCCTCGGCGGCCGGCTGGCCGATCTCGGTCTCGACGATGTCGCGGAGGCCTGCCGGTTCGCCAGCCAGGTCGCCGCCCTGACCTGCTCGGTTCCGGGCCCCAACCCACCATGGCAGGACGGGTCGGCACAGTTCGCGACCGCTGACGACGCCTGACAGCCTGCTGGCCCGTACCGGAGCAGTCGCGCCCGCACCGTTGACGCGCTGGCCGGATTGCGCTTCATTATCGGGACTCGATGTCATCGCTGACACAAGTCGGCGATGACGGCCCTGGTCGGCGGCGTGGACGTTGGCGTCGGCCTGGGGGTGTCTCCTTTCTCGACACCACGACACCACGACCCAGGAGCCGTACGTCGACCGCGTCCACTCCCGCGCCGTGGGCTTCAACAACACCTTCCCCGGTGTCCGGTCCGCGCCCCTGAAGGCCAGAAACGGCAAGTCCAAGCTGCGCATCCTCGCCGGCTGGTCGTCCGTCGAGGACTGCGGCGGCAGTGGCGAGACCGTGATCACCGACCAGATCTTCATCGACCCCGCCAGCCAGGAAACTCAGGTCTTCGCCGAGACCGACTCGGTGAAGCTGGACAAGGCCGTCGTCCGGCATCTCGACTCCGCCCATTGACAAGGACACAAAAACGTGACAAAAACCCTGCTCGCCGAGTTCACCGCCCGAGAGGGAGCGGAGGATGAGGTCGCCCGCCTTATCCGGGACTACGCCCTGAAGGTGCGCGAGGAGGAAGGCAACCTGGCCTTCGACGTCTACACCAAGGCAGCCGACCCACGCGCCTACTGGATCTTCGAGGTCTACCGGGACGAGGCCGCCTTCAAGACACATCTGAAGGCCCCGTACGGCGCTCCGTTCAACGCCGCCCTCACCCCACTGATCGAGGAGGACGCCTCCGTACTGACGTTCCTCGATCCGCTGGCCCCGGTTCCGTAACGGGCGTGCGGGACCGTCGCCGCGTAGACGCTCACCTTGTTGCTCAACGACCCAGCGGCCGTGTTCAGGCGCGGCGAGGTCCCCGCGAGCGCACAGCCGTCGACGGCATCGTCGGCCCACCAGTCAGCGAGCGTGGCCGTGGCCGTGGAATGTCGTGCCGTCGGTGTAGGCCACGGTGACCTGGCCGCCCGCCACGGACGCGTCGATCTCCTCGCGACGACGAGCTGGGATACATGGAACTCGCCAAACGCGGCGCCGAGTTGTTGTTCCAGGTTCTGACCGAACGCGAGGAAAAGAACAGCGTGGCCATCGCCTCCAACCAAAGTTTCGGGGCTGGACCACCTTCACCGACCCTCGCCTCTGCGTGCACCGGCGGCACCGGCAGCACCGGCAGCACTGCGGGTCGTGCCGCCACATGCCACTACGCGACACGGGTGGGGCGCCGCCGACGGGCCATCTCCACGTCGTGGCACACGAAGACCTGGTCGTCTTCATCAAGTCGGCAAGTTGTGCGGGTTCCGGCGAGCTCCAGGGCGAACCGGTAGGTCCTCGCCGTCGGCGTCCCGGTACCCGTAGGCCTGGGCCCGGACGAAGCCGGCGCTGCGCTCCGGGCGCATGCCGTCCTTGGCCGAGGCGCGGTTGCTCACCAACTTTCGCGTATTGCGTCCCGCAAACGGAGGCCAGCAGGGAGGCCCTCGATGACAGGGGGGCGGTCGGGCGTCGGCCCCGGACGCCCGGGTGACGGCCCCGTTTCGGGGACGGGCTTCAAATCCACGGAAGGCTCCCCACGTACTGTCGCCGGACCACCTCCGCGCGGGCGGAGAGCACCGGAAGGACTGGTATGGCCGTCCGTTGACCTGCGGATCACCTCCGCGCGCGCCGAGAGAACCGCGCCCCCGAGCTCATACCGAAGCGGCTCCTGTCCAAAGCAGCTCTGTAAACCTTGAGCGCGTGCTCAGGTGACCCGACTGAGGTAGCAGCGAATTTCATCACGGCTCCGGACAAGTCGGTCGATGCGAGTTTCCAGGTGATCAAGTTCCTGCCGGAGCAGGTTCGCTATTTCCGCGTCGGGACACGGCGGCAGGTCGCTACGGGGGCCTTGTACATGCTGCAGCAGAACCCGAATCAGACGGGTAGGCAAGCCGCAGTCGAGCAGGCCGCGAATCTGGTGAACCTGCTCGACGGCGCCCTCGGCGTACTCGCGATAGGTGTTCGAAGATCGCTGAGGGTGCAACAGGTCTTGCTCTTCGTAGTAGCGCAGCAGGCGAGTGCTCACCCCGGTACGACGTGCAAGTTCACCAATACGCATAAGACAACGCACCCCACCCTTGACCTTCACATCGATGGGAAACTTTAGCATCTGCTTTGTGAGCGAACTCGCCTTCGCTGCCCCACTGCATGCGACGCCACATGCACATGACCCCTGGAAGAGAAAGGAACTAACATGGCTTCACCTCCGGCTTCATACCAGCCGATCGCCGAAAGCCTGCTCGACGTCGACAAGGCTTTCTACGACGAGCTTGCGGCAAACCCCGAGGACAGGGAACTCGTCGAACGGTTTGTACTCCCGATCCGGTCAGGTCGCGCATGGGAGGTCCCCGCTGGTTACCTGTGCCGGGTCATCACACCGGATGGGCCACAGTGTGGCGACTTCAATGTCTGGAATCGCCATAACCCGCGAGAGCGCCTGTGGGCGGCACGCACACGCCAGTTGCAGGGTGCACACGTGACGCGTTACGACCGGTTGTGGTCGACGCTGCCCTACATGCGCCCGCTGGTGACGATCACGAACGACTCGTTGAGTTGGTACGGAGAGGACGAAGACGGTGCCCGAGTGCACGACCTACTTGGCTCGCGATGTGACCCCTATATCAATCGGATTCTCACGAACGAAGACTTTGACTTCCACTGTCATTCGAACCTGACCCGGGCCGTGCTTCCCTACGGCTTGACTGAGTTCGACGTACACGATGTGCTCAACATTTTCACTGTCACAGGGCTCAACGACCAGGATCAGTACTACATGAAACCCTCGCCGGCGAAAGCCGGGGACTTCTTCGAGTTTTTCGCGGAGCAGGATCTACTCTGCGCACTCTCGAATTGCCCAGCCGGTGATCTATCCGTTCCGTTCTGGGGCCCGGACGCTACCGATCCCATCGATGTATGCCGACCGCTCGCTGTCGAGGTCTACCGTCCACCACGCCAGGTAACCGATGGGTGGTCTCCGCCGCCCTGCTCCGCATACAGGGGACTGCACGGTCTCACTTTGCGGTGACTGTGGAAGGCGCCATCCCAGCGCAAGGTGCCTGCCGCACTTCCGCGTTGTGCGTACAGCATCGAAGTACAGCAACGACTGCCGACCGACTGCTTTGCTGCCGAGGTCCACCACCGAGCCCCGTCTGCGTGACCTCTGACGACTCCTCGCAGAATGGTCTTCGTGCGGCCACGGCGGAGGGGCGGGTGATCTCGTTCCTCGGGGGTGGGGATGACCCGGCCGAAGCCGTGGGAGATCAGTGAAGAGCTGTGGGCGGCGGCGCTGGATGGTGCGGTCCGAGCAGCCGGGACCGGCGGTCCGTTCGTAACCATAGCCGTGCACCAGCGCGGCAATCATGTGGTCGAAGACGATCCGGTCGGGGATGCACAGGTTGTGACAGCCCAGCGGGTGGGTGTCGAAGTGCTCGGGCAGGAGCGCCGCGAACTCGTCCCACAGGGGTTCGAGCAGGCTGGACGGCAGGACGGGCACGCGATCTCCGGGAAGGGATGTCCACGGCCGTAGTGGCGCTACCGGGCTTGCCCTCTCGACCGTCCGATGGGATCCGCTGTCGCAGCCGGGGCTGCAGGGCACGGGGTCAGCCCGGGTGGAGCTGTCCGGTGGTGGGGACGTCGAGGACGAAGATGTGGCCGATGCCCGCGTCCGGGTAGCCGTAGTCGATGTTCTTGACCCGAAGCTGCTGCGGGGTGGCCTCGATGATCTGAACGGCGATGGGATCCGGGCGGCCGGGCAGGGACAGCAGCCAGTCCTGGGCCAGGTAGTCCAGTCCCGCGCGGACCAGGCACTGGCGGGCGTGGTCCTCGCCGCCCGGTCCGCTCAGCGGGTGGCCGAAGAGCGTGACCGGGACAAACTGATCCAGGGCGTCTTCAACGGGGCCAGGTAGCCGAGGAGTTCGTTGTCCTCACGGCGGTGGTGGCGGGCCCAGCGGGCGGGAATCACGGCGGGCACTCCAAGAGGGGGGCGGCGGTCCCGTACCGTACGGGAGGCGCCGCCAGGGATGGGAGCGGGTGGAACGTGGGGAGCAGGGCGGAAGGCGCGCCAGGTTGCTGGGTCTGAAGCCCCAGCAACCGGTGACCGGTCAGCTCAGCCGGGCTTCGGCGTAGGCGACCATGGCGTCCCGCTGGTATTCGGCCAGCCCGGCGGCGACCTGGTCGTAGGCCGCGCGCCACTGCGCGTCGTCGACGTAGTTCTGCCCCAGGGCCTTGAACGCAGCCGCGTTCGGGGTCCACATCCGGCCTCTTCGGCCGGCGAGCACGCCCGGTCCTGCGTGATTCCGGACTCGTGCCCAGCACCGCCAACGCAACGCCTTCCCTGCACGGAGCGGCACCGTGGGCGTCCTATGGTTGCTCCGCCGCGGCCATGGCTCCGTGGTGGCGGCCTCTGGGGATCACGAGGGGGGTGCCGCTGACCGGGTCGGCGGTCACCTCGCAGCTCAGTCCGAAGATGTCTGCGACGGAACTCGCCGTGATCACGTCGCTGGGCGTTCCTTCTCCCACGGTTCTGCCGTTCTTGAGTGCGACGAGGTGATCGGCGTAGCGGCACGCCTGGTTGAGGTCATGCAGGACCATCACGACCGTACGGCCCTCGTTCCGGTTGAGGTCGACGACGAGGTCGAGCACGTCGATCTGGTGTGCCAGGTCGAGATACGTCGTCGGCTCGTCCAGGAGGAGAACCGGGGTGCCTTGGGCCACGGCCATGGCGATCCAGGCGCGCTGCCGTTGGCCGCCGGAGAGTTCGTCCACGGCGCGCTCGGCGAGGTCGGAGGTGCCGGTGGCGGCCAGTGCCTCGGCCACGGCCTGCTCGTCGGCCTTGGACCACTGCCGCCACCACGTCTGGTGCGGTGAACGTCCCCGGGTGACCAGGTCCTTGACGGTCAGCCCTTCCGGCGCGACGGGCGACTGGGGCAGGATGCCCAGCCGTTGGGCGAGCCGGCGTGTCGGTATGGAGCGGATCTCCTCGCCGTCCAGCAGTACGGTGCCCTCGCGCGGCGTCAGGAGCCGGGCCAGGGCGCGCAGCAGGGTGGACTTGCCGCAGGCGTTGGGGCCGACGATCGCGGTGATCCGGCCCTCGGGGACGGCCAGGTCGAGGTCGCGTATGACGAGCCGGTCGTCGTACGCGAGGTGCAGCGAGTCGGCGCGCAGACCTGGAGCGTGCGGGGGATGTGACATGGCTTCAGCCTCCTGAGTCCGCACGGTTGGTGCGGATGAGCAGCCAGAGCAGTACGGGGGCGCCGAGCACTCCGGTGACGATGCCGACGGGCAGTTCCGTGTCGGGGATGAGGGTGCGCGCGGCCACGTCGGACACAAGCACCACCACGGAGCCGGTCAGCCCGGCGGCCAGCGGCGGTGGTGCCGCGGCGCGGGCGAGTCGCTGGGCGATCTGCGGCGCCGCGAGGGCGACGAACGCGACGGGCCCGGCGGCGGCCGTGGCGAAGGCGACGAGCCCGGCGCCGGTCACGGCAATAGCCAGCCGTACCGTCTGCACGCGGGTGCCGAGCCCGGCGGCCACGTCGTCGCCGAGCTGGAGCGTACGCATCAGCCGGCCCAGCAGCAGCGCGGTTGGCAGCAGAACGGCCAACGCCACGGCGAGCGGCCCCGCCTGCTGCCAGTCGCGGCCGTTGAGGTTGCCGACGAGCCAGCCGACGGCGGACTGCGCCTGGCGGTGGCCGCCCTGGGCGAGCAGATAGTCCGTGGCGCTCATGCACACCCAGGAGATGCCGATGCCGACCAGGATGATGCGGTAGCCGGTCGTTCCGCGCCGCCACGAGAGGGCGTAGACGAGCAGCGCGCTCGCCATCGCGCCGAGCAGGCCGAGGGTCTGCGGGCCCATGCCCCCGTCCCAGCCGAGGACGACGCCTGCCACGACAGCGGTGCCCGCGCCCTGGGTGAGGCCGATCATGTCGGGGCTGGCGAGCGGGTTGCGGGTCATGGTCTGGAAGAGAGCTCCGGACACACCGAAGGCCAGGCCCGCCAGCAGCCCCGCCATGGCGCGCGGGAGCCGCAGTTCGGTGACGACGATCCTGGTGCCCTCGTCCCCGGAGCCGGTCAGCGCGCCCAGCACGTCGGGCACCGGCACGTCGAACTCACCGACGGAGATGTGCCAGCTCAGAGCGGCCACCGTGGCGAAGGCCAGCAGCGCGCACACCAACAGGAGCCGGGGCCGCAGCACACCGGACACGGGCGGGAGGGCGAGCCGGAAGGAGCGCGACGCCAGTGAACAGGACGCCGTGGAAGGTGACTTGGGCATCTCTCACACCTCCGCGAGCTTGCGGCGGCGGACCAGGGCGATGAAGAACGGACCGCCCAGGAACGCCACGATGACGCCCGCCTCGACCTCGGTGGGCCGCGCCACCACCCGCCCCAGCACGTCGGCGGCGAGCAACAGGCAGGCGGCCAGCACGCCGCACAGGGGCAGCAACTTGCGGTGATCGGGCCCGAATCCGGAGTACTGCGCGAGGACTCGCGCCGCATGCGGCACCACCAGGCCGAGGAAGACCACAGGCCCGATTGCGGCGACGGCGGCACCCGTCAGGAGGGTGACGGCCGCCACGCCCTGGAGCCGTACCAGGCCCAGTTTCCGCCCCAGCGAGGCCGCCACGTCGTCGCCCAGCGCGAGGCTGTTGAGCGCGGGCGCGACCGTCAGCGCGAGCAGGGCGCCGACCGCCAGGAACGGCAGAACGCGCAGCACAGTCGCCCCGTCGTGGTCGGCCAGCGAGCCCGCCGACCAGAACCGGAAGCGGTCCAGTGCGTCGGGTTCCGTCAGCACGATGGCGCTGGTGAGGGACGAGAGGGCGAAGGTGACCGCGACCCCGGCGAGCGCCAGCTTCACCGGCGTCGGGCCCGAACGACCCAGCCGCCCCAGCGAATAGACCGCTACCGAGGTGACCAGCGCCCCGGCGAAGGCGAACCAGATGTAGCCGATGAACGAGCCGATCCCGGCGAGGCCCGCCGCCAGCACGATCGCGAACGAGGCGCCCGCACTGACACCGAGGATGCCGGGGTCGGCCAGCGGGTTGCGGGTGAGCGCCTGCATCACACAGCCGGACAGGCCGAGTGCGGCGCCGGCCGCCAGCGCCAGGCCGGTACGTGGCACGCGCACCGTCCAGATGACGTCCTCGACACGGGCCGGCTCCGGGTGCCCGGCCAGCGCGCCCAACACCCGCGTGGGCGGGATGTTCAGCGCACCGAGGCCGAGCGAGAGCAGACACAGCGCCACCAGCAGCATGCCGAGCCCCGCCAGCAGCAGCACGCCACGGGACCGCCCGCTCACCGGCCCGACGCGGGGGTACGGACCTCGGTCGACGGCTTGCCGTCCACAGCAGCGGCAAGCTGCGGGACGAGCCGATCCAGGGTGTACGGAAGGGAGAGGACGGAGACGAACGAGATGGCGTGGCCGTAGTCGCTCTTCTCCTTCACATTGATCTCCCGGCCTTCCTTGACCACCTTCAGGTCGCCGTACAGCTTGTCCTTGTGCAGCTTGGCGGCGTCCTTTTCGGGCGAGGTCATGAACCAGAGCGTGGCGTCGTTGTCGAGGAGGTCGGTGCGCTCCTTGCTGATCTTCGCGCCGAATTCCTTGCCGACGGCCTTGGCCAGGCCCTTGGGCTCGACGAAACCGAGATCGTTCAGCAGGCGCGTGCGGTTGTCCTGCGGCCCGAAGATGTACAGGCCCTGGTACGGGGTGGCCATGACGGCGGTCTTGCCCTTGAACTCGGGGTGCTCGGACGCTGCCTTGGCGATGCGCTTCTCCACTCCGGCGATGAGCTTCTTCGCCTTGGCGGGCCGGCCGAGGGTCTTGCCGATGGTCTCGGTCTGCTCCTGCCACCGGATGCTGTAGTCAGGTATCCCGGAGGGCTGAGCCACCACAGGTGCGATCTTCGAGAGGGTGCGGTACTGCTCCTTCGTCAGACCCGCGTACAGCGCGAGGATCACGTCAGGACGCAGCTTGGCGATCTTCTCGACCTGCGGTCCTGTGCCGGTGTCCTTGAGCACGGTCGGTGTCTCGGCGGAGCCCAGCTTGTCCTTGGCCCACGGGCCGACGGCGCCCTTGTACTCGCCCAGCCACTCGGTGGTGCCGACGGGGACTGTGCCGAGTGCCAGGGCCGCGTCCTGGTCGGACAGGCCGACTGTCACCACTCGCTTGGGCTGGGACTTGACCGTGGTGCTGCCGAACTTGTGCTTGATGGTGACGGGGAAGGCGCCCTTCTCGGCCGATGCCGAGGTACTGCCCTCGCCGTCTCGGTCGTGGGAGCCGTCGTCGGAGCCACAGGCGGCGGTGGCGGCCAGGAGGAGTGCGAGGAACGCGGCGGCAGCAGCACGCCGGGCGCGCGGGAGGAGGGGAGACATGGGGACAGCCCTTCGGGTTCAGTGGCCAGGGGGGCAGGGGCAGGGGAGGTGCGGACAGGTATGGAAGGTGCGGTGAGGGGACGGCTGTCACGAGTCGGGGTGTGCACGCTCCCCGGACCAGGCGGCCCAGAGCGCGGCGTACGGGCCGCCTGCGTACGCGAGTTGTTCGTGCGGACCGTTCTCCACGACCCGGCCCCGGTCGAGCACGACGACCCGGTCGGCGGTGGCCGCCTGCGCAAGCCGGTGCGCGACGATCAGCGCGGTCCGTCCGCGCAACGCCTGCCGGGCCGAACGCTCCAGTGCCCGGGCACCGGCGCTGCCCGCCTCCGCCGTCGCCTCGTCGAGCACGGCGACGACAGGGTCGGCCAGCACCAGCCGCGCGAGGGCGAGTTGCTGCGCCTTGACGGCGTCGAGCGCGTACGCGCCCTCGCCGATGACGGTTTGCAGGCCCTCGGGCAGCGCCCGAGCCCAGTCCAGCGCTTCGACCGTGGCCAGCGCCGCACGCAGTTCGTCTTCGGTGGCGCCGGGCCGTGCGAGCCGCAAGTCCTCGGCGAGGGGCCCGGCGAAGGTGTGGAGTTCTTGGGAGACCAGCACGGTGGCCGGGCTATGAGGGTTCCGGGACGCGGCAGCCGTGACCTCGCCGCGGGTGGGCGGCTGTACGCCGGCGAGGATGCGGGCGAGGGTGCTCTTGCCTGCGCCGCTCGCGCCGACGAGCGCGACCTGTTCGCCCTCTTTGAGTGCCAGGTCGACGTCATGCAGGACGGGGGCGCCGGTGCGGTAGGAGTGGCTGACGCCCCTCGCGGCGACGACGGTGTCCGAGCCGGGGTGGGCGGGCGCCGATCGGTCCCTGCCCGGGAGGACGGCCCCGGGCGCGGGGAGGGCCTTGTCTGTGGGTGGGGGATCGGCTGCCGAGGTGTGGTCGCCTTCGCAGACGGCCGGATCCGTTACGCCCACCAGCCTGGCCAGCCCCGCCGTCGCCGACTGGGCGTCGTCCAGCAGCACGAGGGCGGCGTTGACGGGCCCGAACAGGCTGTGGAAGTAGAGCGCGGCTGCGGTGGCCGTACCGATCGACACCGCTCCGTCACGCACCAGCACGAAGCCGGCGAACAGGACGGAGACCAGCCCGATGTACTCCGCCACGTGCAGCCTGCCGTAGAAGCCGAGCACCAGCCTTACGCCGCGCAGGGTGATCCGCACCGCTTCGTGCGAGCGGCGGGCCACACGCGCGGTGTGCTCCTCCTCCAGCAGGTAGGCACTCACCGTGTCGGAGCCGCCGATGGTCTCCAGGAGTTGCTGCTGCTGGGCTCCGGTCGCCACGCGCTGGTGCGCGTAGAGCGGTACTGCCCTGCGTACGTACCAGCGGGCGGTCAGTGCCTGGACGGGGACGGCGAGCAGCGCGGCCAGCAGGAACCGCGGGTCCAGCAGGGCGAGCGCACCCAGCGTCAGCACGATCGTCAGCCCGGAGCGGGCGAGTTCGGGGAGGGCGGAGCGGACCGCCTCGGACACGCGCGAGACATCCCCTGTGACACGCGCCGTCAGATCCCCCGCGCCCGCGCGCTCCAGCCGGTCGGCGGGCAGCGTCAACGCGCGCTCGACGAACTGTTCCCGCAGCCGCGCCAGCACCGACTCCCCGAGCCTGGCCACGGCGCTCATTCCGAGCGCCGTCACGCCGCCCTGCGCGAGCGCGACGGCGACGAGAAGGACGACGGGCACAGTCAGCGCGCTCGCCTCGTCTCCCCGCGCGACAATGTCGACCATCCGGCCGAGCAGCGGCTGCGCGAGCAGCCCGATGGCGGTCGCAGCAGTCAGCAGCACTCCGGCTGCCACCGCCCTGTGCCGTTCGGGGCGCAGGAGTTCACGCGCGGCGGCGCGGGTACGTCGGCCGGTCGCGACGGGCAGCAGGTCCGGCTCGACCTCGTCCGCGGCGGGGCCGGAGAGGCTGTGCGCGTGGATATCGGCCCGGGCCTGGTGTGCGTCCGTATGGTCCGTCCGCAGGGACGTCCCGTGCTGCTCCGGCGTGCAGCGTTCCTCGGATATCGCGCTGTTGTCGGGGCGGGAGGTCGTACTCACGCGAGTACCGCCCTTCTGTAGACGGTGCTGCGGCGCACCAGTTCCTCGTGGCTCGCGGTGTCGGCAAGGCGCCCGCCGTCGATCAGCGCGACGCGGTCCGTGACGGCCAGCAACGCGGGACTGCTGGTGACCAGCACGGTGGTACGCCCGCGCCGGATGTCCCGGATGCCGGTGGCGATACGGGATTCGGTCGCCGCGTCGACGGCGGTCGTGGGGTCGTGGACGACGAGCACATCGCGGTCGGCCGCAAGGGCGCGCGCCAGCGCGACCCGCTGGCGCTGGCCCCCCGACAGCGCTCTGCCGCGCTCGCCGACGTGTGTGTCCATCCCGCTGTCCAGCGAGGCGGCGACCTCGTCGGCGCCTGCCGCTGTCAGCACGGTGCCCAGGTCGATGCCTTCGCCTGCGGGGGCGCTGGACGCGGCGACGTTGTCGCGCAGCGAACCGGAGAACAGTACGGCGTTGTGCTCGGCGACCAGCACTGCTGAGCGCACCGTGCGTACAGACAGTTCGGACAGCGGCACGCCGCCGAGTTCGACGCTGCCGGCGGCCGGGTCGGTACGGCGGCTCAGACACCGCACCAGCACCTCGGCGTGCGCGGGGTCGGTGACGACGATTCCGAGCAGCTCGCCCGGTGCCACGATCAGGTCGATCCCTTGCAGCCCTTCGTGCGTGAGCCCACGCAGCCGCAGCGGCCCGGTTGCCGCCACACCGCCGTTCGGGGCGCCGATGGGCGCGGAACCGCCGGGCTCCGCGGAGATGTCGCCCGGCGCGTCCAGCACCTCGGCGATCCGCGCCGCCGAGGCGCGGGCGCGGGCGAACTCGGCGCTGGCCCAGGCGATGACCTGCAAGGGGCCTGGCAGGAACAGCGCGAGCCCCACCGCGGCCACCAGCTCGCCCAGGCCGATCCGGCCGTCGAGCACGAGGCGCGAGCCGACCAACGCGACGCAGGCGATGAACACACCGGTCAGCGCCTGCATCATGCCCGTCTGCACGGCTTCCGCCCGCGCCGCGCGCACAGTTGCCTCGAGCGCCGCACGGCTGGTGCGGCGGTAGCGTTCGGAGGCCGCGCGCTGGGCCCGTAGCCCCTGCAGCACACGGACGCCCGCGACAAGGTCGGCGGCGACCCCCGAAGCGTGGGCCGCGCGCTCCTGCTCGGCGCGGCTGAGGTGTACCAGGGGGCGGGCCAGTAGTTGGCCGAGCGCCATCAGCACGGGGGTGCCCAGCAGGATCAGCAGTCCGAGCGGGACCGAGGCGCGTAGCAGCAGCACGGCTCCGGCCGTGAGCCCGACGACGGCGGAGAAGCCGAGTGTCACCGCCATGGCGATGTTGCCCGCGCGGCGCGCGTCCTCCGTCGCGACGGTGACCAGCCCCCCGCGCGTACGGCCGGCTGCCACCCCGCCGTTCGGGGCCAGCACGCACTCGATCAGCCGCATGCGCAGTGCGTGCCCACCCCGTGCGGAGGCCCGCTCACCCGCGCGGGCACCGAGTTGGAAGCTGCCGGAGAGTACGACGTAGACGGCAGCGAGCACGAGGGCCCAGCGGAACAGCGCCGCGCCATCAGGGTGCACAAGGGCACTGTCGACGACGAAACCGATCAGCACCGGGATGAGGGCCTCGCCGATCTGGTGGAAGGCGCCGAGCCCACAGCCGACCACAAGGTCGCGGCGTTCGCCCGAGAGAACGCGCAGCAGCACGCGACGGTCGCTGCGCTGTGCGTTCATCATCGCTCGCTTTCCCCGAGGCCAAAAGTGGAGGTAAGGCTAACCTAACTGCTGCGAGGGCGGGAGAAGTAGCGCCCCAAGAGCCGATCGCAGGCGCACCCGTCCTGCTGGAGGCGGGCACATAGGGCGGGTTGACGGCGTCGTCCGGACCGGAGGCTGTTCGCCGAGCTTGGCGAGTTTTCGTCTTGCGTCCGGTGTGCAACCCCACCCTTTCAGTCCTACTTAGGTTAGGCTAACCTCTGCGGCGTGAATGTCGGTGAACAGACCTCCGCGCCCCGACGCCCTCGAGGTCATGAGCTGTGGGCCAAAGGTGTCACCGTCGCCTACGAAGGCGTCGATGTCGTCCACGACACCTCGTTGACGCTGCGGCCCGGCGAAGTGACCGTCCTGGTGGGGCCGAACGGCAGCGGGAAGTCGACGCTGCTGCGCACGCTCGCGCGTCTGCAGCGGCCCAGGACCGCCACGTTGATCATCGACGGCGACACCGACGGCCTTGCTCTGACCACCCGTGAGTTCTCCCGCCGGGTCGCTCTGCTGACCCAAGGACGTCCCACCCCCAGCGGACTGACCGTACGAGAGGTCGTCGAGTTCGGCCGCTATCCGTACCGGGGCCGCTGGGGCAGGTCGGACCCGGGCGGCCGGGCGGCGGTGGACCGCGCGCTGGCCATGACGGGCATCGTGGAGCTCGCCGAACGGGGTGCCGAACATCTCTCCGGAGGCCAGCTCCAGCGGGTCTGGCTCGCCGGCTGCCTCGCCCAGGAGACCGGTGTGCTGCTCCTCGACGAGCCGACGACCTATCTCGACCTGCGGTACCAGGTCGAACTCCTCGACCTCATACGGGACCTGGCGGACGACCACGGGATCGCCGTCGGCGCCGTCCTGCACGATCTCGACCAGGCCGCGGCCGTCGCCAACCGGATCGCGCTGCTGCACGCCGGACGGATTGTCGCCGACGGGCTTCCCGAAGACGTCCTGACGCCGCAGCGGCTGACCGACACGTACGGCATCCGCATCGAAGTCGATACCGACCCCCTCACGGGTCGGTTGCGCACCCGCGCGATCGGCCGACACCACACCCGAAGCGAAAGGCTCAGTACCGCCCCATGAGACGCCTCCTGCTCACCGTGGCCGCCACCACCGCCGCGGCCCTCTCCCTGACCGCCTGCGGGACGACCGAGCCGGCCGCCGACGACGACAAGAAGTCCGGCGAGCACCTCACCCTCACCGACGCCTCCGGTGCGAAGGTCGAACTCGACGGGCCGGCCAAGAAAGTCGTCGGAACCGAGTGGAACGTCGTCGAGAATCTGATCTCGCTGGGCGTCGACCCGGTGGGCGTCGCCGATGTCAAGGGCTACAAGACCTGGGACACCGCCGTCCCGCTCAAGAACAAGCCCAAGGACATCGGCACCCGTGGTGAGCCGAGCATGGACACCATTGCCTCCCTGAAGCCGGACCTCATCGTCGCCACTACCGACCTCAAGCCGGGCGCTGTCAAGCAGTTGCGCAAGGTCGCCCCGGTTCTGAACGTGCGCACCGCAGACGCCGCCGACCCGGTCGGCCAGATGACCGAGAACCTGGACCTCATCGCCAAGGCCACGGGCACGACGAACCAGGCCGCGAAGCTGAAGAAGGAGTTCAACGCGAAGATCGCCGAAGGCCGCAGAGAACTCGCCGACGCAGATCTCGACGGTGCGAAGTACGCTTTCGCCGACGGTTACGTCGTCTCCAAGAAGGTCTCGATCAGGCCATTCACCAGCGGCTCGCTCATCGGCGCCGTCAACGCGAAGCTCGGCCTGAAGAACAACTGGAAGGTCAAGGGCGACAAGGTCTACGGCCTCGGTGCCACCGATGTCGAAGGACTCACCAAGCTGGACGACGACGTCCAGTTCGCCTACATCGGCAACGACAAGGACAAGAGCAGCACGCCGTTCACCGGCCCCCTGGCCAAGGACAAGGTGTGGACCTCGCTGCCGTTCGTGAAGAAGGGCAACGTCCACCGACTGCCCGACGGCATCTGGATGTTCGGCGGCCCCGAGTCGATGAACCAGTACATCGACGCCGCTGTCGCAGAGCTGACGAAGTAGCGCCGTGGCCGTCACCGCGACAACTCCCGACACGCGTCCGTCCGCGGCCACCTCCCGGACGGGCACGGCCGCGGTGACGGCCGCTCTGGCCCTGCTGGTCGCCGTCCTCGCCCTCGTCGACCTCACGCAGGGCACGGCCGCGGTGGGCGCCCCCGAGGTCTGGAAGGCGCTGACCGGCCGGGCCGACTCGACCGACGCGTCCGTCGTCATCGCCTCGCGGCTGCCGAGGGCGGCGGCCGGGCTGCTCGTCGGCGCTGTGCTCGGGGCAGCGGGCGCCGCCCTGTCGGCGGTGTGCCGCAACGTCCTCGCATCGCCCGACACCCTCGCCGTGAACGCCGGCTCCTACATGGCCCTGGGGCTGGCCACCGCCACCGGCCTCTCGCTTCCGCTGCTCGCCTCGTCCGGCATCGCGTTCGCCGGCGGCCTGGCGGCGGCGGCCGTCGTGCTCGGGCTGTCCGGCCCGGGGGCCGGCACCGTCCGGCTCGTTCTCGCCGGGAGTGCCCTCACCCTCGGCCTCACCGCCGTCACCGAGGGACTGCTGCTGCTGTTTCCCCAAGAGACCGAGGGCGTCTACGAGTGGAACCAGGGCAGCATCGCCCAGAACGGGTTCGACGGCGTGCTGCAGATGATCCCGATCGGTGTCGCGGGCCTGGCCGGGCTGCTGCTCCTCGCCCGCAGGGTCGACCCCCTGGCTCTCGGCGACGACGCCGCCCGCGGCCTCGGTGTCCCGGTCCGCTCCACCCGCCTCACCGCGGTCGTGATCGCGGCTCTCCTCTCCGCCGCTGCCGTCACCCTGACCGGGCCGATCGGCTTTGTCGGCCTGTGCGCCCCCGCCCTCGTCCGCCCCCTCGCCCGCCGGTTCCGCGCACTCGCCCGCACCCGCGGCAGCGTTCCGACCGCGGGAATCATCGGTGCCGCGCTGGTCCTCGGCTCGGACGTGCTGCTGCGCGCCGTTGTCCCCGCCGATGTCGCCGTCACCGTGCCGACCGGTGTCGTCACCAGCCTGGTCGGCGCCACCTTCCTCATCGTCATGGCAACGCGGGTCCGGGACTCCTCCGGAACGGCCGCGACCGCACGGCTGCACATCAGGAGCCGGGCCGTCTTCCTCACCACCACAGCCCTGCTGACGGCCGCAGTCGTCGGCGTGGCCATCGCCTCCGTCCTGCTGGGAGACGCCAAGCTGCTGCTGGGCGACGTGCTGAACTGGGCACAGGGCAGAGCCGGCCAGGCCATCACCTTCACCCTCGACACCCGGGTACCCCGGGTCCTCGCCGCCCTCCTTGCCGGCGCGGCACTCGCCCTCGCCGGGACACTCGTCCAGGCCGTGACCCGCAACCCCCTCGCGGAACCCGGCACCCTGGGCGTCTCCGGGGGCGCCGCGCTCGGCGCCGTGCTCCTTGTGACGACGGTACCCATGGCCGGATCGTGGAGCCTGGCGGGCGGCGCTTTCGCGGGTGCCGCGATCAGTTCCGCTCTCGTCTTCGGGCTCGCCGCGCGGGACGGATTCCAGCAGAACCGGCTCGTCCTCGTCGGCTTCGGTGTCGCCACCGGGACAACTGCCGTGATCAGCCTGCTCATCATCCTCACCGACCCGTTCAACGCGACGAAGGCGCTCACCTGGCTGTCGGGTTCCACCTATGGCCGGACCTTGCCCGACGTGATGCCCCTCGCGGCCGTACTCGCCGGCGGCGTACTCGTCGCAGTCACACGGCGCACAGAACTCGACCTCGTGTCACTCGACGAGGACACCCCCAAGCTCCTCGGGCTGCACCTGGAACGCGGGCGCCTGGGCTTCCTCGCCCTGAGTGTCCTGCTCACCGCCACCGCTGTTGCCGCCGCCGGCACGATCGGCTTTGTGGGACTCATGGCACCGCACGCCGCCCGTGCCCTCGTGGGCAGGCAGCACGCCCGAGTGGTTCCGGTCGCGATGCTCCTCGGCGCCACCCTCGTCTGCGCCGCCGACCTGGTGGGCCGAACCGTGATCGCACCGGCCCAGCTCGGCGCCGGCCTGATGACCGCCGTGATCGGCACCCCGTACTTCCTCTATCTGCTCATCCGCAGCCGCCAGTAGGAGACAGTCGCCACCCGTCTCCCGGGGCTGCGCCCCGGGCGGTGTCCCGGTGAACTTCACCAGGATCACCGTGTTCATGCTGCTCAGCTTCGACGCCCGGTTCGTCGGCGTGCACCGGCTGGGACCGGTCCACGTCTACGGCCTCTGCTGCACGACGATCTCGCCGGTGTGCTCCAGCACCAGCGCGTCCCCATGCGCAAGCGTCGATCGGACGGCCACGACAGCTCGTCCGGTTTCTCACAGCTCGACAGCCAGAACGCTGGCACTTCCCCGCAGGCGCATCCCAGGTGTCACAGGGGACCGGAGTCGCATACCGAGCATCCGACGACTGGCGACAATTGCGACGCTGCGGTGGAAGCCCCGCGTGTTGCGGGATAGTTGAATCCGGTCGAGGTTTCCGGGTGCTGGATTTGCGCTGACGTGACCTGACGGCCAGTCAGAGAATCGAGGCGGTACTACGTCCACCAGGAAACCGGCCGTCAGGTCCCGTACGGGTACTCGGGCCCTGCCGTACTTCAGCGAGCCCAAGCACAGGAGCCGGCCGGCTTCGTCTGGCGGCCTGCTCGGGACCGATGCCTCACCCGACCCGCTCGGCCACCGCAGCCACACGCTCGGTTACCTACTCCTGGATCAGGCCAGTCTTACGCCCGTGCTGTGGCGGCCCGCCATGGTGACGCCGACCTTGCACCTGTCTCTTATCCCGTCGCGATCGGCTCGCTGAGGTACGGGAATTGGTCGAGCAGCTTGCCGGTGGCGTCGCTAGGGTCCAGCCCCATCTCGAGGTGCCGGTTCAGCACCAGCTCGTAAATGGCTTCCGGCGCGGACTCCGTGAGGCCCTTGCCGTTCCGCACGCGCGAACCCCACTCGGCGCTGGTCCCCACCCGGTAGCGCAGGACGTCCGGCAAAAGGGTGTCGGCGACGTACGCACCGTACTCCGCCGCGCTGTTTTTGCCATACGTCCCGTCGTCATAAGTCCCCATGGCTTCGACGACCGCCGCCGTGTCGTCGGCCACCTGCTTCCAAAATCCCTGCTGCGCGGGCTCGCCAGGACGCTTCGGCCTGCCCATCAGATGGTCCTTGGGGTGACTGGCGTTGTAGTCGGCGCCGGCGGAGCCGCCGGAGAAGTCGTACAAGAACCCGACCAGCGGACCTGCGGCGTGCTGGAACTGGTGCCACACGCCGTTCTCTTTGACCGCCGTGTTGCCCCAGAACCCGATCGTGCCGGACCCGGTGATCGCGCTGGGCACCTCCAGCACGATGGTGCTGACGTTCGTGTCTTTGAAGGTGTTCTGGGCCGTCTCGGGAGTGAACCAGCTGTAGTTCGGCGCAGTGTGCATGTTCAACGCCCGTTTTGTCTCCACGGTCAGCCGCGCGTCGTTGAAGAATGCGTCACCGCGCTCGCCCGCGAAGAGCTTGACCCCGTTCGAGCACGTGATGATCTGCTCCGGCTTGGATCCGGCCGGCGTAATGACCTCGCCCGTCGCGTTGCGGTCGCGGGCCGCGCTGCCGGTGAGCTGCTCAAGCTTCAACTGCTGCACGCCAGCACTGTCGATCGGAAACGTGGCACGCCACGCAACATCCTCAAGGTAATCGCCGTTGGTGTCGATCTTGAACTCGTACAGCGCCTCCCGGTCGAATCCCGAGGCCGGAAACTGCATCGGGGAGACATTCATGACGAACACCGTGCCCATGGTGCCACGGAAGCAGTAGACATCGCTGATATCCAGCTGCGGATTCGATTGGTCAAGATGGTGAGACATTCTGTGGCTCCTCTAACTGACCGGGGGACGGGAGAACGGCTCGAGGCCGAGGGTGTAGAACCTGCCCATGAGCGGGAGGTCTTCGAAGGCGCCGAACTCGCCCCAGAACCACAAGTAGGGCAGCTTTTGGGCGTTCCACTCGACGCGATCGATCTTCCCGTTCGGGTGGATGAGCTCGTACCAGCCTTCCTTGAACCCGCTCAGGATTGCCATGCGCGACGCCGCGTTGCGCTCGGGAACGATCGATGCGTCAACCATCGTGCCGTCGGCGGCCGGTATGTTGGGCCACGCATACGCCTTCGGGGCCACGCGAGGGCGATTTTCGAAGTAGCCCTCGACGGAAACGGCCTTGACGCCCTCGGGCAGCCGCAGTCGAGCTCCGGGGGTGAGCCGTGGCGCGTTGAAGCGCCGAACGCCACCGCGCACGATCTTGGCCGTAGCCGTGCCGACGGTTTCGGTGAGGCCGGGTTCCGACAGACCGGCAGCGTGGGCGGGGGTGCCCGTTGCCGTGCCGAGAGCGAGAAGGACAGGGGAGGCGGTGATCGCCGCGAGTAGGCTACGCCTGCCCACCGCCGGAGTGGTGATGCCCGCGGCACCGTTATCGCCAGTGCCCGTGTTTTTACTAGGGCTGAATATGTCGGTCATCTTCTGCTCCCCGTCAACTTTGACTCCTCGTTGGGCTCGTAGGGAAAGCGGCGGCCGTACCGACGGCGAACATCATCGGTGACAAGGGGGATCGCCCGAAACATGTGTGGGCGAAGTGACGACGCCGTGCGGCAATGTGACATGCGCACCGCCGTCAGAAAGATCAGGGCGCGGGTCATCTCTTGGCCTTGAGCCAAAGCTCAGTTCTCATCTTCGCTGCCTCTGGCGATCGAACGGGCAGCAGTCAGGGGCGGATTGCTGGCGGTGATTCCCTGGGTGTGGCGTTGTATCACGGTAAGGAAAAGCGCAGGGTAGTTACATCTCGCACAGTGGATCTCCCCAGGCGGCGAAAATGCCGCACCGCGTGGCCGGTTGCGCCCGCTGGTTGCGCGGCGGGCGGTGCGCATGCCGCCGCACTGGAGCTGCGTGGAAACAGTGCACTGGTGGGGGGTAATAGTCAAGACTGTGGATCAAGGAAGCATCGGTCATCTGACCGACATGGTGGTGGGGAAGTTCACCGCTGCCACATCGAAGGGAGGCGGGGATGCAACAGCGATCACGCGGTCGGTATCTGGAAGATCGAGGACAGCCCGTGCGTCTGCGTGTTGGACCCGGTAAGCAATGCGTTGGGGCAGAAGTCCCGTGTCAACGCGCCCGAACTTGCTTGCCGCGAGGCTCAGTCGGGGGCAGCAGGCCAGTGTTGCCGACGCTTCAGCTGAGCACGATCTGCACCCTGACCGGCAGCTCCTTGTCCTGGTGCACGGCGCCAACCAGCAACCGGGCGAATGCCCACTTGCCAGACCTTGGCGCTGAAGCACCCTTCCGCCATGCCGATGTCGTCCGGGGTCCCGAGTTCCGCGGGCGGACCGGTCAGGCCCGACAGCAGGTCCTCGGCGATCTGTTGCGGCGGCTGCCGCGCAGGGGTGGTGATCTGCACTTCCTGCGCGGCTGCATGCTGCTCTGCAACATCGCCGAGCGTCAACTCTCGCCCACGACCTGCCGAATCACGGCGAGGCCGAGTCCGAGTTCGCGCAGCGTCCGCACCAGGGTCAGTCGGGCGACGGCGTCAGGACCATAGCGGCGACAGCCGGCGGGGGTGCGGTCGGCTGGCACCACGAGGTCTCGACCGCGAACGTCACCAGCGCCGGACAGCCTTCCAACGGCGCTGCGCCCTGACCGAGGCCGAGACGGTGGTGCTGGATGCCGCCCTCGGCTTCGACAACGACTCCGACGACTCGCTGCCGCCGCCGATGATGGCGGCCATGGGCGTAACCGACACCGGCCTGGACGATCCCGACCGGCTCTATGAGCTGCTGGAGCAGGTCCGTGAGGACGGGCGCTACAGTCGGACGAAGTTCTCGACGACGCACTCTCCACCGTCCTGGCCGCCGCCTGCCTCACCCTGAGGGAAGCGACCGACAACCGGGACCCCAGCGGGACGGCCGAGCAGTCCCTTGCAACTTCCCGTTCCTTCGCCCAGGCCATGCTGCTCGCCAGGCGACACAGCCACAGGTCGGGCTGCGTCAGTCGCCCTTCATACGGGCAGGTAGGCGTCATGCTCGGCATAGTGAATGATCGCCTCGCACCGCTCCTGCGCGCTGGGAGAGGCGCCACCGCGCCATGCTGACCAGACCTCCAGCACATCGCGGGCGCGCCCCAGGAGATAGGCCAGCCCGCACGGTGGCGCATTCCCGCTCACCACCGTCGCAGCGGAATCGGCCCTCCAGGGCGTGGCCGCGTGGATGACGGACTCCGCGGGCTGCTGCACATCGAGGGCCGGCAGCACCTCTTTCAACGGCGGCATGGGGAGAACGTACTTCCTCCCGCCGTCACCGTGAGGGGATCGTCGGAGCGGATGGCCGCCAAGTCCGCTTCCCTCTTCCCAGTGGGCTGGCGTGGCCGACGCGATTGACCTGCTGGGAAAGATCGGGCGCCGTCGAAAGGGGGAGAGCTAGGCAGTTGTCAGCGTTCGTTTCACCGTGCACGGCTCGGTACGCGGGAACGTGCACGGCACGCTGTACGCCAAAGCGTCGGGAGACGGCGTCGCTGTGCCTGCCTGTCCAGTAGGTCCTGGGCCTCCGGGCCAACTTGTCATTCGGTCACGTTGTCGGTCTGATCTCGGCATACACGAGCATGTCCACGCGCTTGCCGCCGATCTCCTGATGGCTTCGAAGCAGCCCCTCGCGCTCAAACCCTGCGTATTCAGCCGTGCGCACGGAAGCCATATTCCATGGCTCTATGTAGAGCTCGATGCGATAGAGCTCCGGTATGGACCAGGCAAACCGTGTCAGCGCGGTGAGCGCGTGACCCGCGACCTTGCGACCCCGGGAGCGAGGCGCGACGGAGTATCCCGCTGTAGCCCGGCCTGCGGCGATGGGGGCGAGGTACAGACCGGCCGTCCCGAGCGCCTCATCGGTGTCCTTGTCCGCCACGCAGAAGGAGTAGCCAGTCCCGGCGCGGAGATGGCTGATCTGCCGCTCGATGTATGCGAGAGCCTCCTTGGGGCTGGCGTTGCCAGGCAGCGAGCCGGTCTTGGGCACGTATGCATCGGTCGACAGGTCCATGAGCATCCCCACATCGCGTTGCTCAAAGGCTCGGAGGCGCACGTTCCCGAATGACGGAGCGGCGGCCGGCATCACAAGCTGGGCAAGACCCACACAAGCAACCTTCCCGCACCTGATCCACCGTTCCTTGGACAGCGTTTCTTATGGTGCTGATGCTCGTTGAGCAGTGCATGACGGATCTGGTTGAGCGGTTGGTGCCGGACGAGTTGTGGGTGCTCTTCAGGCAGGTGGTGCCGGCGAGGGACGTGAAGCGTCCGCAGGGTGGAGGCCGACGCCGAGCAGGCGACCGCGAGGCGCTGGCGGCGATCGTGTTCGTCGCCACGTCGGGCTGCACCTGGAGGCAGCTTCCTCCTGTGTTTGGTCCGTGCTGGCAGACGGTCTACCGGCGTTTCGCCCAGTGGAGTCGAGACCGGGTCTGGGCCCGGCTCCACCGTGTCGTCCTCGATGAGCTCGGGGCCACCGGCGAGCTGGACTGGTCGCGATGCGTGATCGACTCCGTTAGCGTAAGGGCGGCAAAAGGGGGCCCTTGACGGGACCGAATCCGACCGACCGCGGCAAGTTGGGATCGAAAATCCACCTGGTCACGGACCGGAACGGACTGCCACTGTCCTTGGGTATCTCCGGTGCGAACGCGCATGACAGCCAGGGACTGGAACCCCTCGTGCGCGGCATCCCGCCCATCCGGTCCCGTCGCGGCCCGCGCCGCCGACGGCTGGCGAAGCTGCACGCGGACAAGGGCTATGAGTACGACCACCTGCGCCGATGGCTCCGCGGCCGGGGTATCACCCACCGCATCGCCCGCAAAGGCGTCGAGTCGTCACAACGGCTGGGCCGCCACCGCTGGGTCGTCGAACGGACCATCTCCTGGCTTGGCAGGCTGCCGACGGCTGCACCGCCGCTACGAACGCAAGCTGAGCACTTTCTCGGCTTCGTCGGCATCGCCTGCACCCTCATCTGCTACCGCAGACTAGCCAAATGAGATGACGTCTTACTGCGATCCCGCTCACTTACCACGCCGCCTCTCACACGAGGCCGGGGCGGCACACACCGGATCCCGGAACGAAAAAGCCCCTGCCGCTCCGGAATCCGCCGCCCGGCAGGGACACTGCCGGACATGTCTGCAACGGTCACCGGGCCCCCAGCACCACGGGCAGCACCAACCCAGCCCAGGCCCCCCGGGGGGAACCACAGACCCAACCCCTAAACACCGCACCAAACCGACAGCGACAAAACCGCAGAAACCTCAGCAGGAAAACCGCAACAACGTCAGCACTACCCCGCCCCAACCCCCCAACCCACACGTCCCGGACCTCGTCAGGGCCTACGGATGAGGTTTTCTGCACCCACACCGCCCGGAGTTGCGGGCTCAGGTCGATTGCAAGCCCGCGCGGCCGGTCTCCAGCACGAAGCGGGCGCGGGTCTCGAGCGGGGCGTCCGGGGTTGTGACGTAGGGGACGACGCGGTAGCTGGTGAGCCAGGTCTGCTGGTCGAGGTCGCAGCGCAGGTAGCCGCGGCGGTTGAGGGAATACCGCAGGTGTGGGTTGGACGGCACCGTGCTGGTCGGGACGTCGCTGCCGTTGCGGCCCGAGGTGATCGAGGTGCACACGAAGTCGGCGGCGATGGGCCGGGAGTCCGGGTCCTCCATGTCGAGAGTGAGGTCATGCGCCATGTGCCAGTGCACGTCGCCGGAGAGCACCGCCACGTTGCGGATATCCCGCTCGGCGATGAACTCCAGGATGCGCTGCCGGGCGGCCGGGTAGCCGTCCCAGGTGTCCATGGAACGCCGCCGGACCGCGGGGTCGTTGTCCTGCTCCCACTGGCCCATCGGCACCTGCTGCGGGATCGCCTTCCAGGTGGCGGTGGAGCTGGCGAGCCGGTCGAGGAGCCAGCGCTCCTGCTCGGGCCCGAGCATCGTGCGGTCGGGATCGTCCCACTCCTCGCACACCGGCTTGTTGAAGTCGCCGCACGCCTGGTCGTCCCGGTACTGGCGGGTGTCGAGCAGGAGCAGGTCGGCCGTGCGGCCCCAGTGCAGGCCCCGGTACATCAGGGCGTCGGGGCCCTTTGGTGTCTGGGCGCGGCGAACCGGGAGGTGCTCGTAGTACGCCTGGAACGCGGCGGCGCGGCGGGCGGCGAAGTCAGGCGTCGGGTTGGGGCGGCCCGCCGGCTCGGTCATGCCCGCCCAGTTGTTGACGACGTCGTGGTCGTCCCAGGTGGGCAGGAACGGGAAGCGGGCGGAGGCGAGTTGCAGGTGCGCGTCGAGGCGGTAGGTGGCGTGACGGTGCCGGTACTGCTCCAGCGTCATCGGCTCGAAGTCGCCGTGCGGCCGGATCACGCCGCTGGTGAACCACGAGTCGGGGTCCTCGTAGATCCAGTCGCCGAGGAACGCCACCAGGTCCACATCCTCCTCGGCGAGGTGCCGATAGGCGGTGTAGTAGCCGTCGACATAGGACTGGCAGCTCGTGGCGGCGAACCGCAGCGGGCGCGTGGCCGAGCGTTCCGGCGCGGTCCGGGTGCGGCCCACCGGGCTGATGTGACCGCGGGCGCGGAACCGGTAGAAGTACCACCGGTCCGGGCCCAGGCCGCGCGGCTCTACGTGCACACTGTGCGCCAGCTCGGGTTGCGCCCACGCGGTGCCCGTGGCGGCGATCCGGCGGAACGCCTCGTCGTGGGCGATCTCCCACTCCACAGGCACCGCCTGGTTCGGCATCGAACCAGGATCCAGCGGGTCGGGCGCGAGCCGGGTCCACAGCACGACGCTGTCGGGCA
Source organism: Streptomyces sp. 8N114 (assembly GCF_052245835.1). NCBI lineage: Bacteria > Bacillati > Actinomycetota > Actinomycetes > Kitasatosporales > Streptomycetaceae > Streptomyces > Streptomyces sp. 8N114. The sequence goes on along the minus strand of NZ_JBQQBT010000023.1, from coordinate 16,883 downwards.
GCGGGTCGCCAGAGGCCACGCCGAGAGTGAACGGCTCCCCGAAGGCCCCCGAGGCTCGCGCGGATCCGCGGGCCGTGCTGGGGACGGCCAGCAGGGCCGACACACCGAGGGCACCGGCCAGCAGCGATCTCCGTGACGATTGACTCCGCATCGTGGCCTCCCGGTTCTCGGCCTTCGCGGCCTGTCGTTTCGTCTTCGCCCGGAGGCTAGCCAGCGACAGCGGAGCGCGGGCGTCCTGGAGGTGAACTCGGATCCGACACGTGGCTCGCCGCATATCCTGGGAGTTCATCGACGGGTTCGATTCCCGGGAGCACGCGCTCCTTGAGCGGGCGCCTCATCGGGGCGTAGCAAAGGTCGACGGCGAGCGGTCGGCCTGATCGTCGGTCAGCGTCCAAGCCCTCGGAATGGCCAGAGCAGAAGTCGACAGGGAACATGGTCGATGCCTGCGTGCGCAGAAACTGCCGCCATGTGGTGGCTGTCTGCCGTTCGGGGGCTCGAAGTCCTCGACTGCCAGACACGATTCATGATCCGGGTCAGACGGGAAGGGACCATCCCCGCGTGTGCGGGCCTGTACTGAGTGGTGATCGATGGATGGTCCGGGTGACGTCCTTGATCCAGGTCAGGCGCTCAGGTGGAGGCCAGCGAGGTAGCTGTCCGGGGTCTTGATGCCTCTATGGTTGTCAAGTGGCCAGGGCCTGGTCATGGGGAACGGCATGGGCTCGGATGGTGATCGTGTAGAGCTCCCGGGCAACGTAGCGTTTGAGGCACCGGATGGCTTCGCGTCGGGTCTTGCCTTCGGCGATGCGTCGTTCGATATAGCTTCGGCTGCTGTGTCTCCCAGCGGAGACGGGCAAGGACGATGGTGTAGAGGGCCGAGTTGGCTTGACGATTACCGCCTCGGTTGAGCCTTTTGCGCTGTGTCTTCCCCGAGGACGCTTCCACCGGGCTGACGCCGCGGAGCGAAGCCAACGAAGCGTCGCTGCGGAGCCGTTCGGGATTGTCGCCTGTGGCGATGAGCAAGGAACGCCACCTACGCGGCCTTCCGCGAGGTCGGCCGCGTGATCCGCACCGTCCAGCTGTTGCGCTACCTCTCCGACGCGCCGCTGCGCCGGCGGGTGACGGCGGCAACCAACAAGGTGGAGTCGTTCAACCGGTTCTCCCAGTGGATCGGCTTCGGCAACCGTGGCGTCATCGCCGACAACGACCCCATCGAGCAGGAGAAGGCGATGAAGTTCAACGCGCTGCTCACGAACGCGGTGATCTTCCACAACGCCCTGGACATCGCGGAGATCGTCCGCCAGCTGCTGGAGGAGGGATGGGTGATCGACCCGGAAGACCTGGCGCACATCTCGCCGTACCTGACCGAGCACATCAATCGGTTCGGCGAGTACAGCACCCACGAACTCGGCATCCAGCCCGACGCGTACGACCCGAAACTCGACTTCGACTTCACACCGCTGCGCGAACAGGACCTGACCGCCGCCGGACTCGGTCAGGCCGCTTGACGACCGCGAGCCTCCTCGTGTGAGCACGGGGCTTGCAGTCGAAGCGGCGCCCGAAGCCACCCCTTATGGTTGTGGGCACCGCTTCTCGTTGGTGCTGGGGTGCCGGTAAGAACCGCGTCACCAGCAGCAAACGGCGGTGATCAGTCCTTGGATGGTGATCTTCCTGGGCTGGGCGGCTCGTACACTGACGAAAATGGAGGACCACACGGCCACCGGGATCGGTGCACGTCCGGCGCCCGTCTTGCGGGAGTACGTCGACTCGTATGTCGGCTTCGACCTCCGCGGGCTCCCGACGGGGGTGCACTGCGGCCCGCCGAGCCGCGCGCTCACTGCGGTGATCAGCCTGTCAGATCCTTTGGAGGTGGCGGCGGGCGTTGACGACGGGTCACCGGTCACCCGATTCGGCAGCGTGGCCGGCGGTCTGATGTGCCGGTCCGTCGCGATTCACCACGACGGACGCCAGCAAGGTGTTCAGGTATCGCTGACACCGCTCGGGGCCCGGGCCATCTACGGCATGCCCGCCGCCGAGCTCGCCCACCGACTGGTCCCACTTGACGAGCTTCTCGGAGCGCTGGCCGTCGAGCTGGTCGACCGGCTCCGATCGGCGACAACATGGGCGGCGCGGTTCACCGCACTGGACGAATTGCTCCTCCGAGCTGTCGGCTGTGGCGCCTGCGGCGACCGTGTGCGCTGGGTGCGCCCCGAGGTAGCCGAGGCGTGGCGCCGCCTCGTCGCCGCGCGGGGTTGCGTCCAGGTTGGTGCGGTCGCCGCGGAACTCGGCTGGAGCCGTCGGTACCTCACCGAGCGGTTTCGCGGTGAGGTGGGCCTGTCGCCGAAGACCTTCGCCCGAGTCTTGCGCTTCGAGCACGCGCACGAACTGGCGGCGGCGCAGGACCCGCTCCCGTGGGGCGATGTGGCAACCGTCTCTGGCTACGCCGACCAGGCCCATCTCGTTCGGGACTGGCGCGAGTTCACGGGCCGATCGCCGACGGCCTGGCGTCGCAGCGAAGTCCTCCTCGGAGCCGGGTAGCCGCCAACCGTCTGCCCGTCGCGTCGGCTTCTCTTCCCTTTTCTTCAAGACTGCCCAATCGCTGTCGTGGACGATCGTCGGCATGAGACTGGTCAACCACGAACGCAATGCCATGGACCTGCGGACCACCCCCGTGTACCTCGGACTGGGATCGAGAGCGAAACCCGTCGAGGGTTTCACCTGGGACCCGGAGGTGCTCCAGGCCTACAGCGCCGCGGTCGCGGCAGACGGCGCCGAGGGCCGGATGGTGATGATCTTCGACGGTGACGGGCTCGGCGACCATTGGGAGAGCCACCCTGCAGGCGACGAACTGGTCGTTTGCCTCACCGGGTCCGTGACGGTCACCCGCGACGTGGACGGGCTGCCCGACCGCGTTCTGCTCGGACCGGGCGAGGCCACCATCAACCCGGCCGGGGTATGGCACGTGGTCGACATGGAGGGGCCGACGTCCATCCTGGCCATCACTGCGACCCTCGGCACCGACCACCGTCCTCGGACCGACACCCGCCCGACCGAACGCGTCGGCACGCCCAGCCCGGAGGAAGCGCCGTGACGACACGCATCGCGTGCCTCGGCGACAGCCTCACCCGCGCGCAGTTCAGCGTCGACTACCTGGATCTTCTCGGACGACGCCACCCTCCCGGTGACGTGCAGCTTGCCCGTTTCGGCGCCAACGGCGACTTCGCCTACAACCTCTTGCAGCGCCTCGATGCTGTCGTCACGAACCCACCCGATGTGATCACCGTGTTGATCGGGACCAACGACGCCCGAGCGAGCCTTGCCGGCTACCCCGTCGAGCAGGCCATGAAGCGCAAACAGCTCCCCGATCGCCCGTCGGCAGGCTGGTTCCAACAATGCCTGGGAGCCGTCGTCGCACGGCTGCGAGCGGAGACCGACGCGACGATTGGTCTGCTGTCGCTACCGGTACTCGGCCAACAACTCGACGGAGCAGCGGCACAGGCATCGCAGGCGTACAGCCGGATGATCGCCGAGGTCGCCGCCACCAACGAGGTGGCCTACCTTCCCCTCCACGAACGCCAGATCGAGGAACTGCGCCAAGCGGACCCGCCGCCGATTTCATACCGGGAGGTGACGCCCGCAGCGGCCGTCGGCGTCCTCGTCCAGCACGCAGTGCTGCGCCGCAGCCTCGACACGATCTCGCGGCGGCGAGGTCTCGTGCTCACGACCGACCACATCCACCAGAACAGCCGCGGCGCCACCCTTATCGCTGAGGTCATCGACGCCGGTCTGCTGACCCAGAGCGCGTAGCTGGTTCCGGCGCCCGGCCAGTCGGATGCCATCTACCGCACGGAGGTGGTATCCGATCCAGGCGGTCAACGCCTACGCCATCCGGCTCGTCTGGCTGCGTGACCACCGCGAGGGCACCTGGGTCACGGTCCCGTGGCGGCTGCTGTCGTCGACCGCGACCCCATTCGGCGAGCCGGTGGCTCTGTCGATGACGAGGAGCAGCGTTTCTCGGGCAGTTCGGGAGGCACTGCCCGTGCTGGATGTCGATGGCTTTGGGCAGCAGCTCGGTGCCGATCGGTAAGACGCCGTGTGCTGCTCGTCCGAGGCCCGGGACAAAAGCGCTGGCTACGGGCGCAGGTTGCGGCCCCCGTCCCGCCGTTGCCGAGTACCGGCAGGCACCTTCCGTTCTGCCCCTGTTCTCGTATAACTATGGCCAGGTGGCGTGTACCACTGCGTAACGCTCAGGGCTGCGGTGAGAGATGCCGCAGTAAATGCCGATCACCGCGACCTCCGGCGGACCAATCCAGCCGCCGGGGCGAGGTGTACGCATCTACTGCGGCAGTGCCGGAAGGGCGGGAGGGCGTGACGATCGAACCGGTGACCGAACTCGGGGGCGGGGGCGCACTTCGGTTGCCGCGCGCTCGGGTCGTACCTCTGTCTGCCCCGCGCGCGTCGTACGACACGGCGGTCGAGCGGTACCTCACCGGCGCGGGCATCGCGAAGTCCTCCGCGCGGATCTACCGGATCTTCCTCACAACGTGGGGATGGATGCTCGCCGGCGAACCGGCGCCGACCGGACCCGCCCGCCGGGGCGCGAAGCCGCCCGTCTTCCCCGTCGCCGCGATCGACGACCCGGCGCTGCCGGAGGTCTTGGCCGAGCTGGCGGCGGCGCGGGCTGACGAGATGGACGCCGACACCGTCAACCGCGAACTGTCTATCGCCCGAAAGGCGATCGGCTGGTGGCAGCGCCAGGGCTGGATCGAAGGCGATCCCACGGTCGGCATCGAGCAGCGGTCGGCACCGCCCGACCGCACCAAGGCTCTCGCGGAGAACCAGATCGCCGCCCTGTGGCGCCTCGACGTCGCGCTGCGGGAGAAGACGCAGTGGAAGATGCTCTACGAGTCCGCCGCACGGGCCGATGAGGTGCTGTGCCTCAACGTGGAAGACCTCTACCCGCAGGACAAGCGCGGCAGGATCACCGCCAAGGGCGGGGTGACCGAGTGGATTCACTGGCAGTCCGGCACCGCCCAGCTCCTGCCCCGCCTCATCGCCCGCCGCACCCGCGGCCCGCTGTTCCTCACCGACCGCAAGGCCCCGGCCGGAACACCAACGCTCGACGTGTGCCCGGAGACCGGCCGGGCCCGGCTCTCCTACCGCCGGGACGAGGAGATCTTCGAGGAGAACACCCGGCTGCTGGCCAACCCCCGCGCCTCACCCGACGACATCGAGGACCCGGACGGCTGGACGCTTCACCGGCTCCGCCATAGCGCCCTCACACACGACGCGGAGGACGGCACCTCGACCCCGATGCTGCTGGCCCGCTCCCGCCACGCATCCGTCCGCTGCCTGGAGCGGTACGCCCGTCCCGGCGTCGACTCGGTCGCCCGGCACGTCGCCGAACGCGACCCCGCTGCACGGCGCCGCACGTAAATCCGAGCAGATCAGGGCTTCAAGATCATCCCGTTGCCCCTTTGGCGCGTATCTCGGTCACGCCCCTATCGGGACACACGCGCCGGCCTGGCGACAGCGAGTGCCGTCCCGGACAGTGGTCGACAGATCAAGACGCAGGACATGACAGTCAGTCGTAGCGCGGGTCAGGCCACCACCGAGACGGCACCGCCATCCTCACAGTCATAGCGGGTGGCGATGCCTCGCCATGCCTTGAGCCTGTTGATCAGGCGCTCGACGGTGTTCCTCTCCTTGTAGAGGTGGGTGTCGTACGTGACCGGCCGACCGCCCATGGACCGCTTCTTCTTGCGGTTGGCCTGGTCTCTCTTCTCCGGGATCACTGCCTTGATGCCGGTCTGCGCAGGTGGGCATGGTTGTTGCGGGACGCGTATGCCTTTATCCCCAGCGACCGCGTCCGGCCGGAGGCGGAGGGCCCACAGGCCCGCGGACTCGTATCTTCCCCAGCGCCGGGAGGAACTGCGGGCTGTCCGCGGCCTGGCCCCCGTCAGGACGAACGTCAGCGGACGGCATTTGCGCTCGGCAGCGAGGTGGACCTTGCTGGTCTGCCCGCTCCTGGTCTGCCCGCTCCTGGAGCGTCCGAGGAGTGCCGCCTTCAGCCGGAGCCTTCGCCGACGCCGGATGCGTCGACGCTCCTCCCGCTCGGGACCAGTCCGCGGGTCCTGCCCAATGCGTTCTTCAAGGCCCGCCTTTGACCTGCCCTTTCTCCTCTTCGATGGCAGCCCTCTCCAGCGTGGTGACGACGTCCTCACCCAGGTGTATCCCGGCAGCGTCATGGTGAGCGCGCGCCTGGTGGCCATCAGTGTTGCCGAACCGTCTGCCGGGAGGACGCCGAGCCCAAGCCCGCCCCGACGGCATCTTCCTGGCTCTGGCCCGCCTGGCCGCGGCTCCGCACGACGCGGTGTTCATCGGCGACACACTCACCGACCGCACGGCGGCCTTCGAGGCCGGTGTCGCCTTCGCCGGGGCCGGCTGGGGCTATGCCGGACCGGACACGCTCGCGGCCGGCGGCTGCCGGGTGGTGCTGACCGATCCCACCCAGATCGGCCCCGGCCTCCTCGCCTTGACCCCGGCCAGGCGGGTACCACACCAGGTTTCGACTCCCACACGCTAAGCGGTCTTGACGCCGGACCCGGTACAGTCGGTGGTGCAGCACGGCTCTGCCTCTGGCAGCCGTCTGCTGCACCACCGATGTGACCAACGGATCTGGAGTCATGGCTTACACCGTGGGGGCGCGAGCTATCTGCGTCGAGCTGGAGAACTGAGAACCCTCTCAGTCCCTGTTATCGGCCCGGCTCGGCGTGTGATCTCCCCACCACCTTCCGTGACTCATCCGTGAGGGCTCTCCTCCCATGCACTCGACGCAGATCCGCAGTCTGTTCACCGACTTCTTCACCTCCCGCGGCCACCACCCGGTCCCTTCCAGCCCGCTGGTCCCCGACGACCCGACGCTGCTGCTGGCCAACGCGGGGATGAACCAGTTCAAGCCCTACTTCCTGGGCGAGACCACCCCGCCGTTCCTCCGAGCGACCAGCATCCAGAAGTGCGCGCGGACCTCGGACATCGAGAACGTCGGCCGCACCAACCGGCATGCCACGTGCTTCGAGATGATGGGCAACTTCTCCTTCGGCGACTACTTCAAGCAAGACGCCATCGCCTTCGCCTGGGAACTGCTCACCCGCGGCTACGGGCTGGAGAAGGACAAGCTGTGGATCACCGTCTATGAGGACGACGACGAAGCCGAGCACCTCTGGCGCCGTATCGGGGTGCCCGCGAGCCGCATCCAGCGGCTCGGCATGGAGGACAACTACTGGTCCATGGGTGTTCCCGGCCCATGCGGGCCCGCCTCCGAACTCACCTACGACCGCGGCCCCGCCTTCGGCAAGGAAGGCGGCCCCGCCGTTGACGGCGAACGCTACGTCGAGCTGTGGAACCTGGTCTTCATGCAGAATCTGCGCGGCGAGGGCCCGGCCAAGAAGGACTACCCGATCCTGGGTGAACTCGCGAACAAGAGCATCGACACCGGCCTGGGGCTGGACCGGCTCGCAGCGATCCTCCAGGACGCGCAGAACGTGTGCACCACCGACCTGCTGCTGCCCACCCTTGAGGCCGTCCAGGAACTGGCCGGACGCGAGATGCCCGATCAGGGCGAGGAGAAGGTCTCCTTCCAGGTGGTGGCCGAACACGCCCGCACCGTCGCCTTCCTCATCGCGGACGGCGTGCTGCCCGCCAAGGACGGCCGCGGCTACATCCTGCGCCGCCTGATGCGCCGGGCTATCCGGCACGCGCGCCGGCTCGGCATCACCGGCCCGGTGCTGGCGGAGACAACCGCCTCTGTCGTCGGCAATCTCGGCCCCGTATGGCCCGAACTTTCAGCCCAGGCCGAACTGATCGGCCAGGTGACCGCCGCCGAGGAGGAATCCTTCACGTGCACGCTCGCCCAGGGCACCAAACTGCTGGACGCCGCGATCAGCCGCACCCAGGCCACCGGCTCGGCCGCCCTCCCCGGCGAGACCGCCTTCGAACTCGCCGACACCTACGGCTTCCCGCTGGAGCTGACCGTCGAGGCCGCCCGCGAGGCCGGGCTGACCGTGGACGAGGACCGGTTCGCCACACTGCTGGACGCCCAGCGCAAGCGCGCCCGAAGCGGCGGAAAGGCCAAGACCACCCAGGCCCTGCGGCAGATGGACACCTACCGCGAGCTGTCCAGCAACCTGCCGCCCACCGACTTCCTCTGCTACGAGCACCTTCAGGCCGAAGCCACCGTCACGGGCCTCATCTCAGGCGGCACCGTCATCTCCGCCGCGAGCGAGGGCGATCAGGTCGAACTCGTTCTGGACCGCTCACCGTTCTATGCCGAGGCCGGCGGGCAGGTCGGAGACACCGGCACCTTCACCACCGCCGACGGCTCATCCGTCCGCATCACCGACACCCGCTACGGACTCGGACACGCCCCCGACGGCTTCCGCGTCCACACCGCCCGCGTCCTTCAAGGCGAGGTGCGCACCGGCACCAGCGGCCACGCTGCCGTCGATGCCGACCGCCGCTCTGGCCTGATGCGCGCACACTCGGCCACCCACATCCTGCACGCCGTCGTCATGCACACCCTCGGCGACCACGCCCGCCAGCAAGGCTCCCTCGTCGAAAACGACCGTCTCCGCTTCGACTTTGCCCACTTCACCGCCCTCACTCCCGACCAGCTCACCGCGATCGAGAACGCCGTCAACTGGCACGTTCTCAACGACCCAGCGGTGACCGCCTGGTATGCGGACCGCGCCGAGGCCGAAGCCGCCGGAGCCATCGCGCTGTTCGGCGAGAAGTACGGCGAGACCGTACGCATCGTCGACATCGGCGACTTCTCCCGCGAACTGTGCGGCGGCACCCACGTCGCGCATGGCTCCCAGGTCGGCACCTTCCGCTTGCTGTCCGAGTCTTCGATCGGCTCCAACATGCGCCGCATCGAAGCCCTCACCGGCCACGGCACCCTCACCCACGCCGACACCGAACGCCGACTGCTGGGCGAACTCGCCCGCCTCCTTGGCACACGCCCCACCGACGCTCCCGAGGCCCTGCGCAAGCGCCTGTCCGCCCTCGCCCAGGCCCAAGACGAACTGGCCCGGCAGCGGGCCCAGGAACTCGCCCTCAAGGCCGCCGCCCTCGGAAACCAGGCCCACCAGGTCCCCGGCGGCTGGGTCATCGCCGAGAAGGTCACCGGCGTCACACCGGCCGAACTGCGCACCATGGCCACCGAAGCCCTCCGCGCCATCCACCTCGGCCCCGCCATCGCCGTCCTCGGCACCGAGCACGACGGCAAAGCCCAGCTCGCCGCCGCCATCTCCCCGGGCCTCGTCGACGACGGCCACAGCGCCGCCCCCCTCCTGGCCCGCGCCGCCAAGGCCGTCGGCGGCGGGGGCGGCGGCACCGGCGCCCTGGCCAGCGCCGGAGGACGCCGCCCCGCCCACCTCGATGAGGCTCTCGACCTCGCCGCCCAGGACGCCGCCGCGCTCCTGGGGACCCCATAGGGAGTTTCACGGCCGGGCCCACGGGCCCGGCCGTCCGCCTCTACTGTGATGCGAGACCAGAGCACAGGGAGGACCTCCCCATGGCCACCACCGACCCCGCGACATGGGCCGACCTGTTCACCTACAGCGTCGACACCCGCGAAGCCCAATTCGTGAAGCCAGAAGACACCGACCGCGCCGAATGGTGCGTCTACGACGACGTGCGGTACCTCGGAATGGTCAGAACCAACCAAGAATGCAACGAGGTCCAGTGGCGCATCGGCGCCACCGCTGAGTATCACCACGACCTCGCCGACGCCGTACGCGCCCTCCGCAGGACTGCCTGACCCCTCCGACCCCGCCCCGAGCAGGGTCACTTCCCGTCGTTACGCGAATCCTTCGCTGCAGCGGACTGAGCACGCGAGGAGAACCCCGACGAGACCGTACGAGAGTCGGGGTTCCTCGCCCCGGCAGACTGCACCCGGGAGGCCGCTTCCCGGGTCATCGCCGCTCGGCGCGGGCCACCCTGCTTGCCCCCTGAGCTCCCACGCTTGCCCATGTCCACCACCTCACCACCCAGCCTCCCCGCCCCTCCCGCACACCGCAACGCGGACACAGCAGCCAACCGGTCAGGACACCGCTGACGGATTCCGCAGCCGCCCAGGCAGCGGCGAACTGCCGAGCACATGATCCGGCAGAGCGGGTCAAGAACCCCCGGCCACCGTGGCGTCGAGACTCCAACATCTGCGGCTGTTGCCTACGCTCACCAGCGCGGCAGGACGCGCACGCCGCACGCCATACCGTCCCGGCACCCACGCTGCCGGAACGCAGGGCCAAGGCCACCCGGCTTCGCCGGCGCTGGCCCGCGCAAGCTGATCGTCACGTCCTCGGCCCCACCCGGCACCGACCCAGGCGATATGCGTGGGGTTTCGCGTTGGAGTCGAAGTGACCAGAAGCGGAAATGACGGGCCAAAGAACCGCGCAAGAGCCCGCCAGCACCGGAATAGGACGAAATACACCCAGGCGCTGCGCGAGGGCGCCTCAACCGGCGGTTACGGCGGCCCGATGCCGTACGACAGCGAAGACGTCGCCGCCGACACCTCGCATACCTTCCGGCTGCGGGATCTGCTCGCTGAGTGCACGACCCTCCCCGAAATCGGCATCGAGGACGCCGACGAGCATCTCACCTTCGGAATCCACTCGAAGGGTCCTCGGCCGCCCGGTCCCCAGCCAAGCCGTACTCGGCCTGGCGGGCGCCCTGTCCAGAGAAGGAGTCGGCGCGGAGCTGGCAGTCGAATCCATCAACTGGCAGACCATGGTGGTCGCACCCGCCAACCGGTGGATCGACCCCGCCCGCTGGGAAATCGGCCTGACCCTCGGATGGATCCCCACTGTGTCTCGTACCGCACTGCCGCAACCGGCCGCTTGACCGGACCATCGACCACTGCGACAGCCATCTCACTGAATACGACACACCGTTGCTCATCACCAAAGCCAAGCGGTGGGCACAAGACCACCGAGACGTACACGGTGCCAACCCCGAGTTGATGGGCGGGGACCGCAAAGCCGAGGTCCTCGTCAGAACCGCAGCTGCCAAGGCACCAGCGAGGAAGTTGTCGAGGCCCTGCTGGTCGCCCTCTTCGGACACGAGGAAGACATCGAGGAAGGTACCGAGAACTGCATCTGGGACGAAGATGAGGCCATGGCCCTGCGTCACGCCATCGACCGCGAGCGCCTACGGCTGAAGCGGCACGCGCGAGACGCAGCCCGGTACATCTCAAAGTGCACCGCGGAGTGTCCAGCCTGCGGCCTCCCCTCGCGGCCCACTACAGATACGACGAAGCCCCGCCGTACCCACCACAGTTCTGCTCACAGCAGTGCGCATCATCCTCCCAGGCGGCGGCCACCACCAGGTAGTTCACCGTCCACGCTTCGCCCGGACAGCACCGCCGTCCGGGCCCCGTCGGTGTACTGAAGCTAGGGCTATGTTCAACTTGCCTCGAAGACTGGTAAGGCTTTGACCTGCACGTTCAATTGACGGCACTAGATAACGAGCGAGGACGTCGCCGCGGTGTACGACTCGGATCGCCGGACCCGGGGCCATCATCGGATGCTGATCCGCCGGCGTAGCGAGTTCGTGTCGGACATTCAGCAAGACCGCCGTCGTCGTCATCACCGCGAAGTCCGCCGGGCGCAAGGTCTTCGGCCTCGCCACCGCAGGCGTCCGTCTCGCTTGACCTCTTGCGCGTCAGTCCGGCAGCCAGTGCAGCTCGTGCGCCAGGGTTTTGGCGACGGCACGGATGCGGCGGTGTAGCGGCGACTGCTCGCGTGGGAGGACCAGGTGGATCGTCAGGCTGGGCGCGCCCCGCAGCGGTCGCCAGGTGAGACCGGCCGGTTGTGCCGTGACCGCGGCTTCTCCGGCCGGGGCGAGGGTGACCCCGTCGCGCAGGTCGCGCTGAGACATGTCGAAAGAGACTGCGGGCGTGTGGAATCGGGGTTGTGGTCGGATGTCTCGGAACAGTGCGGACAGCTGATCGTGGATCACGGGGTTGGCCGCACGGTCCGGGAGTCGCAGCGGATACGCGGCCGCGTCGGCGATCTCGATCTCCGGGTGTTCGGCCAGCGGATGGTGCTGCGCCAGCTGGACCCCGATGCGCGCACGCCGCAGCAGGAACCGGCGCACGCCACGGCCCGGCTGTTCACCGCGGGTGATCCCGGCATCGATGCGGCCGTCGGCGACCGCGGGGGAGATCTCCGGTGTCGCCATCGGGACCGCGCCGACCTCGAGTCCGCTGTTGTCGCGAATCAGCCTGTCCACCAGGGCCGGTGCGGTCTCGGCCCCGGCGCTGAGGCTGTATCCGATGCGCAGCGTGCCCAGTTCACCGGCCGCCGCGCTCCGGGCGGTGTCCCATGCCCGGTCCAGGGCCGCCAGCGCGGGCGGCGCGGACTCCGCCAAAGCCGCACCGGCCGTGGTCAATACGACGCTACGCGTGTTGCGGACCAGCAGGGCCGTACCGAGTTCCGCCTCCAATCGGCGCATCCGGGCGCTGAGTGCGGGCTGTGCGATACCGATCCGTGCGGCCGCGCGGGTGAAGTTCAACTCCTGTGCCAGCACCAGGAAGTACCGCAGGCTCACCGTATCCGGCGCCACGTGCCCTCCCTGCCGATTGATAACGATCCGTTCTGAGTCTATCCCGTACCGGTCTTTCCCTCGACCGCACATCAAGCCCTAGCCTGCGCATATAACGATTCAACCGGCCGCAGTACCGGTCGCCGGAATCGATCGATCTGAGTGTCAATTCGAAGTCGGACGTGTCCGGCCCAACACAGGAGGTTTCCATGGCTAAGGGCTACTGGGTCAGTGTCTACCCCGCCATTTCCGACCCTGAGAGGCTGGCTGCCTACGACAAGCTGGCCGGTCCGGCTGTCCAGGCTGGGGGCGGGCGCACCCTGTCCCTCCTCCCGTCCCGTGGCGGTCGAGTCGTCGCCCACGAGGCCGGAATCACGCAACGCGTCGTTCTGATCGAGTTCGACAGCTTTGAACAGGCCGTCGCGGCATACGAGAGCGAGGCATACCAGAAGGCGCTGGTGGCCCTCCCCGACGGCGTCGAGCGCGACTTCCGCATCATCGAAGGCACCGACTGACCAGGCGGGCCCAGCCATCGCTGAGCATCCGTCACCTGATACGCACACGGTGCTGAACGACGACTCACGAGACGAGTTCGAAGCCATGCCCCGCGTCCCAGTTCGTCGTCGACGTCCTCGACGGCCTGATCCCTGTCGGCGGCTCGCCGCGCTACCCAACGTCGAGCAACTTGCCTGACTTGCCTGACACGGCGATCAAGCTCTGACCTGCCACAACGGCGATTCACCCTAGATAATCTTGGCGCCCGGTTGCTGTGCGCCGGGCTCGGGGTGCAGTGGTGGGGGAGTGCGGGTGGGTGTGGTGCGGGCGAGGAGGTGCTGCTCGGTGCGGGTGACGGATCCGGCGCGCGCGGCGCATGAGCTGATCGAGGGCGTCGGCGAGGCGGGCCTCGTAAGTGTCCTGGTCCGCGTCGTGCGTGGTGATGGTCTTCAGGCGCTGCCAGGTGCGGTCGTTGAACGGCTGATGGCAGTGGTCGCGGTGGATCCACGGGATCTCCGTGAGCCCGTGCCGGGGCAGGCGGACCCAGATCTGGCGGACGTCGTGGGGGTTGGTGTGGATTTCCCATTTCCCGCCGCGGGCCGCGACTTCGCAATCCTGGCCCCGATAAGGGCCCAGCAGGTCACAGTTGTAGGTGCGGTGATGGAGACGGATCCCGCGCTCGGTGATGGCCTGCCACCGCACCGGCAGCAGCTCCAGGTAGTCGCTCCCGCTCAGCGGGACTGGCACGAGCCCACGTGATTCGCGGAGCCACCAAATGGTTCGTGGAACGGTCGCCCGGCTGTGGCGTGGCCGGGGAACCAGTCTCCTTGCCGACGAGCGTACGGGGTCTCAAGCATGGGGTCCGCTGCGGCGCGCTGCTCGTCGGTTACCAGTGGGTTGGGACCGGTCTCGGGCGGTGTCCCTTAGCGTCACCGCGGACCATGAGACCAGGACTGATCGTGCCACGTCCAGCGGGTGAACGGGGTGGCGCGCTTCGTCCAGCCGTGAGGAGGCGCCGCGCATGCATCTTCGGAGAGTCCCGGATCCACCTGGCCATTCCCCGCAAGCGAAGGCAGGTTCCGGCCAGGCCTTTCTGGTGCTGGTCAGGAACTTTCAACTGGCCAACTCCGTCGCCGTGGGGACAAGGTCGCAGTTGGCCGCGGCCGGCGCCGACGTGCCGGTGCTCGTACCCCCGATCTACGGGGAGGAGTTCGCCGCACCGGACGCGGCCTGGCGGCTGCAGACCTGGTGGGATCGGCAACGTACGGGTGTGGAGCTGTCCGCAGCCGTGGTGCTGATCGTCGACGTCGAGGAACTCGCCGGCATCGGGCGGGTCTCGTACATGGCGGTGCAGCCGGGGGAGGCGACGAGGCCGCGCTCGTACCAGCGCGGCGGTGCGGTGGTCGAGGTACCGGTGACCACGGTGGGTGAGCTGACGGACGCCGTGGTGTCGGGCACGCTCGGTGCTGAGGAGCCCGGTGTGCCGTCGAAGGCGGCGCGGTCGGTGTTCTCGTCGCCGCGGTCGGAGCGGAACATGAAGCCGCTGTGGGACCGCCAGAAGGTTCGTACCGCGGTGCTGACCGGGGCGCTGGGGTTCGGCGCCTGGCTGCTGTCGGCGGTCTCGCAGCCGGGCCTGGCGCAGGCTGCGGACGTGCACCAGCGCCCTCACCATCAGCAGCAGTACGGCAGCGAGGGGGAGCCGGCGCCGCCCCCTCCGCCGAATGAGCCGGCGCCGTCCACGGAGCCCCCGCAGGGCGGAGGAGCGGAGAACGGTGGGGCTCCGGCACAGCGCCCCGCCGATACGCCCCTCTCCGACTTCCTTTCCGGGAAATGGGCCGACGACGCCGCAGCGCCGCCGTACGACCGGCTGTACGGCGGAACGGGCACCGTGCAGGCGCCGGCTCCCGAAACTGAGGTACCGGCTCCGGAGCCTGGGGCCGACGACGACGTTCCTGCGGACGGAGCCGGGTCGGCGCCGCCCGAGAGCGGCGCCCCGCCCGAGAAGTCGATCGTCAACCACCGCGCGAACGAGCCTGCTCCTGGCCCCGCGTGGGACTGGGGTGACTTCTGGGATCGCACCACTACCGGTGTGATCCACGGAGGCGGCGTCGGCGCGGTCGGTGGTGGGTGGCCCGGGTTGGCGGGGGGCGTAGGCGGCGGTTTGTGGAACGCCAGCGCGTACACCAGCGAGCATCCGGAGGCGCGGGAGGTTCTGCGGCAGATGGATGGTGGGATTCCGCCTGAGCCGTCGGAGGATCCGCTCAATCCGGCGTTCCAGCCGACGAGGGGTGAGGTCTCGGCGGGTGTGGCCAAGCCGCCGGGCGGAAAGGGCGCGCCGTATCTCGGTGAGCCGGGGACATCGGGTGCTGACTTCACCAAGGACGTTGGCTACGGTGCCGGAATCCCTTCCCTGCTCACCCCCATAACCGGCAAGTACACCGTGATCCCGCGCAGTTTGGGTACCGCCGTGGGCCTGGGTGTTTACGGGGGCCAGCATCCGGATCACGTGAAAGCCCTCGCCGATATCGCAGCGAAGTCCGATCCGGGATACGCGGTGGGGGAGGCGCTTGCGGAGGAGCGCGCGTCGCAGCCGACGCCGGAGGAGGTTTCCGCTGGTGTCGCGCCACCGCCGGGTCCGTCGGCTGCGGAACGGGCGGTGGATGTTCTGCGTACGTCTGAGCCGGGGTATGCCACGGGCCGGGCGCTTGGCGAACAACTTGCCGCGCAGCGGGCGTCGCAGCCGACGCCGGAGGAGATTTCCGCTGGTGTCGCGCCGCCGCCGGGTCCGTCGGCCGCGGAACGGGCGGTGGATGCTCTGCGTACGTCTGAGCCGGGGTATGCCACGGGCCAGGCGCTTGGCGAACAACTTGCCGCGCAGCGGGCGTCGCAGCCGACGCCGGAGGAGATTTCCGCCGGAGTCGCGCCACCGCCGGGTTCGCCAGCCCCGCCGCCGGCACCTGAGAGTGGGGCTCCTGCTCCCGCCCCGGCGCCTGCGGGTGAGACTCCGGCACCTCCGGGTCCGCCAGCGCCGCCTGCGCCTGACGGTGAGGCTCCGGAGGCGCCTGAGGGTGAGGCTCCGGAGGCGCCTGAGGGTGAGGCTACGGCTCCGGACGCCCCGCCTGCTCCGCCCGTGCCTGAGGGTGGGGCTCCGGCTCCGGCGCCCGAGGTTGACGCTCCGGCTCCGCCCGCGCCTGCGCCGGAACCCGCACTGGTGCCTGCGGCGGAACCCGAGTCCGGGCCTGCTCCTGAGCCGCAGCCAGAGCCTGCTCCCGCTCCTGCTCCCGAGCCCGAGTCCGCACCGGAGCCTGCTTCAGAGCCGGAGGCGGAGCCTGTACCGGAGCCGGCGCCCGAGCCCGCACCGGAGCCCGCACCGGAACCGGCGCCCGAGCCCGCACCGGAACCGGCGCCGGAGCCTGCACCGGAGCCGGAGCCGGAGCCTGCACCGGAGCCGGAGCCCGCACCGGAGCCGGCACCGGAACCCGAGCCCGAGCCGGAACCCGCACCGGAACCCGAACCCGAGCCAGAGCCCGCACCGGAACCCGAACCCGAGCCCGCACCGGAGCCGGAACCCGAGCCCGCACCCGAGCCCGAGCCCGAGCCCGCTCCGGAACCCGCACCGGAACCCGAGCCCGAGCCCGCACCCGAGCCCGAGCCCGAGCCGGAACCCGCACCGGAACCGGAACCCGCGCCTGAGCCCGCGCCGGAACCGGCGCCCGAGCCGGCGCCCGCTCCCGCGCCGTAATCCGCCGTCCCGCTGCCGCCCCGACCCCGGGGGGCAGCGGGACACT
>NZ_JBQQBT010000022.1:0-98179 GCF_052245835.1 Streptomyces sp. 8N114 | reverse complement strand
GGCGCCACCGGCAGTGCATCTCGGCCCCCGCCGCGAAACGGAGCCGTCTTACGTCAATGGCTCCGGGATTTGCGGAAGGGGGGTTCTAGGGGGGCGAAGCCCACCTGGCGGGGGGCCGTTGGGGGGCGGAGCCCCCCGACACGACCTGTCGGCGGCAGCCGAAAACGAAACAAGGCGTGCGTCCACAACCGAACGCACCCGGCGGCAGCCAAAAGACAAGAAGGCGTGCACCCACAAGCGACGGGGCCCTCACGGGGTGCCCCCACAAGCGACGTCACCCCGCGTAGCGGGGGTGCATCAGGGTGGAGGGAGGGAGGTGGGTGTGGCCCTCGCGGAGGCAGGTGGGGGGCGCCGGCCGGGCGGGGCGGGCCAGCACGAAGCCCCGTCCACCGGCGTAGGGGCAAGGCCGCAGCCCCGCGGCCCGCAGGGTGGCGTGAACCGTCCAGAAGTCACGGGCTCGCCCAGTGGGCGAGCCCGCACGAAGGGCGAGGCGCCCCTCGTCGCCGAGGCCCCGCGCAGCGAGCCCGTAGAACTCCTGCGAGTACAGCTTGGGACTACCGGCGGAGCCCCCCGGCGAGGGCAACGCGGAGATGATCACGTCGAACCGCATGGCGGAACCCCGCACCCGGTCCCGCAACCAGTCGAAGGGATCCGCGTGAACAAGGCGGACCCGCGGATCGTCCAGCGCTCCGCGGTTCAAGGCCCGCAGCCCGGGGTCGCGGCGGGCCAGCCGTACGACGCCGGGATCCCGCTCCACGACGGTGACCTCCCGCACATCGCGGAACCGCAACACCTCCCGCAGGGCAAGCCCGTCGCCGCCCCCCACGATCAGCACCCGGGTGTGCGGCCCGCCCACCATCGCGGGGCGGACCAGAGCCCGGTGGACGGCGCGGGCTTCCCCGCCCCGCAGCGCCAGCCTGCCGTCCTGGAACAGCTGCAGTTCGCCCGCCGCGGGCCACTCCTCGCGGGTCGCGCCACCCGTCAGCACGAGCTCCTGGTGGTCGGTGTGCACAGCAACCCGTACATCGTCGCCGTAGAGGGCCTGCCGCGCGGCATGCTCGAACGGGCCGACGAACGCGGTGCCCACGAGGAGCAGGAGCAGTACGCAGCCGTTGGCCGCCAGCAGCCGCAACCGCGCCCGCCACCGCAGGTCGTGGCGGAAGAGCCACTGCACGACCAGCCCGCCGGCCAGCGCGTTCACCACGCCGGTGAGCAGTCCGCCCGTCAACTCTCCGGCGAGGGGCAGCAGGAGGAAGGGGAAGGTCAGTCCGCCGACGAGGGCCCCCACGTAGTCGGCCGCGAACAGATCGGCGAGGGCACCGCCAGGGTCCTGCTCGCGGATCCGCTGGATGAGCGTCATCAGCAGCGGCATCTCCGCGCCGATCAGCGCCCCGATCGTGAAGGAGATGGCCACCAGCATCACGCGGGCCCCGCCCAGCCAGGCGAAGGAGGCGTAGAGCGCCATCGCCGAGCTGCCGCCGACCAGCGCGAGCAGCGCCTCGACGTAGCCGAAGCCCGCGGCGGCGTGGCAGCGCAAGCGCTTGGCGAGCAGTGAGCCGACGCCCATCGCAAAGACCATGACGGAGAGCACGACGGACGCCTGGGTGACGGAGTCGCCGACCAACGAGGAGGCGACCGCGACGAGTTCGAGCTCGTAGACGAGGCCGCAGGCGGCGCACACGAAGACCGAGGCGAGGACGAAGCCGCGCCCGAGCCCGGCGGGTACGGGCAACCGCGCGCTCTCCACGTAGGGCTGTGGACGGTCGATCATGAGATGCACGCTACGTCACATAATGAGCACCCTAGGTCACTCACAGGAGTGGCGCTCAGGCCATGGCCGGGCCGCACACCGGGACCGTGGCCGGCTCGCGCGGAGCCCCGGCGCCCTTCCGCTCCTCGCGCGCCCTGGTGGCCACCCGGGTACGCGTCGAGACAAGACAGCCCTCCTGTGGATAGGAGTGCCAGGTGCGCCAGCGGATCTGCCCCTCGTGCCGCTGGACGAGCAGCGCGGTGAAGGCACTCGGCGCACCCGGGAAGGTACCCGCGAACCCGTTGGGGTGGTCCGCCACCAGCGCGAGCAACTCCTGCGCACGCCCGGCGAACGAGCCGGGCGACAGTCTTTCGACCCGCGCCGCGAACTCGTACTCCCACTCGCCGAAACGCTTGGAGACGCCGAGCGGAAGCGGGGCGCTGCGGCCCGGAAGGCAGGCGACGGTTTCCGAACAGCTGCCGTACTCCTCGCCCAGCAGTACCTGGTGCGAGGCGCCGAGCAGCCGCAGCTGAACGTGGGTGTCGTCCAGTTCGACGTCCATGCAGGCGAGGGCGGGGAGAGGCCCGCGGCCCAGGTCCCAGCCGAGTTCGTGCGCGCGGGTGTCGGTGTAGGCGGTTTTCAGGGTGGTGAGCATGGGTCGGCTCCGCAAACACGCAGGGAGGGTGGGCCGCCCCACCCCTCGAGCTCCCGAGCCTCCGGGCCGGGGCCGGGAGCGCTCGGGGACGACAGTTCACGATTCACCGAATCACGGAACGCGCTGCGTCCCCAGCGCTATTACCCAGGTTCTGCGGATTTCCATCCCATAGGTATGGAACAGGTCAAGTGTTCCCTTCCAGGTGCGAGCACGCTTCGCGCACAGCCGCACACCTGGCCGAGCGTGCCGTCGCGCACGCTCCGCGCACGGGCCTCAACTCCCGCTGCCGGCCTGCCGCGTGGGCCTCAACTTCCGCCTCCTCCGCCCCCACCGCAGCCGCCACCACCGCCGCCACAGGAGGAGCCACCGCCGCAGGAGCCGCCGGCGCACGAACTGCCGCCCCCGCCCCCTGCCCACCACGAGCCCCGCCGCCTGCGCCGCCGGGGGCCGGAGCCGTTGGCCGCTCTCACGAGAGCGACGATCACGTTGATGACGATGCCGAGGCCGACGATCAGCAAGGCCGGAGCCACGTTCTCCATCTGTCAGCCCCCGCCACCGCCGCCACCACCGCCGCAGCCGCCACCACCGCCGCCACCGCCGCCACCGCCGCCGCAGGAAGAGGAACCACCGCCGCAGCCGCCGCCTCCTCCTCCGCAGCCACCGCCACCGGTGCCACCGCCGCCGGCCCACCACGAGCCGCTGTTGCGGCGGGGGCGACCGGACCGGCCGGCGCCACCGGAACCGGCCGACTTGGCGAGCGCGGCGATGATCGCGAAGACGACCACTATGCCGATGAATGCCAGGACTTGGTTCATTACATTTCCCCCTTGAGGTCCTTGGACGGCAACTTCCTTTCCGTACTTCCGTGTTGCCGTCCGCGGGCGTAGGCGGCTCCTGCCCGGGGTGGCAGCGCCGCAAAGCAGGGTTGAGGAAGATAAGAGCTTGCCCGAGGATGACAGCCATGACTGCTGGCCAAGCTGCTGTCCCCGGCGCGCGGGAACGTGGGCGTCCGCTGCTCAACCACCGCCTCGCCAAGTTCGGCACCACGATCTTCGCCGAGATGTCCGCGCTCGCCGTCCGGACCGGCGCGATCAACCTGGGTCAAGGCTTCCCCGACACGGACGGTCCGGAGGAGATCCGCGAGGCGGCGGTGCGCGCCCTGCGGGACGGGCGCGGCAACCAGTACCCGCCTGGCCCCGGCATCCCCGAGCTGCGCAACGCCGTGGCCGAGCATCAGCAGCGCTTCTACGGCCTGTCGTACGACCCGGAAACCGAAGTGCTGATCACCGCGGGTGCCACCGAGGCCATCGCCGCCTCGCTGCTCGCGCTGGTCGAGCCCGGGGACGAGGTGATCGCGCTGGAGCCGTACTACGACTCGTATGCCGCCTCCATCGCGATGGCGGGCGGCATACGGGTGCCGGTCACGCTGCGCCCGCGCGACGGCGCGTACCACCTGGATCTGGACGAGCTGCGCGACGCGGTCACCGACCGCACCCGGCTCATCCTTCTCAACACCCCGCACAACCCCACCGGCACCGTGCTGGGCCGTGACGAGCTGGCGGCCGTCGCCGAACTGTGCGTGGAGCGCGATCTGCTCGCCGTCACCGACGAGGTCTACGAACACCTCGTCTTCGACGGCGAGCACCACCCGCTGGCGAGCTTCCCGGGGATGCGCGAGCGCACGGTCACCATCTCCTCCAGCGGCAAGACGTTCTCGCTGACCGGCTGGAAGGTCGGCTGGGTCACCGGAACGCCCGCGCTGGTCACCGCGGTGCGCTCGGCCAAGCAGTATCTGACGTATGTCTCAGCGGGCCCCTTCCAGTACGCCATCGCCGAGGCGCTGGCGCTGCCCGACAGCTACTACACGGCTCTGCGGGAGGGACTGCGCGCCCGGCGGGATCTGCTGGCCGAGGGGTTGCGTGCGGCCGGTTTCGAGGTCTTCCGGCCTTCGGGCACGTACTTCATCACCACCGACATCCGCCCGCTGGGCGCGAAGGACGGTGTTTCGTTCTGCCTTGCGCTCCCCGAGCGGGTGGGCGTCGTCGCCGTCCCGACCCAGGTCTTCTACGACCACGCCGAGGCAGGTGCACCGTACGTCCGCTTCGCGTTCTGCAAACGGGAGGACGTGCTGGCCGAGGCGGCACAGCGGCTGCGCGGTGTGGCGGGCACCGGCTGACCCGCCACCCCGCAGCGCTCGCGAGCGCCCCCGAGTGCGCCCGCGACCCCCGTGCGCGGGACCCCCTGTTCCCCCGTGCTTCCCCCGTAGGCGGGTCCCGCGCTCTGCCCACGAGTCTCCCGGCCCGGGATCCTGCGTGGTACCTGACGGGTGTCAGGGGGGCGGCCGGCGACGCAGCACGAGGGGCCGGGCGCACTCGGAGTGTGCGCCCGGCCCCTCGGTGTGCGGGGTGCCGACGACGGGCTAGGCGTCGTCGCCTTCGCCCTCGGAGGAGTCGATGTCCTTCTCCAGACCGAACTGCTCCACCAGCCACTTGTCGAACTCGATGGAGGCACGCACCCAGCTCACCGTGGAGGAGACGAAGTGCTCCAGCGAGACGCCTGTGCCGACCAGCATCTGCGCCTCGCCGATGAGGCGGACGCTGCCGTCGTCGTGGGTGTGGCTGTAGACCTTGGGCCACAGGGTGCGGCGGTTCCAGTCGTCGATGGCCTCGAGGAGCTTGGGCTTGTCCTCGATGGTGTGCGGCCGGTCGTAGAACGTACGGACCGAGAAGACCTGCTGCTCCGCCTCCCCACGGAACATGAAGTAGGTGCGGAACTCCTCCCACGGCGCCGCGAGGTCTCCCTCGTCGTCGACGACGTACTTCAGCTCCATCTGGTCCAGGAGCTGCTTGACGAGGTCCTGGTCGGGGATGATCGGTCCGGTCGGACCGGACTCGTCCGGCTCGTCGGGCTGGCCCCCGAAATTCGGGATCGAGGACGGGTCGATGCTCACGTGGGTGTTCCCTTCATACGGCTCCTTCCATCCTCCCGCACGCGCCCCCCGCAATGACAACCCTGGGGGGATTCCCCCAGCTACCGCTGGCGGTACCCCCACCCGGCCGGAGGCTGGGGGACGGTCGGGGCCCTCTGTCAGCTCCCCGCGAGCGTGCCCGCCGCGGCGCCCACCATGAGGCCCTCCCATCCCTCGACGCGGTCCACCCGAACGGTGTCACCGTCGCGGACCTCGCCCGCCAGGATCTCCCGCGCGAGCTGGTCGCCGATGGCGGTCTGGACGAGGCGGCGCAGCGGCCGGGCCCCGTACGCCGGATCGTTGCCCTCGGCGGCGAGCCAGTCCAGCGCCTCCGGGGTGACATCCAGGGTCAGCCGCCGTTCGGCGAGCCGCTGCTGGAGCGCGTCGACCTGCAGCTGGGCGATCCGCCGCAGCTCGTCCCCGGCCAGCGCGGAGAAGACGACCAGGTCGTCCAGTCGGTTGAGGAACTCGGGCCGGAAGGCCGCCCGCACCGCCGCCAGCACCTGCTCGCGCTTCTCCTCCTGCTTCTCCAGGGGATCCATCAGGAACTGGCTGCCCAGGTTGGAGGTGAGGATGAGGATGGTGTTACGGAAGTCCACGGTGCGGCCCTGGCCGTCGGTGAGCCGGCCGTCGTCGAGGACCTGCAGCAGCACGTCGAAGACCTCGTGGTGCGCCTTCTCCACCTCGTCCAGCAGTACGACGCTGTACGGGCGGCGCCGAACGGCCTCGGTGAGCTGGCCGCCCTCCTCGTAGCCGACGTAGCCGGGGGGCGCGCCGACGAGCCGGGCGACGCTGTGCTTCTCGCCGTACTCGCTCATGTCGATACGGACCATCGCCCGCTCGTCGTCGAAGAGGAAGTCGGCGAGCGCCTTGGCCAGCTCCGTCTTACCGACACCGGTGGGGCCGAGGAACATGAAGGAGCCGGTGGGACGGTCGGGGTCGGCGATACCGGCCCGGCTGCGGCGTACGGCGTCCGAGACGGCACGCACGGCCTCGGTCTGACCGATCAGCCGCCTGCCGATCTCCTCCTCCATCCGCAACAGCTTCTGCGTCTCGCCCTCCAGCAGCCGGCCCGCGGGGATGCCGGTCCAGGAGGAGACGACGTCGGCGATGTCGTCCGAGCCGACCTCCTCCTTGACCATCTTGTCGCCCTTGCCGGCCTGGCCTGCCGCCGCCTCCTTCTTGGCTTCTTCCTCCTCCTCGGTGGCCGCGGCGAGCTCGCGCTCGACGGCCGGGATCTCGCCGTAGAGCAGCTTGGAGGCGGTGTCGAAGTCGCCGTCGCGCTGGGCGCGCTCGGCCTGGCCGCGCAGTTCGTCCAGCTGTTCCTTCAGCTCGCCGACGCGGTTGAGGCCCTGCTTCTCCTTCTCCCAGCGGGCGGTCAGGCCGCGCAGCTCCTCCTCCTTGTCGGCCAGCTCGCGGCGCAGCCGCTCCAGCCGCTCGACGGAGGCGGGGTCGGTCTCCTTCTCCAGGGCCAGCTCCTCCATCCTGAGCCGGTCGACGGAGCGCTGGAGCTCGTCGATCTCGACGGGTGAGGAGTCGATCTCCATCCGGAGCCGGGAGGCCGCCTCGTCCACCAGGTCGATGGCCTTGTCGGGGAGGAAGCGGGAGGTGATGTAGCGGTCCGAGAGCGCCGCCGCCGCCACCAGCGCGCTGTCGGAGATCTGCACCTTGTGGTGCGCCTCGTAGCGCCCCTTGAGCCCGCGCAGGATCGCGATGGAGTCCTCGACGGTGGGCTCGGCGACCAGCACCTGCTGGAACCGGCGCTCCAGGGCCGCGTCCTTCTCGATCCGCTCGCGGTACTCGTCCAGCGTGGTGGCGCCGACCATCCGCAGCTCGCCGCGGGCCAGCATCGGCTTGAGCATGTTGCCCGCGTCCATGGCCGAGTCGCCACCCGCGCCCGCGCCGACGACGGTGTGCAGCTCGTCGATGAAGGTGATGATCTGGCCGTCGCTCTCCTTGATCTCGGAGAGCACGGTCTTGAGCCGTTCCTCGAACTCGCCCCGGTACTTGGCGCCCGCCACCATGGCGCCCAGATCGAGGGCGACCAGCCGCTTGTTCCGCAGCGATTCCGGTACGTCGCCCTTCACCACGCGCTGGGCCAGCCCTTCGACGACGGCGGTCTTGCCGACGCCGGGCTCGCCGATGAGGACGGGGTTGTTCTTCGTACGCCGGGAGAGCACCTGGACCACGCGGCGGATCTCCTGGTCCCGGCCGATAACCGGGTCCAGCTTGCCGTCGCGGGCCGCGGCGGTCAGGTCGGTGCCGAACTTCGCCAGGGCCTTGTAGGTGCCCTCGGGGTCCGGGCTGGTGACGCGCCTGCTGCCGCGCTGCGCGCTGAAGGCGTCCAGCAGCTTCCTGTCGTCGGCGCCCTGCTGCTTCAGCAGTTCGGCGACGGTCCCGCCCTTGGCGGCCAGCGCGATCAGCAGGTGCTCGGTGGAGACAAAGCTGTCGCCGAGGTCCTTGGCGCGCTGTGCGGCGTCCGCGATGACGGCGAGCAGGTCGCGGTCGGCCTGCGGTCGGCTGACGGTCTGGCCCTGCACGGTGGGGAGCGCCGCGAGCTGCCGCTCGGCGCCGGAGCGCAGCGCCGCCTGGTCGGCCTCGACGGCCGCGATCAGGTCCTGGATGTTCTCGTTGTCCTCGCCCGTGAGCAGGGCGAGGAGCAGATGGGCCGGCGTGATGTCGGGGTGGCCGTCGGTCACCGCCCGGTCGTTGGCCGCGCTGATGGCGTCCCGGCTCTTGTTGGTCAGCTCCGCGTCCACTTCCTGCGCTCCTCCTCCAGTGCTGTCCGTAGGCACCGGGCGCCCCTGCGTCCCGGCTGTGCCCGTGCCCCGCGATGGCACTTGCTACCTACAGCATGCAACAAGTTGAGTCTATTCCACTCAATTCGCATAGGTCTACTATCACTCTTAGTTCCCGGCCGCTTCCTGACCCGGGTACCCGCCCAACGAGCCGCATCGCAGCGGCATTTGGAGCTGACAGAAGTGAAGATTGGCATTGCTGGCACCCACCGTGTCGCCACGGTGATGCTCACCTCCGGAGCCGTGCTGACGACGGGCGCGCTGGCCGCCCCGGCCGCCACGGCGTCCCCCGCCGCCACCGCCGCGCCCGCTTCGGCGCCGGCCGCGGCCCACGTACGCGCCGCCGCGGCGAAGCCGTCCATCACCGCCCGCGGCGGCTATGCGATGAACAGCGGCACGGGGAAGAGCCTTTACGCCAAGGCCGCCGACACCCGGCGTTCCACCGGCTCGACCACCAAGATCATGACCGCCCGGGTGGTGCTGGCCCAGAAGAACCTCAACCTGAACCGCAAGGTCACCATCCAGAAGGCGTACAGCGACTACATCGTCCGCAACACCGCCTCCTCGGCACGGCTGATCGTCGGCGACAAGGTCACCGTCCGCCAGCTGCTCTACGGACTGATGCTGCCCTCGGGCTGCGACGCGGCCTATGCGCTCGCCGACACGTTCGGCAAGGGCAGCACCCGCAAAGCACGGGTGAAGTCCTTCATCGGCCAGATGAACACCACGGCCCGGAACCTCGGCCTGAAGAACACGCACTTCGACTCGTTCGACGGCATCGGCAAGGGCAGCAACTATTCCACCCCGCGCGATCTGACGAAGCTCGCCCGCAACGCGATGACCTACTCGACCTTCCGCTCGACCGTGAAGACCCGCTCCACCAAGCAGAAGACGGTCACCAAGAGCGGCGGCTACCGCTATATGACCTGGACCAACACCAATCCGCTGCTGGGCGGCTACTCGGGGGCGCTCGGCGTCAAGACCGGCTCCGGGCCCGAGGCCAAGTACTGCCTCGTCTTCGCCGCCGAGCGTGGCGGCAAGACGCTGATCGGCACCGTGCTGGCGTCTTCCTCCGCCACGAACCGCACCAAGGACGCCACCAAGATCCTGTCCTACGGCTTCAAGCAGTAGGCCCTCATCCCTTGCCCCCCGGTGTGGGCGCCGCCCACACCGGGGGCCGGGGGCCCGAGAGGGCTACTCCCTCGGTTTGGGGCGCCAGACGACCAGCGCGCTGGACTGGCGCACATCCTCGTACGGCACCAGATCGCGCCGGTACGAGGCATGCACCTGCGCCTCGCGCTGCTGCATCGCCGCCGCGGCGCCCTCGACCGCGGCGGACAGCTCCGCCACCCGCTGCTGAAGCGCCGCGACCTGGTTCTCCAGTTCGATGATCCGCTTGATCCCGGCGAGGTTGATGCCCTCGTCCTGGCTGAGCCGCTGCACCTCGCGCAGCTGCTCGATGTCCCGCGCCGAGTAGCGCCGGCCCCGCCCGGGCGTGCGGTCGGGCGAGACCAGCCCCAGCCGGTCGTACTGCCGCAGGGTCTGCGGGTGCAGACCCGAGAGCTGGGCGGCGACCGAGATGACGTAGACCGGAGATTCTTCCGTCAGCTCGTACGCCGCAGAGCGCCCAGCCGCGAATGCTCGTCTGCGTCCGTCCCGGCCGTCCACCTCAGTCTCCCTTCGCTGCCTTGAACAACGCGGCCCGCGGATCCTCTCCCGCTGTCGCGTCCCGGTAGGACTCCAGGGAGTCCTTCGCCTTGTCGGCCAAATTCTTGGGCACCGCGACCTCCACTGTCACCAGTAGGTCGCCGCGGGTTCCGTCCTTGCGGACCGCGCCCTTGCCCCGGGCCCGCATGGTGCGCCCGGACGGCGTACCCGGCGGGATCTTCAGCGTGACGGGCGGCCCGCCGAGCGTGGGGACCTTCACCTCGCCGCCGAGTGCGGCCTCGGGGAAGGTGACCGGCACGGTGACCGTCAGATTGTCGCCCTTGCGCCCGAACACCGGGTGCTTGTCGACGTGCACGACGACATACAGGTCACCGCTGGGTCCGCCCCGCTCGCCCGGGGCGCCCTTGCCGCGCAGCCGGATGCGCTGCCCGTCGGTGACGCCCGCGGGAATCCGGACCTGCATCGTCCGCGAACTGGTCGCCCGCCCGGACCCCTTGCAGGTGTCGCACGGGTCCTGCGCGATCAGGCCGCGCCCCTTGCAGTCCACGCACGGGTCGGTCAGCGAGAAGCCGCCGCCCGTGCCACGCGAGACCTGCCCGGTGCCCACACAGGTGGGGCAGACCCGCGGGGTGCCGTTCTTGTCCCCCGTTCCGGCGCACTCCTTGCACGCGGCGCTGGAGGACATCCGCAGCGGGACCGTGGCCCCGTCCACCGCCTCGGTGAAGCTGAGCGTCACCTCGGACTCGATGTCCTGGCCGCGCCTGGGCTGCGTACGGGTCCCGGTGCCGCCGCGGTTGAACAGCCCGCCGAAGACGTCGCCGAGCCCGCCGCCGAACCCGCCCGGTCCGCCGGCACCGCCGCCCCCGCCCTGACCGCCACCGAACAGGTCGCTCAGGTCGAAGTTGAACGTTCCGGCGCCGCCGGGCCCGCCCGGACCGCCGCCCGGCCGACCCTGCCTGTCGAAGAGGGCACCGTTGCCGAAGAGGGTGCGCGCCTCGTCGTACTCCTTGCGCCGCTTCGGGTCGCCGAGCACGTCGTACGCCTCGGAGGCGTCCTTGAAGCGCTCCTCGGCCTTGGGGTCACCGGCGTTGGCGTCGGGGTGGTTCTCCCGGGCCAGCTTGCGGTACGCCTTCTTGATCTCGGCTTCGGTAGCGTCCTTGGGGACGCCGAGGACCTTGTAGTAGTCCTTCTCGATGAAGTCCTTGGTACTCATCCTCGACGTCCCTCCTCCCGTACGCGGTCAGCCCTCGTCCGGGCCACCGTTCTCCTCTTCAGCGGCCGACGTCTCGGCACCGGCCTCGCCCTTGCCGCCCGTACCGCCGGCGGCACCGGGCTGCGGCTCGGCGACCCCGACCCGTGCGGGACGGATGGTCCGTTCGCCGATTCGGTACCCGGGCTGGAGGATCTGCACGCACGTCGTCTCCGTGACATCCGGAGAGTACGAGTGCATCAGCGCCTCGTGGACCGTCGGGTCGAAGGGCTCGCCCTCCTTGCCGAACTGCATCAGGCCCATCTTTGCCGCGACCATCTCCAGCGACTCGGCGACCGACTTGAAGCCGCCCACCAGCTCACCGTGGTCCCGCGCCCGGCCGATGTCGTCCAGCACCGGCAGCAGCTCCGTCAGCAGGTTCGCGACGGCGATCTCCTTGACCGCCACACGGTCCCGCTCGACGCGGCGGCGGTAGTTCTGGAACTCCGCCTGGAGCCGCTGCAGGTCCTGGGTGCGCTCGTTGAGAGCCTTTCTGGTGGCCTCCAGCTCGGTGGCCGGGCCGCCCTCGGCGGCCTCGCCCTCCGGGCCTGCGCCTTCCGCCTCCCGCAGGTCCTGCGCGCTCACTTCGGCCTCACTGCCGTGCGCTTCGCCGGCCGGCGGCGCCGCACCGGCCGCCTCCTGCTCGGCGGCGGTCCGGTCGGCATCGGTCAGCTCACCGGCGTCGGCGGGAACGTCGGGCTCCTGGAAGCCCGCGGTCTCCTCCGTCACGCCGCACCATCCTTCGGCTTCTGGTCCTCGTCGACGATCTCGGCGTCCACGACGTCATCCTCGCCGCCCTCGGGCTTGCCCGCACCCGCGCCGGCCGCGTCGGCACCGGCCTCGGCACCGCCGGCCTGGGCCTGCTGGGCCTCGGCGTAGAGGGCCTGGCCCAGCTTCTGGCTGGTGGCCGCGACCTTCTCGGACGCCTCACGGATCACCGCGGTGTCGTCGCCCTTGAGCTTCTCCTTCAGGTCCTCAAGGGCGGACTCCACCTCCGACTTGGTGTCGGCGGGGACCTTCTCCTCGTTGTCCTTGAGGAACTTCTCGGTCGTGTAGACCAGCTGCTCGGCCTGGTTCCGCGTCTCGGCGGCCTCGCGGCGCTTGTGGTCCTCCTCGGCGTACTGCTCCGCCTCGCGCATCATGCGCTCGATGTCGTCCTTGGGCAGGCTGGAGCCGCCGGTGACCTGCATCTTCTGTTCCTTGCCCGTCCCCAGGTCCTTGGCGGAGACGTGCATGATGCCGTTGGCGTCGATGTCGAAGGTGACCTCGATCTGCGGCACATTGCGCGGAGCCGGCGGCAGACCCGTCAGCTCGAACATGCCCAGCTTCTTGTTGTACGCCGCGATCTCCCGCTCACCCTGGAAGACCTGGATCTGCACCGAGGGCTGGTTGTCCTCGGCCGTGGTGAAGGTCTCCGAACGCTTCGTCGGAATCGTGGTGTTGCGCTCGATCAGCTTGGTCATGATGCCGCCCTTGGTCTCGATACCGAGGGACAGCGGGGTGACATCCAGCAGCAGGACGTCCTTGACCTCACCCTTGAGCACGCCCGCCTGGAGGGAGGCACCGATGGCGACGACCTCGTCCGGGTTCACGCCCTTGTTGGCGTCCTTGCCGCCGGTCAGCTGCTTGACGAGCTCCGCGACGGCCGGCATCCGGGTGGAGCCGCCGACGAGCACCACGTGGTCGATCTCGCCGAGCTGGATGCCCGCGTCCTTGATCACGTTGTGGAACGGCGTCTTGCAGCGCTCCAGCAGGTCCTGGGTCAGCTGCTGGAACTGCGCGCGGGTCAGCTTCTCGTCCAGGTGCAGCGGGCCCTCGGCGGACGCGGTGATGTAGGGCAGGTTGATCGTCGTCTCGGTGGACGAGGACAGCTCGATCTTCGCCTTCTCCGCGGCCTCACGGAGCCGCTGGAGGGCCATCTTGTCCTTGCCCAGGTCCACGCCGTGGCCGGACTGGAACTGCTTGACCAGGTAGTCGACGATCCGCTGGTCCCAGTCGTCACCACCGAGGTGGTTGTCACCGTTGGTCGCCTTGACCTCGACGACACCGTCGCCGATCTCCAGCAGCGAGACGTCGAAGGTACCGCCACCGAGGTCGAAGACCAGGATCGTCTGGTCCTCCTTCTCCAGCCCGTAGGCGAGGGCCGCGGCGGTCGGCTCGTTGACGATCCGCAGCACGTTCAGGCCCGCGATCTCGCCGGCCTCCTTGGTGGCCTGCCGCTCGGCGTCGTTGAAGTACGCCGGCACGGTGATGACCGCGTCGGCGACCTTCTCGCCCAGGTACGACTCGGCGTCCCGCTTCAGCTTCTGGAGCACGAACGCGCTGATCTGCTGCGGGTTGAAGGGCTTCTCGTCGATACCGATCTTCCAGTCGGTACCCATGTGCCGCTTGACCGACCGGATGGTCCGGTCGACGTTGGTGACCGCCTGCCGCTTGGCCACCTCCCCGACGAGCACTTCGCCGTTCTTCGCGAAGGCCACGACGGACGGCGTGGTCCTGGCGCCCTCGGCATTGGTGATGACGGTGGACTCACCGCCCTCGAGAACACTGACGACGGAGTTCGTCGTACCCAGGTCGATGCCGACCGCACGTGCCATTTCGGGTTCCTCCAGCTTGGTCTTGAGTGAAGCTGACTCAAGAGTGCACGACCGGGGAAATTGCGTCAAGAAGACTGAGTCGGGGCGACTCAAGGTGTGTGATTACGGTGCGCGCATGGCCGCCTGCGACGGAGTATCGGGCCCTTGGCCGACGGGGCGACGCAAATCACCGAGGCTTGCGGTACAGCGATCTGCGACAAGTGGGTAGTCTCGAACGGACCGGATAAGTTACTGCTTAGTAAACGCCGCCTCCGTGCTCCGAGGAGCCGCTATGCAACTCGCCGCGATCGTCGTCACGCTGCTGCTCACCGCGGTCGGCGTTGCGCTGTTCGCCCGTGCCATCGCGCAGATCTACCGCTTCGTCCAGCTGGGGCAGCCACTGCCCGCGGGCGTCCGTAAGGACAGTCCCAAGCAGCGAACGGCCACGCTGGTCAAGGAGTTCCTCGGGCATACGAAGATGAACAAGTGGGGCGTCGTCGGCGTGGCCCACTGGTTCGTGGCGATCGGCTTCCTCACCCTGCCGCCGACCATCATCAACGCCTACGGCCAGCTGTTCCAGGCCGACTGGACGCTGCCGGTCATCGGCGGCTGGCTGCCGTACGAGATGTACATCGACTTCATCGGCGCCGGCACCACCGTCGGCATCGCGGTCCTGATGGTGATCCGGCTGCTGAGCCTGCCCTCCCGGGCGGGCCGCAAGTCCCGCTTCACGGGCTCGAAGATGTGGCAGGGCTACTTCGTCGAGTACATCATCTTCATCATCGGCGTCGCCATTCTCATGCTGCGCGGCCTGGAGGGCGCGCTGCACCATGTGGACAGCTACGAGCCCGCGTACTTCCTCTCGTATCCGCTGGTGGCGGCGTACCACGGGCTGGGCGTCGGCACGCTCCAGAATCTCGTCTACTTCTGGGCTCTGATCAAGCTGGGCACGACCATGATCTGGATGATCACGGTCGGCCTGAACACCAACATGGGTGTGGCCTGGCACCGCTTCCTGGCCTTCTTCAACATCTGGTTCAAGCGGGACGCCAAGGGCGAAGCGGCCCTCGGCGCGCTTCAGCCGATGATGTCCGGCGGCAAGGTCATCGACTTCGAGACGGCCCTCGACGACGACAACGAGGAGGAGGTCCGCTTCGGCGCCTCCCAGGTCGAGGACTTCTCCTGGAAGGGCATCCTCGACTTCTCCACCTGCACCGAGTGCGGGCGTTGCCAGTCGCAGTGCCCCGCCTGGAACACCGGCAAGCCCCTCTCGCCCAAGCTGCTGATCATGTCGCTGCGGGACCACGCCCATGCCAAGGCGCCGTATCTGCTGGCCGGCGGCGGCAAGACGATGGAGGGCGAGGAGAAGGCCACCGAGGAGCAGCTGAAGGGCGTTCCGCAGAGCGCGCTGGACGAGGCCGAGCGCCCCCTGGTCGGCACCGCCGCAGAGGGCGGCGTCGTCGACCCGGACGTGCTGTGGTCCTGCACCACCTGCGGCGCCTGCGTCGAGCAGTGCCCCGTGGACATCGAGCACGTCGACCACATCGTCGACATGCGCCGCTACCAGGTGATGATCGAGAGCGCGTTCCCCTCCGAGGCCGGGACGATGCTCAAGAACCTGGAGAAGAAGGGCAACCCTTGGGGTCTGGCCAAGAAGCAGCGGCTGGAGTGGACGAAGGAGCTCCAGAAGGAGGCGGGCTTCGAGGTGCCGATCGTCGGCAAGACGATCGAGGACCTCACCGAGGTCGAGTACCTGTACTGGGTCGGCTGCGCGGGCGCCCTGGAGGACCGCGCCAAGAAGACCACCAAGGCGTTCGCGGAGCTGCTGCACATCGCCGGCGTCAACTTCGCCATCATGGGCGGCGACGAGAAGTGCACCGGCGACTCGGCCCGCCGCCTGGGCAACGAGTTCCTCTTCCAGCAGCTGGGCGAGGAGAACGTCGGCACGCTCAACGCCGCCTTCGGTGAAGACGACGACGACCCTTCCACCCAGAAGCCGAAATCCGCGAAGAAGATCGTCGCCACCTGCCCGCACTGCTTCAACACGCTCGCCAACGAGTACCCGCAGCTGGGCGGCCACTACGAGGTCATCCACCACACGCAGCTGCTCCAGCACCTCATCGACGAGGGCAAGCTGGTGCCGGTCACCCCGGTCGAGGGGCTGATCACCTATCACGACCCGTGCTACCTGGGCCGCCACAACAAGGTCTACACGCCCCCGCGCGAGATCATCGGCAAGGTACCCGGCCTGCGGAACGAGGAGATGCACCGGCACAAGGAGCGCGGCTTCTGCTGCGGCGCCGGCGGCGCCCGTATGTGGATGGAGGAGCGGATCGGCAAGCGCATCAACAACGAGCGCGTGGACGAGGCGCTGTCCCTCAACCCCGACATCATCTCGACGGCCTGCCCGTTCTGCCTCGTCATGCTGACCGACTCGGTCAACGGCAAGAAGGCCGCTGCCGGCAGTGACTCCGCCACGGGTGCCGCCGCGAAGGAGAAACTCCAGGTCGTGGACGTGGCCCAGCTGCTGCTGGACTCGGTCAGGACGCCCGGCGAGCCGCCGGCGGCGGACGGCGAGACGGCGAAGGACCCGGAGCCGCAGCCCGACCCGGAACCGGAGCCCGCGAAGTAGCCACCTGGTTCGGCCGCCCGGCCCGCGAGCCTCCGATGGCCTGAACCGAGCGCTTCATACCGTCCGCAACGGCCGGTCCCGTACCCACGGGGCCGGCCGTTGCGCGTTTTCCGGCAAGTCGTGGTCAAATGCGATCAGTTAATGCACCACACGAGCCAAACCGCTGTCGCGGTATACCCATTGCAGCGTGCCGGGCCTAGCCTCCTAACCGCGCTCACGCACGCGGCGGAGCGGCTGGAAAGGCGAGGAGGAGCACCAGGTGGCGGACCGTGAGGCCCCGGGTCGTACGGCCCAGGACGGACCGGCCGAAGACGACCGGCCCCCGGGCCACGACCCGAGCGCGGTCACCGGCTTCCTGCGTGCTGTACGGGCCCGGCCACTGCCCGCCGTACGGGAGGGTGCCGGATGCTGACCCCCGAGCTGCTGTGCCGCCTCCGCTTCACCCTGCGCGACCTGCCCAGGCTGCGCGCCGAGGTCGAGGCGCGGGCCGCGTCGGCGGGACTGAACGAGCCGCGCAGGGGCGAGTTCGTCGTCGCCGTCGACGCCGTGGCCACCAACGCCGTCGAGCACGCGGGCGGCGGCGGCCAGCTCGTGCTGCGGCACCTCGGCGACGAGCTGGAGTGCCAGGTCGCCGACTCCGGCCCCGGCTTCACCGAGGACGTCATCCCGGAGCTGCTGCCCGGCCTGGACGGGGCGACCAGCGGCCGAGGGCTGTGGCTGGCCAGGCTGGTGACCGACCGGCTCACCGTCGCGGACGCCGCGGGCCAGGGCTCCGTCGTCACCTTCGCCGTCCGCCTTCCGGGGGAGTGAGCCCTCCTCCTGGGTGAGGGCCCGGTGGGGGCTTCTCCACCCTTGGTGGGGGCCGCACGGCCGGGTTCCCCTAGGGGATGTCACAGGTCAGCAGCGATGTCCGGCCATCTCGCCCGGCTGTGGCACGCAGAGGCCATGGAACACGGTACGTTCAATCGCGTGGCTGGTTTCAGGAGCGGACGCGGCCGGGACTCCCGGGGCGCGCAGCAGCATGGGCAGTACCCTCAGCACCCCTCGGGTCCGCCGTACCCGCAGCAGGGTCCGTGGCAGGGGGGCCCGAGGAATGACGAGCCGGAGTATTTCGGTGACCCGCACGCGCAGCAACCGCCGCACTACGGGGCGCCGCAGGGTCCCGGTCAGCACGGAACGCAGCCCGGGGGGCCACAGGGCTGGCACGGGCAGGACCCGTACGCCAACAACCCCGGCCACACCCAGTCGTTCAGCATCCACGACCCGTACGGCCCCGACGACGGGCACGGTCCGCAGGGCGGCGGCCAGGACGGCGGGTACACCGACGGCGCCATGTACCACGCGGGCAACACCCCCGCGCCGCCGTCCGGGCCCCGGCTGCACTGGAAGGAGCTGCTGACCGGCGTCGTCCTGCGGCCGAACGCCACGTTCTGGCAGATGCGGGACTACGCGATGTGGGGCCCCGCGCTGATCGTCACGTTCGTCTACGGGCTGCTGGCGGTCTTCGGCCTCGACAAGGCCCGCGCAGACGTCCTCAACACGACGCTCTCGCAGGCCGTTCCGTATGTGCTGGTCACCGGCGTCGCCGTGGTGATGGCCGGACTCGTACTGGGAGCCGTCACCCACACGCTGGCCCGCCAGTTCGGCGGGGACGGGGCCTGGCAGCCCACGGTCGGGCTCGCCATGCTGATCATGTCGCTGTCGGATGCGCCGCGACTGGTGTTCGCGCTGTTCCTGGGCGGGACGGCCACCCTCGTGCAGGCCCTCGGGTGGGCGACCTGGGTGCTCGCCGGGTTCCTGTTCACCTCGATGGTGAGCCGTTCGCACGACCTGCCCTGGCCCAAGGCGCTGGGCGCCTCGGCGATCCAGCTGCTGGCCCTGCTCTTCCTGATCAAGCTCGGCACGCTGTAAGACGCCGGGCGGGCCGTGACGCCGGGAACGCCGGGCAGGCTGTGAAGAGCCCGCCCGGCGTTCGTCTGCCGCCCCTCAGCTGCTGAACCGCTGCGCGGCCGAGCCGTCACAGGTGGCGAGCTTCGCCCGCGCCTCCGCGCCCGGCAACGTCACACACAGCCCGGTGTCCGAGGCGGGCCGCAGGGTCGCCCCGTTCCGTACGAACTGCTGGGCACCGGCCCCGGAGCAGTTGCCGAGCTCCAGCCCGGCCCCCTCCTTGACGCCGCCCTCGCTCTGCACGCACCGGTCGTGCGTCTGCCCCGCGTAGAGCGCCTTGCCCGCCGCGTCGTACCACCACTGCTGGTTCCGCTTGTCCGCCGCGCAGGCCCAGCCCCGCACATCGGTGCCGACCGCGCTGGCGGCGCCGTCGGCGTCCAGACAGCTGCCGGTGCCCTCGTTGCGCAGCGGCTTGAACGTGTCGTCCCAGGCGAGCTGGTACAGCTTCGGCTGCCCGGCGCCCACGGGGTCGGCGCAGGAGGCTTCGCGTACGCCCTGCTGCCCCGCCTGGTACATCTTGGTGAAGCACTCGGCGAACGCGCCGTGCCCCCGCTCGTTCGGGTGGAAGGACTGGCGCACCGAGTTGGAGTCGGGCGGGAACGGGTTGCTGAGGTCCACGTACAGTCCGCGCGCCCAGGGGTTCTCCATGCACACCTCGTGGCCGTGGAAGAGGCGCGAGGCGTCCAGATAGCTGACGCCGGTGCGCTGGGCGACCGTCCGGATGCCCTTCTCGAACTTCGGCACCGCCGCGTTACGGCCCCAGGCGGCGTCACTGGTGTAGCCGACGCAGCCACCGACGAGCTTGCCGGGGAACTTGGGGTTGTCCTTGATGTCGGGGCCGATGGGACTGGGGTAGGCCATCAGGACGAGTTGGTAGTCGCCGTCGGCGTAACCGGCGTTGCGCATCACGGACTTGAGGTCCCCCACGGTGCGCTCCACCTTGGGTACGAGCCCGTCGATACGGGCCTGCCAGCCGGAGTCGTACTTGGGCTCGCACGGTCCCTGGAGCGTGAGGTAGCGGGTGACGCAGTCGGTCATCACCGGCCCGAACTGGAGATCGTCGTTGGCGCCGACGACGAGCATGATCTGCTTGAGCCGCGTGTTGCGGGCCTTGATGGCGAGGCTGTCGCTCTGCACCAGTTCGTCGGCGTACTGCTTGGTGCCGCCGATCCGGACGTTCTCGGTGCTCGCACCGGAGCAGGCGACGTTGTACGTCACGTCCGCGCCGACACCCGTACGGTGTACGGCCGCATCGGGCGACCTGTGGCACCAGTTGTCCGGCCCGTTCGTGCCCGGCTCGTACGTACCGACGCCCTCGCCCGAGATCTCGCTGTCGCCCAATGAGATGAGGCCGGTCTTGCGGTCGGCCATGGGCCGCTCGTCCGGGCTGCCGTAGAGCTTCCGGGCCTCCGCGGCCCGGATCTTCTCCAGTTCGGCCGGCAGCGGCGTGCTCGCGCTGCTGCCCGTACCGGCCTTCGTTCCCGCCCCGCTCACGGGCACGGCAGCCACCGCACCCGCACCCCCGAACACCATGAGCAGAGCTGCCGCGAGCGCTGTCACGGGTCTCATACGCGCCATACGCGCCATCAGGTGATCTCCCTACGGCCGGCAACTTTGTTGTTACCAGCGGTACCTACCCGCAGGTACCGAAGAAGGGAACCACCCGTGCGGAGAACACTGCGCAGCACTCAAACCCCGACGCCCTCCGGACGCCGGGGAGTTGACTCTCCTCGCCCCGCTCTCAGGCCACTTTCAGGCGTCGAGAACCTGACCCGCACGGCGGACGACGGGCTGCTCGACGGACCAGGGAAAGTTGATCCACAGATCCGTCCGCTTCCAGACGTAGTCGCACTTCACCAGCGAGTGCGACTTCTCGTAGACCACCGCGCTGCGTGCCTCGGCCACATGCTCGGCACAGAAGTCCTGCACCAGCTTGAGCGTCTTGCCGGTGTCGGCGACGTCGTCGGCGATGAGCACCTTCTTACGGCTGAGGTCGACGACGTTCGGCACGGGAGGCAGCATCACCGGCATGGCGAGCGTCTCCCCCACACCGGTATAGAACTCCACGTTCATCACATGGAGGTTCTTCACGTCGAGCGCGTAGCCGAGTCCACCCGCCACGAAGAGGCCGCCGCGGGCGATCGAGAGGATGATGTCCGGCTCGTACCCGTCGTCGGCCACCCGCTGCGCCAGCTCCCGGATGGCCTGGCCGAAGAGGCTGTACGTCAGGTTCTCGCGCTCGCGCTCGTCACTCACAGGTGGCTCTCTTACCCTTTCGCGCTCAGACGTGGGTCCGGTGGAAATTCATGTACGAACGGGAGGGGGTGGGCCCGCGCTGGTCCTGATAGCGGGAACCGTACTGCGCCGACCCGTACGGATACTCCGCGGGCGACGTCAGCCGGAACATGCACAACTGGCCGATCTTCATCCCCGGCCACAGCTTCATGGGCAGCGTCGCGACATTCGAGAGCTCCAGGGTCACATGACCGGAGAAGCCCGGGTCGATGAACCCGGCCGTCGAATGCGTCAGCAGCCCCAGCCGCCCCAGCGAGCTCTTCCCCTCCAGCCGCGAGGCCACGTCCTCCGGCAGCGAGATCACCTCGTACGTGGACGCCAGCACGAACTCCCCGGGGTGCAGGATGAACGGCTCGTCGCCCTCGGCCTCGATCAGCCGCGTCAGATCGGGCTGTTCCACGGCGGGGTCGATGTGCGGGTAGCGGTGGTTCTCGAACACCCGGAAGAAGCGGTCCAGCCGGACGTCGATGCTGGAGGGCTGCACCATGGCCGGATCGTACGGATCGATCCGCACCCGGCCGGCATCGATCTCGGCCCGGATGTCCTTGTCTGAGAGAAGCACGGGCCGAGACTACGCGCACGAAGCGGGGCCGGCCCAATCGGACCGGCCCCGCCACGGTGAGGGAGCCCGCAGGCATCCCCCGAACGACCGTCTCAGCCCTCGGGCCGCAGCCCTCAGCTCTTCCGCTGCCGCCCCACAGGCACCGCCTGCCGCAGCCGCCCGCACCGGGGACAGCGCAACAGCCGTCCTGGTCCGATCCGGGAGGATCCGAGCTGCTGCATCGGGAACGTCATGGTGCTGAACACATGCCCCTCGGCACACCGGACGACAGTGGATTCCATCGCTTCCCTCTCCCCAGTCACGTGGATGCGTGGACGACAAAAGCCACGTTAGGGGATGAGTCCGACGCCCCCGCGACCGGCACTCCACCCCCACCGTACGTCCCCCAACTCACTTGCCACGCCCCACGGAACAGATCCGGCAACCCCCTCGGAACAGCAGAAAGACCCAGGCCATATGCGGCCAGGGTCTCCCATGAGGTACAGTGTCCGACGACGAGCCACCACCACATCCGGCTCCTCGCGGGCGTAGTTTAATGGTAGAACATGAGCTTCCCAAGCTCAGAGCGCGGGTTCGATTCCCGTCGCCCGCTCCACGACGAAGACCCAGGTCAGCGACCTGGGTCTTGTTTGTTGTCGGGGGCGGTTCAGGCACCTTGCACCAGATGCGCACCAGAAGGCGGTTCGCCGTCGTCGGTGTCGCTGGTTGTGGCCTTCTGCCGCTCGGCACGCACCAGCTTGTCGAGCCCGGCGGCGACCTCCGTCTGACGGTCGTCGTCGGAGTGCTGATAGATCAGCGCCGCTCGCTCGGACGACTGGCCGGCTCGGACCATCGTGTCCTTCAGAGTGGCCCCGGATCGGGTGGACAGGGTGTGCCCGGTGTGACGAAGGTCGTAGAACCGGAAGTCGTCCGGGAGACCAGCCTTCTGGCGCGCCCGTCGCCATTTCCGGCCAAAAGTGGAACGGCGGAAAGCACCGCCCCGCTCCCCCACGAAGAGAAGCCCGTCCGGCTCCTGCTCGGCGAACCAGGCGAGGTGCCGTTCGAGGTCCTTCTTCATGAAGCCGGGGAAGACGAGGAACCGCTTCCCTGCGTCTGATTTGGTCTCGCCAGGTGCGCGGCGGCCGGTGCACAGCTCTGGCTCGGCGGTCCGGATCCAGACGCCGACGCGGTCGAGGTCCACATCCGGGCGACGCAGCGCGGCCTGTTCCTCCGGCCGGGCCGGACCGTACGCGGCGATGTAGACCATGAGGCGCCAGCGCGGACCCATGGCGTCCGCGATGGCGTCCACCTGGGCGACGGTGGCGACGCGCCGTTCGGCTGCCCTCTCCTTGCCTGCGCCCTTGACGCGGCATGGGTTGCGGCGGATCAGCTCGTCATCGACGGCCGTCTCCATGATGGCTTTCAGCAGCCGGTAGGACTTGGCCACCGTGGTCTTGGCGTCCGTGGTCTTGAGCCGTTCCGTGCGCCATGCGCGGACGCGGGGCGGGGTGATCTCGTCCAGGTCGTACGTCTCGAAGGTGGGCAGGAGATGCAGCCGGAGCAGCCGCCGGTACAGCTCCTCCGTGGTGGGCGCGAGGCCCCTCTGGTCGAGCCATTCAAGGGCGTACTCCCCGAAGTTCACCGCCCCCGCGTCCGGGTCACGCCAGTCGCCCCGGGTTAGGTCCGCTTCGATCTGCGAGAGCCAGATCTCGGCGTCCTTCTTCGTGGCGAAGGTCTGGGGTGCCCGATGCTCCTGCCCGGACTGGTCGAGGTAGCTCGCAGTCCAGCGCCCGGACCGGTACTGACGGACGGCACCGAAGCGGCGACGAGAACCCTTCTTGTTCCCCATCAGGCAGCCTTCCGGTAGCGAGAACGGCGGGGGCGGAGCGGCTGGACTGTGTGCGCTTCGATGTACGCGACCAGTGCGCTTTCCGGGATACGGACGTGACGGCCGACCTTGACGAAGGTGATGCGGCGTTCCGCGATGAGACGGCGCGGGAAGCGCGGTGTGGTGCCGAGGACTTCGGCGACCTGGTCGACGCTGAGGTATCGGTCCGTCATCGGGCGTCGTCTCCTTCCGGGGTGCCGGTGTTGGGGGTATCCGCGAGGGAGGCGGATAGCCATTGCTCGGCGGGGGTGAGGCCGGTTCCGGCGTAGGTCCAGTGGGCGAGGACGAGCGTCGTCGTCTCGTCTGCGTCGTCCACAGGGTGTGGGTTGTCTCCGCGTGCGATTGCGGCTTGGAGGCGTTGCCACTCGGCGCGGGCGGTGCGGAGCGCTCCGAGGGTGGTGGAGTAGCGGCGGGTTTTGGTGGAGAAGTGGCCCCGGAAGCCGAGCATGTGAGCCCAGGCGCGTAGGCGGAGGTGGGCGAGGTCTTTTCGGGCGCCGAGGGCCCAGGTGGTGCGGATGAGGCGTTCGGCGTGTGCGGGCAGGTTCATGCCTGCCAGTTCGGCGATGAAGCGCAGACGGCGGTCGAGGGTGCCCGTCGCCGTCTCGGAGCCCTTGGTGGCGTACTTGGCGATGTAGGCCGCAACAGCGCGGTCGGTGAGTGCTTGGCCGCCGTCGAGGTCGGGGCCGTGGATGGTGCGGATGTCGAGCTGGTGGCCGAAGGCGAAGGTGTGGGTGCGGCCGTCGAGGACCGGGCCGGGCACGACCGCGCGAGATGCGGCGGCGCGGATGGCGTCGGTCAGCAGCTCGGCGGAGGCCCAGTGCGGGGGCCGCGACTCGCCGCCTGCCGGGCCGTCGAGGCGGATGACGGCGTGGAAGTGGACGGCGCCGCGCTTCTGGTACTCGGCAACTTTGGCGAAGGAGACCCGGGCGCGTTCTGGGAGCTCCCGTTGGGTGAGTCCGGCGCGGCGTGCGATCTCCCGGCGGAGGTGGATGGTGAAGCGGCGCCAGAGTGCGCCCGCGTGGGCGTTCCAGAGCACCGCGGATTCGTAGTCGTACCGTTCCGGGTTCAGCGGTGCGCCTAGAGCCATGTCGTCGGGGACGTGTTGACGGCCGCAGCGGCAGGCGCGGGTGCCGGGGCGGTTGTGGACCGGGCCGAAGCTCGGGGCAGTGAACGTCGCGAAGACGCGCGGGTGCGTCGTGACGTCTTCTGGAGTGCCCTTGCCGCCGCGCAGGCCAGCGGTGATCAGGTGGAAGGTGTCGCGGCGATAGGTCTCGGCGCAGGCAGCGCAGCGGGTGGTGCGGCGGTTGCCGCAGCGGACCAGGAGGTCACCGGCGGGCAGCTCTGCGGAGTCGAGGCGGCGCAGGGCCGGGCCGATCTCACCGGTTGTGGTGTCTACCTGGTGTTCGGTGCGGTGGCCGGCCAGGCGGATGGGATTGGTGCAGCCGCCCAGGCCGGAGAGCTGGCGAAGGATACCGGGCAAGGCGCCGGTTGCGGCAAGGTTCGCCAGCTCTGGGAGCGGGGGCGGGGTGGCGCGGGTGATGATGGCTGTACTCCTTCTCAGGCTTACGGGTCGGGAAGGGGCTGGGCTGCCGGGGCGGCGGATGCTTGGCGGCTTCATGGCCGCCCCGGGAGCCGTTCAGCGGCGGCGGTTCTGGGCGCTCAGCAGCGAGCGCAGGACGACGGCGGCAACGGCTACGGAGATGGCCGAGACGGCAACAGCCGTCAGGAGCGCGGTCAGGACGACGCCGCCAACCAGAACTAGGCCGACAGCACGTGTGCTGGGAGAGGGCAGCGACCGGCGAGCCGGAGCAGTAGGCATGTGCGAGTGCTGACAGGAGCAAGCGGGTGCGTGTGTGTGCTGCGTTGTCGTGGCCGGGGGCGTTGGGGTTGGCGTTTCCGGGAGTTGCGGACGAAGGAGCATGGCGGATCTCCGTTCAGTCGTGATTGCCGTTGACGGTCTCGACCCCGTTGCGGGTGCCGTTGTCGATGGCGGGGGCGAGGAAGGTGTCTGCGAGGTAGAAGCCGAACAGGGCGATCACGGCGACGAGCCAGACGCGGACGCCGAGGAACTTCACAGCGCCCCACACGAGCAGGCCGAGGACGACGACCAGGGGCAGCTCTACGTTCACGGATGGGTTTCCTTTCGCGGGTCAGCGGACGGGGCAGCGGTGGGTGCGGGCGGCCAGCTCGGCGGCTGCGCGGGAGTCGTAGTCGGCGGAGAAGCCGCAGCGCGGGGCGGTGCAGGCGGCGGTGTGCTTCTCACGGCCCCGGCCGTCATTGGCGGTGCCGACCTGTACGGGGCCGATACGGGTCACGGCGCGAAAGCGGCGGTTGAGGGGCATGGCGAGGCCTCCAGTTCGGTCAGGTGAGTTGGGCGGCGATCTGGTCGGCGAGGGGCGCTGGGACGCCGAGACGAGCGCGGAGAGTGTCAGCGTCGATGGGGGTGCCGGTGCGTGTCTGATGGTTGTCTGCGATCTTGCGGGCGTGCTCGATGAGGGCAGCTGGTACCAGGGCGCTCGACTGTGCGGGCGCGGCTGGTGCGTCCGAATCCAGGGACGAAGGCGAATGCTCGGCGGCAGGCATGGGCTCTGGTTCGTCGGCGGTGTCAGGCGCGGGCTCTTCGGTGCTGTGGGCGAGGAGGGTTCCGCCGAGGAACGCCAGCGCAGGCCACCCGGCCACGAGAATGCGCAACCAGTCGGGCACGTCACCCAGGTCGAGGAGCCCAGCAGTGGCGACGTTGGCCCCCAGGGAAGCGGCCAGGGCGACCAGGAACCAGCACCAGCTCGCCACACGGTCACGCCCGGAGCGCAGCCGACGCCAGGCCGCGACCAACAGCAGGTCGACTGAGACCGGGTAGGCCCAGGCTTTCCAGCCGTCTTGCCCGGCGGCCGAGGCCAGGTCGTGCAGGTGGGCGAAGGACAGCGCGGCAGCGATGACCGCTTGCACGAGCACGGCATCGACGCGGGCGAGTTGGGCGCGCATCGGGGCACCTCCTTTCTGTTTTCGGCATGGGAGGGGCAGGGAATTGGCGCGACGCGGACGCGCCGGCCGAATCGGAGAAGGGAAGGTCAGGCGGTAGCGGGCCGAGTCTTGGTCAGCGAGGGAGGCCGGGCGATGGGGACGGCGGGCCGGAAGGGCTGGAGCGCAGGCAGGTCCGGCGCCAAGTGCGCGGTGCTCTCACAGCGGGCGGCGGCGTCGGCTAGGGACAGGTAGGGGGCGGATGCGGGACCAGCCGCCGGAGGTGTCGCCGATCACGGCGAGCCCGGGGCGTTCGGGTGCGATGGTGCAGGCGGCGCCGACCGCTTCGGGGGCGATGTCGCCGAGCGCCATCTTGGCCGAGGGTTCGTCGTTGACGCGGTGGCAGACGCGGCCGGAGAGCTGGGCACGGAGCATGGTGGCGCCTTTGCCCAGTTCGGCGCCGAAGCGCTGGCCGCACACCTCCAGATAGATTCCGGCAGCGCGGCCGAGCTGGGCGAGGCGGATGAGCTGGGTGACCATCTCGTCTCGCCGTTCCTCGTCCTTGCGGGAGGCGACGAGGAACAGTTCGGCCACCTCGTCCACGAACAGCACGATCGGCACCGGCCGTTCACTCTCCGGCAG
The DNA here is from genome assembly GCF_052245835.1 of Streptomyces sp. 8N114. Lineage (NCBI taxonomy): Bacteria > Bacillati > Actinomycetota > Actinomycetes > Kitasatosporales > Streptomycetaceae > Streptomyces > Streptomyces sp. 8N114. The sequence continues at coordinate 71,612 of NZ_JBQQBT010000022.1, read as the reverse complement.
GCCCCACACATCCGAGGTGATTTCTTCATCCGGGGTGGACGGGGCTATGCCTTGCCGAGCGCGTATCAGGTCGTAGCGGTCCTCCATCTCCCGTACGAGTACGGGCAGCAGCTCAGCAGCCTGCGCCGGATCGGTGGCCAGAGCGGACAGTCGGGGTGCGAACGGTGCCAGCTCCACCCCGCGCTTGCAGTCGATACCTGCCAGCGCCACCGGCTGAGTGGCGAGCCCGGCGATCAGGTGCCGCAGGTACATCGACTTGCCCGACAACGTGGCCCCGAGCACCAGCTCATGCGGAACAGCGCGGAAGTCCCGTACGAACGCGGTCGCATCCTCCCGCAGCGCCAACGGCACCCGCAGAAACCCGCCTCCCGACTTACGTGGCATTCGCACGCGACGCAGGACGTCGAAGCCGACCAGCCGCAGCTCGATCACACCGGGCTTGACCGGCTCGACGTAGACGCCATGCACACCCCAGGCATGCCGCAGCCGCTCCGCAGAGGCGGCCACGTCGGCAGGCTCTTGGCCCGGCGCGAGCCGGAGCCGCAGCCGCAGACCAGTCGAAGTCGGCCGCAGCATCCCCCGCCGAGGCGGTACCGGGCGCACTTCACGGCGCGTGGTCGCACGCACAGCCAGGGCACGCAGGCGGGAGGGCTCCACCGTCAGCCCGCACGAGTCCATGACCGACCCGTACGAGCCCACCAGGCGCAGAGCCGAGGCAGGCATGCCCACCGTGGACCAGTACGCGGCCGGGTGCCGAGCCCGGAGGTAGGCAGCACCGCCACCCAGTGCGGCAACCGGGCCGCCCACCTCCATCAGCGTCATCAGCTCGGACACGGGTCAGGCCCCCACACCAGCCGGAACAGCGCCCGGGGCGACTGCGGCAGCCCGGTAGGCAATGCCGTGCCGCTGCTGACCGTTGAACACCGACTCCCACGGCCGAGCCACCAGACCCGGCAGGGAGACCGGAGCCCCCAGCGTCAGCCCTTCGGTAATGCCGCTCTCAGGCACGGTCACGTGGATCAGCGAGGACTCACCTTCATCGATGTAGACAACGCCGACCTTCATCAGCGTCTCGCCGCTGGTGGCGTCCTTTGCCACCTCGCCCGTCTGGCGGTCCCGCACCTTCGGCGCAGGTGCTTCGGTCAGCAGGATTGTGGCGGTAGAGGTCTCAACTCGGATGGTGCGCAAGGTCGTTCTCTCCTTCGTACGTACACCGAGGGGCGAGAGCTAGTCGTCTAGACAAGCTCTCTCGTGGTAGATCCCCGGCGAGCCGCCGGGGTGCGAACCACTGTGCCACAACTCTTGCCCACTCGTCTATACGAGTATGCCTCTGGGTGTGTACGAGTCCGGAGAGATGACCCAGCGCCATGGTTGCCAGAGCCCCCAAGTAGCCTCAGTTGGCGGGGAGTTGGTAGGCCAGCACATAGGCGTCGGCGGCCATTACGGTGTCGCAGACCTCGACCGCTCGGCCCTCGGTGTCGTAGGCGGTGCGGATCAGGCTGATCACGGGCACCCCGGAGGACAGCCGCAGCGTCTTCACCTCGGCAGGGGAGGGCATCCGTGCGCGGACCTCTTCGTCAAAGTGGTCCAGGCGGTGCCCCAGCTCTTCCAGCCGGGCGTAGATGCCACCAGGGCCGGGGTTGGGTTCGGCGATCTGTGTACCGCGCGCCAGATCCAGAGGCAGGTACGAGACGGCGAACTCGACCGGCCGACCGTCCAGCAGATAGCGCCGACGCCGGGCGAGGACCTTACGGGCCGATCCGAGCCGCGCGGAGATGTCCGGGGTCGGCTTCTCTTCCCTCACCTCCAGGCTGTCCACCTCAGGCTTGCTCCCCACGGCTTCCGCCTCCACCGTGAACGCAGACTTCCCCTGATCACGATGACGCCGAGCGAACCGGTCGGAGGCCAGCCGCCGCACCGGGGGCCGTGGCCGGACGAAGACGCCCTTGCCGTGCTCGGAGGAGACCAGCCCTTCACTCTGGAGGATGGACAGTGCGTTGCGGACGGTCATCCGGGACACCCCGAAGTGCTCGACCAGCTCCGCTTCCGACGGCAGCTTGGCGCCCTCCTTGAAGCGGCCCTTGTCGATGGCTTCCCGGATCTGGTCGGCGATCTGCCGGAAGACCGCTCGGTCGCTGGTGGGGTCCAGCGCCCCGAGAATGCCGGAGGGAAGAGCCGCCATGGTGTGTACTCCTTTGGATATCTAGACGAGATGCTGAGTGCTGTTGCTACGGTGGAGAAGCCTAGCCATCTGAGGGGACCGAGGAACGTGAGTAGCGCAGAGCGCCCCCACTCCGTGAGCGTCGCAGGGGTCATCGTTGACGACGCGGGCCGAGCGCTGCTCATCCAGCGCCGCGACAACGGCCAGTGGGAGCCGCCCGGCGGCATCCTGGAGCCCGGGGAGACCATCCCCGACGCGCTCCAGCGCGAGGTCCTCGAAGAGACCGGGTTCAAGATCGCACTCCCGGCGACGCTGACCGGCGTCTACAAGAACATGACCGGCTTGATCGTCTCGATGGTCTTCCGCTGCGAGGCGGCCGACGGCTCCGCGACGACGGGCGAGGAGACCTACGCGCTTCGCTGGGCCACCCGCGAAGAGGTCACCCAGCTTGCCGACGAGGCATACGCGGTCCGCGTCCTGGATGCGCTCGACGGGGCATCCCCGCCGGCCGTCCGGGCGCACGACGGCGTGCGACTCATCTAGAACACTTCCACTACCCATAGCGGCCACCAGCATGGAGGAACTTGTATGCACGAGTATATGAGTGACTGGCGGATCTGGGAACTCACCTGCCCAGGACTCCCCGAAGAGATCGGCCGAGCCCGTCGCTGGACCCGCGATGTCCTCCGCGACAGCCCGGCCGCCGACGACGCCGCACTGATCGTGAGCGAGCTGGGCTCCAACGCGCTGATGCACTCGGCGAGCGGCAGCCCCAACGGCAGCTTCCACGTCTCCCTGCACCGCTCACTCGGAACCGTCGTCCTGGCGGTCACGGACACAGGTGGCAGTACGACGAAGCCTCACGTCGAGACGCCGGGCGAGGACGACACCAACGGCCGCGGTCTCGGCCTCGTGACAGCACTGGCCAGCCGTGTACGGGTCAGCGGAGACGACTACGGCCGGACGGTCACCGTCGAGATGGCTGACGAGCCTGACGAACCAGCTCTGCCAGGCGGACGCATGGCACTGCCCGCACGGAGGCCGACACCATGACCGCCCAACCGCTTCCGCCGAACTGGGTCTACTACTGCGAGTGCTACGTCAACGAACGCCGACTCGGCACCTACGACGCCTACAACCCCCGCGAAGCCCTGCGTTGGGTCCGCATCAGCCTCATGATGATCGCCGTCACGCTGGACGAAGAACCCTACCGAGAAGCCCGAGCATGGCTCGACCACGGCCAACCAGCAGCAGCCCGTGAACTCGAACAGGGAAAGCGGCACACCCTTACCCTCAAGCAGCGCACCACAGCAGCCACTTGGACGGTAAGCCCGATAGCCTGCCCACCAGCGCACGAGGCGCGTGCGTAACAACTTTCTCTACGACTTCAAGGCGGCCCGCTGACGCGGGCCGCGCGCGCTGGCGGCCCGGGGCCGCCGCCCGCTCCTGTCTCCGCCCCGCTCCGCGCCGACCCCGGGCCGCTCAGCGCGCAACCCGGAACATCAACCAGCCAGTCGCAGAAGCACGGCCCGCTTCATTCGATAAGGCTCGGTCATCGGTCGGACGCCCGCCAGCACGAGCACGACCAGGTGCACGACGCCGACAAGGCCCGTGGCGCGGCGCCCGGTCTCATCACGGTCTGCGGGCCGGTCGCGCCATCGCTGAGTGGTCGGCTGGGGGCTTCGCGGAGGCGTCTGCAGGTCAAAGATCAAAGACCATAAGCGTGGCTGATGTCGGTGGGTGGCTGAGGGGACCACGAGCTGGTGCTCGGCGTGTGTCCCGCCGTCGTGGCTGACTTTCTCCGCTTGAGGGGTCAGGCCCTCGAAGAGTCGGCACTGCGCGCCGGTGAGGAGCCCGTCCCCTTCCGTCGGCGGTCGGTAGTCCTCCGCTCTCTCGCGCCCAAGCAGCCAGTACTCAAAGCCGCTCGCTCGGCCGCGTGTATGCGCTCGGTCGACCGTCGTGGCGCGCCAGCCCGGACGCAGATCACAGGTGCTTACGAGCCAGCAAGGTGACTCGTTTCGCCTCGTCTGCAACCTTCAAAACCTCATTTCGCGCTGCCGAGTTTGACGGCATATAAGGCATCGACTTGCACATGAGGCACAGGTCCCATACAGCACGAGATAGCTCAGAGTTGCGGATCTTCATGCTCAGCTGCTCCAAGCGATCGTCGTGTCGTGCCTCGAACCACTCGATACCGTGGGCCGAGGGTTCGTGCGCCACTGCGATCTCGATTGCTGCACGCTCAACAGCAAACAGAGCATCGAACAACTCGGCCGGTGGTTTGTTGTTCGCTCGGTGTTGATTCCGAGCGGCCCAAAGCCCAGCAGGACCACCAATCGCGCCCACGATGCCCCCCGCAGCCGCGAGCCAATCGGTAACATCAGACACCTGTCCTCCCCAACTGAGGTGATTACAGGACAGGTTAACCAGCCAGTGCGGGGGACCTTGAGGCGCAGTAGCCCCTTAGCATTGACGCCTCACCGAGGCGGCCAGCCAAGGGGTGGAGCCAGTCGCACGGGCGTACAGCAACGCAGTACAGCAACCACAGCAACCAGTAGCATCCGGTAGCGTTCCTTTCGGGGCACCGCGCGACCGGTATGAACCCCACCGACCGACCTCTCCACAGCTGAGGCCCAAGTGGCACCTCGCGCCCGATCCGCCGGAAAGCCGCGGGGAAGACCGGGCGCCCACAGCGGACGCACAAAGGGAAAGCCCCCGTCCATCCACTGGGCGGGGGCCGTGGTCCTCTCCTCATGGCGGCGAAAGGCAGTGGGATTTGGCCCCACACATCGCTGCCACGACAGACCTTCGAGATCATTTAAAGATGAAGTCCGCGCACGCGACGATCGCTGACAGCACCCCAACCGCAACGCCCAGGGATGCGCTCACCTGCTGCCTATCCTGCATGAGTGCAGTACGCGGCCCCTGCGACTCCCCCTCTGCGCCACGAAGCGCCTTCAGTCCCTGCCACTTGTGCTCTCGGATCCAGCACCCTCGCAGAAGCCCCTGGGCGTTGTTCCGGCATCGCCCCTGTCGCCCCCTGGCGATACATCTGAGCGGAGCAGCCATCAAGAAGTAGAAGACCGACACGACGGCCACCAAGATGAATACCTGGGGCCCGATAACGTCCGCAGCCCAGGCCAGGATCCCGAGTACGAGGATCACCACGCCCCACTGCTTCTTTAAGAACGCACCAAGTCCTCCCATGCCTCGGACTGTAAGACTCAGCGGACCAGGACGATAGAGGGCATCGTGACATCCACGGCTGACATCAACGACGCCGAACACCAGCAACATCGGGCGGCCGTCAACGTCATGCAGGCGTCGCAGCAGCCAACCCACGAGGCCGCCCGATCAAACTCCTAAAGCAGGTGTCAGCCCACCTGGCCCGGCTCGAACGGGCTGGCCCCCTCCACAACGGGCCGGGGCTCCGGGCCTACAGCGTCCGGCCGACGCAGGCGGGACGATCGTAAGGCAACCCGGGCGTTCCCACATCGCGATTCTGCGCATGACTGCCGCACCAGATGCGCACCAGAACGACCGGTGATCAGCGGTCAACACCGGACATCGAGGCACCTCGCGGTGATCCAGTGAATCCGGCATCTGCCCAGCTCAGTCTCGCAATCAGCCGCACCCGCCCCGTGATTCCCAAGCTCAGAGCGCGGGTTCGATTCCCGTCGCCCGCTCCAATGCGAACCCCCAGGCCAGGCGGCCCGGGGGTTGTTTGTTGTCCGGACCGGTTCAGGCGTCTCGTGCCAGATCCGTGCCAGAAGGCGGTTCGCCGTCGTCGGTGTCGCTGGTTGTGGCCTTCTTCCGCTCGGCGCGCACCAGCCAGCCGGCCCGGCGGTGACCTCGCCGCTACCGGCGGGTGCCGGGGGTCGTCACCGCGCGGTCGTCGGGAGTGAGTTGCCGGGTCTCGTGCCCAAGCCACTGGGCGGGGCAGCGGCGGCGTACGGCCTCCTCCACGCGGATCGAGGCCCGGCTACGCCGGGAGGAACCGGGGGCGGTGGAGGAGGGGAGGACGAGTTGCAGGTACGGCCCCCGAAGCCCCTCCCGCGCGGGTTCGCCGCCGCGGTGGAAGTGGCGGAGTACCTGATGCCGGGCGTCCGGTGCCGCGTACGGGAAGACCTCCACGCGGTCGGTGAACCGCATCTTGCCCGCCGTGCCGAGCGGCCGCTCCAGCTTCGCGGTGCCTAGTCCGTGCATCTCCTCCCACGGCACCAAGGCCGCGCCGTCCTTCATCCACCACCACACCCCGTGCCCGTCGACACCGAAGCGGATACGGCCCTTGCGCAGAACACTCACCACGGTGCGCAGCAAGCCGTAGGCAACCCCGAGGAGCAGCAGGGCGATGACGCAGAGCACCACCCTGGAGGAGACCTCGCTGCCATCCGCGAAGACGAGCCGCAGCGCGGCGCAGCCGATCACCAGCGCCACGCAGGACATCACGACGGAGGGCACGATGCCCCGGCCTGTGATGTCGAACCACTCGGCGTCCTCGTCAGGGAGCGGACCCGCCCAGGAGGAGGGCCAGTTGTCATCGTCGTATCGCACACGCAGACGTTAACGTGCACACCAGCCTGCGAAGCGGGGGATTCCGCGACGCTCACGTAAAGGTCACCGCCCCTCGGATCACCGACTGACGACTCGAATCGACCTCCGTGATCGCTCGGAGAGCCGTGTGGCGCACGCGCGATACGCGGGGCGGGTGCTGAGAGGCCCGACCGCCCTCTGGCTTGGACGGTCTGTCGGTCCGCCAGATCGGTCTGGCGGAAGCCACGGTGGAGGGACTTGGCGCGTGCGCTACTGCTTCGTGGGTGCCCGGCTTCGCCGTGGCAGTTCGCGAGTTGGGTTTCAGCGGGGTACGCAGGTGTGGTGGTAGGGGGAGTCGGGCAGGAAGCGCCGCCATTCTTCGTGGGTGAGGTTGCGGTCGAGGGCGGCGCACAGCTGGGCTGTCACGCGCTGCGGGTCGGTGTCCCACAGGCGGGCCGTGGTGTCGTTGCTCGCGGTCGCGAGGGTGCGGCCGTCGGGGCTGAAGTCGAGCGCGGTGACGAGCTGGGTGTGGCCGGACAGAGTGGCCAGGATCTCGCGGTCATCGATGTCCCACAGGGTGACCGCGCTGTGCGCGCCGGCGGTGGCGAGCGTACGGCCGTCCGGGCTGAACGCGACGTCCATCGCGGGTCCCGTGCTGCCGGTCAGCGTGGCCTTCGGCTCGCGGTCGGCCACGTCCCACAGGATCACCCGCTCGTCCCGCCCCGAGGTGGCGAGCGTACGGCCGTCCGGGCTGAACGCGGCATCCGTGACCCAGCTCTTGTGTCTGCGGAGGGTCGCCGCGCGAGTGCGTTCCGCCACGTTCCAGAGGATGGTTCCGGTGTTGTGCGTACTGGCGAGCAGGCGGCCGTCCGGGCTGAAGGTCACGGCGTCGCTCCAGCGGGCTCCGCTGTCGAAAGTGGCCAGCCGGGTGTGGCGGCGGGCGTTCCAGAGTACGACCTTCCCGTCGATGCCCACCGTCGCGACCGTACGGCCGTCCGGGCTGAAGGCGACGCCCATGACGCGGCCCTTGTGGCCGGAGGTGAGCCGGACGGGGCGGGAGTCGCCCTTGGGATTCCGCAGGGTGAGTGTGGAGGTTCTGGGCCACCGGGGATCGCCGGTGGCTGCGGCGACGGTGTGCCCGTCGTGGCTGAACGCCACGGCGTGTACGGGCCCCCTGCCCCGGCCCAGCAGGGTGCTGCGGGTGCGCCGCCGGGTGTCCCACACGGCGAGCGTCGCATCGTCGCTGGCGGTGGCGAGTGATCTGCCGTCAGGGTCGAAGGCGACGTCGTTCAGCCGGGTGCGGTGTCCGGACAGCGGGATCTGCGACGGGTCCCACAGAATGACGCGCCCGCCCTCGTCGGCCGAGGCCAACTGATTGCGCTTCGGGTGGAACGCGAGCCCGTAGATGTTGCGGGTATGCCCCCTGAGGGTGGCTTTGCGGGCCCGGCGTCCGGTGTCCCAGAGCGTGACCGTGGTGTCGTTCCCGGCCGTGGCCAGGGTGTGCCCGTTCGGGCTGAACGCGAGGGCCCTGACCCGTTGGCTGCGCCCGCTGAGCACGCCGTCGCTCTCGCGGCGCCGCACGTCCCACAGCCGTACGGCGTTGTCCCGCCCGGCGGTGGCGAGGTGGTCGCCGTCCGGACTGAACGCCACCGTGTCGAGGGGTCCGGTGTGGCCCTTCAGGGTGGCGAGCCGCTTACCGGTAGCGGTGGACGGGCCCGCGGACCAGATGCGTACCGCGCCGTCGTTGCCGACCGCCGACACCGTACGGCCGTCCGGGCTGAAGGCCACCGCGTTGACCGGCCCTTCGGATTCCGTGAGCGTGTCACGCGAGGTGCGGTCCTCGACGTCCCACAGCCGTACGGTTCCGTCAGCGCCGCCGCTGGCCGCGCGGTGGCCGTCCGGGCTGAAGGCGACGCTTCTGACGGCCTCGTCGTGCCCGCGCAGGGTTGCCGCCTTCGCACGCTTTTCCACGTCCCATAGGACCAGGTCCCCGTTGTCGCCGCCGGTGGCCAGCAGCCGTCCGTCCGGGCTGAACGTCACCGCCTGAACCGGTGACTTCGTAGGCAGGGTGGCCATCGGCCGCCGGCTGCGGCGGTCGGGGTTCCACAGCCGTACCTCCTCCCCGCTCGCGGTGGCCAGGGCGCCGTCCCGGCTGAAGGCAACGCCGGTCAGCGCCTGCGGGTGCGCGACGATTTCCTTCCGGTAGGACCGATGCGCTGACATCGTCAACAGTGCGCCGCGCGCCTCGGGCGTGGGCGCCGTACGGTACGCCTCCACACTCAGCAGCATGGCCGTTCCGGGCTGGTGGTCGGCCAGTTGCATCGCCTGTGCGGCAAGTTGGCGGGAGACGGCGTCCCGCCGGGTGTCCGTTGCGCGCTGCCGCTGCTGCACCGCGATCAGACCGACGCCTGTGACCACGACCAACAGCACCGCGAGGCCGATCGTCAGGGCGCGCAGCCGACGGCCTCGCCGTACGGCGGCGCGCTGTTCCTCGTCCCGCGCCTCGATGCTCGCAGCGAGGAATGCGGCCTCACGCTCGGTCAGTTCGGCCTCGCGCCCGGTCTCCGCGAAGTGTTCCTCGGCCGTGGCCAGGCGGCTGCCCCGGTACAGCGCGCCGTGGTCGCGCGCCAGCGCCTCCCACTCGGCGGCGGCCCCGGTCAGCCGCCGGTGCACCAGCAGATGCTCGCGGTCCTCCTCGATCCAGCCGCGCAGCCGGGGCCAGGAGGTGATCAGCGCCTCGTGGGCGAGGTCCACGGTGCCGTCGTCGAGGCTGAGCAGCCGGGCGCGCGCGAGGCGATCCAGGACGGCGCCGACGACGCCCTCCTCCTCCCCGGGGCCGTGCTCCAGTTCCGTACGGCCGACGGTGCGCCGGGTGTCCTGGGCGCCTTCGCCGGGGGTGACCAGGAGCAGCAGGATCCGGCGCGCGCATGCGGCCTGCTCCGGCGGGAGCTGCCGGTAGACCTCCTCGGCGGTACGCGCGACGGCGCCGTGCAGGCCGCCCGCCGCCTCGTATCCGGCGACGCCCAGCCGTCCGCCGCTGCGGCGGTGCCACGTTTCCAGCAGCGCGTGGGACATCAGCGGAAGCGCGCCCGGTTCACCGCTGACCTCCTCCACGATCCGTGCGGTCAGGGCGCGTTCCACGGTCAGGCCAGCGGCCGTGGCCGGTCCGACGACGGCCTTCCGTAGTTCCTCCGGCGTCATCGGCCCGACCAGCAGGGTGGCATCGCGCAGCGCGTCGGCGAGCTCCCGGTGTCCGGCGCAGTGGCCGAAGAAATCGGCCCGTACGGCGAGGACGACCCGTAAGCGGCTTCCGGGCCGGCAGGCCGTCAGCAGCAGCCCGATGAACTCCGCCCGCTCCGCCGCGTCGTGGCACAGGGTGAAGATCTCTTCGAACTGGTCGATCACCACGACCGTGTCGCCGCCCGCCGGGTCCGGCGTCAGCAGCCGCGCATGGGTACGGGCGGGATGCGGGCCGGGTGCGAGGATCCGGATGGCGGCGGGCCGCTCCCCGGGCGCCGCCGTTTCGCGCAGTGCGGCGACGGGCCGCTCCCCCGGCGCCGCCGTTTCGCGCAGTGCGGGGATCAGTCCGGCGCGCAGCAACGAGGACTTCCCGCTGCCGGAGGGCCCGACGAGGGCCGTGAGCCGTTGTGCCCGTACCAACGCGATCAGGTCGGCGGTGAGTTGCTCCCGGCCGAAGAACCGCTCCCGGTCCTCCGGCTGAAAGCGCCGCAGCCCCGGGTAGGGCGGTACGGCGTCTTCGGCGGCGGGCCGCGGCTCGTCCCGCTGCGCCGCTTCCGCCTCGTGCCAGCGCCGCTCCCACTCCTCCGCGGCGCCGCCGCACGCGGCCACATACGCCAGGGCTACGGGCAGTGAGGGCAGTTTCCGACCGGCGGCGGCCTGCGCGAGCGTCGCCGTCGCATAGGGCACCCGCCGTGCCATTGCCCGATAGGTCGGCCCCCCGGCCTCTTGCCGCAGCTTGCGCAGCTCGTACGCGAACCGCTGCACCGGCCCCTCCGACGGATCCAGCGGATTCTCCGTCCGTCCCGGCATTGCCCCGTTCCCCCTTGCCCCTGGCGGCGGCCCCGTCCGCCACGCGATGCCCCTTTGTCTACCCCCCGAACTGGGCTTACAGACAATGCTCGGGGCAACGAGAGTCGGGATCAGCGAAGCGCGAGAAGCAAGAAGGTGGGACGAGGGACCACGGGGGACACGGGGGAGCGCTGCTGCCGGGTCGGGGGGCCCGGCAGCAGCACCTGTGACCGCCACCCAACGGCACAGAAGGGAAGGCAGACGATGCCGGTTTCATTTGCGCGTACGGCCGCGGTTCTGGGCGCCGCGGCGCTGCTGGCCACCTCACTGGGCGCACAGGGCAGGACTGCGCCGGCCGAGACCGCGTCGGCCACAACGCGGGCCGAGACCGCGCGGGCCGAGACCGGGCGGGCCGAGACCGGGCGGGCCGAGACCGCGTCGCCCCGGGCCGCGCAGCAAGGGCTGCCGGTGCTGGGGCACTTCCGTAACAACCACCCCGCGGATCGAGGGACGTGGGGGGACCGGATGCGTGCGGCGGAGGACCAGTACGGACCGTTCGCCGGACACTGGCGCAACTACCGTCCGCCGGGCGAAGAACCTCTCGACGACAAGCCGACGGGGGACGACGAGAGGTCCGCGCTCGCCGCCGGTAAGCAACTGCACCTTTCCTGGCGCCCCTACCCCGCCGGCCAGAACTGGGCCTATACGGCAAGCGGCGCCAACGCACAGAAGCTCCGCAACGTGATGCGACGACTGCAGGCCACCTGCGAGCAGCACGACACCTGTTCGGACATCTGGCTGTCCATCGCCCATGAACCGGAGCTGGACTTCCGGGAGAACTGCGGCGAGATCAAGCCCTGCGAGGGCTATCAGTACGCCGACTTCCGTGGGATGTGGAACCAGGTCGCGAAGGCCCGGAAAGCGGTGGGCGCGGACAAGGTGCGGCTGGTCTGGATCGTCCAGGGCTGGCGGAACGACAAGGACTTCCACGCGAATCTGTGGCCCGGAAACGACAAGGTGGACATCGTGGGCCAGGACCCGTACATCGCGCAGGGCACCCCGGCCGCCGAACTGGGCAAACGCATGGTCCAACGGAAGCGATGGTTCGAGGACTGGTCGGACGAGAAGCACGACTACGCGTCGAAGCCGCACATCTTCGCCGAGTACGGGTGCGATCTGGAGGGCCGCGGGAACGCGCAGCATCGCGCGGACTGCATCGACAGCGTGCGGGGCAGCCTCCCGCAGATCGCGGACCACGACGACCCCGGCGAGATCCGCGTGGTGGAAATGGCGTTCTTCGACGCGCGGACCAGCAGGCTCGAGGACGCCGAGTCCTCACCCGACGTCAAGGCTTACCACGCGCTGAAGGACGCCACCGAAGGCCGAGCCGATCAGCATTAGCGGCTGATCGTCAGCGCGAATAAACGGAGGGCGAGTGGTCCCGCCCTCCGTTTATTCGCTGTCTCATCTTGTTCGCGTCTCCTCGCAATTTCTGGCGCGCCCGAACGGGACCTTGAGGAGGAGCCGTCAAGCTGCTACGGCCAGGTGTATGACCGCCGCTGCAGGAATCATCCACGGGTTCGGCCCGTCGCCACCGACACCGCTCTGTTCAATCTCCCTCGCACCATCCTTCTTCTTCAAGAAGGTGAGGAGTTGAGTGGTAGCCGCGATAAGAGCACCGAGGCCGCCGAAGAAAGTACCCAAGGCTGTAAGAAGTTCGAGGAACATCGCGCTCGCCTCCCCGCGCACGGGCCGGGCGCGCTCTCTGCGATTCACTCTGACAGGAATTGAATTCCTGGGGCGGAGAAGATGAAGGATCCGGCCCTTCCAGCAGCTTCCCGCCACTTACGGCTCACGCTTCCCCGTCGGGGACTCTTGGTGGCCCAGTCACGCATATGAATCAGCACGGCACTCCTCCTCTCCTTCTCCGTAGAATTGTGAGAGCGGTCTTACTTTAGCGGCCTGGCACCCCTCCGGTACAGAGCCAATCCGGTCCAGCGTCATGATTCGGCCACGCTCCGCGGGCCGCGCCGGGGACGTGGCCCGACAGGCTCCCGGGCTGCCCCAGGTGACGATCCACCGGCTGTCAGTCCCCCTGGTTGGCGGGTTTTGGCGGTGGAGGGCGGGTGGGGGTTGACGAGCCGCTTGCGGCGGCGAGGACGTTTCTGGCCTGGGTGTCGACGAGCCGCGTGAAGATCTGCTGGGCGTAACCGAAGATGATGGCCCAGGAGATGATCTGCGCGGAGGAATCAAGCGCGGTCAGCCCGGGGACGAATCCGCCGCGCATCAGGAGTAGTCCGAGTACGGCGGTCAGCGCACCCATGGGAAGCTTCAGCAGGGCAAGGGCGAAGGGCACGTTGTACGGTTCCGCGGTTCCGCCGATACGCCTGATGGTGGCGGCTGCCGCAATTCCGGCGGCCACCAGCCCGACGAATTCGACGGCCAAATAGTCCGCGGGGGCGGTCGTTGTCGCAAGGCTCGCGTCGACGCGTTTCGCCTTCGCGTCCGGGGACGATCTCGTCGGGCAGACGACGTGGTACTCGTCGCCGCCTGAAACCCGGTCGGGCGAGAAGCACAGCGGGACGGTGTCGTCGAAGAACCATCCCAGGACGGCCACCAGCACCACACCGACCGCCAGGCCCCCCGCGACCCAGCGCACGATGTTGACGAAACTGCGGACACGCAGCGTCTTCTGGATGCGGACGTGCCGGGCCACGCTTACCGCGTCCAGGAGCGACTCCCGCTCGGACTCCGTGATTTTCGCGGGGGACCGGGAGATTCTCTCGACGGCGACACGGCGGGGGTCCTCGGCGGGCAGTGCCTCGCGTACCGACGCCAGCACTCCCGGCATCATCGACACGATCTCTTCGGGGTCGGAAAGGCGCAGCAAGAGATTGTGCGCGGTGTCGACATGGATCTGCCCCACCGCAATATGCGAGGCGGCTCTTTTTCTCTTGTGCGCATGGGACAGCACGCTGCGGGCGCGGTTCAGCTCGTCCTTCGCCTTGTCGAGCAGGTCGTTCCGGTCCTTGCCGTGCGTACGCCACCGGTCTTCGAGGAGGGCCTGGAGTTCGTTGGTACGCGCGAGGAGGACCTGGCGAAGTTCCCACGGGCCGTACTCCCTCGCCGGGATCCTTTTCCCGTTCTCGTTGTCAGCGTTCTCTTCCGGCCCGGGCAAGGGGGGACTGCTGTCGCTGCTCATGCCGCTGATCCTTACGACTGCTACGGCTGAACGGCGGTCCGCGAGGGCCGCTTGCTCCGGGTACTTCAGGCGAAAGAGGTACTGGTCTTGGGCCTTGAGGGCGATGTCTCCCGGGCCTCGAGGGCGATGCGCTGCCTGCACGGGCTGCACTGCCGCAAGTGCTGCTACGACGAGGCCGGATCCGGCTGGCAGTGCGGGCACCAGAGCGTGGTGCGGCCGGCGACGCGGGCCGAGCGCAGCCGGGTGCCGCAGCGCGGGCAGGGTGCTCGGCCCGGGTCGTCGCGGTGGCCGGTCAGCCAGTTGTCGCGGGGCGGGACGCACTCGGCTTCCACGGAAGTACGCAGCACCCGGCGCATCGTCCGGTAGAGGGTGGCCCGCTCGTCGTCGGTGAGGGAGCCGGTGGGGCGGGAGGGGTGCAGCCGGGACTGCCACAGGATCTCGTCGGCCAGCAGATTGCCCAGCCCGGCGAGTACCGACTGGTCGGTCAGCGCTGCCTTGAGGCGTCCGCGGCGGCCGGTGAGGGCGGCGTCGAAGTCGGTGCGCGGGACGGTCTGCGCGTCGGGGCCCTGGTCGTCGAGGAGCCGGGCGGCCTCGGGGTCGTCGGCGAGCCAGATGCCCTTGAGTTTGCGCTGGTCACGGTAGCGGAGCTGGCGCTCGTCGCCGAGCGTGAACAGTACGCGGTCGTGGCGGTGCGGCTCGTCGTCGGCGGCTGCGCAGACGAGGCGGCCGGTCATGCCGAAGTGCAGCAGAAGGGTGGGCCCGCCGGTGTGCGCGAGGAGCCATTTGCCGTGCCGCTCCGGCTCGGTGAACTTCCGGCCCTCCAGATCGCTGCTGAGCCGGCGCGCGCTGACGCCGTGCAGGACGCCTGCGTCCCGCACCTCGACCCGCTGGATCGTCCGGCCCTGCGCACAGTCGGCCAGTACCCGCCGGAAGCCCTCTACGTCGGGGAGTTCTGGCATGGTCACCGCACCTCGCTGCCGGTGGTCGCGGACTCGACCAGCGTAAGAGCGCCCGGGGTCCGCCGCATGTGGGCAGACGGGCAGCGGGTCGGGCTCCGCGGGCGTGCGTGCGACGTGCGGGGGTTGACTTGAACCCAGGTTCAAGAAGGAGCCTCGCTGCACGGACGGGCGATCACGCCCGGCATAGCAGCGGGGAGAGGGGAACCATGACCGGTACCGACGAGCACACGGCCGTCACACCACCGGTGAGTGTGCTGGGGCTTGGCGAGATGGGAGGGGCGCTTGCCTCGGCGTTCCTGGGCGGCGGCCATCCGACCACGGTGTGGAACCGTACGGCGGCCAAGGCGGACCCCTGGGTGGCGAAGGGGGCGCGCCAGGCGTCCGACGTACGGGAAGCAGTGCGGAGCGGTGAACTCGTCGTCGTCAGCGTGCAGGGCAACGAGACGGCACGCGAGCTGCTGGAGACGGCCGGGGACGCGCTCGCCGGGCGGGCCGTCTTGAATCTGACGGACGGCACATCACAGGAGGTCAGAGCAGTTGCCACGTGGGCGGCCGAGCGCGGAGCCGCGTATCTGCACGGACAGATCATGACCATCGCCCCCGGGGTCGGCAGCCCGGAGGCGGTCGTCTTCTACGGCGGCTCCCGCACCTTGTACGACCGCTATGCGGCCGCGCTACGGCTGATCGGCGGACGCGGGACTCTGCTCGGCGCCGACGCCGGGGTTCCGACGCTGTACGGGATGGCCGTCCACGGCACCATGTGGGGCGCTCTCAACGGATTCCTGCACGCTGCGGCGCTGCTCTCCGACGAGGGCGTGCCGGTCGCCGATTTCCTGGACCGGGCCAACCCCTCCCTCACCGCGCTGCTGGGGCTTTTCCCCCTGCTCGCGGGCGAGATCGACAGCGGTGCGTACGCGACCGAGTACGGCGCTCTGTCCGCGCACCGGCCCTCGGTGGCCGACCTGGTGCGGGAGTGCGCCGCGCGCGGGGTGGACACCACGTTCCCGCGCTACACCCTGGACCTGGTCGAGCAGGCGATCGACGCCGGCCACGGTGGCGACAGCTACTCACGGCTGGTGGAGCACTTCCGGGGGCGGTGAGCACCCAGGTCGGTGACAGCCGGTGCGGTGCGGCGACGGAGCGATGTCACATCCGGGGCGCTCCCGTTCGTCGCTGAGGGAGCAGGCAGATCCGGTCGCGGAAGCTGGAGACTCCCATGGCACACGCCCCTCACGCCACTCACGCCCCTCACCTCACCGTCGTCGGCGGCGGTCTCGGCGGGTTGACCGCCGCGCTGGCCGCCGCCGAGGCAGGCGCCGAGGTCACGCTGTACGAGGCACGGGGCACGCTCGGCGGGCGGGCGCGCACGGCGGACGGGCCGTACCGGACCAACGAGGGCCCGCACGCGCTCTACAACGGCGGACCGCACTGGCGCTGGCTCAAGCAGCGGAGCCTGCTGCCGCCGATGGCCCGGGTACCGCTCAGGGAAGGGCTGCGGGTGCGCTACCACCACGGGGGCACGCTGCGCAGCACCCCGCCGGCCGCGCTGCTGCGGCTGCGGCGCAGGCGGAGCGCCCCCGTCGAGGTGCCCTATCTGGAGTGGGCCACCGAGCAGTTGGGAGAGGACACGGCGCGGGCGGCAGCGAACTTCGCGGCGGTCGCCACCTTCCACCACGCGCCGGGCGAGCTGTCGGCGGCGTTCACGCACGAGCGGATGCGGCGCGCCTCGAAGCTGCCACCCGAGGCGCACTATCCACGCGGCGGCTGGGCGGCTCTGGTGGAGCGGATGGCCGCGCGTGCACGGGAGTTGGGCGTACGTGTCGAGCTGCGGGCACGCGTGGACGCCGACGCGCTCGGGGAGGCGGCCCGGCGTGGCCCCGTCGTGGTCGCCACCCCGCTGACGGTGGCCCGTGCGCTGCTGGACGACCCCGGGCTGAGCTGGCCGAGCGGGCATACGGCGCTGCTGGACCTGGTGCTGGAAGCCCGTACGGGAGACGCCTTCGTGGTCTCCGACCTGGACGCGCCGGGGTGGATCGAACGGTTCACGGCGAGCGACGCCTCGCTGGCACCTGCCGGACAGTCGCTGCTCCAGGCCCAGTTCCCCCTGGCCCCCGACGAGCCGCGGGCCGCCGCGCTCTCCCGCGCGGAACACCTGCTGGACCTGGGATTCCCGGGATGGCGGGAACGCGTCGTACGGCGTACGGAGGCAACGGCGGACGGCCGGACCGGCGCGGTGGACGTCCCGGGCACCACTTGGCGCGACCGCCCCGCCGTGGACCGCGGCGAGGGCCGCTACCTCGTCGGCGACCAGGTGGCGGCCCCCGGCGTACTGAGCGAGGTCTCCTTCGCCGGCGCGCTGGAGGCGGTACGGCTGGCGCTCGGGGAGCGGGGCGGCGCCGGTGCGGGCTCGGGCGGCGGCTCGGTCCCCCGCTCACGCGCGCGGTGACGGGTGGAAGCGGCGGGCGGCCCAGATTGTCAGCTCCTGCGCGATGCGGGCAGCGCTCGTCTCTGTCGTGACCTCGTGCTCGCCGCGGTCCGGATCGCGCCGTACGACGTCGTAGCCGCCCTCCTCCAGTACGGCGACCGTGGCGAACCAGGAATCGGAGCCCCCGTCCGGCTGCAGGACCAGAAAGGTGTTGTCGACCTCGTCGAGGTCGCCGATCAGCATGACCAGCGAGTCCTCGGAGGGGTCGTCGACGGTTATCCCGTTCTCGCAGTCCACACGGTAGTAGCGGGCGCCGCTCGGCCCGGATCTCACTCGGTCACCAAGGCGGTCATCGCGTCGGACATAGGGGCATAGTGACCCGGCGCCGCTCGGTCGGCATCCGAATTTTCCGCCTCACCCGCGGGCAGGATGCCTGTGGTGGCCGACACCGGACGGCTGTGTGTCCGGGATGAGTCAAGTTTCCGTTCTTCACAGGTTCTTCGGGAGACGCACATCGAGTTTTCTTGTACGTTCATTGGAGGTCGGAGGTGTTCACCGACGGGAGCGGGGATTTATGTCTTTCGGAGAGGAATGGGCGGGCTTGGTAGCGAACGCCCGAGCCACACAGTCGACTTCGATGCAGCTGAACGGCGCAGGGGGGAAGGGGGGCGGCGACCAGGGCGGGGGGAAGGGCGACGGAAAGTGGCTCCAGGTAACGGACGACGTACTGCGCGGTCATGCGAAGAAGGTCAGAGAGGTCCTCAGCACCTCCTTTCAAAAGGTTGACAACGCTGCCATGCGGGAGACCGAACAGGTCCCCGGCTCCATGAAGGGCTTCGTCAGCGACGAGGCGTTCAAGGAGTTCCAGCAGATGTGGCGCGGCCAGATGACGTACCTGAAGAAGAGGTACGCGAGCGTGGCGAAGACGCTTGACAAGGCCGCCGACGAATTCAAGACGACCGACGCGTGGACGAAGGAGGAGGTGGAGAAGGTCGCACGCGAGCGGCGTGAGAAGGAAGGCAAGCCGTCGCTCAACGATCTCCTCAACCCGAAGCCGCCTCTGTACCGTCCGGGGGGTCCGGACCTGACCACACCGCAGAATCCCCTGTACCCGAACTTGACGCAGAAGCCGCTGTACGGCCCCCACCCGCCGACGTCGACACCGACGTTCGAGCCGAATTCCTGGAGTGAGGCCGGCCGATGAGCGAGCACACCCTCGACTACACGACAGTCCGTCACGTCAATCTGACGCCGCTGCGCGAGGCGGTGCGCGAATGGGTCAAACTCCCCAAGGCATTCCGGGAGTTCCACAGGACTTTCGACCGCACCGTCACCAAACCGCTGAGCACCCACCAGTCCGGATGGCACGGCGATGCGAAGGACGCGGCCTTCAAAGCCTTCACCGGCGTCCAGAACCAGGTGTTGGAGGCAGCCGGGCAGGCTCAGAAGACCAGCACGGTCATGTCCGACGCACTCGCCAAGATCGAGGCCGCCAAGAAGGAGCTCGAGGCAATTGAGACGGCACTGACCGAGCCGAAGGGTGGCGGGAAGAGCTGGCTGAAGCTGAACGAGAAGACGGGCACGGTCGAATACGACCCGCCGGCCGATGTTGACTCCCGGACCAGCGCGAAGCACAAGCCTGAGTTCGATACGGCGATCGCTGCGTACAACGACCGCATCAAAAAAGCCATCCAAAAGGCGAGCGACGCCGACCACGATCTCAAGACCGCCCTGTTGCTCAACCCGGCGGGCAAGGGCTTCAACGACAACGTCTACGGCCACTTGGCGGACGTCGACAAGGAGACGAAGCAAGACCTCAAAACCGCCCTGCACCTGGCCAAGGACGAGGGCACCGAGATGAGCCCGAAGGAGCTGTCCAGGCTCAACGGCATCCTCGCCAAGAATGCCAACAACCCGGACTTCGCCGAGAAGTTCGCCCTCGGAATGGGCCCCAAGGGGGCGCTGGACTTCTGGTTCAACATGGCCAAGCCGGAGTACAAGCAGAACGGTGCCGCGGGCTCTGTCCAGGTGGAGCGCAGCAAGGCAGAGATCAACCGTCTCGCCGCGCTCCAGGACAATCTCGGGCCCGTGCTCGGACTGGCCAGCCAGTCCGACTCGCCAGAAATGGCGAAGTGGAAGAAGGACATGCTGGACATCAGCATGAATCGCATCAACGCCGAGGAAGCGAAGGGCAGCCCGTACGCGGACAAGGGCCCCTACAACGCCCAGGTGCTCAGCAATCTGATGCGAACGGGGAAGTGGGACAAGGACTTCCTCCATGATTACGGCAACAAACTCATGGAGAAGGACAAAGAGCCGGCCATGAACGGCCCGACGAACGATCCGACGAGCAAGTGGATCAGCGGCGGCCTGTCCGACTCCGCGTTTCTCAACTTCGGCCCGAAGAACGACGCGGGCGAGGACCCTGTCACAGGGTTCATGGAGGCCCTGGGGCACAACCCGGAGGCGTCCACGGAGTTCTTCAAGGACAAGGAGAACTTCGACTACTTCACCTCGAAGCGGGACTGGCCCGAGGACGGCGAGGTCGCCGACGACGGCAAGCTGAAGGACGTCAAGGGCGGCGTCCAGGCCATGTCCCACGCGCTGAACTCGGCCACCACCGGGCACCCCTTCGACGAGCCGATGCCGAAGGATGTCCCCCCGCACACCAAGGACCAGGCCGAGCTGATGAGCCGGATCATCAAGAAGACCGCGAACGTCGAGGATGATTTCACGCTCAAGCCCGGCATGCACGAATACCTCGGCAAAGCAGCGGCCGAGTACACGCCCGACATCTTCCGCGCCATCAAGGACGGAAGCCACGGCGACCAGCTCTTCCCGATGCAGGGGCATCAGGCCGAGATGAACCACGCCGACGCGACACGCTTCCTCGTCCAGGTCGGTCAGGATCCCGACGCGAACGCGGCGCTGACCTACGGGCAGAAGACCTATACCAGCCAGGTACTCGAGCACCACCTCGCCGGCGACCTCCCCGCGAACGAGAGGTACAACGCCAGCAGGGAAAACACGGTGGAGGAAATTCTCCGGACCTCGGGCGAGGTGTCCGGGACCATGGCCATCGGGCGGCAGGAGGCGATCATCGGGCCCGCGGTCCGGGAGGCCAAGGAGTTCGACGCTGCGACTTTGAGTGGACGCATGTGGGGCAACGGCGCCTTCGGCACCATTGTGTACGGCGCTTCCGCGATGCAGAGGTTCGCCGGCAACCCTGTCTCGGCCGTGGTCGTCTCGAGCCTCATCGGCAGTGCCGAAAGCGCGTGGGCCAGCGACTTCGACGCACAGCACCTCAAGTTCGACGAAACCGTCGAGAAGGCGGACGCAGCCGGAAAGATCTACGACGAAATGGCCCGCAGGGACGTTCAGGACAACGAGAAGATCCTGCAGCACATCGCGGACAAGCACGGCGTCAAGGTGTCGGACAGCTGGGCGGAACTGTATTCCGACGACGGTTTTGCTCAGGGGTATTCGCGGGTCAACACCACGGCCCCGTTCCTCACGTCCCACGAGCAGGTGAGCACCCTGGCTTCCGGGAAGTGAGCACAAGGACGTAAGCAGCAGTAAGCAGCCGCCGAACTCCGCTCACGTCCCAGAGCCCCGCTCCCCCTCACCCCATCAGGCCCACCCGGTCCGGGGTGAGGGGGAGTTCGCGGTAGCGCCGGCCGGTGGCGTGGTGGACGGCGTTGGCGATAGCGGCCGGGGTGCCGACGATGCCGATCTCGCCGATGCCCTTGCCGCCGACCGGATTGAGGTGCGGGTCGTGCTCCTCGATCCAGTGCGCGTCGATGTCGGGGACGTCCGCGTGTGCAGGGACGTGATAGCCCGCCAGGTCCTTCTCGACGAAGCCGCCGAGCCGGGCGTCCAGCGAGCTGTGCTCGGTCAGCGCCATGCCCAGGCCCATCGTCATCCCGCCGATGAACTGTGAGCGGGCCGTACGGGCGTTGAGGATGCGGCCCGCGGCGAAGACGCCGAGCAGCCGGCGTACCCGCACCTCGCCGGTCACCGCGTCGACGGAGACCTCCGCGAAGACGGCGCCGAAGGCGTGCCGCGCATACTCCTCCTGGGCCTGGACGTCGCTGGTGGTGTCGACGGTGACGATGGTGCCGCCCGACTCCCGCAGCTCGCGGCACGCCTTGTGGACGGCCCAGCCCCAGGAGGCGGTGCCCGAGGAGCCGCCGGCCAGCGGGGCTGTGGGCAGATCGCTGCTGCCGACGTCGATCCGGACGGCGTCCAGCGGGACGCCGAGCTCGTCGGCGGCGATCTGGGCGAGGACGGTGCGGGCTCCGGTGCCGATGTCGGTGGCGTTGATCCTTACGTGATAGGCGGGCCCGGCGCCGTCGCCCATCGTCTGGACGGAGGCGGTGGACGGGGCGACGTACGCCGGGTAGGTGGACGCTGCCACGCCGGTGCCCAGCAGCAGTTCGCCGTCGCGCCGGGCGCCGGGGCGCGGGTCGCGGCGCTCCCAGCCGAAGCGGCGGGCGCCTTCGCGCAGGCAGTCGGCGAGGTGGTGGCTGCTGAACGGCCTGCCGCTGTCGGGCTCCCGGTCGGGGATGTTGCGCAGCCGCAGCTCGATCGGGTCGATGTCCAGCGCGGTGGCCACCTCGTCCATGGCGCATTCGAGCGCGTACATGCCGGGTGCTTCGCCGGGGGCCCGCATCCAGGAGGGGGTGGGGACGTTCAGCGCGACGACGCGGTGTCCGGTGCGGCTGCCGTCGGCGCCGTACATCACCCGCGAGGGCACGGCGGCCTGCTCCACGAACTCCCTGATGACGGAGGTGTGGGTGACCACCTCGTGGCCGAGCGCGGCCAGCGTTCCGTCGTCGCGGGCGCCGACGCGCAGCCGCTGGACGGTGGGGGCACGGTGGCCGACCACGAAGGGCAGCTCCCGGCGGGGCAGGACAACCTTGACGGCGCGCCCGGTGTGCTTGGCACCCATCGCGGCAAGCACCACCGGAGCACGCGGGGTGCCCTTGGACCCGAAGCCGCCGCCGACGTGTTCGGCGACGACGGTGACCTGTCGCGGGTCGAGGTCGAACATCGCGGCCAGCGTCTCGCTCACCAGGGTGGCGCCCTGGCTGGAGTCGTAGGCGATCAGATGCCCGCCCTCCCACACGGCGGTCGCGGCGTGCGGCTCCATGGGGTGGTTGTGCAGCGGGCCGAGGGTGTAGGTGAGGTCGAAGCGGTGCGGTGCCGCGGCGTACTCCGCATCGAAGTCGCCCGCCTCGCGGGCGCCGGGATAGCCGCCGTTGGCCTGCTCCGGGGAGTAGAGCTCCGGGTGGTCGGCGCGTACGAGCACGTCGTACGGTTCCTCGTCGTAGCTGACGCGGAGTTCCCGCGCCATCTCGCGGGCCACCTCCGGCGTCTCGCCGATGGCCAGCGCCACGTACCAGCCGCGGTGCGGCACCCGTGGAGTCTGGAGCAGGTGGAGGGTGGGGTCGTCGGGTTCGCCGAGCCGGGGCGCGTTCTCATGGGTGAGGACGGCGAGCGCGCCGGGCAGCGCCATGGCCTCGCTGTCGTCGATGACGGTGACGCCGCCGTGCGGCACGGCCGCGGCCACCGGCCAGCCATATGCGCAGTCCGGCGGGGTGTGTTCGGCGGCGTAGCGCGCCGTGCCGGTGACCTTGGCGGGGCCCTCGCGGCGGAGAGCGGGCGAGCCCAGGACGCGCTCGGCGGTGCGGCCGGTGCGGGTGGTGTCTGTGGTGTCGTCTACGGCCATCGTCCTCGTCCTCACGTCCCTGCGGGGCGGTTCGGGGCGTCACCGGCCAAGGCGGTGAGCATATGTACGGCCACGTTGCGGGCCAGCGGCACCTTGAAGGCGTTGTCGGACAGCGGACGGGCATCGGACAGTTCGGCGTCGGCGGCGCGGGCGAAGGTCTCGGCGTCGGCGGGCGCGCCGATCAGCATCCGCTCGGCGGTACGTGCCCGCCACGGCCGGTGCGCCAGCCCGCCGAACGCGAGCGCGGCATGCCGTACGGTCCCGTCGCCGTCCAGCGCGAGAACGGCGGCGGCCGAGGCGAGCGCGAAAGCGTACGAGGCGCGGTCGCGGGCCTTGCGGTAGGCGGCGCGGGCACCGGCGGGCGGCGGCGGGAGGGTGACGTGCGAGATCAGCTCGCCGGGCCGGATCACCGTGTCCCGCTGCGGAGTGTCACCGGGCAGCCGGTGGAACTCGGCCGCCGGCACCGTCCGGCTCCCCTCCGGCCCCAGCAGCTCCACCTCCGCGTCGTAGGCGGCCAGCGCCACCGCCATGTCCGAGGGGTGGGTGGCCACGCAGTGCTCGGAGTGGCCCAGTACCGCCATGTCCCGGTTGACTCCCTCCCGCGCCGAACAGCCCGAGCCCGGCTCGCGCTTGTTGCAGGGCGCCGAGAGGTCCTGGAAGTAGGGGCAGCGGGTGCGCTGGAGAAGGTTTCCGCCGGTGGTGGCCAGATTGCGGAGCTGCCCGGAGGCGCCGGCCAGCAACGCCTCGGCGAGCGCCGGATAGCTTCGGCAGACGGATGTGTGCGCGGCCAGGTCGGTGTTGCGGACGTTGGCGCCGACACGGAGGCCGCCGTCGGCGGTGGGCTCGATGTCGTTCAGCGGCAGCCGGGAGACGTCGATGAGGTGCTCGGGCGTCTCGACGCCGAGCTTCATCAGGTCCACCAGATTGGTACCACCCGCCAGGAAGCGCGCGTGGGGCTGCGCCGCGAACGCGGAGACCGCCTGTTCGGGGCTGGTGGCGCGCTCGAAGGTGAAGGGCTTCATCGCACGCTCACCTCGCCGGTACGGCGTCGGAGTCGCTGCGGCGGGGGGCGTGCGCGGCATCGCTGTGCCCGCCGGTGTACGCCATCACGTCCTCGATCGCCTCGACGATGTGCGGATAGGCGCCGCACCGGCAGATGTTGCCGCTCATCCGCTCGCGGATCTCGTCGCGGTCCAGCTCCACCGGAGCGCCGGTGGCCCGCTGGAGTGCCGCGGCCGGAGTGGCGTGCGAAGGGTGGCCTTCGGCGGCCTCGGACAGCATGCCGACGCCCGAGACGATCTGGCCCGGTGTGCAGTAGCCGCACTGGAAGGCGTCCCGCTCGTGGAACGCCTGCTGGAGCGGGTGCGGGTGCTCCTCGTCGCCGAGCCCCTCGACGGTGGTCAGATGCGCGCCGTCGTACGCCACCGCCAGCAGCAGACAGCTGTTCGCGCGGCGCCCCTCCAGCAGCACCGTGCAGGCGCCGCACTGGCCGTGGTCGCAGCCCTTCTTGCTGCCGGTGAGGTGGAGCTGTTCGCGCAGTACGTCCAAGAGGGTGGCGCGGTGGTCGACGGTGACGGTGTGCGCGGTGTCGTTGACATGCAGGGTGAGGGTTGAGCTGGTGGCGGTGCGCTGGGGGATCACGGGGCGCGCCTCTCTTCGGCTCTGGTGCTGCGGCTGGGGCTTGATCTGGGTTCAGCGGCGTTCCAGCACGCCGCGCAGGAAGGCCGCCTGACCGACGTGCTGCATGGTGTCGCCGATGACGCTGACGAGGCGTACCCCGAGCGAGACCGGCGGGTCCCACGCGTCGTCGACGATGCGGTCGAGCGACCGGGCATTGAGGGTGCCCAGATAGTTGAGAGTCTGTTCGTGCACCGCGTCGTGGTACTCCAGCAGCAGCTTCGGCGAGTCCACCCGGACGGCGGCCACGTCCGCGGGCGCGTGGCCGAATCCGGTGTCGTCGGAGGGGAGGGGCAGCCCGAAACGCTCCTCGAACCCCTCTGCGTGCCAGATCTGCTGCGTTCCGGCGGCGTCGGCGAGGTGGTCGTCCTGCACCCGCGTGAGGTGCCAGATCAGCCAGCTCACCCTGTTGGTCGCCGGGTCGAGCTGTTCGTTGAGGTGCCTCTTCTTGATGCCGCGGAGCGTGGAGTGGACCTCGCCGTTCACGCGGGTGAAGGCGTCCGTGAGGAGGGCGGTTGTGTCCATGTATGTGACCTTACGACCCATTGGCTGCCGGCAGGAGCGGACAGCGCCGCTCCTGCCGGCAGCCCTCGCCTACCAGCGGTACCAGCGCCCGCGCCGCCCTCCGACCGCAGGCCGCACGAAGAACCCGAGCAGCCACAGGACGAGCACGATCACCGCGATCCACCACAGCGCCTTCAGCGCGAACCCCGCGCCGAAAAGGATCAGCGCGAGCAGCAGTACGAGTAGCAAGGCACCCATGTCTTCTCACCTCCGCTGCCCGAGTGCCCCGGCCACCCGGCTCCAATCCCGGGCCGCCGGGCACTACCGTTCGAGTTGCAGCTCGAAGGGCGAGATCTCGCGCAGCCACTCGTCGTCGAGCGCGAGCAGTTGGAACAGGTCGAGCAGCCCCTTCCCGACGACATCGAGATCGCCCTCTCTTCACAACTGCTCCTCTGCATACGGTGGCCACTGCCCAGGCATGCCGCTGACATGTGCTGGCGCTGTGGTGGAACTGAAATGGACGCCTGCACATCTGCGAAGGGGTGCACGCCAGCCCTCCGAGTCTTCTTGAATCGCATCTGCGTCATCGTGTCGAAGGCTAAGATCCTCCAGCCCCAGCTGACACGGCGGCAGGCCACGGGGGTCATCGCACGTGCAGCACTGCTATGGAGGATTGCACTAGTGAAGCGCAAAATCGCTATGGGTATAGGTGCCCTGTCGTTGGGCGCCGCGAGCCTGATCGGCCTGCCCTCGACCGCGCAGGCCACCACGCAGGCCGTCACCGGCGACAACTGCACATCCCGGTACCTCTGCCTGTACGAGCACGACGACTTCGAGGGTCGTGGCCTGGCCTACGTCCACGACGGGCTCGGCTGCTGGAATCTGTCCACCGACGATTTCAGCAACAAGGCAAGCTCGATGGTGAACAACACCAGTTACAGCGTGAAGATGTACGACCGCGCCAACTGCGCCGGTGCGTCGGGCTACACCGCACAGTCCGAGAGTGAGGACAAGGACCTGACGAACAACGGCTTCGACAACAAGGCGAGCTCGATCAAGTTGTAGCGCCACGGAGCGGGATGTGGTGGGGGCGGTAACTGCCGTCTCCGGCCTCGCCGTCGCGCGGCATCGGCCACGGAGACGCAGCGCCGCCCCCGCTGGAGTACTAGGTCGGCACGATCAGCCGGGCCTTTCCCCGCTGGGACGCGTAGTCGAGGGTCTGCCAGGTGCCGGACTGGGTGCTGGTGCCGACCGGGAAACCGATCACCATGCTGGAGCGGTCCACCATCCACCGGTTGCGGGCCAGATACGCGGCGTCGTCCAGCGGGTCGGCGCCGAGTTCGACGACCTCCGCGAGGCGGTCCCAGGCGCGGTTGACCGCATGTCTTGCCTCGGGCGGCTGCTGGTCCAGCGTGCCGGGGACGGCCACGGTGAGCCAGGCGCTCGTCTCGTTCGCCAGCCATGTCAGCGCGAGGCTGTCGATTCCGCGGGCGCCGCCGAGGTAGAAGTGCGCGTCGGCCGCGAACGGCGCCAAATACGCCGTGAAGAGCTGCGCATAGTGGGCGGAGTCGTGGTGCCCCGCCGTGCGGCTTCCGGTGATGGTCACAGTACGCATCGTCTTGCCCCTGTCCCTGACTCAGCTGACGTGGCTCGGACGGCCATCCCCGTAAGCGATCGTTCGCAAGGCCGCTTCGCATCCTCGCACGGGGGACTGACAGCGCCGGGGTGCGCGGGACGGCGCCTCGCGCGATGCGGGCCGTGCCGCACCCGCCGCGCCGGTGGCGGTAGTTGCCCGCGTCGTCGGCGGTGACTCAGCCGGGACCGCGTTTCCGGGCCCTCCCTCGTGGGGGGCGGCTTGCTGCGGTGCGGCGCAGCTTGCCCGTGAGGGAGGTCGCGGCGGCGGTGAGGAAGACCAGTGTGTAGAGGATCTGGAGCAGGATGAGCAGTCGCGCGGACTGACCGCGTGGCTGGATGTCGCCGTAGCTGACGGTGGCCAGGGTCAGCAGCGTGAAGTAGAAGGCGTCCAGCCGGGTGCGCAGGCCGTGGAACTCGCCCGGATCGTGCGAGATCACGAAGTACGCCGAGGAGAACACCAGCACCGACAAGCACATCAGCGACACCAGCGCCACGACCGTGCCGGGCCGGTCGAACATCGCGTCCCGCATGTGCTTGAGCAGCAGCGCGGCGATGGCCGCCAGCACGACGATGAACACAGTCCAGCTCAGCGCCGGCCGCTCGGGCCCCAGCACCTGCGCCGGCAGCAGGAAGTACGCCACGAAGAGCACCGCGACAGCCGGGCCCAGCAGCGGCCACGCCCAGGACGGGGCACCGGGGCGTGGCGGGGAGGTGTCGCCGGAGGGCTCTGCCATGAGCTCATCGTCGACGCCTCCGCGCGGGCCCGCGCTCTGGAAGGCACCTGCCAGTGACCGCGTGACCTTTTCGGGCGAGCCGCAGGCAGCTACGGCGCCAGTACGTCCAGCTCCGCCATGGCGTCCTCGGTGATGGTGCGCATTATGCGTTCGGCGCGGGCGCCGTCGCGCTCGCGGACGGCCTCGGCCACCTGGACATGCAGGGTGACGGCCTCCTGGCGGGGGTCGCTGAACATCACGTCGTGCTGGGTACGGCCGGTGAGGACGGCCGCGACGACATCGCCGAGGCGGGCGAACATCTCGTTGCGGGAGGCGCGCAGCACGGCACGGTGGAAGTCGATGTCGTGCACCAGGTAGTTGTCGAGCTGCCCGCCGCGCGAGGTGGCGACCATGCCCAGGGCGTGCTCGGTCAGCGCGGCGCACTCCTCGGGAGTGGCCTGCTCGGCGGCGAGGCGGGCCGCGACCGGTTCGACGGCCGAGCGCAGCACCGTGAGGGAGCGCAGCTGGCGGCCCCGGTCGGCGCCGGCGAGGCGCCAGGTGATGACCTGCGGATCGTAGACGTTCCACTGCTCGGGGGGCAGCACGGTGACCCCGACCCTGCGGCGCGACTCCACCAGGTGCATGGACTCCAGCACCCGTACGGCTTCCCGCGCCACCGTGCGGGAGACCTCGTAGCGCGCTGCCAGCTCCTCGGTGAGCAGCACCGTGCCCGGCGGGTACTCACCCGCTGTGATCGCGGGGCCGAGCGAGGCGAGCACCCTGCCGTGCAGTCCGCGCTCGCGCACCCGTGGTCCTTGGCCCTGCTCCGAGCCGTCGGCGCCCTCGTCGTGGCTGGTCATGCGTCTCCCCGGTCGTCTCCACCCCTCCCCGTGCGCTCGGCGAACGCCCGGGACGTTCAGCCTACGTGCTCCTCGTCACGGGCAATTAAGTATGACTAATTGGTTTCCAACTATTGAATACGTGTGACCTATGGGGTTGAGTGTCCTCCGCGCCAAGGTCGATGTCGATGAGGACGGTGAGATGAGGTGCGGAGCGAGACGACCGGGAAGACCGGTCAGGACGTCGTGGTCGTCATGGGAGTGGCGGGCACCGGCAAGACCACCGTGGGGCGGCTGCTCGCCGACGCGCTCGGCGTGCCGTACGCCGAGGCAGACGCCTTCCACCCGCCCGCCAACGTCGCCAAGATGTCCGCCGGAACCCCGCTCGACGACGCCGACCGGGCGCCGTGGCTGGATGCGATCGGCGCCTGGGCGCACAGCCGCGAGGGGCTCGGCGGGGTCGTCAGCTGCTCGGCGCTCAAGCGGGCCTACCGCGACCGGCTGCGGGCCGCCGCCCCCGGAACCGTCTTCCTCCACCTCACCGGCGACCGCGCGCTGATCGCCCGGCGGATGGCCGGGCGCGCGGATCACTTCATGCCGGTCGCGCTGCTCGATTCGCAGTTCGCGACCCTCGAACCGCTGGCGCCGGACGAGCCCGGCGTCGTGATCGATGTCGCACCCGGGCCGCACGCCGTCACCGGGCGGGCCCTGGCCGGGCTGGGGTCGCTGCCCCGTGCGCATACCGTCCAGTCGGTCAGCAACTTCTGACCCCTCCCCGACCCACCCCCCTGACCCACCCACCGCGAAGAAGGAAGAGCCGTGCGCCATCTCAGTGCCGAGATGCTGGCCGCGGGGTCGCAGCAACCGGACCCCATCACGTCCGCCGGCAACGCCCAGTTGGGGATCGCCGCCCTGGTCGGCATCGCCGTCATCGTCGTTCTCATCACCCGGTTCAAGCTGCA
The DNA here is from genome assembly GCF_052245835.1 of Streptomyces sp. 8N114. Taxonomy (NCBI): domain Bacteria; kingdom Bacillati; phylum Actinomycetota; class Actinomycetes; order Kitasatosporales; family Streptomycetaceae; genus Streptomyces; species Streptomyces sp. 8N114. The sequence continues at coordinate 42,242 of NZ_JBQQBT010000022.1, read as the reverse complement.
TGCGTTCCTGGCGCTGACCGTCGGCACCCTCGCGCTGGGTGCCGTGGCGGCGGCGCCGCTCGACAAGGCCATCGAGAGCTTCAGCACCGGCCTCGGGGACACCGTCTCCGGCGTCGGCGTCCTCATCGCGCTGGGTGCCATCCTCGGCAAGCTGCTCGCCGACTCCGGCGGTGCCGACCAGATCGTCGACACGATCCTGGCCAGGGCGAGCAGGCGCAGCATTCCCTGGGCGATGGCGCTGATCGCGGGCATCGTCGGGTTGCCGATGTTCTTCGAGGTCGGGCTGGTCCTGCTGATCCCGGTGGTGCTGCTGGTGGCCAAGCGCGGCAACTACTCGGTGATGCGCGTCGGCATCCCCGCCCTCGCCGGGCTGTCCGTGATGCACGGGCTGGTGCCGCCGCACCCCGGCCCGTTGGTCGCCATCGACGCGATGAACGCCAATCTGGGCGTGACGCTGGGTCTCGGCCTCGTCGTCGGTATCCCCACCCTCGTCGTCGCAGGGCCGCTGTTCGGCAAGGTGGCCGCGCGCTGGGTCGACACCACACCGCCCGAAGGGGTCGTGCCCGAGCGCGCCAGCGCGGAGCTGGACCGGCGGCCCGGGTTCGGCAGCACGCTGACGACGGTGCTGCTGCCGGTCGTACTGATGCTCGCCAAGGCGCTCGCCGACATCGTCATCGACGACCCCGAAGACACCGTGCAGCGCGTCATGGACGTCGTCGGCGACCCGATGATCGCGCTGCTGGTGGCGGTGCTGGTCGCGATGTTCACCCTCGGCAGGGCCGCGGGCTTCACCAAGGACCGGCTCTCCTCCACCGTGGCGGGCTCGTTCGGGCCGATCGCCGGCATCCTGCTGATCGTCGGCGCAGGCGGCGGCTTCAAGCAGACGCTGGTCGACGTCGGCATCGGCCAGATGATCCTGGACCTCTCCAAGGACTGGTCCGTCCCCGCGCTGCTGCTCGGCTGGATCATCGCCGTCTGCATCCGGCTGGCGACCGGCTCCGCGACGGTGGCCACGGTCTCCGCCGCGGGACTCGTCGGCCCGCTGACCACCGACATGTCCACGACGCAGACCGCGCTGGTGGTACTCGCCGTCGGCGCCGGGTCGCTCTTCTTCAGCCACGTCAACGACGCCGGATTCTGGCTGGTGAAGGAGTACTTCGGGATGAACGTCGGCCAGACGATCAAGTCCTGGTCGGTGATGGAGACGATCATCTCCGTCGTCGCGCTGGTGCTGTTGCTGCTGCTGTCGCTGGTGTTGTAGCGCTGCCGGATCTTGCCAGGAGGGCGGCCCGTCAGTGCGGGTCGCCCTCCTGGCCTTCCTGGTAGCGGTCTTCCAGATAGTGCAGCACCGCCTGGACGCGGCGGTGGGTGGCCGTCGTACGCGGGATCTCCAGCTTGTCGAAGATGGTGGCCGTGTGCTTCTCCACCGCCCGCTGGGAGATGTCCATCCGGGTGGCGATGGCCGCGTTGGTGAGCCCCGCGGCCATATGCGCGAGGGTCTCGTGCTCGCGGGGGGTGAGTGCCGCGAGGGTGGGACGAGACCGCAGCAGCCGGGAGATGACGTCCGGGTCCAGCGCGGTGCCACCGGCCACCACCCGGTGCAGTGCCTCCACGAACTCGTCGACGTCCAGTACGCGGTCCTTGAGGAGATACCCGATACCGGCCGGGCCGTCCGCGAGGAGGGTGTGCGCGTAGCTGGTCTCGATGTACTGGGAGAACAGCAGGATGCCCAACCGGGGGTGACGGCGGCGCAGTTCGGCCGCAGCGCGCAGCCCCTCGTCCCGGTGCGTGGGGGGCATCCGGATGTCCGCCACGACGGCATCCGGGCGGGTACGTTCCACGGCCGCCAGCAGCGCGTCCGGGTCGCCGACCGCCGCGGCCACCTCCAGGCCCCGGTCGGTGAGCAGCCCGACCAGCCCCTCCCGTACGACGGCCGCGTCCTCGGCGATCACCAGCCGGAGTGCTGGTCCTGTCGGGGTCGTCACGTCGTCGTCTCCTGCTGTGGTGCGGCGAACTGTGCTGCGGCGAACGGCAGGCGGACCGTCGCTGTCGTCGGGCCGCCGGGCGGACTGTCGAGGGACAGTGTGCCGTCCACGGTACGTACCCGCTCGGACAGGCCCCGCAGTCCGGAGGAGCCGCCAGGTGCGGGCGGGACGGGGGTCGCCCCGCCCCGGCCGTCGTCCTCGACCACCAGCACCAGGACGCGGTCAGGGCTCTCGAGTTGTATCCAGGCGCTGACCACGATGCGTTCGGCGTCCGCGTGCCGGGCGGCGTTGGTCAGCAGCTCGGCCGCGCAGAAGTAGGCGATGGTCTCCACCGCCTCGGGCGGGCGTGGCCCGGACAGCAGTTCGGACCGCAACTCCACCCGCAGCGAAGGGGACTCGATGTCCGAGCGGAGGGACGCCAGAGCGGGGGCCAGGCCCTTGTCGAGGACGGGCGGGTGGATGCCGCGTACAAGATCGCGCAGCTCGCCCAACGCGGTACGGGCCGTGCCGAGGGACTGCTCCACCAGATCGCGGGCCTTGGCGGCGTTCGCCGGGGACGGTTCGGGCGCGCGGAGCGCCTCCTTGGCGCGGGTCAGCGCCATGGCGAGGGCGATCAGGCGGGCCTGCGCGCCGTCGTGCAGGTCGCGTTCGATACGGCGCAGGGTGGCCGCGGAGTCCCGTACGGCCAGGGCGCGGGTCTCCTCCAGATCGTGCACGCGCTCGGCCAGGTCGTCGCTGGGCGGCGGGGCGAGCAGCGTACGGGCCAGCAGCCGGACCAGCGCGGTCAGTTGGCGCCCCGCCCAGCCGGCCGCCACCAGCAGCACCAGCCCGGCGGCGGCAACGGCCATCGCCCGGGGCCAGCTGTCGAGCGGGACGGTGCCGGTGAGTTCGAGACCGTGGTGCCCGTTCTGCCACACGGCGCGGAACCACAGCGGGTACGACAGCAGCGCCAACCCGTACAGCCGCACCGGCAGTTGGACGACGAAGAGGAGCACGCCGAGGGGCGCGTTGATCACGGCGTACGCCGCGCATCTCCAGGACGCCGCGTCGTTCGCTGCCCGCAACGGGTGGGCGCGTGGCGGCGCCGGTACGTCCTCGCCGAGCAGCCCGCGCAGCAGCACCCGGTGCACGGCCGTCAGCCCGCGGACGGCCGTCAGCCCGAGGGAGAGCACCGGCAGCCCCGCGCGGGTCACGCACAGGGCCGCACCCACTGCGAGCAGCGCCAGTGCGGGGACGCCCAGCAGGGCGGGGACGACCCCTGCGAGGGCGTACGCCGCTGCTCGTCGGGCTTTCCGCGTTGCGGGGATGCCGATGAGATCGAGAGCTGCTGTCACAGTCACCATTCCCGGTTGCGGGCGGCGGTTCTTCCCCCAGCCCAGCGCAACGATTGCCCACAAACCGAAGAGGGTCCCCTCACCCCGGTGCCCGCCGCAAGTGGCCCGGCAGGGGGGCCAGAGTGGCGGCCAAGGCCAGGGCGAGCACTCCAGCCCCCGTGCCCGCCCAGGTCGTCAACGGCAGCGCGGAGAGCGAAGCTCCCGCGGCGTCGCCCAGCGGCAGCGTCACCGCGAGGGCGACGGCGACGCCCGCGCCGAAGCCGGCGCAGGTGACGGTCAGGGCCTCGGCCACCAGCATCCGCAGGACCTGCCCCGCGCCCGCGCCGACCGCGCGCAACAGTGCGACCTCGCGGCGGCGTTCGGTGCTGAGCAGCACCATGGTGTTGGCGGCGGCGAAGGCGGCGAAGGTCGCGTAGAGGACCGTCGCGAACAGGTCGACCCAGGACGGTTCGGCGACCGCTGCCAGCGCCGCCAGCTTGACCAGCGTGAACGCCACGACCAGCGCGACCGGCGTGATGGCCGACGACAGCCGCCGGGAGGTGGCGCGGGCCTGCGCGAACGCCAGCTCGGCGGCGGCTCCGCCGCCCAGCGCACGCGGCAGCGTCAACAGCCGTACCGGCACGGCCAGCAGCCGCGCTGCCGTCCGCCCGATCGCGGGCCCCGCGAACCCGACCCCGACCAGGTAGGCGAGCAGCACCAGCGGCAGATGCTCCCCCACGTCCTCGCGCGGCCCCGCGGCGGTGATCGCCGTCAGCACGGCGGCGCCGAACAGGGCGAGGACGGCACCGATGCCGCGGACGACCCCGGTGAGCGTCACCCCGCGGCGGGCGCCCGCCGCTTCGCCGAGCGCGTCCATCGGGCGGGCCCGCGCGGCGCGATGCGCGGCCAGCAGCCCGCCGAGCTGCGAGGTGACGAACAGCACGCCTGCCGCCGCGAGTGCGGGCGGCCAGCCGACGGTGAGGGGGACGCCGTGCGGCAACAGCCCGTGCGTGGCCATCCCGTCCCGCCACTCGTATGCGAGTACGCAGCCGAGTCCGTAGCCGACGGGCAGCGCGGGCAGTGCCGTGCACAGCGCCTCGGTGGCGACCGTACGCCGGATCTGCCACGGCAGCGCCCCCACAGCGCGCAGCACCGCGTTCTCCCGCGCCCGCGCGGCCACGGTGAGCGCCATGACCTGGGCGATGACGAAGACCGACAGGTAGACGGTCACCACGGTGAAGCCCGCCCCCATGGTGCTCACCGCCTCCCGCGCCTCCCCCGCCGGGATCCCGGCGGCGGTCCGCAGCATGGCGACGGAGGCGGTGACGACGGTCGCGGAGAGCACGAGCACGGAGAACACCCCGGCGAAGGCGCTGGGCCGCGCCCGCACGGAGGCCCTGGCGAGTCCGGTGGTCATACAGCCACCTCCGCCCGGTCGCCCTCCGGCGCGGCACCGGTTTCTGGGCCGGTGAGGGTCCGCATCCGCCGGGCGATGTGCGCCGCGGCCCCGCCGTCCCCCCGTAGGACGGCGGGACCCGCGCCCCCGCTGCCGAGCCCGAAAGCGCTCCCCCTGCCGCTTCCGGACCCGGCCTCCCCTATCCCGGCGGCGGCCGTGTACTCGTCCACGACCAGGCCGTCCGCCAGGAACAGCACCCGGTCGGCGTGGGCAGCCGCCGCCGGGTCGTGCGTGACCATCAGGACCGTGGCGCCCAGCTCGTCCACCGACTGCCGCAGCAGCGCCAGCACTTCCTCGGCGGTCGTCGGGTCGAGCGCCCCGGTCGGTTCGTCGGCGCAGACGACCTCCGGTTCGGTGACCAGCGCCCGCGCGAGGGCGACGCGCTGCTGCTGGCCGCCGGAGAGTTCGGCGGGACGGCGGTGGGCGCGGTCGGCGAGACCGACGCGGGCCAGCGCGTCCCGGGCCGCGGTGCGGGCCCGGCGGGTGCCGGTGCCCGCCAGCCGCAGCGGGAGCCCCACGTTCTGCTCCGCGGTCAGCGCGGGCAGCAGGTTGAAGGACTGGAAGACGAAGCCGATCCGCTCCCGGCGCAGCCGGGTGAGGGCGCGGCGGCCCATCCGCGTCAGCTCCTGGCCCCCGATCCGTACGTTGCCCCGGGTCGGCCGGTCCAGGCCGACAGCGCACTGCAAGAGGGTGCTCTTGCCCGATCCCGAGGGCCCCATCACCGCCGTGAAGCTGCCCCGTGCCAGCTCCACGTCGACACCGCGCAGCGCGTCTACGGCGCCCCGGCGCCGCCCGTAGCGCCGGGTCACTCCGGTCAGCACCAGTGCGGCGGGCGGCCGTTCGTTGTCTGCGTTCACCATGCCGACGACGCTACGGAATCGCAGGTCACCCGCGCGATGGAGCCCGCACCCGGATCCAGGGTTCGGGATTTCCGAACCGCGCCCCGTCAGGGGCGCGGGGAACTGCGCGCTCAGCCACAACCCACCCGCAGCCTGCCGGAGCCGGCAAGGGGCTCCCCCTCACGCGCCCCCTCACCAGCCCAGGTTCACAACCAGCCATTCCTCCGGAACGCGCGGTACATGGCCACGCAGGTGGCGGTGATGACGACGAGGGTCAGCGGATAGCCGAGCGGCGAGCGCAGCTCGGGCATGTGGTCGAAGTTCATCCCGTAGATGCCGCACACCATCGTCGGGACCGCGACGATGGCAACCCAGGCACTGATCTTGCGCATGCCCTCGTTCTGGGCTGTGGAGACCTGCGCCAGATGGGCCTGGAGGATCGAGTCGAGGAGCGCCTCGAAGGAGGCGATCTGCTCGGTGACGCGGGCCAAGTGGTCGGCGACGTCCCGGAAGTACTTGCGTATCTCGGGGTCGATGAGGCGGTTGGGTCGGTCGGACAGCAACTCCAGCGGCCGGGCCAACGGCAGGGTGGCGCGCTTGAGTTCGAGCAGCTCGCGTTTGAGCTGGTAGATACGGCCGGTGCCGGACAGCCCGCCGCTGCTGCTTCCTCCGGAGGGGGTCTCGGAGGCGAAGACATCGCTCTCCAGGGCGTCGATGTCGGTCTGCACCTCGTCCGCGACCAGCAGATAGTCGTCCACGACGTGGTCGGCGATCGCGTGCAGCACGGCCGCCGGGCCCTGTGCCAGCCGCTCCGGCTCGGTCTCCAGCGCCTCGCGCAGCGGGCCGAGGGAGCCGTGCCGGCCGTGCCGTACGGTGATCACGAAGTCGGCGCCGGTGAAGACGACGATCTCGCCGGTGTCCACCACCTCGCTGGTGGCGGTCAGCTTCTCGTGCTCCACGTAGGTGACCGTCTTGAAGACGGCGTACATCATGTCGCCGCCGAACCACTCGGCCTTCGGTCGCTGGTGCGGCTCCAGGGCGTTCTCCACGGCGAGCGGGTGCAGCCCGAACAGCTCGGTGATGCCCTCGAACTCGGCCTCCGTCGGCTCGTGCAGACCGATCCAGACGAAGCCGCCCCCTTCGCGGCTGCTCCCGCCCTTGCGGACGCAGGCCAGCGCGTCCGCGATACCGCACTCCGCCATCAGCCGCGTGCCCTCGCGGTCGTAGGCGACGCAGCTCACAACGGAGGTGCCCAGCGGCGAGCGCGCCGGATGCGACAGGTCCACCCCCGGACGCGACGCGCGTGGCCGCACCACTCTGCGCAGGCTGCGCACCACCGGCACCGTGGGCATGCGGGCTCCTCAGACTTCTCGTCGTTCCTTGCTCTCCCCCAACTGTGCCCGGATTCCCCCACCGAATGCGTGCCCCCACGCGGCCACCGGGTCGTTTCGGAACAAGAGCAGGCATTCCGGAACCTTGCATTCCAGGACACTCATTGCAGGAAGACACAGAAGGGATGGCCCGCCGGATCGAGCAGCACCCGGACGTCGTCCTGCGGCTGCTCCGGCGCGAGCGTGGCCCCCGCGGCGACGGCCTCCCGCACCGCCGCCGCGAGATCCGGTACCAGCAGATCCAGGTGCAGCATCTTCTGCCGGCTGCCGGGCTCCTCGGGCCAGACCGGCGGCACGTCTTCCCCGGCCGGGCGGACTTACGGCGCCAGGTCTTGCCCCGCGGATCTTGTGTACCCGGCACGGGGGCTGCGCTTGCCCACCCTGCGCCCTGGGGGTACCCCCTGCTCGAAGAGCTTGGGGGAGCAGACTGCCCAAGCTTCGCAGGGAGACGCGCCCCGTCAGGGGCGCGGGGGACTGCGCGACAAGCCACAACGCGCCTGCAGTCTGCAGGTGTCGGGCAGGCCCCCCTACGGGATCAGGACGACCTTCCCCGTCGTCTCCCGCTGTTCGAGGGCCTTGTGGGCCTGGGCGGCGTCGGAGAGGGGGAAGGGGTGGGTGGTGTGGGAGAAGACACCGGCGGCGGTACGGGCGAGGGCCTCGGCACGGTAGGCGGGGGTGCGCTCGGGGTGGGCGAGCAGGGCACCCAGCGCGTCCACGTGTGTGACGGCGCGGGCCGCGAGCTCGTCGGGGGAGGGGAGGAACGGGGTACCGGAAATGGCGCCGTACGTCACGAAGCGGCCGCCCGCGCCGAGCAGTCCGAATGCGGTGCGGGCCTTCTCGCCGCCGACCCCGTCCAGTACGGCGGTGAGGGTGCGGCCCCCACCCGGCCCGGCCAGCCAGTCGGCAACCGTCCGCTGCCAGTCGGGCAGGTTGTAGTCGACGGCCAGGTCGGCACCCAGTTCGCGGACGGCCGCCGCCTTCGCGGGGCCGCCGGCGGCGCCGATCACCACCGCGCCCAGCGCGTGGAAGTGCTGCACCAGGAGCCGTCCCATGCCGCCGGCCGCGGAGTTGACCAGCACCACGTCCTGCGTCCCCCACTCCGCCTGGGCGAGCACGCCGACCGTCGTCCCGCCCGTCACCACCGCCGCGACGGCGGCCTCGTGGCCAAGGTTGGCGGGCCGCTCCAGCAGCTCCGTGACATCAGCGAGGGCGAGCTCCGCGTAGCCGCCGGGGGTGCCGCTCGCGGTCACCACGTCGCGGCCCAGCCAGCCCGGGTCGACGTCGGGGCCGACCGCGTCGACGGCGCCGGAGACCTCGCCGCCGAACACGGCGGGCAGTTCGGGCAGCGGTGGTACGAGCCCCTCGGTCACCCCGGCCCGCAGGACGGTCTCGATGGCATGGACCCCGGCGGCGCGGACGGCGATCCGCACCTGTCCCGGGCCCGGTTCGGGGTCGGGCAGTGTCTCGTAACGGAGGTTCTCGGCGGGGCCGAACGTGTGCAGGACGACGGCGTGCATGGTGGTGCCTTCCGGCTCGGGGCTCTCACTGGCTGCGAGATCCCCACCCTCCGACTTCAACCTCACTTCAAGTCAAGGCTCAGCGGCCACCACGGGAGAACGCGCGGACGATCTCCCGGATGACGGCGCCGACCACGGTGCGGAAGAACCACCTCATGGCGTCAGCTCCCGGGCTCGTTCCTGAGTGAGGTAGGCATCCGTGGCCTCCATGTCCTGGAGGGTGGCGGGGCGGCGGGAGAGGAAGCCGGTGCGCAGGAAGTCGTCCCCGGTCAGAGCGTTGAGGTTCCAGTTCGCCACCGTGCGGGCCTTCGCGGTGAAGGTGGGCAGCGCCATCAGGTGGTAGCCGCGCGCGATGACCTGCGCGCGGAACCCGGAGAACTCGTACCCGAGCGGGCGGGCCACCGCGTCCGTGCCGCCGAGGTCCACCACAAGACCGAGGTCCTTGTGCCGGTAGGGCGTCATGGGCTCGCCCCGCAGCGCGGCGATCAGATTGCGGGCCATGTGCTTGCCCTGGCGGCTGGCGTGCTGTGCGGTGGGCGGGCACACCGCGCCGCCGACCTTCGTCAGATCGGGTACGGCTGCCGCGTCGCCCAGCGCGTACACGCCCGGATGGCCCGGCACCGTGAAGTCGGCGTTGACGACCAGCCGCCCCTTGATCGTCTCCGCGTCCAGGGTGCCGATCAGCGGGCTGGCGGCGACGCCTGCCGTCCAGATCAGGGTGCGGGAGGGCAGCACCCGGTTGTCGGTCAGCGTGATCCGCCGCTCCTCGGCCTTGGCCACGGAGACACCCAGCGAGACATCGGTGCCGCGCTCGCGCAGGATCTGCTGGGCACGCCGCCCCAGCTTCGTGCCGAGCTCCGGCATCAGCTTGGGCGCGATGTCCAGCAGATGCCATTTGATCAGGTCGGGATCGAGCCGCGGATAGCGCTTTGCGGCGGAGTTGGTGAGCCGCTGGAGGCAGGCGACGGTCTCGGTGCCCGCGTAGCCGCCGCCGACCACGACGAACTGCAACCGCTCCTTCTGCTCCTGCGCGTTGGTGGTGGCCGCCGCCAGATCGAGCTGGGCGATCACATGGTCGCGGATGTAGGCGGCCTCGGCGAGCGTCTTCATGCCGCGTGCCTGCTCGTCGAGTCCGGGGATGTCGAAGCTGCGGGTGACGCTGCCGGGGGTGAGGATCAGCCGGTCATAGCGCTGGTTGACGGTCTCGCCGCTGATGAGCCGGACCACGCACATCTTCCCGTGCGGATCGATCCCGATCACCATGCCGGGGACGATGGAGGTCCTGCGCAGCAGCCTGCGCAGCGGCGGCGCGACCGACTGCGGGGTGAGCACCCCGGCCGCGACCTGGGGGAGCAGGGGGAGATAGAGCTCGTAGCTGGCGGGGGTGACGAGACTGATCTCCGCCTCTTCGGGCCGCAGACCACGCTCCAGTCCGCGTGCGCACTCGACCCCGGCGAAGCCGCCGCCGACGATCAGAATCCTGGTTCGCTCCATGGCTGCACCCGCAATGCCTGGGGGTCCCCGGCCGGAGGCTGGGGGAGCTTTCGGCCCTCTTGTCCTTGTTGTCACCCTCGCACGGGCCCAGGGGAGTCGCCACCGCGCAGTTTCCCGCAGCAGGCGGGCCCCGCCGGTCACCGCCGACGGGGCCCGCCCTCACGCTTCGCGACGGTACGTCGCGGTCCTGCACCTCACCGTCCGACTTCGGAGCCGTCCTTCGGCCAGACGGCCACCACCGCGGGGCGGACATATGTGCCCGGTCCGTCCGGCCAGGTGGAGGCGGGCTTCTCGACCGAGGCGCCGTCCACCTCCCCGGGGTGCTGCACGCAGACCAGCACCCGGCGGTCCTGCACCACCGGTCCGCAGGTCTCGGCGCCCGTCGGGACGGTCAGGAACTGCCTCACCTCACCGCGCCGCGATCCGGCCGTGGCCACGCCGAACAGCCCGTCGTGCGAGCCCAGCTGGTTGCCGTCCGTGGACAGCCACAGGTTGCCGAACGCGTCGAAGGTGACGTTGTCCGGGCAGGAGATCGGGCTGACCTGGTCCTTGGGGAAGCCGCCGAAGTAGGTGCCCGGGTCCTCCGGGTCGCCGCAGACCAGGAAGAGCCGCCAGGAGAAGGTCCGCGAGGTGGGGTTGTTGCCGCGCTCGGCGAGCTCCAGCACCTGCCCGTGCTTGTTGGCGTTGCGCGGGTTGGCCTCGTCGGGCCCCGGCTTGCCGTCCTTGCCGCGGTCGGTGTTGTTGGTCAGCGCCACATACACTCGGCCGGTGCGCGGGCTGGCCTCGACGTCCTCGGGGCGGTCCATCTTGGTGGCGCCCGCCTTGTCGGCGGCCAGCCGTGTGAAGACGTACACCTCCTCGGCCGTCATGCCCTCGACGAACGACTTGTCGCCGCTGGCCAGCGGGAGCCACCGGCCGGTGCCGTCGAACTCGCCGTCCTCGGGCAGCGTGCCCTTTCCGTCGATCTCCTCGGCCGGGCTGTCGCCGGTCAGCTTGGCGACGTAGAGGGTGCCCTCGTCCAGCAGGGACATGTTGTGGCGGCGGTCCTCGGCGCTTGTCCCGCGGCGCATCGTCTTCTTGGAGACGAACTTGTAGAAGTAGTCGAAGCGCTCGTCGTCGCCCATGTAGACGACCGCGTGCCCGTCCGAGGACAGCCGCGGCTGGGCCGCCTCGTGCTTGAAGCGGCCGAGCGCGGTGTGCTTGCGGGGCGTGGAGTCGGGGTCGTACGGGTCAAGCTCGATCACCCAGCCGAAGCGGTGCACCTCGTTCGGCTCCTTGGTGAGGTCGAACCGCTCGTCGAACTCCTCCCAGCGCCGCTCGCTGGCCCCGCCCACCACGCCGTACCGCTTGAGGGTGGCGGCGCGCTCGGGGTCGGTCACCTTCTCCGCGTTGGCGAAGTACTGGTTGAAGTTCTCCTCGCCGGAGAGCACCGTGCCCCAGGGGGTGGTGCCGCCCGAGCAGTTGTTGAGCGTGCCCAGCACCCGGCGCCCGCGCGGGTCGGCCTTGGTGCGCAGCAGCGCGCCGCCCGCGGCCGGCCCGGTGACCTCGAACGGGGTGGTGGCGGTGATCCGCCGGTTGAGCGGGTGGCGGGGTACGGCACGCAGCGCGCCCGTACGCTCCTGGCCGGCCACGGCGACGACGGACAGGCCGTGCGCCGCCCAGGCGATCTCGACCTGCTCGCGGGTGGGCTTCTCCGGGTCGTACCCGGCGAACATCAGCACCTCGTCCGTGTACTCGTGGTTGGCCACCAGGAGCTGGTCGGCGCCTTGGCCGCGCTGCTGCGAGGACAGCGGCAGCAGCGTGAGGAAGTCGTTGTTGTAGCCGAACTGTCCCGCCTGCGCCTTGGCGCTCTGCCGCTCGGGGTCGAAGTCCGGCGCCCCGCGCAGGATGGGCTCGCCCCAGCGGATGACGATGTTCTGGCCGTACCCCTCGGGGACGGTGACCTTGTCCGCGGTGTTCGGCGCGACCGGCTCGAACCGCAGGCCCTTGGCCGGCCGGCCGCCCGCCTTGTCGCCCTTGGCGGCCGGTACGGCGGCCGACGCGGTCCCGGAACCGGAGCCGGGACCGGTGACCCCGGTGCCCACGGCCGTGGCGGCGACACCGACGACGGCACCGGCGCGCAGCACCGACCGGCGCGAGAGGGCCCGGGCGATGACGTCGCCTGCGTACTCGTTGGAGCTGGTGTTGGGCACCTCATGGAAGCAGGCGTCGCCGCAGCGGTAGCGGCAGGTCATCGCTGATCTTCCCGTGGGGTGCGAAGTGAGCAGCGGCAGCGGCTTTCGCATCGTCGTTCCTCCGGTCTGTGCGCGGTATGCGCGGTGTGCGCGATGGCGCGGTGTGCGCTTGTACGCCGTACGCCGCCGTGACGCTAGGCGCACGGATGCGCGAAGGAACGACCTCAGGGTGAACCCCGGGTGAACACGCGATCACCCGCGAAGCCTGAGAGCCGTGCTCGTCCGCTTGTGCCGGTAAGGCGGCGCTCCTGCCCGAAGCACGCGGACTGCGGGTGGGGCGTGGCCGGTCGCGAAGTTCCCCGCGCCCCTGTCGGGGCGCATCCCCTTCGCTTGGGAGCCCTTCCTTCCGCCGGACACGGCTCAGGGCCTGGGGGCACCTTCCGGCCGGAGGCTGGGGGAGCCCTCGCCCCGGCCCGTGGCCGCGCACTCCTCGTCGTCGAAAGCCACCCGCATGGCCTCCGCGTGGGCGATCGTCTCGCCGATCCACTCCGGGGCGAGCGAGGTCTTCGCATAGTCACGGGCGCAGGGCAGGCAGGCGTACGCGCTGCCGCCGGGCCCGGAGCCCGTCTCGATGATCGCGATCAGGGCGCGGTGCCGCACCGGCAGATCGCAGCGGCAACACGTACCGGGGTTGGGCCCCTCGGACTGCACGCCGCCACCTCCTTCGCCGTCACTGTCGTCGCTCGACCGCCACATTGCACACGACGCACCCGGCGCATCACCGTGCGTCGCCCCCCGTCGGCGGGGCGGCATTGCCGCAGCCAGCGTCCCCGTCAAGGGGCCAACGCTTTGCCCAGGCCGCATCGTGCCCGCGTCGCGGCGGTAATTGAGCGTTCGTCGCCGTCTGAGTGCACGCATGTAGCCGAACGATGACCGTTGTTCTTCGGCTGCGACGGCCCCCACCAGGAGTGACCGATCGCTCGGCACCTTGACGCTCCGTGGCCGGGAGGGTGGAAACACCGACGGGAAACCCGGCGGGAAAACCGGCGGGAAAACGGATGGCACACGGCCGATAGGATTCGGGTATGGCGGCCACTGGATCAGAGCAGGCGGGCACCGAGGCGTACTACGTCTCGACCCCCATTTACTACGTGAACGACGCTCCCCACCTGGGCCACGCCTATACGACCGTCGCAGGCGACGTGCTCACCCGCTGGCACCGTCAGCGCGGCGAGAAGGTGTGGTACCTCACCGGCACGGACGAGCACGGTCAGAAGATCATGCGCACCGCCGAGGCCAACGGGGTCAGTCCGGGCGAGTGGTGCGACAAGCTTGTCGAGGAGTCGTGGAAGCCCCTCTGGAAGCACCTGCAGATCGCGAACGACGACTTCATCCGCACCACGGAGAAGCGGCACACCGACCGCGTCCAGGAGTTCGTCCAGGACCTGTACGACCGCGGTGAGATCTACCAGGGCGGCTACGAGGGCCCGTACTGCGTGCCCTGCGAGGAGTACAAGACCTACGGCGAACTCCTCGACGGCGAGGGCGAGTACGCGGGACAGAAGCTGTGTCCCATCCACAAGAAGCCCGTGGAGATGCTCCAGGAGGAGAACTACTTCTTCAAGCTCTCCGCCTACGGCGAGAAGCTGCTGGAGCACTACGAGGCGCACCCGGAGTTCATCCAGCCCGAGTCGGCGCGCAACGAGGTCATGCAGTTCGTCCGGCAGGGCCTGGAGGATCTGTCGATCTCCCGCTCCACCTTCGACTGGGGCATCAAGATCCCGTGGGATGACAAGCACGTCATCTACGTATGGGTCGACGCGCTGCTCAACTACGCCACCGCTGTCGGCTACGGCTCGGACCCGGAGAAGTTCGGCTCGACCTTCCCGGCGGATGTGCACCTGGTCGGGAAGGACATCCTCCGCTTCCATGCGGTGATCTGGCCCGCGATGCTGATGGCCAACGGGCTGCCGCTGCCCAAGCGGGTGGTCGCCAACGGCTGGCTGATGGTCGGCGGCGAGAAGATGTCCAAGTCCAACCTGACGGGCATCTCGCCGCACGAGCTGACGGACCACTTCGGTGTGGACGCCTACCGCTGGTACTTCCTGCGCGCCATCGCCTTCGGCCAGGACGGCTCCTTCTCCTGGGAGGACTTCTCGGCCCGCTACACCAGCGAGCTCGCCAACGACTACGGCAACCTGGCCTCGCGGGTGGCCGCCATGGTCGGCAAGTACTTCGACGGTGCCCTGCCCGAGGCCCTGGCGCACGGCGAGGCCGAGCAGGCCATCGCGGACGGCCTGGCCAAGGCGGTGCGCGAGGCGGACGAGCGGATCGGCGAGCAGCTCGACTTCGCGGGCGGCATCGCCGCGATCTTCGACTTCATCAAGCAGGTCAACGGCTACCTCACCGAGCAGGCGCCGTGGAAGGTCGCCAAGGACGCCTCGGCCGAGGCCCAGGCCCGTCTCGCCACGATCCTCTACACCGCAGCGGAGGCGCTGCGCGCTTGTGCGGTTCTGCTCAATCCGGTGATGCCCGAGTCCAGCGCCAAGCTCTGGGAGACCCTCGGCGCCGGGCCGGCCCTTGGCCGGTTGGCCGAGCAGCGCATCGTGGACGCCGCGCAGTGGGGGCGCCTCCCTGTCGGTGCCACCGTCACCAAGGGTGCGGCCCTCTTCCCGAGGCTGGAAGAGCCCAAGTAAGGCGCCGGTGAGGGGGTGCCCCTGCCCGCAGCATGCGGGGCGCGCCCCCTCCCGCGGCGCTTCACGCCAGGCCGACGACCATCAGGGCGAAGGCCGTGACGATGACACCGATGCGCACATAGTGGAACCGGTCCCAGCGGCCGATCTGCTGCTTCCAGTCCGCCGGAACGCTCTCCGGGGTCCACCGGGCGCCGCGGGAGGCGATCGGGACCAGCAGGACGATGGACATCAGCACGCTCAGGACGAGCAGGGCCGTGGCCGCGGTGACGAGGCCCGCCGCCGCGCCGCCCCAGGCGAGCGCGGCCCACAGCACACCGAGCACGACCGAGCCGATGTACCAGACCGGCATCACCTTGCCGAGGACCCGGGCCCCGTCGCTGCGGCCCGCAAGGCCGCCGTTGTCAGGCAGCCGGTCGAGGATCGGGTTGAAGAAGACCCCCACCGCGAACTCCACGCCCACCAGCAGACCGACGACCACGACCGTGACAACAGCCAGTGCGTTCTCCATGTCCCCTCCCAGGGTTCCCGGAAGCCGTTCCTCCCGGCAGCTCTTCCTAGCACCGCTAGCTTGAGGCGCGATGCTAGCCAACGCACCGCTTGATTGTCTAGCGGTGCTAGCATCGAGTCATGTCGGTACAGGAACGCAAGGAGCGTGAACGGGCCCAGCGCCACCGTCTGATCGTCGCGACGGCCCGCGAACTCGCCGAGTCCCAGGGCTGGGACGCCGTGACCACGCGGCGGCTGTCCGAACGCATCGAGTACAGCCAGCCCGTTCTCTACAGCCACTTCCGCGGCAAGCGGGAGATCGTCGGGGCCGTCGCCCTGGAAGGCTTCACCGAACTGGCGGCGGCGCTCCGGCACGCGGTGGCGGACGGGCCGGTGGGACGGGACGCGGTTGCCGCACTCGCGACGGCGTACGTCGACTTCGCCGAGCGCAATCCCGCGCTCTACGACGCGATGTTCCTCCTCGACACCGGTCTCCCGTTCGCCGACGCGGCAACACCGGCACCGCTGCGCGAGGGGTTCGAGGCGCTGCTCGGCACGCTCGGCGACCTTGCGGGGGATGCCGACCCGGGGCTGTTCGTCGAGGTGTTCTGGTCAGCCGTGCACGGCCTGGTCGCCCTCACCCGCTCGGGCCGGCTGCCCCGGGCGGAGGCGTCACGACGGATGGACGTCCTGGTGGACCGGTTCGCGCAGCAGTGACGGCCGCCGAGCGTCAGTGGCCGGAGCCCGCAGCGGCCGGCCCTGCCTTGTCGCCGTACACCGGGAGGCACGAGGTGTCCACGGGCCGGGTGAACGGCGCCGGGAGCGGCAGTTCCTCGCCGTACTTGCCGTGCAGAACGCCTTGGTAGACACCATCTCGTGGGTGCGTATACAGCGCCCAGTCACCACCCCGCGGATCGACGACGAGCAGCGTGCGCACGCCGGCTGCCGCGTACCAGCCGTTCTTGGCGGTGACATCCTTGGCCTTCTCCGACTTGGAGATCACCTCGACCGCCAACTCCACATCGCCTGGGTCGACGAGCCATTCGTCGTCCTCCTCCCACTCCGTGGGCAGGACGATGAGGTCCGGTGTGCAGTAGTCGTCCGGATCACCCGGCAGCGCGATGGAGGACATCTCGTAAGCGTCGAGTCCGTCCGGGAGCTGAGGCGAGAGCTGCCGGAACAGCCTCTTGATCGTTCCCGCGTGCTTGCCGCGCGGGGTCGGGGACATCACGAGCTTCCCTCCCAGAATCTCCACGCGCAGGCCAGTCGCCCTCTCGATCTCCTCCGCGACCTCGCGCAGATGGCCGGGACGGGGGCTCAGGGCGTGCACCGTCATGATCGTTCGCCTCCACTCGGCGGCAGGGCGGGCTGCGTACGGTTTCACATTACCGGCAGGCGGTCGTCGGTCCGTAGGTCACTGCCGCAGGCCGAGCATCTTGCCCACGTCCTCATGGGACGTGCCGGCCTCGAGCGTTCTCTCGGCCTTACGACGCTCGTATTCCGCCAGCGCCAGAGCGTCTTCGTAGTCCTCGATCACCTGCGGTGACACCAGAAGGGCGGCGACGTCAGTGAGCGCGATGGTCTTCCGTGAATGCGCCGCGCGCCGCACCAGGTCACCGAGCTGGGACCGGGCCGCGCTGATCGCGATCTCGATCATGTGTCACCGCATGCGGCGGGTGGTCGAGCGGGGGGCGCCGGGCCGCAGGCAGGCGCCCCCCGCGGGTCACTCGGCCTGCTTCACCTGCGGGGGCTTCCGTACCGAGAGGTGGAGCTCCCGCAGCCGGGCCTCGTCGACCTCGCTGGGGGCGCCCATCATCAGGTCCAGGGCGTTGTTGTTGAGCGGGAAGGCAATGGTCTCGCGGATGTTGGGCTCGTCCGCGAGCAGCATGACGATGCGGTCGATGCCGGGGGCGATACCACCGTGCGGCGGGGCACCGAAGCGGAAGGCGCGCAGCATGCCGCCGAACTCGCGCTCGACCTCCTCCTCGGAGTAGCCCGCGATGCCGAACGCCTCGAACATGATCTCCGGTTCATGGTTCCGGATCGCGCCGGAGGACAGCTCGACGCCGTTGCAGACGATGTCGTACTGCCAGGCCAGAACGTCGAGCGGGTCCTTGGTGTGGAGTGCTTCCAGCCCGCCCTGCGGCATGGAGAAGGGGTTGTGGGAGAACTCGATCTTGCCGGTCTCCTCGTCCTTCTCGAACATCGGGAAGTCCACGATCCAGCAGAACCGGAAGACGTTCTCCTCGAAGTGCCCGGCGCGCTTGGCGGCCTCGACCCGGACCGCGCCCATGATCTTGGAGACCTCGTCGAACTCCCCGGCGCCGAAGAAGACCGCGTGGCCGGGGGCAAGGCCCAGCGCCTTGGTGAGCGCCTCGACGTTCTCCTCGGTGAGGAACTTGGCGATGGGCCCGCTCAGCGAACCGTCCTCGGTGACCCGCACCCAGGCCAGGCCCTTGGCGCCCTGCTCGACGGCGAAGTCGCCCAGCGAATCGAAGAACTTGCGCGGCTGCCCTGCGGTGTCCGGCACCGCCAGGGCGCGGACGTGCTTGTCGGCGAACGCCTTGAAACCGGAGCCGGCGAACAGGTCGGAGACGTCGGTCAGCTCCAGCCGCGCGCGCAGATCCGGCTTGTCCGAGCCGTACTTGACCATCGCCTCGCGGAACGGGATGCGCGGGAACGGCGAGGTGACCTCGCGGCCCTCGCCCAGCTCCTGGAACAGCTCGGTCATCACCTTCTCGATGACACCGAAGACATCCTCCTGCTCGACGAAGCTCATCTCCATGTCGAGCTGGTAGAACTCGCCCGGCGAACGGTCGGCGCGCGCATCCTCGTCACGGAAGCAGGGCGCGATCTGGAAGTAGCGGTCGAACCCGGCGATCATCAGCAGCTGCTTGAACTGCTGCGGCGCCTGCGGCAGCGCGTAGAACTTGCCCGCGTGCAGTCGGGAGGGGACCAGGAAGTCGCGGGCGCCCTCGGGGGAGGTGGCCGACAGGATCGGCGTGGCCAGCTCGTTGAAGCCCTGGGCGACCATCTTCTCGCGGATGGCGGCGATGACCTTGCTGCGCAGCATCACGTTGCGGTGCATGCGCTCACGGCGCAGGTCGAGGAAGCGGTACTCCAGGCGCCGCTCCTCGTTGACGCCGTCCTCGGCGTTGATGGTGAAGGGGATCTGCTCGGCGCCGCCCAGCACCTCGATCTGGGCGACCTCCACCTCGATCTCGCCGGTGGTCAGCTCGGGGTTGACGTTCTCCTCGCCGCGCGCGGTGACCTTGCCGTCGATGCGGACGACGCTCTCCTTGGCCAGCGAGCTGAGCTGGTGGTTGATCTCGCTCGACTCGTCGCGCACGACCAGCTGCACGATGCCGTAGTGGTCGCGCAGATCGATGAAGAGGATGCCGCCCAGGTTCCGGCGATTGTGCAGCCAGCCGCTCAGCCGGACGTCAGTGCCGACGTCCGTGGCGCGAAGCTCGCCGCAGGTGTGGGACCGGTACCGATGCATCATTCATCCAAGTCGTTCGGCTCAGGGATCACAGTGGAGTACCCCTCAGACTACCGCCCTGGGCTACCCTGCTTCGCCCCCGTTTCCGCAACCCCAAGAACTCTGCATAAAGTGGTGCAATGCGCACCGATGACGCCCTGGCTGCCCTGGGCGCCGGGCTCTGGACCTGGGACAACGCCACAGGTCTGGTGACGCTGGACTCCCGTGCGGCCCGCCTCCTGGGGGTCGCCGTCGAGCCCTCGGATGCGCATACGGACACCCACATCACGCTCTCCGGCAGCGCGGTCCGCTCCCGGCTGCACGCCGTCGACTACGTCGGCTTCCAGGGCATCGTCACTCTGGCCCTCGCCGAGGACACCACGGCCGAGGCACTGCTGCGGGTGGTGGACGCGGACGGGCAGGTGGAGCGGACCGTACGCGTCGTCGTACGCCCCGTACCGGCCACCCCGGGAGGCCCCGCCGCCCGGGATGTGACCGCGCGGGGCGAAGCGGTGCCCGAGTCCACCGCGGCCCTCACCGGGCTGCTCTACGAGGTGCCCGAACCGGAGGCGGCCGCCCCCCGCCCGGCCGGCGGCCCCGCCACCCGGTCCGGCGAGCGGCAGCGACCGGGCCCCCGAGCCCGCGGAGGCCGCGGCCGAGGCCGTGCCCCGGCCACCCCCGCAGCCGCCCGGGGCACCCGCGACCGGAGGGCCGGGACGGCCCAGTGGGACTGGCGGCGCAACCGGGAGGCGTTCCTGCTGGACACCGGGCGGGCGCTGGCCGAGGCGTACACCACGGCAGACGTGCTGCGGGTGGCCTCGTCGCTGGCCATGCCGGGCTTCTCCCCTGAGGCGCTGGCCGTCTTCGTCGTCAGCGGCGACCAGCTCACCGTCTACGGCGCATCCCCCGGCGGCCCCGCCCGGCCCGGCCACCCCTATGTGCCCGGCGGTGGCTATGGACCGCGCGGCAGCGGCTCCCGGCTGCGCCTCGCGGACGAGGACCCGGCAGCCGAGGCGGTACGCACCGGCCGCGCGCTGTATCTGCACAGCCCCGAGGAGTACGCGGACCGTTTCCCCGCCGCGCGCCCGGCCGAGACGCAGCCGGGCCACGCCGCGTGGGCGTTTCTGCCGCTGACCGTCGCGGGGCGCTCCATCGGCGCGTGGATGGCGGCCTTCGCGCGGCCCGTGGCCTTCACCCCGGACGAGCGCGCCGTGCTGACGACGGTGGCGCGGATGCTGGGGCAGTCGCTCTCCCGGGCCATGCTGAACGAGTCGGAACGCGAGCTGTCGGCCCGGCTCCAGCGGGTGATGCGGCCCGCGCACAGCCCGGCGGTCCCCGGCATGGACCTGGCGGCCCGGTATGTACCGACCGGCGGGGGCCTGCAGATCGGCGGCGACTGGTACGACGTCATCCCGCTGCCCTCGGGGCGTACCGCGCTGGTCATCGGCGACGTCCAGGGCCACGACGTACGCGCCGCGGGGATCATGGGCCAGCTGCGGGTGGCGGTGCGCGCCTACGCCTCCGAGGGGCACCACCCGGACGCGGTGCTCTCCCGCGCCTCCCGCTTCCTGTACGAGATGAGCGCCGCCGAACGCGTCAACGCGCCGCCGCCCACCGCGCCGGCCGAGGGGACCCCGGACCTCTCACCACCGGGCGGGATGGCCGGCGAGGACCTCGACCATCCCGAGCCTCGCTTCGCCACCTGCCTCTATGTCGAGGTGGACCCGGAGACCGGCGCCCTGGACGTTGCCCGCGCCGGGCACCCGGACCCGGCGGTGCAGCTGCCGGACGGCCCCCTGCTGGTCCACGCCACCGCGGGCGGCCTTCCGCTGGGGATCGACCCCGACTCGGACTATCCCGTCACGCGGCTGGTGCTGGAGCCCGGCGAGCGGCTGCTGATGTGCACCGACGGGCTGATCGAGACGGGCGGGCACGACCTGGAGACGGGGTGGGCGCGGATCAGCGCGGTGGTCGAGGAGCTGGTCGACCGGGCCGGGCCGCAGATCGGCGGGGGGCCGGCGCTGGAGCAGGTGGCCGACGCCCTCGTACGGGCGGTGCAGGGCGGCTTGGCCGACACGGCCGGCGCCCCGGCGGGCCCGCTCGCCGACCGGCGCGAGGACGACATCGCGCTGCTGCTGCTCGCCCGGAGCGCCACGGGAGCGGGACCTGCGGAGGCGGGCGTGCCGGTCGCCACCCGGCGTACGGTGCTGACCGTCGCCCAGGCCCAGCCGGACCGGATCGCCGTCGCCCGCCACCAGCTCGGCGACCTGCTGCACGACTGGTCCGACCCGGACCAGGTGGACGGGGCCGTGCTGATGCTCTCGGAGATGCTGACGAACGTGCTGGTGCACACGGACGGGGACGCGGTCCTCGTCGCGGAGATCACCGTGCCGCGGGGGAACGAGGCGGAGAGGCGCACGCTGCGGGTCAACGTCTCGGACTCCAGCGACGAGCTGCCGCACCGCCGCAGCCCCGGTGAACTGGCCTCCTCCGGGCGGGGGTTGATGCTGCTGGGCATGCTCGCCGACCGCTGGGGCGTGGACCCGCGCGGCGAGGGCAAGTGCATCTGGTTCGAGATCGACGAGCACTGACCCGACGCCCTGCCGGCGCGCTCCCATCGGAGTGGGACAGCGGCAGCGTCAGCCGTACATCCGCCGCATCGCGAAGTCCACCATCTCCTCGACCGCCTTGGCGTCGAAGACCACCCGGTGCTCGCCCTCCATGTCGAGCACGAAGCCGTATCCCGACGGCAGCAGGTCGAGGACCTCGGCGCCGGTGATGACGAAGTACTTCGACTCCTTGCCCGCGTAGGAGCGCAGCTCCTTGAGCGTGCTGAACATGGGGATGACGGGCTGCTGGGTGTTGTGCAGCGCGAGGAAACCGGGGGTGTCGCCGCGCGGGCAGTACACCTTCGAGGTGGAGAAGATGCCCTGGAAGTCCTCGGCGCCCATCGAGCCCGTGGTGAAGGCGCGGATCGCCTCCTGGAGGGAGGGCGGCGACGGCTCGGGGTACAGCGGCTGCTGCGGCCCCGGCTGACCGTACGGTGGCGCCTGCTGCTGCGCTCCGTACGGAGGCGGGGGCGGCGCCTGGTGACCTTGCTGACCGGGGTGCGAGGCATGCCCGGCGTGCTGATAGCCGTGCGTGCCGTGACCCTGTCCGGGCTGCGGTCCATGGCCCTGTCCGGGCGGCGCACCGGTCTGGTCGTAACCGTACATAGCTAAAGAGAGTAACGAGTCACAGAAGGGCGGCGAGGGGTTGCTTCTTATTACCGACGGGTAGCATCATCTGTGGGACTACCGACAAGTACGAGCGAGCCACTACGGAGCCGTCGCCATGGGGCATTACAAGTCGAATCTCCGCGACATCGAGTTCAACCTCTTCGAGGTGCTCGGGCGCGACACGGTGTACGGCACCGGACCGTTCGCGGAGATGGATGTCGAGACCGCCAAGAGCGTCCTGTCCGAGATCGCGCGGCTGGCCGAGAACGAGCTGGCCGCCTCGTTCGAGGACGGTGACCGCAATCCGCCGGTCTTCGACCCGGACACCAACACCGCACCGGTCCCCGAGACCTTCAGGAAGAGCTACCAGGCGTATATGGACGCCGAGTGGTGGCGGCTGGGCATCCCGGAGGAGATCGGCGGCACGACCGCTCCGCGCTCGCTGCTGTGGGGCTTCGCCGAGACGATCCTGGGCTCCAACCCGGCCGTGTGGATGTACGCCTCGGGCCCCGCCTTCGCGGGCGTCCTGCACGAGGAGGGCACCGAGGAGCAGCGCAAGATCGCGCAGCTGATGGCCGAGAAGCAGTGGGGCTCCACCATGGTGCTCACCGAGCCGGACGCCGGCTCGGACGTGGGCGCGGGCCGCACCAAGGCCACCCAGCAGGCCGACGGCACCTGGCACATCGAGGGCGTGAAGCGCTTCATCACCTCCGGTGAGCACGACATGTCCGAGAACATCGTGCACTTCGTCCTCGCCCGCCCCGAGGGCCACGGCCCCGGCACCAAGGGGCTGTCGCTGTTCATCGTCCCCAAGTACGACTTCGACTGGGAGACCGGCGAGCTGGGCGAGCGCAACGGCGTCTACGCCACCAACGTCGAGCACAAGATGGGCCTGAAGGTCTCCAACACCTGCGAGATGACCTTCGGCGCCAACGCTCCTGCCAAGGGCTGGCTGCTGGGCGAGAAGCACGACGGCATCCGGCAGATGTTCAAGATCATCGAGTTTGCCCGGATGATGGTCGGCACCAAGGCCATCGCCACCCTCTCCACCGGCTACCTCAACGCCCTGGAGTACGCCAAGGAGCGGGTGCAGGGCGCCGACCTGGCGCAGTTCACCGACAAGACCGCGCCGCGCGTCACCATCACCCACCACCCCGACGTACGCCGCGCGCTGCTGACGCAGAAGGCGTACGCCGAGGGCATGCGCTCCCTCGTCCTCTACACCGCCGCGGTGCAGGACGAGATCCTGGTCAAGGAGCACAGCGGTGAGGACGCCGACGCCGCGCGCCGCCTCAACGACCTGCTGCTGCCGATCGTGAAGGGCTACGGCTCCGAGAAGTCCTACGAGCAGCTGGCGCAGTCCCTCCAGACCCTGGGCGGCTCCGGCTATCTGCAGGAGTACCCGATCGAGCAGTACATCCGGGACGCCAAGATCGACACCCTCTACGAGGGCACCACCGCCATCCAGGGCCAGGACTTCTTCTTCCGCAAGGTCGTCCGCGACCAGGGGCAGGCGCTCACCGCGCTGTCGGAGGAGATCAAGAAGTTCCTCGCCGACGCCCGGGGCGGCGAGGAGCTGGCCGGCTCCCGCGACCAGCTCGCCAAGGCCGCCGTCGAGCTGGAGGCCATCGTCGGCACCATGCTCACCGACCTGGCCGCCACCGAGAAGGACGTCAAGTCCATCTACAAGGTGGGCCTCAACACCACCCGCTTCCTGATGGCCGCGGGCGATGTCGTCATCGGCTACCTGCTGCTGCGCGGCGCCGCCGTGGCCGCCGAGAAGCTGGCGGGCGCCTCCGCGAAGGACACCCCCTTCTACCAGGGCAAGATCGCCGCGGCGAAGTTCTTCGCCGCGAACGTGCTGCCGCAGGTCGCCGTCCAGCGCGAGCTGGCCGACGCGGTGGACCTCTCGGTGATGGAGCTCGACGAGAACGCGTTCTGAGCCTCCTTCGGCCCCTCTCGGCTCCGCGCCCCGCTCCGCCCCATGGGAGCGGGGCGCTCCCGTTGTGTGGGTACGCCCGCACAGGCCGAAGCGCCGCCAGGGAGCACCGTAAGGTGGGGACATGAGCACTGCCGCGCCGTTCGACCGTGGTCACACCGACGGTCTGCTGACCTTCCTCGCCACGAGCCCCTCCCCCTACCACGCGGTGGCGAACGCGGCCGCACGGCTGGAGAAGGCAGGCTTCCGGCAGGTGCTGGAGGCTGAGGCGTGGGACGCGGCACCGGGCGGCAAGTACGTGCTGCGCGGGGGAGCGCTCATCGCGTGGTACGTCCCCGAGAACGCCACGCCCGCCACCCCCTTCCGGATCGTCGGCGCCCACACCGACTCGCCCAACCTGCGGGTCAAGCCCGTGCCCGACACCGGCGCACACGGCTGGCGGCAGGTCGCCGTCGAGATCTACGGCGGCGCCCTCCTCAACACCTGGCTCGACCGCGACCTGGGCATCAGCGGCCGGCTGACTCTGCGCGACGGCTCCACCCACCTGGTGAACGTGGACCGCGCCGTGCTGCGCGTACCGCAGCTGGCCATCCACCTCGACCGGCAGGTCAACGACGGCCTCAAGCTGAACCGCCAGCGCCATATGACCCCGGTCTGGGGGCTCGGCCAGCCGCGCGAGGGTGATCTGCTGCGCTTCCTCGCCGAGGAGAGCGGGCTGCCCGCCGACGAGATCACCGGCTGGGACCTGATGACGCACAGCGTCGAACCCCCCGCCTACCTGGGGCGCGATTGCGAACTGGTCGCGGGCCCGCGGATGGACAACCTGCTGTCGGTGCACGCGGGCGTCGCGGCGCTGACCGCCGTCGCGGCACGCGGCGCCGAGACGCAGCCCGGCACGATCCCGGTGCTGGCCGCCTTCGACCATGAGGAGAACGGCAGCCAGTCCGACACCGGCGCCGAAGGCCCGCTGCTGGGTTCGGTGCTGGAGCGCTCGGTCTTCGCCCGCGGCGGCTCGTACGAGGACCGGGCGCGGGCCTGGGCCGGCACCGTCTGTCTCTCCTCCGACACCGGCCACGCCGTGCACCCCAACTACCCCGAGCGGCACGAGCCGGGCCACCACCCGCTGCCCAACGGCGGCCCGATCCTCAAGGTCAACGTCAACCAGCGCTACTCCACCGACGGCAGCGGCCGCGCCCTGTTCGCCGCGGCCTGCGAGCGGGCGGGCGTGCCCTGGCAGAGCTTCGTCTCCAACAACGACGTGCCCTGCGGGACCACCATCGGCCCCATCACCGCGGCCCGGCACGGGATCACCACCGTCGACATCGGCGTGGCGATCCTCTCCATGCACTCCGCGCGGGAGCTGGCCGGGGCCGACGACCCCTACCTGCTGGCCAACTGCCTCACGGCGTTCCTGGCTGAGTGAGCCGGGGTCCGGGGCGGCAGGCGGGCCCGGACCGCCGTCAGGGCAGTTCGGTGTAGGAGCGTATCGAGCGCTCGTCATTCTCCAAACGTATGCGGTTTTCCCCGGACGATGCGGGCAGGGCCAGCGCGCGGTCGAGGACCGGACCCATGCGCCCGCAGTGCGAGGTGCGGGGCGCGGTGAAGGCGCGGTCCTCCATGGCAGGCAGCCGACCGGGCTCGGAGGCGCCAACGGCCTTGAGCGTCAGCTGAACCGGCTCCGCGTCGCTGCCTATGGCGCAGGCCGCCGGCAGCCGAAGCGGCGACCGCCCGCCGTCGAGGCCCACTATCAGGGCCAGTTCGCCGACGCGCTCGTCGTCCGAGTGGAAGTCGAACGACCCTCCGTAGCGCAGTTTCACACGCAGCGGTGTGCCCGGCACCGGGTACGGGTCGGCCTTCAACCCGCCGAACACCTGACGGAACTCGCCGTCGATCCGCCCCTCGGCGTGTGTGACGACGAGCGGCTTGTCCAGGGGCACGTTCAGCCGTCCGACCTTCAGGCTTCCCGTCGCCGTCTGCACCTCGCACCGCCATTGCGCGGGGTCGGCCCCGTCGGGCAGTTCCGCACGGGTGGGGCAGGCGGTGAACGTCCCCCTGTCCTTGCCCTGCTCGGCCGCGTCTCCCTCCTGTGCGGCGACCGCCGGGGCCGCAGCAAGCCCCGCCGCCGTCACCACCGTCGCCGCAACGCCGACCACGACTCTTGCCATCCGACGTGTCCCGCGGAATCCCAACACAGCACGCCCCCTCCACCGTTGGCCGGACGCTCCTCGCCCGGCCTCGCCCATCCAGCATTGCAGAGATTTCTCTGCAGCGAAAGTTCTGCAGAGGAAAAACTGCAGAGGAAGCTCTGCGAGTAGGCTGGGTTCATGACCGAGCAAGACGAGAACGAGCGGGTCGGCGTGGGCGACGAGGCACGGCACACCGTCAGCGACCCTGCTTCCCTGAAGGCGCTCGCCCACCCCCTGCGCCTCAAGATCCTCCGCCGCCTGGGCACTTCGGGACCCGCCACGGCCACCACCCTCGCCGCCGTACTCGACGAGAACACCGGAACGCTCAGCTACCACCTGCGCCAACTCGAGCGCGCCGGCTTCATCGAGGACGACCCCGACCGCTCGGCGAACGGACGTGAACGCTGGTGGCGCGGGGTGCGCGGGCTGGACGTACGTCGACCGCCGCAGGCCGAGCTGACGGCGGCCGAGCGCGCCGTCCTCGGAGAACTGGACCGGCTGCGTATGGAGGAGGACCTGGAGCTGGCCCGCCGCTACGCCCTCGAACACCCGGAGGCCGAAGGCTGGATGCGCGGTTCACGCGGCCTCCTCCACCTCACCCGGGAGGAGCTGGCGGAGTTCCACGACGCGTATCTGGAGCTGCTGCATCGCTTCGCACGCGGGCGGAAAGAGGCGACACCCGGCACGCGGCCGATAGCCCTGCGCTGGTTCGGGGTGCCGGTCGACGCCGAGGAGTGACCCCGCCCGGGGAACGAGGTGAGCGGGCGCCGGTCCAATTCCCGTGAAGCCGTACAACTCCCGCCAGGCACACACACCGCTGCATGTGTCCCCCCAGGTCGGGTACTCGCGCTCGGTAAGTGAACGGCTCGCCCACAGAGCCGGTTCGGCTCAACCGAGCTTGGAGGCATCACTCGTGGGCATCATCATCTGCATCGGCATGATGGCCGTGGGGGCGATTCTGACGCTGGCCGTCGACCTCGACCTCAGCGGGATCAACATCGACCTGATGGGCATCGTCCTCCTGATCGTCGGCACCATCGGTCTGTGCACGTACATCAGCATCCTCAAGCGCCGCCGCGTCGAACCCCCGGCCCCCGGCGCACCGGTGGTCGAGGAGTACAACAGGCACCACTGGGAGTGAGCCGCACTCCGGTCATCCATCGTCCATTCCCGCCAGCACCAGCGGCAGCCGGTCGGCGCCCTGTGCACTCAGCCGCACCGGAACTCCCCAGTCCTGCTGGTGCATATGGCAGGCGGGGTACTCCCCCTCCTCGTCGCAGGAGGCGGCCATCGCCGAGATGTGCAGCACGCCCTCGGTCCCCTCGTCACCGGTCAGCCGCAGCTCGCGGTGCAGCTCGGTGCCCGTCCCCTCGCCCGCGGCGAGCAGACCGGGCGGGGTCGAGCTGACGACCAGGCGGGTTGCCGGGCCATAGCGGGTGTCGAGCTTCTGCCCGGCCGGGGGCCGGAATATGACATCGAGCCGGAGCGCGCCCGGCGCCACCTCGGTGGCTGCCCGCTGCGTTCGGTGCGCCACCGCCTCGACCCGTACGGCGTCCTCGGGCAGCCGCAGCCTGGTCAGCCGGTGCCGCGCCGACTCGACGACGACGATCTCCGGGGCACCGTCCGCGCCGTCGGGGGCCAGCACCGCGCCCGACGGCTCGCGCAGGTCCGTGGCCAGCGTGCTCACTTCCCCCACCTCGCCGGTGGCCGGGTCGTAGCGGCGCAGCGCGTGGTTGTACGTGTCGCAGACGGCGACCGATCCGTCGGGCAGCGCCGTGACACCCAGCGGATGCTGGAACAGGGCCTGACCGGCCGGGCCGTCCCGGTGGCCGAAGTCGAACAGGCCGGTGCCGACGGCGGTACGGACCGCGAATCCGTCCCCCTCGCGCTCGATCCACCGCAAAGCGCTTGTCTCCGAGTCGGCCACCCACAGCCGGGTGCCGTCCGCCGCGACGGCGAGCCCGGACGGCTGGGCGAACCACGCCTCGGCGGCGGGCCCGTCCACCAGCCCCTCGTTCGTCGTACCCGCCGCGACGGCCACGGTCCCGGTCACCGGGTCGTACGTCCACAACTGGTGCACCCCGGCCATCGCGATCCATGCCTGTCCCGCGAACCACGCCACGTCCCACGGTGAGGAGAGCGCCACCTCGCGCGCGGGACCGCTCGTGGGGGCGCCCTGCCACCACTGCGCACCGGTCCCCGCGACGGTCACCACCGCGCCGGTAGCCGGATCGAGGCGGCGCAGCGCGTGGTTGACGGTGTCCGCAACCAGCACCCCGCCGTCCGGCAGCAGCGCCAGCCCCTGCGGCTCGTTGAACCGCGCGACCTCCGCCGCGCCGTCCACCAGCCCCCGCTCACCGGCACCGATCCGCCGCAGCACCGTCTCCCCGTCCGCGGCCAGCTCCACCAGCTGGTGCCGCGTGGTGTCCGAGACGAGGAACGTGCCCTGAGGCAGCGCCAGCACCTTCCCCGGGAAGCGCAGCTCACCGGCGACCGGCTCCGGCGCAGTGAACGGCGCCTCGCCCCGCCGCAGCGTCCCCTTCTCCTCGTGCTCCGCCTCCAGCTGACCGACCAGCTTCTCGATCGCGTGCACATGCCCCTCCCCGGCATGCTGCGCGACCACGTACCCCTCCGGATCGATCACCACCAGCGTCGGCCACGCCCGCACCGCGTACTGCTTCCAGGTCGCCAGCTCGGGATCGTCCAGCACCGGGTGTGCCACCCCGTACCGCTCCACCGCGTCCACCACGGCAGCGTGCTCCGCCTCGTGCACGAACTTCGGCGAATGCACCCCGATCACGACCACCGTGTCCTGGTGCCGCTCCTCCATCTCACGCAACTCGTCGATGACGTGCAGGCAGTTGATGCAGCAGAAGGTCCAGAAGTCGAGCACCACGATCCGGCCCCGGAGCCCGGCCAGGTCGAGCTCCTCGCCGCCGGTGTTGATCCAGGACCGTCCGTGCAGCTCAGGGGCGCGGACGCGGGCGCGATGGGTCATACCGTCAAGGGTGCCATTCCGGCTCACGGGACGGCGGCGGGGCCCCGAGCCGGCCCCGAGTCTCAGAGCACCCGGTCCTTGAGGACGGGGAAGGATTCGCGGACCTTGTCGATCTGGGAGAGGTCGAGGTCGGCGGTGACGGTGGTCTCCTCGGCGCCGTCGGCCTCCGCGAGGATGGTGCCCCAGGGGTCGATGACGGCGCTCCGGCCGGCCTGGGCGACGCCCGCGTGGCTGCCCGCGGTGCCGCAGGCGAGGACGAAGCACTGGTTCTCCACGGCGCGGGTGCGGGCGAAGAGGGTCCAGTGGTCGGCTCGCTTGGCGGGCCAGCCGGCGGGGACGACCAGCACGCGGGCGCCCTCGGGCTCGGCATCGATCAGGGCGCGGAAGAGTTCGGGGAAGCGCAGGTCGTAGCAGGTGGCCAGGCCGAGGGTGGCCTGTGGATGGGCCACCGTGACCGGGGTGGTGCCCGCGGACATCAAGGTGGCCTCGCCCCGGTCGAAGCCGAAACGGTGGATCTTGCGGTAGGTGGCGGCGAGTTCGCCGGTGGGGGAGAAGACCAGGGAGGTGTTGTAGAGGGCGCCGCCCTCGGGAGCCTTCTCGACGATGGAACCCGCGTGCAGCCATACGCCCGCGTCCCGCGCCGCCGCCGACATGGCGAGCGCCGTCGGGCCGGTGGCCGGATCCGCGTCCTCGGCCTCCGCGGCGAAACGCTCGTACGCGAAGGCGCCGACGGGCCACAGCTCGGGCAGTACCACCAGGTCGGCACCGGCTTGTGCGCGTACGAGGGAAGACACCCGTTCCCGGCGGGATGCGACTGACTCATCCGGGTCTACGTGAATCTGCAAGAGGGAAGCGCGCACCGTACCACCGTCCATGCGATCGAGGGGGTCGATTGGGCCTAGCATCGTCCCAAAAGCACTGCCGGGGTGCCCGGGCGCAGCGTAACTTGAGAGCACCCAGCATCAGCACCCTGCCCTGTCCAGACCGCGAACGAACCGCAACGCCGAGGGGTCCCGTGACCGACCACCCAAGCCTTCAGCCCTACGTTGACGCCTGGACGCAGTCCATGGAAGCCATATCCGAGCTGGTCACTCCGCTCGTGGAAGGGGAGTGGAACGGGCGGACCGAATGCCCGGGGTGGTCGGTCCGCGATGTGGTCTCCCACATCATCGGCATCGAGTGCGAGTTGCTGGGAGACCCCAGGCCCATCCACTCGCTCCCCCGCGACATCTACCACGTCCGCGACGAGGTCAGCCGGCATATGGAAGTGCAGGTGGATGTGCGGCGCCACCACACCGGGCCGGAGATGACCAGCGAGTTCGAGTACACCCTCATCCGCCGCTCGCGGCAGCTGCGGAACGAGAAGCGCGGCCCGGACGCCGAGGCCAACAGCGTGCTGCCGTTCGGCCCCCGCAAGTTGCCGCTGGAGCGGCAGTTGATGCTGCGCGCCTTCGACGTGTGGGTGCACGAGCAGGATCTGCGGCGCGCACTGGACAAGCCGGGCAACCTGGACTCCGCGGGCGCGCACGTGGCACGGGACGAGTTCCTCTCCCGGCTGCCGAAGGTCGTCGCCCAGGATGCGGGGGCACCGCCGAACTGCGCCGTGGTCTTCGATGTGAGCGGACCCGTGGAATTCATGCGGACGGTACGGGTGGACCCGGCCGGCAACGGCTCCGTGGACGGCAGCGTCTCACTGGGACCCGCCGCCACCCTTGCGATGGACTGGGAGACCTACTCCCGGCTCGCCGCCGGCCGCGTGCGGCCAGAGGCCGTCTCGGAGCACGTGAAGGTTGACGGGGACGCGGAGCTGGCCGGCGCCATCCTGAAGCACTTCGCGGTGACGCCCTAGCGTTTGCCCGTCGCATCTTGCGTACCCGGCATGGGGGCTGCGCTTGCCCACCCTGCGCCCCTGGGGGTACCCCCTGCTCGAAGAGCTTGGGGGAGCAGACTGCCCAAGCTTCGCGGGTAAGCCATTAAGGGGCGCGGGGAACTGCGCGACCAGCCACAACGGACTCGCAGCCTGCGACGGCGAGACAGGGGCAGCCCGCTACACAGGCACGTGGACCGCTTCCACCCGGCTGGCCACCACGCGCTCCCGTTCCCGCCGCACGGCGCGCCCCCGCAGCCGGGCGAACTGCAGCAGGCCCAGTGCCTGGAGGACGAACACGCAGGCGAAGGCGATCCGGAAGTTGCCGCCCGTCAGATCGAGCAGTACGCCGACAGCGAACAGCGTCGTCATGGAAGCGGTGAAGCCGCCCATGTTGACGATGCCGGAGGCGGTGCCGTGCCGCTCGGGCGGGTTGGCGGGGCGGGCGAAGTCGAAGCCGATCATCGAGCCGGGCCCGCACGCGCCGAGCACGACGCACAGCAGTACCAGCAGCCACATCGGCGCCTGCCCCGGCCAAGCGAGGGTCGCCGCCCACGCGACCGCGGTGGCGGACACGGTGCCGAGCACCAGGGGGGTGCGCGCGGCGTGGTGGCGGGCGATGACCTGCCCGTACACCAGCCCGCAGCACATGTTGGAGACCACCACCAGAGTCAGCAGCTCGCCCGCCGTGCTCTTGCCCAGCCCCTGGGCCTCCACCAGGAACGGCATGCCCCACAGCAGCAGGAAGACCATCCCCGGGAACTGGCAGGTGAAGTGCACCCACATGCCGGCCCGGGTGCCCGGCTCCCGCCACGCGGCGCCGATCTGCCGCCGGATGTAGCCCGTACCCGGGCCGTGGCCGCTGTCGCCGCCCTTCGGGACGGACGGCGACTCGTGCCCCTCCGGCTGGTCCCGCAGGAAGAAGATCACCAGCAGCAGGATGACGAACCCGCCCGCCGCGCTCCCCGCGAACGTCGGCGTCCAGCCGAACGTCTCCAGGACCCGGGCGAGCACCAGCGTGGTGACGAGGTTGCCTGACATCCCGATCAACGCGGCGACCTGCGCGATCATCGGCCCCCGGCGCGCGGGGAACCAGCGTGCGCCCAGCCGCAGTACGGCGATGAACGTCATCGCGTCGCCGCAGCCCAGCAGCGCGCGGAAGGCCAGCGCCGTGCCGTACGCGGAGGACAGCGCGAAGCCGAACTGGCCCGCGGTGAACAGCAGGATGCCCAGCAGCAGGACGCGGCGCGTCCCCCAGCGGTCCACCAGCAGGCCCACGGGTATCTGCATCCCCGCATACACCAGCAGCTGGAGGATCGAGAAGCTGGAGAGCGCGGAGGCGTTGATGTCGAAGCGGTGGGCGGCGTCGATGCCCGCGACGCCGAGGCTGGTGCGGAAGGTGACGGCGACGAAGTAGACCGCGACGCCGATCCCCCACACCCACAGCGCGCGGGGGCCGCCCGGCGGGTCGCCGGGCAGCCGGATATCCGCGGAGGGCGTCGCACTCATCGCGGATCACCGTGCTCGCGGATGTCCTTGTCCCCGGGGAAAGCCTCGCGGAGGTCCTCACCGCGCACCAGGTGGCGTACACGGCTCACGTGCTGGTGCACCGCGCGTGCCGCGGCCTCGCTGTCCCCCTCGCGCAGGGTGCGCAGGATGTCGGCGTGCTCGGTGATGTTCTTGGCGATCCGCTCCGGGTGCGCGTGCATCACGGCGACGCCCATCCGCAGTTGGCGGTCCCGGAGCTGGTCGTAGAGGCGGGTGAGGATCTGATTGCCCGTGGCCTCGACGATGGTGGCGTGAAAACAGCGGTCGGCGGCGGAGACGGCGGCCAGGTCGCCTGCCTCCGCGTGCGCGATCTGCTCGGCCAGGGTCTCCTCCAGCCGGTCGACCAGCGCCTGCGACACCGGGACCGCGCGGCGCACCGCGTGCTGCTCCACCAGCAGGCGGGTCTCCACGACGTCTTCGATCTCCTGCGCGGAGACCGGCAGCACCAGCGCGCCCTTCTTCGGGTACAGCCGGATGAGGCCCTCGACTTCCAGGCGGAGCAGCCCTTCACGCACGGGGGTGCGCGAGACTCCCACAGCCGCTGCGAGTTCACCTTCGGTGAGGAGCAGACCGCCTTCGTACCGCCGCTCCAGCACCGCCTGCTTGACGTGGGCGTACACCCGCTCAGCAGCCGGCGGTTGCCGCCGGGCCTCTTTGAGGGCTTGCGCTGTGACGGGTGTGGGGGAAGCCATGTGCACACCATAGATACAACACGCATACGTGAGGGATGGCTTCCGCCATGTGGACGCGGCCGGGCCCCCGCCGCCGAGGGTGTACGGCGAGGGCCCGGCGGAATGGGAGCGGGCTCAGCCCCAGGTCATCAACCGCTTGGGGCGCTCCAGCACTGCCGCGGTGTCGGCCAGGACCTTGGAGCCGAGTTCGCCGTCGACCAGGCGGTGGTCGAAGGAGAGCGCCAGCGTGGTGACGTGGCGCGGCTTGACCTTGCCCTTGTGCACCCAGGGCTGTTCGCGGATCTGGCCGAAGGCCAGAATGGCGGACTCGCCGGGGTTGAGGATCGGCGTACCGGTGTCCACACCGAAGACGCCGACATTGGTGATCGTCACCGTGCCCCCGCTCATCGCGGCGGGACTCGTCTTGCCCTCACGTGCGGTGGCGACCAAATCCGAGAGGGCGGACGCCAGTTCGGGCAGGGTCTTGTCCTGCGCGTCCTTGATGTTGGGGACGATCAGACCACGCGGGGTGGCCGCCGCGATGCCCAGATTCACATAGTGCTTGCGGACGATCTCCTGACGTTCCTCGTCCCAGGCGGAGTTGACCTCCGGATTGCGCCGGATGGCCAGCAGGAACGCCTTCGCGACGAACAGCAGCGGATTGACGCGGACGCCCGCCATGTCCGGGTCCTGCTTGAGCTCCGAGACGAGCTTCATCGTCCGGGTGACGTCCACGGTCACGAACTCGGTGACGTGCGGCGCCGTGAACGCGCTGTCCACCATCGCCTGCGCGGTGGCCTTCCGTACGCCCTTGACGGGGATACGGGTCTCCCTGACGCCGGGAGCCGCGACGGCGGGTTCCGCCGCGGGGGCCGCCGCGGGCTCCGCGGCGGCGGGGGTGGGCTCGGGGGCCGCGGCCGCGTGTACGTCGTCGCGGGTGATGATCCCGTCCGGGCCGGTCGGGGTGACGGTGCTCAGATCGACGCCGAGGTCCTTGGCGAGCTTGCGTACCGGGGGCTTGGCCAGCGGACGCACCGCGCCATGACCGTTACTGCCCGGCGCCGGAACGACGGGCTCCGCAGCCGGGGCCGGGGCGGGCGCCTCGGCGGGACCGGGCACCGGCTTGCGCGGGCGCCGCTTGGTGGAGCTGGTGCCGACGCCGTAGCCGACCAGTACGGGCTGCCGCCCCTCCGGCTCGGCCTCTCCCTCGGCCTCTCCCTCAGCTGCGGCCTCCGCTTCGGCGGCCTCCGTGGCGGCGGACGCCGCCTCCTGGGCGACCTCGGCCGCCGCTCCGGCGCCCGTCTCCATCGCGGGCTGGGCCGCGGAAGCGGTGCCCGCGCCGGTGCCGCCGGCCGGGCCGCCGGTGTCGACGGTGATGATCGGGGTGCCGACGTCGACCGTCGTACCCTCCGCGAACCGCAGCTCGTGCACGAGCCCGTTGAACGGGATGGGCAGTTCGACGGCGGCCTTGGCCGTCTCCACCTCGCAGACGACCTGCCCGTCGGTGACGGTGTCGCCGGGCTGTACGTACCACTTGAGGATTTCGGCTTCCGTCAGCCCTTCGCCCACGTCGGGCATCTTGAACTCACGGATACCGGCGGCCGTCTGTCCGGTCTGTGCGCTGTTGGTCATCGTCACGGCTCTCCCTCAGTACGCCAGCGCGCGGTCGACGGCATCGAGCACCCGGTCGAGGTTCGGCAGGTACTCGTCCTCCAGCCGGGCCGGTGGGTACGGCGCGTGGAACCCGCCGACACGCAGCACCGGTGCTTCCAGATGGTAGAAGCACCGTTCGGTGATGCGGGCTGCGATCTCCGCTCCGGTGCCGAGGAAGACCGGGGCCTCGTGGACGAGTACCAGGCGGCGGGTCTTCTCCACGGAGCGCTGCAGGGTGTCGAAGTCGATCGGGGACATCGAGCGCAGGTCCACGACCTCCAGCGAGTTGCCCTCCTCCTCGGCGGCGGCTGCCGCCTCCAGGCAGACCTTCACCATCGGTCCGTACGCGGCGAGCGTCGCCGCGCTGCCCTGGCGGGCGATCTTCGCCGAGTGCAGCGGGGCCGGGATGGCGGAGGGATCGACCTCGCCCTTGTCCCAGTAGCGCCGCTTCGGCTCGAAGAAGATCACCGGATCGTCGCTCTCGATGGCCTGCTGCATCATCCAGTAGGCGTCCGCCGCATTCGAGGGCGAGACACACTTGAGCCCCGCGACGTGCGCGAACAGCGCTTCCGGGGACTCACTGTGGTGCTCGACGGCGCCGATGCCACCGCCGTAGGGGATACGGATGACGACCGGCAGCTTGATCTTGCCGAGGGCCCGCGCGTGCATCTTTGCGAGCTGGGTGACGATCTGGTCGTAGGCGGGGAAGACGAAGCCGTCGAACTGGATCTCGACGACCGGACGGTAGCCGCGCAGCGCCAGCCCGATCGCCGTACCGACGATGCCGGACTCGGCGAGCGGGGTGTCGATGACGCGGTCCTCACCGAAGTCCTTCTGCAGACCGTCGGTGACCCGGAAGACGCCGCCGAGCTTGCCGACGTCCTCGCCCATGATCAGGACCTTGGGGTCGTTCTCCATCGCCGTACGCAGCGAGAGGTTGATCGCCTTGGCGACCGGAAGCTTCTGGACGGCCGTCGCGGGGGCCGTGCCGGTGGCGGCCATCAGCGGCCCTCCTCGTGCGAGTCGGAGTCGGCGAACGAGGCGAGATACGTGGCGAACTGGGCTCGCTCCTCGTCGACCAGCGCGTGTCCGTCCGCGTAGACGTTCTCGAAGATCGCCATGGTGTCGGGGTCGGGCATCGTACGGATCGCCTCACGCACGTGCTGCCCCATCGCCTCGCTCTCCTCGTCGATACGGGCGAAGAAGGCGTCGTCGGCCAGGTTCGCACCCTCCAGATAGCTGCGGAGCCGCTGGATCGGGTCCTTGGCCTCCCACGCGGAGCGCTCCTCGTCGCTGCGGTAGCGCGTGGGGTCGTCGGAGGTGGTGTGGGCACCCATCCGGTAGGTGAACGCCTCGATCAGCATCGGGCCCTCGCCCGCGCGGGCCCGCTCGATGGCGGCCTTGGTCACCGCGAGGCAGGCCAGCACGTCGTTGCCGTCCACCCGGACGCCGGGGAAGCCGAAGCCCTGGGCGCGCTGGTAGATCGGCACCCGGGACTGGCGCTCGGTGGGCTCGGAGATCGCCCACTGGTTGTTCTGGCAGAAGAAGACGACCGGCGCGTTGTAGACGGCTGAGAACGTGAACGCCTCGGCGACGTCGCCCTGGCTGGAGGCACCGTCACCGAAGTAGGCGATCACCGCCGAGTCGGCGCCGTCCTTGGCCACGCCCATCGCGTACCCGGTGGCGTGCAGCACCTGGGAGCCGATCACGATCGTGTAGAGGTGGAAGTTGTTGCTGTTGGGGTCCCAGCCGCCGTTGTTCACCCCGCGGAACATGCCCAGCAGCATCGTCGGGTCCACGTCGCGGCACCAGGCGACGCCGTGCTCGCGGTAGGTGGGGAAGACGTAGTCGTCCGGGCGCAGCGCACGCCCTGAGCCGATCTGCGCCGCCTCCTGGCCGAGCAGCGAGGCCCACAGCCCCAGCTCGCCCTGCCGCTGGAGCGAGGTGGCCTCGGCGTCGAAGCGCCGGGTCAGCACCATGTCGCGGTAGAGGCCCTGGATCTCCTCGGCGCTCAGGTCGACGTCGTACTCCGGGTGGCTGACGCGCTCGCCCTCGGGCGTCAGCAGCTGGACCAGCTCGGGCTCGGTCTGCCCGGAACCGCCCGCACGGGCCCGGGAGCCGGCGCGGGTACGGGTCTTCGCCGGGGTCTTCGCTGCGGTCTTGCTCTTTGCTGGGGCCTTGCTCCTCGCGGGGGCCTTCGGGGCCGCCTTCGCGGGGGCCTTGGAGGCGGCCTTCGCGGTGCTCTTGGCCGCGGGCTTCCGGGCGCTCTTTGCCGGGGTCTTCGCCGAGCTCTTCCCGGGTTCTCCCCCGGCCTCCGGCCGGGAGGTACCCCCAGAGGCGGCTGCGCGCTCGGGGGCCTCCGCCGTGCCGTTCTCGGCGGCCTTGCCGTTGCGGGCGGCCTGGGTGGCGCGCTTTCCTCCGGTGCCGCTGCGGCGCGCGGTGCTCCGCGCTGCAGTGCTCTCCACGGTCACGTGTGCTCCTCCGTCTGTCCGGCCGCCGGGATTGCCGGTGACCTGGGGCTCCCCCGCCCACTGGCGGGGGGAGGCTCGCCCGGTCCCGTGCGGCGCACGGGGTGGGAGCGTCGCGATCGGCACCGGGTGGTGACTGCTGTCCCGGTCGCGGCCCGCTGTCCCGACCCCGGTCGGGACGCCCCAGCCATGGCTGGCAACTCCATAGACGCACGAGGCGGCCCTGACCTGCAACTTTGCTCGGATATCCAAGTAAGAACGAGGAAATCCAAGCAGTTGTGCGAGAAGTCGGGACATCACTGGTCACGGCCTCGCGAGCCGCGGACACCCGCACGGTAACCCGGGGCGCGGGAGCCCGGGAAGAGTGAAGGGCGGATCAGTATGTGAGACCGAGAAGGTATTCAAACCGGACGTTCCGGCTGATCCCGCCACCACTTCCGGCGAGAGTCCGGCGGAAATGGCGATCTCCGCAGCAACCACGCTCGGCTCAGTCACAGAAGGCGGAGCGTTCAGTCACGGAAAGCGGAGCGTACTGCCTCGTAGTGGCCGCTCCACCACACGACCAGTGACGCCGCAGCGGGGAACTGCGGATCGGCCCGTGCATCGCGCAGCTGATAGCGCCAGCGCAGCATCCAGAAGTCGTTCAGCCGCTCCCACCACACCCGGTGCACGGCGGCGGCCAGCTCCGCACGGGAAGCGCCCGCACTGCCCCGGTACGCGCGGGCGAAGGACCGCACCTTGCGCAGGTCGAGCGTGCCGCCGGGGCGCAGGAAGAAGATCGCCGCGCCGCGCACCGCCTCCTCGGCCCGTGGCTGCACCCCCATCCGGTCCCAGTCCAGGATCGCCACCGGCCGGGGGCGGCGGCCCGCGGGCGCGTACAGCAGGTTCAGCGGGTGGAAGTCCCCGTGCACCCAGCCGGTGAACCGCGCCGGAACCGCACCGGGCCGCTCCCCCGCGTACCGGCGCAGCAGCTCGCGGCGCTCGGTGAGCCGGTGTTCGGCCAACTCGTCGAAGCTGTCCCGGTTGCGGCGGGCCCTGACCCGCTCCAGCAGCGCGCCGATCATGTCGTACGTCGCAGCCGGGTCGGCGCTCTCATGGCCGCTCTCGTGGCCGCTCTCATGGTGGCTCTTGTGGCCGCTCTCGTGGCCACTCTCATGGTCGCTCTCGTGGCCGGACTGCTCCGGCCGCGCCTCGCGTATCACCCGGGCCAGCCGGACGTGGACCCGCCCCAGCAGGGCGCCCAGCTCCTGGGACTGCCCAGCGGTCAGCTCGCTGCCGTGCCGGTGGGTGCCCTCGATCCACGGGTGCAGCGCGAAGCACCGCCCCTCGGCAACGATGACGGTACGGCCGTCGGCCCCCGCCACCACCGGTACGACGGGCAGCCCCACAGCGCCCAGCCGGGCGGTCGCCCGGTGCTGGCGTTCGATCCGGCCGAGCGAGGCCCGGCCGTCGAGGTGGTGTTTGAGGAAGTAGCAGCCGCGCGTGGTCGTCAGGCGGTAGCCGCGGTTGAGCAGTCCGTGCGAGACCGGTGTGCACGAGAGGGGCTCCCCGGCACCGTCGTACTGCCGCAACAGAGAGTGGAGCGTGCCCTCCGTGAGGGCGGGGGAAGACGGCTGCACGGCCGCATCGTAGAGGTCCGCGACGGCCCGGCGCCGCCTCGTCAACCAGGCGTGGACAACGGGTCAACACGCGGCTGACGGCACGGCGCCGCAGGGCGTGGGAGCGCCGGGAGCGGCGCCCGGGGAGGGACCCGCGGGGCCCCGGGACGGCCCCGCCGCAGAAGGCTTACTCCTCCGTGCCGGCGACGGCGCCGGAGTCGGCCGATCCGGTGCCGCCGCCCTGGCTGTCGCCGCCATCTGTGGGGGTCGGCTCCGAGGTCTTGGTCGGCTTGCTGCCGCCACCACCATTGCCCGAACCCCCGTCGGCGCTGCCCGTCTCGCTCGGGTCACCGGTCTGGGACGGCTGCGTCTGGCTCGGGTCACCGGTCTGGGACGGCGTCGTCTCGGTGGGTTGATCGCTCGGGGTCGCATCGCCGGTGTCCCCCGTGGTGCCCGGCTGCTCCTCGTCGTTCTCCGTCGGGGTGGGCGACGGCTTGTCGGAGGGCTTGTGGGACTTCGAGTGCGAGGTGCTCGGCTTGACGTTGTCCGGCTTGTCGCCCGGGTCGTTGTTGGCCTTGAGCGCGAAGATGATGCCGCCCGCTATGGCGATCAACGCCAGGAGGGCGAACAGCGTGTACCGGGCGCCCTTGCCGCCACCGCCGCTGCCGCGGCCCCGCCCGCGCCGGTGACCGCCATCGAAGCCGCCGTCGTCGTCCCGGGGGCCCGCCAGCAGCGGGGCGCCCATCTGGGAGGTGTCGGAGTGCGAGGGGTGCGGGCGCGCGCCGGCGCCCGGGACGCCCATGGCCGGGGTGGAGGCCCCGAGGTGCGCCGTCGGGCCGGTATTCCACAGGCCGCCGGTGTGGCTGCCCTGTTCGTGCAGCATCTGCAGCCCGTACTGCGTCAGCCCGCGCATCTCCTCGGCCGTCTGGAACCGGTCGTCCGGATCCTTGGCCAACGCCCGCATCACCAGGCCGTCCAGCTCCGGCGGCGCGCCGTCCGAGACCTCGGACGGCGGCACAGGAACGTCCTGGACGTGCTGGTAGACGACCGACAGCGGCGTCTCACCCGTGAACGGCGGACGGCGCGTCAGCAGCTCGTACAGCAGACAGCCGGTGGCGTACAGGTCGGAGCGGGTGTCGACGGTCTTGCCGAGTGCCTGCTCGGGGGAGAGGTACTGCGGGGTGCCCATCACCATGCCGGTCTGGGTCATGGTGTTGGACGCGCCGTGCAGGGCGCGGGCGATACCGAAGTCCATCACCTTGACCGCGCCGTCCCGCGTGATGATCACGTTCGCGGGCTTGATGTCGCGGTGCACGATGCCGTGCTGGTGGCTGTAGGCCAGCGCGTCCAGCACCCCGGAGACGATGATCAACGCCTGGTCCGACGGCGGCGCGTCGGCGTTCAGCAGCAGATCGCGGATCGTGCTGCCCTCGACGAGCTCCATCACGATGTACGGCGTGACGTTGCCGCCGATGAACTCCTCGCCGGAGTCGTAGACCGCGACCACGGAGTGGTGGTTGAGGCCCGCTACGGACTGGGCCTCGCGCGTGAAGCGCGCCTTGGAGATGGGGTCCTCGGCCAGGTCCGAGCGCAGCAGCTTGACCGCGACCGTACGGCCGAGGCGCAGGTCCTCGGCGCCGAAGACCTCGGCCATGCCACCACGGCCGAGGCGGTGCGTCAGGCGGTACCTGCCGTCGCCGACCAGGCCGTTGTTGCCCCACAATTCCGGCGAATCGGGCAGGGAGCCGCCGCCCGTCGCGTCGGGGTCCGAAGGGCCCCCGGCGGCTTGCGTCTGTGCCATCAGTCCTCGCCGTTGATTCGAATCCGCGGGCTTGCGCGCGGTGGATACTCCCCACAAGGAGGCTACAGGCACGCGGGGGGTGGAATGGGTGGGACGGAATACCGAAGCCAAGGAGTGGTCATCCAACAAGCTGAGAAGCCACCCCGCAAGTCGGTCTCGCCGACCCAGCGCACACCTGCGCGAACGCACCCTCTACGCTCGTGGGACCGTCCGGGGCGCCGCTCGCGAAGGGCGTATGCGCATTCGGTCACGGAACGGGCAACGAACTTGACGTGACCGAGCCCCTGGGCAAACTTGGGCCAGTATCAGGGTCAAGGATCACTCAACGTACCTGCACGGGGGCAGCGCCGCCGAGGGGGAAGCAGTCAGATGAGCGACGACGGCGCACAGGCGGCCGGCAACTACTTGGGCCGCATGGTCGGCGGGGGGCGTTTCCAGCTCCGTTCACTGCTGGGCGCCGGCGGGATGGCTTCTGTCTATCTCGCCTACGACTCCGTGCTGGACCGCCAGGTCGCGGTCAAGACGCTGCACACCGAACTCGGCCGGGAACAGTCCTTCCGCGAACGGTTCCGCCGCGAGGCGCAGTCGGTCGCGAAGCTGACGCACACCAACATCGTCTCGGTCTTCGACTCGGGCGAGGACGAGATCGACGGCGCGATGGTGCCGTACATCGTCATGGAGTACGTCGAGGGCAAGCCGCTGCGCACGGTCCTGGACGAGGACATCGCCCAGTTCGGCGCGATGCCCGCCGAGAAGGCGCTGAAGATCACCGGCGACGTACTGGCAGCCCTCGAGGTCAGCCACGAGATGGGCCTCGTGCACCGGGACATCAAGCCCGGGAACGTGATGCTCACCAAGCGCGGTGTGGTCAAGGTCATGGACTTCGGCATCGCGCGCGCCATGCAGTCCGGTGTGACATCCATGACACAGACCGGCATGGTCGTCGGCACCCCGCAGTACCTCTCGCCGGAACAGGCCCTCGGCCGCGGGGTGGACGCCCGCTCCGACCTGTACTCGGTCGGCATCATGCTCTTCGAGCTGCTCACCGGGCGGCTGCCGTTCGACGCCGACTCGCCGCTGGCCATCGCCTACGCGCACGTCCAGGAGGAGCCGCCGTCGCCCTCCTCCATCAACCAGTCCATCCCTCCGGCGGTGGACGCGATGGTCGCCCGCACGCTGAAGAAGAACCCCAACGAGCGCTTCCCGTCCGCCGAGGCGATGCACGACGAGTGCACCCGCATAGGCGGTTCCGGCGTCGCCTCCGGCGCCTCGCCGATCATCATCAGCGGCGGCCCGCCCGCCAACAGCGGCGCGGGCGTCGGACAGGCCGTCTTCCCGCCGGTCGACGCCAATTCCCAGCCGCAGCACGGCGGGGTGCAGACGCCGTACCAGCCGCAGGGTCAGCCGGGGCCGTACAACAGCGGGGGGTTCGGCCCCTCCACCCCCCCGCCCCCCACCCAGAC
>NZ_JBQQBT010000021.1:0-114021 GCF_052245835.1 Streptomyces sp. 8N114 | reverse complement strand
GGGCGGGGAGGGGGAGGGGGTCAGACGCGTTTGACGTTGGTGCCCTGGGCTTCAACAGCGCGGGCCACGTCCGAGCTCAGGCCGGTGTCGGTGATCAGGAGATCGACGTGTGAGAGGTCGCCGAAGCGGGCGAAGTACTCCTGGCCCGCTTTTGTGGAGTCAGCGAGCAGGACCACGTGCCGGGCCGCCGCCATGATCGTGCGTTTGACGGCGGCCTCGGCCAGATCGGGGGTGGTGAGTCCGCCGTCGACGGAGAAACCGTTTGTGGCGAGGAAGAGGACGTCGGCCTTGATCTCGCCGTAGGTCCGCAGAGCCCACGCGTCGACGGCAGCACGGGTGCGATGCCGTACCCGGCCGCCGACGATGTGCAGCTCGATCCCAGCATGGTCGGCCAGCCGGGCGGCGGTGGGAAGGGCGTGGGTGACGACCGTCAGCGATGCGTCCATGGGGATCGCCGCGGCGAGCCGGGCCGTGGTGCTGCCGGCGTCGAGTATGACGCTGCCTTCCGGGGGCAGCTCGGCGAGGGCGGCCTGCGCGATGCGGTCCTTCTCCTCGGTCGCCGACGACTCCCGGGCGGCCAGGTCGGGTTCGAAGTCGAGGCGCCCCGCAGGGATGGCACCACCGTGGACGCGGCGCACAAGCCCGGCACGGTCCAGAGCCTTGAGGTCACGGCGGACCGTCTCGGCGGTGACATCGAACTCGGCCGCCAAGGACGGCACGTCCACGCGTCCTTGCTCTTCCGCGAGGCGGAGGATGGCCTGCTGGCGCTCCGGTGCGTACATGCGGGATCAGGTCCGTTCTGTGCCCGGCCGTGTTGGTTCTCCGTGAGACTACGACCGCGTGTCCGGAAAGTAAACACATCCGGGCATCGCTTCGGGCACGAACAGACATCGGCGGGGAGAGAACGAAAGGGAGGGGTGGAGAGAGGGCCGGGGGGACGGGGGCCCGGAGAGAGAACCCTCAGGGGGAGAGAAGCGGACAGCAAAGAGCCCCGGCGCTCGGGGGAAGGCACCGGGGCTCGTCTATGGGGGCGACGACGGGGCAGGCTCGGAGGACCCGCCGGCGGCGGTTACGCCGCCTCGTCGAAGCCCGTGTCATGGGCCATCTTCTTCAGCTCCAGAAGGGCGTGCTTCTCGATCTGGCGGATGCGCTCTCGGGTGAGGCCGTGCTGCTTGCCCACCTCGGTGAGAGTGCGCTCACGCCCGTCGACCATGCCGTAGCGGGCCTTGATGATCGAGG
Organism: Streptomyces sp. 8N114; assembly: GCF_052245835.1. Taxonomy (NCBI): domain Bacteria; kingdom Bacillati; phylum Actinomycetota; class Actinomycetes; order Kitasatosporales; family Streptomycetaceae; genus Streptomyces; species Streptomyces sp. 8N114. The sequence goes on along the minus strand of NZ_JBQQBT010000021.1, from coordinate 112,782 downwards.
CAGTGCGGTCGTCGAGCCTGCTGATGAGGTCGTCGAGCTCTTCCCGTCGTAGCACCGTGAGCACGGACTGCTCGGGGGAGGCGGCCGAGGTGTCCTCCAGCAGGTCACCGAACTGGGTCTCGCCCTCGTCGTCGACCGACATGTTCAGGCTGACCGGGTCGCGTGCCCAGTCGAGCACGTCGGTGACGCGCTCCGGCGTGGAGTTGAGCTCCGCCGCGACCTCCTCCGGCTCCGGGTCACGGCCGTGCTCGCGGTTGAACTCGCGCTGCACCCGGCGGATGCGGCCCAGTTCCTCCACGAGGTGCACGGGAAGCCGGATGGTGCGGGACTGGTCGGCGATCGAGCGGGTGATGGCCTGGCGGATCCACCACGTCGCGTACGTGGAGAACTTGAAGCCCTTGGTGTAGTCAAACTTTTCCACCGCGCGCACAAGGCCGGCGTTCCCTTCCTGGATCAGGTCCAGCAGGGGCAGGCCGCTGCGCGGGTAGCGGCGGGCCACAGCCACCACGAGGCGCAGGTTGGAGCGGATGAAAATATCCTTTGCCCGTTCGCCTTCGGCGACGATGGCCTCAAGTTCCTCACGGCTCATGGTCGCGCTGGGCGAGTCGCTCGAGACCGGCTTCTCGAGACCGGCCAGGATACGCTGGGCGTAGACGCCCGCTTCTATCGCGAGCGACAGCTCGACTTCCTTGGCGGCGTCCAGCAGCGGGGTGCGGGCGATCTCGTCGAGATACATGCCGACCAGGTCGCGGTCCGCGACTTCGCTGCCTGCGGCGCGAACACTGCTTGCCGTGTCGGAGACACCGGTCGTGTTCTCCTGACGACGGGCGACGGCACGGGTTGCCATGCGTGCTCCCTTGCGAGTGGTCTGAAAACTTTGGCCTGGTGGCTGACTCGGACACTTCACGAGTGCCCGCCTTGCGTAGATGTCAACGGCTGGAATCCGGACTAAATTCCCAACCCGCGCAACATTTTTCCGATCATGCAGTAGACTGCGCGGCTACCCATACGGGCATGACGGTGACAGAGCGCACTCAGGCGCTGGTCGGAGCGGTGTGGAGCTGCTCCGGGCAGGTTGTCGGGGCCACTCCGCGGCTGCCGGGCGGGCATCGTCGTCGACGCCCTTCACCCGACTAGACGGCTGGTGTTCCCTCTTGGTTGCGTGACCCTCCTCGCAGCCCGCTGCCGACCTGTCTCCGGCTCAGCCACTGCCGCCGGGCGCCCAGCCGCAGCAGGAAGCACGAGAGCGGCCCTCGTACCCCCTGGGCAGGGGGTACGAGGGCCGCCAGTCGGCCTTGTGGCCGCGCCGCGCCGACCACACCGCAACGTGCCATCCGGGCCATGCCGTGACCGGATCATGCGGTGACGCACCGCGACGCGTTACGACGAGCCGCGACGTGCCGTCAGTGCATGGCCGCCAGTACCGGCTCCGGCTCGCCGCCGGGGCCGTCGCTGTCGGTCTCGCCGTCGAGCGTCTTGTCGGGAGCCTGGTTGCCCCCGCCCCGGGCGTTCACGAGGACCGTCACGATCGCGGCGGAGACGAGCAGGATGCCCACCGCCCACCAGATCGCCGAGGTGTAGCCGTGCACCATGGCTTCCAGCTTCAGCATCTGCTGCGCGGGCTTGCTGGTGGCCTGTGCGACGTGATCGGTGACGTACGAGGTGGTGGCGCTGGCCGCGATGGTGTTCAGCAGCGCCGTACCGATGGCACCACCGACCTGCTGCGAGGTGTTGACCATGGCGGAGGCGACACCGGCGTCACTCGGCCGAACACCGTGCGTGGCCAGGGACATCGCGGGCATGAACGCCGTACCGAGCCCGAGACCCAGCAGAATCATGGCGGGCAGGATCAGCGCCGGGTAGGAGCTGTCCACCTCGAGCTGGGTCAGCAGCAGCATGCCCAGCGCCGCGGTCAGGAAGCCGGGCGCCATCAGCAGGCGGGCCGGTACCCGGTTCATCAGCCGCGCCCCGATCTGGGTGGAGCCGGTGATCATGCCGGCCACCATCGGGAGGAACGCCACACCGGTGCGCACCGGCGAGTAGTCCTTGACCACCTGGAGGTAGTACGTCAGGAACAGGAAGAGGCCGAACATCGCGATGACGGCCAGGCCGAGCGACAGGTAGACACCACCGCGGTTGCGGTCGGTGACCACGCGGAGCGGCAGCAGCGGTGCCCGGACCTTGGACTCGACCAGGGCGAACGCGCCCAGCAGCACGACCGACGCGACGAACATGGCGATGGTGCCGCCGTCGCTCCAGCCGTCGGTCTCCGCACGGGTGAATCCGTACACCAGCGCGACGAGGCCGAGCGTGGAGAGGACGACGCCGGGGATGTCGAGCGCGGACCGGTTCCGGGTGCCGGACGGCTCGCGGATGACGCTGATGGCGCCGAGGGCGGCGATGACCGCGAACGGGACGTTGACGTAGAAGGTCCAGCGCCAGTCCATGTACTCGGTCAGCAGACCGCCGAGGATCAGGCCGATGGCTCCGCCACCGCCCGCGATGGCGCCGTAGATGCCGAACGCCTTGGCGCGCTCCTTGCCGTCGGTGAACATGACCGCGAGCAGGGACAGCGCAGCCGGTGCGAGCAGCGCGCCGAACGCACCCTGCAGCGCCCGCGCCGCCAGCATCATGGCCTCTCCGGTCGCGGCACCGCCGAGGGCCGAGGCTGCCGCGAAGCCGATGAGTCCGGTCACGAAGGCGCGCTTACGGCCCCACATGTCGGCGATCCGACCGCCGAAGAGCAGCAGCCCGCCGAAGGCCAGGGCGTAGGCGGTGATGACCCACTGCCGGTTGGCGTCGGATATGCCCAGATCGGCCTGGGCGGAGGGAAGCGCGATGTTCACGATCGTCGCGTCGAGGACGACCATGAGCTGCGCGATGGCGATGAAGGCCAGCGCCTTCCATCGCCGGGGGTCGAGCCCGGCCTTGGTATCGGCCGTAGATGGCGTTTCTGGCATGGATGTGCCTACCTCACGGTGCGGAGTACGAAAAAGGGACGTGGACGGGCGTAAAAGGGACGTTGCTGAGCACTCGGCGCGACTCTCAGCGGGTCCAGGACAGGTGCCGCTGCGGATCCGTACGGGCCCCCCGCGCTCGTACGGATCCAGGTGCTGGGAGGACAGACTCAGGAGGGGAGGAAAATTGAGCGGTGCGGCAACCGCTCGATGCTCCGGCTACGGAGATCAGTTGTCCTGTCGCAGTTCCTCCAGGGTCGCGGGGTGGCCGGGCAGTTGAGACTTGGCGGGGGCGCGCAGCCCGTCGAGGAAGAGCTGCACATGGCGTTCGACGAAGCGTTCGATGCGCTGGCAGCCGACGCCCGGCAGTGGCCGGGTGAGCTGGCTGAGCGCGACGGTCACGTCGCCGACGCCGATGTCGGTACGCACCTCGCCCGCCTCCTGGGCCCGCCGGATGAGCTCGTGGGTCAGCCCTTCGACCCGCTTGCGAGCCGCCAGACAGTGCGGCTCATCCGGGTCGAAGCGCCCCGTGAGCATGGGGCAGAGCGCTCCGATGCGCTCTTCCGCCGCGGCGAACACGAAGCGGCGCAGCGCCTCGAAGGAGTTCCCCTCCTCGGTAAGTGCCCGCTCGGCCCGTTCCGCGATCCGCTCCGTGACGGCATGCATCACTCCGTGCACGAGCGAGTCCCGGTCGGGGAAGTGCCGGTAGAGGGTCGCATTTCCGACCCCCGCAGCGCGAGCGATTTCATCGAGGGACGCGTCCGCCCCGTGGACGACGAATGCCTCGCGGGCCGCGTTGAGGATGCGCTCACGGTTACGGACAGCGTCGGCACGCCCTTTGGGCGCGACGCCTTCTACGGTGACGCGCTTTGTGGCGGCTGTTGCGCTGCCCATCTGTGACTCCTCGCTCCTCAAAGCTGACTGACGTGGTGACTGGTGCGGTGGCTGTGCGGTCGGTTCCCCTGGTGCGGTTCCGTCCTCGGTTTCGGTCGGGCGAAATCGGTGGGCCGTTGGTACGCCGATGCCGACATCTGTGTCGGCGAGTGTGGCGAGTGTGGTGTGCGGTGGTGGTGCTGTGCGTCGTACGGGGTTGGCATGGCGGCGGTGCGCGGTGGCGCACCAGAGGTTGTGCTGTGGTCCTCGATCCGGGGACTTGGTCCCCGTTTCGTGAAGACGCCTATGTAAACGGGGACGCGCTCCCCGGTTATTTCCCCTGACCACTGTGACTCACCTCACGAACATCAGCCGCCACACGGATACACACGGCCCCGCCCAAGAGAACGGAACGGCAGTGTCCGAGTCGGCCGAGACCATCCCGTCCAGGTCGCTGTCATCCCCTACTCCGCGACCGGCACGATTGCCACCTCGCCCCCACCACGTCGGCGGCCTCCTCTCCCCTCCCGGCCGCACAGACGCGTCGGCGTACGAGGACGGCAACCCTTGCCGCACCTTCCACGTAGACGGGCAGGGCCAAAAGCCGGTCGCCGGCACCGCGTTGAAGGCGACCCACGAAACTGCCGAGCGGGTGGTACGGATGACGCAGGCGCTCAAGGTGGGGCTCACGGGGAGTGAGGGGCGGTTTCCGCTGGCAGGCGCACCCGACGCCACTGGACTGGACCCATGAAGTCCCGCGCGGCATCTGGCCCGAGTCGTCGTCACGCTGGGACGATGCTGTTGCATCCAGCGGTGACCCCCACATGACCACATGCTCCACCCACACATGTGAGGAGCGTTCCGATGCAACAGCAGCCCACCTCTCGTAGACACCTCATCGCCGCTGCGGCGGGCACGGCGGCTGGGATCGGCATCACCGCCTCCTCGGTGCCGGCCGCTGCACACGCCGTCCGCTCCGCGACCTCGGCCCTGTCCGGCAAGCTGTCCGACCCGTCTTCCACCTCCCTGGCCGGCTCGTCGACCGGTGCGTCGGCGCACGTCTCCTCCTCCGCCGTCCGTGCCCGGGCAGCGGCTCTGCTGCGCCGGATGAGTCTCGACGAGAAGATCGGGCAGCTGTTCGTCATCGAGATCTACGGGCAGACCGCGGATACGGAGCACGACGGAAATCGCAAGCTGTACGGCGTCCCGACCCCGGCCGAAGTGATCCGGAAGTACCGTCCGGGCGGCGTCATCTACTTCGACGCCCGCCGGGGCGCCGACAACGTCCGCGAGCCGCGGCAGATCGCGCGGCTGTCCAACGGACTCCAGCGCGCCGCCGTACGCACCGGTGCCCGCGTACCGCTGCTCGTTTCCATCGACCAGGAGGGTGGCAGCGTCGTCTACCGGATGCTGGAGCCCGCCACCCAGCTTCCGGGCAACATGGCCCTGGCCGCGACCCGCTCCACGCGCGACGCTTTCGACAGCGCGGACATCATCGGCACCGAGCTGGCCGCTGTCGGCATCAACCAGAACTATGCGCCCGTCGCGGACGTCAACATCAACCCGGCGAACCCGGTGATCGGCGTTCGCTCGTTCGGGTCGGACACCCAGCTGTGCTCCCGGTTCGTCTCCACCGCCGTACGCGGCTACCACCGGGGCGGCGTCGCCAGTGCGGCCAAACACTTCCCCGGGCACGGCGACACGGACGTCGACAGTCACACCGGTCTCCCCGAGATCAAGCACACCAGATCCGAGCTGGACCGTATCGACCTGCCGCCGTTCCGCGCGGCCATCCGGCGCGGAGTCGACACGATCATGACGGCGCACATCGTCGTCCCCGCGCTGGATCCCTCCCGAGTGCCCGCGACCATGTCGCGGCCGATCGTGACCGGGCTGCTGCGCGAGCAGCTGGGCTTCACGGGCCTCATCGTGACGGACGCACTGGACATGGGCGGCGCCACGGCGGACTTCCCGCCCGACGTCGCACCCGTACGCTCCTTTCAGGCGGGCTGCGACCAGCTGGTACTGGCCCCGAAGCCGGAGGTGGCCTTCGGCGCCGTACGGGACGCCGTACGGTCCGGCGCGATCCCGGAGGAGCGGCTGGACGAGTCCGTGCGTCGGATCCTCGAACACAAGCTGCGGCGAGGGCTGTTCCCCTCCCCGTACGTGAGTGAGCGGCGCGCCGCGCGGATCGTCGGCAGCAGGCGGCACCGTTCGCATGCCCGGCAGATCACCGAGCGGACCATCACCCTGATCCGGAACGAGAACGGTGCTCTCCCGCTCCCCCACACCCCCGGCACCGTCCTCGTCACCGGCTGGGGCACCGCACCCCTCGCCGCCCTCGCACGCGCCATCGGCGAACAGCGCGGCCAGCGCACGACCACCCTGGAGACCGGCAGCAGGCCGGACGCCACCAAGGTCACCGAGGCGACGGATGCGGCCCGCACCCACGACGTCACAGTCGTCCTCGCCAACGCCTCCGCAGCCGGCAAGGAGGACGGCGCCGCCCAGGCCAAGCTGATCGACTCCCTGGTCGCCACGGGCCGACGGGTGATCGTTGCGGGCGTCCGCCTGCCCTACGACATCCGCCGCTTCCCCGATGTCCCCGCCTATCTGGCGACCTACAACTACGGCACACCCTCCATGACGGCCCTCGCCCGCGTCCTCTACGGCGAAGTCATCCCCCGCGGCAAACTCCCCGTCCCCATCCCCGCCCTCGACACCCCCGGCCGCCCCCTCTATCCCTTCGGCCACGGCCTGCACTACTGACACCCCACCGGCGGCACACCAACCCCATCACTGACGGCACAACGACGTTGCCGACGGCGATCCCCCATCCGCTAGGCTAGGCGCGCGGATCATCCCGATCCGCGCGCCTCCGTAGCTCAGGGGATAGAGCACCGCTCTCCTAAAGCGGGTGTCGCAGGTTCGAATCCTGCCGGGGGCACCAGCGAAAAGGCCCCGGACCGATCTTGGTCCGGGGCCTTTGACATCCAGATCTGACATCAGCGGCGGCGTTGAGCCACGCTCAGGACTCCGCGCCGGGGCGCCTCCGAAGCAGTCGGTCCATGTGGCGATGGCCTCCCGCTGGGTGTCCTGCACGACGGGCGTGTAGATGTCCATGGTGATGCTGATCTGACTGTGCCCAAGGATCTCCATCACGGCGCGGGGAGCGACCCCAGCGGCGACGAGGAGTGTGGCGCAGCCGTGGCGGGCATCGTGCAACGCCGGATCACGCGTAGGCCGGCCGGCTCGGCGACGCACGTGACAGAGCGGTACACGTTGCGCGGCTCGATCGGGCGCCCGGTGCGGGTGGTGAAGACGTAGGCGCTCTCCTGCCACCGCTCCCCCGCCTTCTGCTTGGCGGCTGCCTGTCGCATGTGGTGCCGGCGGAGGGGAGCAACGCACATGGCAGGGAGCGGAACGGCCCGGCGACGGCGCCCTTGGGTCGTCCTGATAGAGCTGGCCGCGTCGGCGCTGCGGTCTGCTGGCGGACGTACAGTACGCGGTTCTCCAAGGCGGTCCGCTGACGCGGGCCGCGAGCGCTGACGGGCCGTGGCCGCGCCCGCTCCTGTCTCCGCCCCGCTCGCGCCGCCGCCGACCCGCTCAGCGCGCGGCCCAACCCAGCAACTCGCCTGACCCGAAAAAGCTCCAGCTCGCGCCGGCGCGCACGACTCGGCCGACCAGCGGACCCACGCTCCAGCACGCACGACCAGGCGCAGAAAGCCAATCAGCCCTGTACCACCGGACCAAGCACGCCGAGAAGGCTCGTGGTGCGGCGCCCAAGTCTCGTCGCGGTCTGCGGGCCGGTCCCGCCATCGCAAAGTGGCCGGCCCCGGGGCTTTCGCGAAGGCGACTGCGCGTCAGAGATCGGAAGTTTGGCGACGTGACTGATACGGGTGGGTTATTGATGGGGTACATGTGCTGATGTTCTTACGTCTGCCCTGCCGTCGTTCGCGGCCTCGCCACAGCCCTAACCTGCTATAAGAAGCTGGGAGAATCCGCCACGTCAGACGTCCTCCAAGGAGCGGCCCTCTGCGGTTGTGCGGGCTCGGACGAAGGTTCGTAACCGGTGAAAGGCTCCTCGCGTGGCCGGATTTTCAAGTGCTGCGCTAATTGCTCGTAGAGGTCCGACGTTCTGGAATCTCCTGGGCCTCCGTCAGCCATAAGAACCGGCACCGATTGCCACCCAGCCATGCACGCTTTCTCGGTCCCTCAGGGCCCGTCCCGGCCGAGTAAAGGCAAGGGCGCCCCAGGGCCCGCAACTGGGTGTTAGGTTGGCCGCTTGCTCGCATCCTGACCACTGCGAGCGCTCAACTTACGGCTGCAACAGGGGAGTTCATCATGCGCCGATCGATACGACTGGCGGGGACGATCACAGTAGCGGCGGCAACGCTGCTCGTGAGCGGCTGCGTCGGGGGCACGCACGACAACAAGGCAGCGGATAAATCAAGCAAGCCCGAAAAGAATACCTCATCGAAACCGCAGCAGGGGGAAATTGACGAACAGGAAAACATGAAGAGCTTCCTCCCTGGGGCATTCGCGCCCGTGGACGGAAAGTCCCTGGAGGCGGATAAGGCACACTTCGACAAAGGGCAACTGAAGGGCGATTTCGAAAGCCCCGAGGAGGCCATCAAGGACGCAGGGGGCACGAAGAAGGGCAAAGACGCGCTCTTCCTGGCCGTAGCCAAAAACGGCAACAAGGCCGAACTCGCCGGCAAGGCCGACTGCTCCGGCACGTACGACATCGCCAAGGACGGCCGGACGACCTTCGACTTCACGTGTGCGGACGGCGACAAGAAATACACAAAGGCCACCGGCACCGGTATCGAGGCCACGCGCCTTGCCGTCAAGTGGCCCACGGGCAAGAAGGACATCCTGGTGAAGGTCGCCGACGAGAACGGCAATAAATGGCCGTGAGTGATCTACGCGTTGGTTGTGACACCGCAACGTTCACGAGATCTCGCCCCCGGGTCACGAGTCTCGCGACGTCCCGACCCTGGCGAATGCAACTCCACGGCGGATAGGGGCCCTGATTGCAGTACGGCAGCGAAGTACCGCAATCAGGGTCGGCAACCGTTCCGTCCAGCAGCGCACGAAGGGGAACGGGAGGCGACGAGCACGACCGCAACCGCCCAGTCCCTCTACAGCTACGGATCAGAAGGCTTCTGACATCCACAGCTGACATCAACGGGCCGGACGGGGCGCACAACAGCGTCTCTGTCCGGCTGTCACAGCAGTCGACGGCAACAGCCGTAGTGGACTCGGATCGGTCTCCTGAAGCGGGTGTCGCAGGTTCGAACCCTTCATGGGCGCTACCGGCAAGGGAAACGCGTGCGCCAGCTCTTCCGAGAAGTCTCGGAGTCCTCCTGCTCGCGCCGCTGCTCGACGATCCACGACAAGACCCACGCATCACCTCGGCCTGATGGCGTGCGAGTGCTTCGCCCTCCTCGCCTTCCACAACCTCGATCTCCCAGGTCACGTTGAGCGGTTCGCTTCGGCTTCCTCCTGCCCATGACACGCCTCACTCTCCAGCGGTAACAGGGGTACTCATGCCAGGCAGGCCACATCCGGTCAGGGCCCACCACTCGTCGGCCTGTGATCTCCGCGTGGAAGGGCCGAGCACCGGTCGGTCTCCGTGCTTGAGGCTCAGTCACGCCGCGGTGGGAGGGCCGTCGGCCCAGGTTCGTCATCCCCATGGTCGTGATCAGCGAACGACCCGCCGAAGCCGAAGACCGGGCAGTTCCCGGTCGCTGGAAGGGCGACCTCATCATCGGCAAGGACGGCAAGTCGGCCATCGGCACCCTGGTCGAGCGCGCCATCCGCTACGTCATACTCCTGCACCTGCCCGGCGACCACGGCGCCGAAAGCGTCCGCGACGCACTGGTCACCACCGTCCAGACCCTGCCTGCCCACCTCCGGCAGTCCCTGCCCCAGACCAGGGAAGCGAGATGGGTGCCCAACTGCGCGCTCACCGTCGCCACCGGCATCCCGGCATCCCGGCACCCCGGCACCCCGGCATCCCGGTCTACTTCTGCGACCCTGCCAGCCCCTGGCAGCGCGGCTCCGACGAGAACGCCAACGGCCTGCTGCGGCAGTACTTCCCCAAGGGCACCGAACTTCCCCAAGGGCACCGACCTGTCCGCACACAGCTCCCAGCACCTGGACACCGTCGCCGACGAACTCAACGGCCGCCCACGCAAAACGCTCGGCTGGGAAACCCCAGCCGAGCGCCTGCATCAACTGATGGCGAACTGCCGCGTGTTGCGACGATCCCTGGAAACCAGCTGTCAGGGTGACCGCCCTCAGCCTTTCCGCCGAGTCAGATGCGGCCGGGGTAGACGCAGGGCATTGGCACGTAGCCCCAGGTGCCGCGGTACTTCACCTTGCGCCACTCGTGATCGTCCTTGCCGCACATGTCGAAATAGACCCCGCCGTTGACGAAGCCGGCGGACGAGCAGCCGTAGGTGTTCTTGTACCAGAGGCGCAGTGTGGTCGACTTCTTGCTCGGCTTCTTGTGGATCCTCATATTGGTCTTGACGTGAGCCAGCGGGTAATTCGCCGAACAGTTCGGCATCTTGGCGCTGGCTGCGCTCGGCGCGGTCTCGGCCCCGTTCGCTGACATGGCCGTACCACCCAGGACAGCGAGCGCCGCGGCGGCGGACGCGGCGCACAGGGCAAGGCGCTTTTTCATGTACTGGTCTCCGGTGAGGGGTTCATGTGATGGAGGAGGCTCGTGAAGCTCTCCTTGCTTGCTGAGCACCGTAGACATCCGGCTTATGCCTTGAGTGCGGAGGCTGTCACGTTCACGTCACAAGGTAGAGGGAATTATCGTGCCAAATGTGCCCCGAACGTGGCGGCCAGTGGCCGACCATCCGGACCAGATGGCTGCCGTGTGCGCGGATCCGGTCCTGGCACCACGCACCTGGGCCGCGACCCTGCGCAAAAACCCGTTCCAGGTCTGAGTAGCTCGTCAGGGGGCTCGTTGTTCTGGGTGATTCGTGTTCGACCGTGGCGACGACATGCTTGATCGCTTCGACCTCGTCCTCGCGTGTCCGCGCACCGCTGGCTGGGATTCGGGGTGTTGCCGGCTCTCGGTATGGCTCCGGGGCCAGGACAGTGAGCTGCGGTCGGCCTGTTCTTCGTACGGGGCGAGCGTCGCAGTCGGGGCGGCCGGTGCGGACCAGCGAAGCTGGCCGAGCAGTCACCCCTGGTGATGCTGACTGCGTATCCGGTTGACCTTGCGCTGGGTCGGTGACAGCCGCCGGGTGGGGCGTCTGACCGGTGTCGGCGCCCACGGGTCGGCGCCAGGTAGGTGCGGTCGGCGAGCACCGGGAAGCCCTGGCCCTCACAGATCTGCATGACCTGGTGGGCACAGGCCGTGCCTTCTCTTAGCGTCGGGTGATCTACGCCGCTTGTCGACCCAGTCGTGCATTGCCCCGACGAGCGCGTCGGGCGGTGTCCGCCCCTGGCTGGTCGTGAGTTTGTCGAACTCGTTCCGCAGGGTCTTCGGGGCGGAAGCCCGCGACCTTGGTCTGCCCCTGACCAGTCGCCGGTGGTCCGGTGGGGGTGATGCTGGATTGTTGCTGTGGTGGTCAGGAAGGTGTCGTCGGGGTGGGCCCCAACGCGCGGACCGCGACGTCGATCGCGGTGGCCAGACGTGCGGGGTCGTGGCCGGCGCGTTCCCGTACCCGCAGCCCGAGGACTGTGGTGAACAGCAATTCCACGGCGGCGTCGACGTCGAGATCGGCGGGCAGTTCGCCCTTGCGCCGCCCCTGGAGCAGCAACGAGCGCAGTGCCTGCCGGGTGACCTCGAAGGCGGCCTCGGTCCGCTGGCTGACCTGGTCGTCGGTCGTGCCGAGTTCGGTGGCGGTGTTGACCACGAAGCAGCCTCGATGGGGCTCACCGTCGGGCGGGCAGGTGACCAGCCACAGCATCCAGTCCCGCAGCACGCGCCGGATCGGCCGGCTGTCGGCAGCAAGCAATCGCTCGGCCTGAGCGGACTCCGTGGCCCGGTAGTGGTCGAGCGCGCGCAGGAACAGCGTGTGCTTGTCGGTGAACGTCCGGTACAGGCTGCTGGGCGTGAGCTTGAGCTCGTCACCCAGATCACGCACTGAGGTGGCGTGGTAACCGCGTCGCCAGAACAGCTCGGTCGCTCTGACGACCGCGTCCTGCTCGTCGAACTGTCGGGGGCGTGCCATGCCTTGAGTCTACCGAACTTGTGGAGCGATCGCTCCCATACTACTGTCCTCACGTATGGGAGCGATCGCTCCCGAATGAATGTGGAGGAGACACTGGTGACGACCGCAGAACAGTCCGCCGCCCCGGGGAGCGCCCCGCAGACATCAAAAAAGATCACTGGCTGGCGGTCAGCGCAGTGGCCTTGGGAACGTTCCTGCTGGTGACCGCTGAGCAACTGCCGATCGGCCTGCTGACCTCCGTGGGGTCGGCGCTGTCGGTCTCGGAAGGAACAGCTGGGCTCATGGTGACGGTGCCCAGCCTGGTCGCCGCCGTCGCGGCACCAGTGGTTCCGGTACTCGTCGGCGCACTGGACCGCAGGCTCCTGCTGCTCGGGTTGATGGCGTTGATGGCCCTTTCCAACGTGGCATCGGCCGTGGCACCGAATTTCGCCGTCCTGGTGTCCTCCCGGGTGCTGGTCGGGGTGGCGATCGGTGGCTTCTGGGCTATCGCCAGCGGCCTGGCCGTCCGGCTTGTATCCATTGAGAACGTGCCACGCGCCACTGCGATCATCTTCGGCGGCGTCGGAGCCGCGAACGTGTTCGGCGTCCCGCTCGGCACTCTGATCGGTGAACTCACCGGCTGGCGCATCGCCTTCGCCTCGATGAGCGCCTTGGCGCTCATCGTGCTGATCGCTCTGCTGACCGTGCTGCCGTCGCTGGCCGCCTCGCAAGCTATTCGGCCGCGTCTCCTGGCTGAGCAGTTCCGCAACCCGGGCGTGCGCATCGGCATCATCGCGACGGTCCTCATCGTGTTCGGCCACTTTTCTGCCTATACCTTCGTGAGTCCGGCACTTCAGAAGCTGTCGGGCATCGACGAACGATTCGTCGGTCCACTGCTGTTCGGGTTCGGCATGGCAGGCATGATCGGCAACTTCGTCGCCGGCGCGGCACTGGCGCGCAGGGTGCACCGGAGCGTGCTGATCATCGCCGTGTCCCTCGCGGTTGCGATGCCACTCTTCCTGCTGCTGGGCCGGACGACGGTCGGCGGCGCCATCTTGCTGATCGTCTGGGGCCTGGCCTACGGCGGCGTGTCGGTCGGCCTGCAGACTTGGATGATCAAGGCCGCCCCGCAGGCGGTTGAAGCGGCCTCCTCTCTGTGGGTGGCCGTATTCAACCTGTCGATCGGCCTCGGCGCGCTGGCCGGCGGCGTCATCGTCGACACGCTCACCCTCCAGGGCGTTCTGTGGCTCGGCGGCGCCTGCGCCCTGGTAGCCGCACTGGCGATCTGGAGCGCCCGCCCCAACGAGAACCTGCGATGACCTGGATCCGTGCGCCACACTCCCGAGGCTCGACCGCAGCGGGACCCCAACACAGCACTCTGTCAGCGTTGCCGCTCCAGAGTGAGGACAGCCGCGGCGATTGACGATATTCGACTCGGGCTGCACCGGGACCCGCGGAAGATCCGCCACGACTTCAGTCGTGCGACGCCGCGTCGACCGGTGCCCGTGCCGTGGACAGCGCGCGGTTGACGGTTTGCTGGGTTGGCGTGAGGGCACGGCCTGGTGCACGTCTGTGGAGCGTCGTCACCCAGGGGCCGGCTCCCAGGTAGGCGCGGTCGGCGAGAGTGCCGTCGAGCAGGGCGTAGTCGGGATCGGTCTCGCGTAGTGCCTTGAGCAGGCCCGGTGCCCGCTCTGCGAGCAGGCTGATCACCGCGGTGGTGTAGGCGTGGGCGGTGCCCACCGAGATACGGAAGCCGACGGCGATCTGCGCGAGCGTGTCGTGCCTGCGCAAGTACACCAGGCCGACCAGTGACGCTGGTGCGGCGGGAGCTTGCAGCGGCGGTCACCCTCGCGGGTGACCATGAGCATCGTGACCCACTCGACCAAGGTGTGCGGCAGGTCGAGTGCGGCAGAATGCGGAACCAACGCGGCTCCCGTACCTGTGGTTTGAGACTTCTGACACCTCCCCCAACGGTACGGGAGCCTCGTCCGTTGCGCATCCCACCAGCGTCACCCGACCGGTGGCCATGCTGAAAAGGCTCAGTGACTGACTTCCCCTCTGCGATACCTGTGGCACTCGTTCAAGAGCCCATGGCAGTTTTACCTTGAAGCTCCTCCGGTAGGGGGGCTTCCGGCTCCGGGGGGACGGGAGCCACGCGGGCGTCGAAGGCGCGGAACACGCGTGTGGTCGGGTCCGGTGCTGCTTCGTCCCGAAGGCGATCGGTGAGCAGGAAGTCGGCCAGTTCGAATGCGGAAGCGTGTTCACTCTCGCTCAGGAAGAACGTCCCGCCCATGACGCCGGGGTTCCAACCGTGCGTCAAGGCATAGTCGATGAGCGTTCGTACGTCCTTGGGGCCCGGATAGCTGGAATCGGTCGCACAGCCCCACGGCAAGACCGCCTTTGACAACAGGTCTGCCTGGAGCGCACGGCTGTTCTTCCCGGCGCCCCAAACGCGTACGCGAACACACCTGTGGCAGTCGCGTTCACCGGCCACGTGGTGGATCCGGACCGTCCACACGAACTCTCGTCCGTCCACGTGCAGCTTTCGCAACCGCTCATTCATGCTGTGCACCCCCGCCTGATCTGCCCGATTGCAGCCTATCGGTGGCTGTGTAGTACGCGAGAGCGGTAGTGGTTCGTCAATGACAGCAAGTAGGCCCGGCGCTCGATGCTCCTGGGCATCGTCCGCCGTGACACCGCTCGGAGCGCGGCCCCTCCTCATTGATTAGGTAGACTGACCTACCTAGTACGAGGGAGAAGCCCGATGAGCGACACCAGTGCTGCCAGGACACAAAGCAAGGAGCGGCGGCGGACCGCGCGCGAGCGGCTGCTTGCCGCCGCATCGCGTCGCTTCTATGCGGACGGCGTGGCAGCGACAGGGATCGACACGATCACCGCCGAGGCGGGCGTGGCGAAGATGAGCCTGTACAACAACTTCTCCTCCAAAGCGGATCTGGTGATCGCCTACCTCGATGCGCGGCATGAGGAGTGGATGGGCCTGTACCGGCGGCGGCTGGAAGGGGTCCGGGATGGTCGCGGCGGCGTGCTGGCCGTCTTCGATGCGTACGCCGATCACGCGGCGTTCGCCTATGAGCACGGTTTTCGGGGGTGTGGTCTGCTGAACGCGGCTGCCGAGCTGCCTGCCGGGGACGAGGGGCGGGCCGTGGTGCGTCGGCACAAGGAGGAAGTGGAGTCCCTGCTCGCCGGGCATCTTGAGGAATTGCTGCCGGGGCGGCCCGAGGAGGCTCGCGCGATGGCGGAGCATCTGGCGTTCCTGCTGGAAGGCGCGGTGGCGCGCGCCGGTCTGGAGTGCGCGGCTACGCGTCTGGACCATGCGCGGACGATGGCGGCGCACCTGGTGGACCAGCTGTGATGCCGCCCGGTGGACGTGCGACCGGCTCGGTGGGCGTGGGATCGCTGTGCGTGCTCGTGGCGTCGGTGCTCTGGGGCACCACGGGCACCGCCGCGACCTTCGCCCCAGCAGTGGGCCCCCTCGCGATCGGGGCCGTCGCCATGGGTCTGGGCGGACTGCTCCAGGCCCTCACAGCCGCCCCCCGAATCGCCCGGGAAGCGCCTGGGCTGCGCACGCAGCGTGGTGTGGTGCTGCTCGGCGCGGTGGCGGTGGGGGCCTACCCTCTGGCGTTCTACACCGCCATGCACCTGGCCGGGGTCGCCGCTGGAACAGTGGTGTCGATCGGCTCGGCCCCACTCGCCTCCGCTGTGATCGAGCGTGTCGTGGACAAACGCCGCCTCACGCGCCGCTGGATGATCGGCGCCGCTCTGGGGTTGTCCGGGACGGTGCTGCTGTGCATGGCCGAAGCGGCCCAGGCGCATTCCGGCACCGGGGCCCGGCCCGTGGGGTCGACCGTGCTCGGAGTGGGGCTGGGCCTGGTGGCCGGTTTCACCTATGCCCTGTACTCATGGGCCGCCCACCGTTTGATCAGCCGCGGTGTCACCTCCGGTGCGGCCATGGGTGCCGTCTTCGGGCTGGGCGGGCTGCTGCTCCTGCCTGTGCTGCTGGCCACCGGCGCCTCGCTTCTCGCCTCTTGGTCCAACGCGGCCGTCGGCGCCTACATGGCTCTGGTGCCCATGTTTCTCGGCTACGTACTGTTCGGCTGGGGCCTGGCACACGTCCCGGCGAGCAGCGCGACCACGCTTTCGCTGCTGGAACCCGCCGTCGCAGCCGTACTCGCCGTACTGGTTGTCGGCGAACGACTGCCCCTGCTGGGGTGGGTCGGCATCGCCTTGGTCGTCGGCTGCCTCGCCGTGCTCACCACCCCGCCCAGGAGGGCTCGCCGGTTTCGAGCGGTCACCGCGGACCCCAGCACCGGCACAGACGCCGGCGCGCCCGAACCCGACCGCGGACCAGAGCCGGCGCCGACGGTCATGCAGCCGGGACAGGTCTCCACCAGCTGACCACTCCGCCATGCGCAGTGTCGGAAGGCGCCCCGCACCGCGCCGAGACGGACTGCCGTAACCGCCCCGCTGCGGTGCGCCCGCAGCGGACGGGTGCTCACCCCGGTACGACGCGAAAGCTCGCCAGTGAGCTTCGAGTTCACCGCCAAGGTGAAGGACTTCGCGGGGGCCGCCCGCCCACACCTTGTCGCCCTTGCCGGCGAAGCTCAGCTCGGCAGCCGACCTGTCGTGGATCTTTCCTGTCCGCAGGGCGAGAACTGGACGCCGTCCGCGGACGCGTTCGTCACGCCGGTCCCTGTGAAAGTGGCGAAAAAGGTGGCGACGGCGGTGGCCGCCGTCGCCACAAACGCGATACGTCGATTGATGTCTCCCCCACATCGTGCCCATGTGCCCATGTGCCCATCGGCACGAGCGGTCCCCCGTGACCAACGACGTGTGCGTCGTCCCCATGGTGGGGTGGTGGCTCCTGGCGCGGGGAGCATATTCGGGTGAGGCCGAAACACCGCTCACCGCGTGCGGTGCTCGACCAGCACGGAGCCCTCGCCAAAAGCCGGCAGGTGCCGCCCGAGACGTGAGTGACGCTGCCGTCGATGCGCCGCAGGGTCCGCACCGCACGGCGCGACGGGGCGCCGATCCACGTGAGCCTGGGCCTATGGCCCAAAGACACATCCATTGCAGCCCGGAGCCGTCCGTCGTGGGGGCCGGCCGGGGATTGGTGGAGCTGCCGTCAGCTGGGGTGGAGGGCAGTGGAGCCGTCGCGGGGCCGCCTGAAGCACCGGCGGCGTTCACCACCGGAGTGCGCCATCTCGGGCTGCTGGGCGCGGCGTTGTGGGTAGCCGTCCTCGTGCTGACGGTCACGACGGTGCCGCGTCCGGTTCGGGACGCATAGGGGCCCGGCGGACGGGCCCCGCGGGCAGGGCAGTCAGTGTCTTTCTTTCGGGGGCATGGTGTACCGGGGGCGGGGGCCCAGATTCTGGCTGATCGTGCTGTGCAGGGCCGCGTGCAAGGTGGCTGCCGGGGTCAGGGAGCCGGCAGGAGTGCACGGCACGGCCCAGTGCGGACCCGGGGGGTGCAGGCGGCTGCTGGGCGGAACGGTCACCCAGCTCGCCGTTCCCAGCACCTGTACTGCGGCGAACTCGCAGAACGACCACTCCCGCGCGCTGCCCGGCTCGACGAGCCAGTAGAGCCTGCTGCCGTACGGATCGCGGATGACGGCCCCTGACGAGGTGCCGAGCCGAGCCAGTACGCCCTCTCCCAGATACGCGGGCACGCGCACCGCGTCCCACCACTCCCCTGCGGGTAACAGCACGGCATCCAGGCCCTTCGGCAGTGGCCACCACACGGTCACGGCTTCTCCTGTGCTTCTTCAGCGACTTCGGCCTCTTCGGCATCGTCGCTTCGGGGGTTTACCTGTCCCCGCGCTGTCGGTCGCATCTCACGCTTCCTCGCGCACTTCACATGTCGTCACGTGTTGGGACGCGACCCACCTTGCCGACAGCGGCAACAGCAAAGTGTCACCAATGTGTGACACTCCGGTCGCGCACCGTGTCCACCCATATGTCCGCCCGCCAGTGCCCCGCTCCGTGTCCGTCACCGGCAGAGCCACGCCGCCATGTTGTCCAGTGAGTCGGGAGTACGGCGGCGCTGAGCCACCAGGCCGTTGATGGTCTCGCGGGCCCCGGGGTGGTAGCGGGTCTGCTCGGGCGCCAGTTTGCGCGCCGTCACCACGGACTCCAGTGCCGCGTCGCAACGCCCGGTCTCCATCTCGGCCCGGGCGCGGTCCACGTAGAAGTGCGCCCTGCGAGACATCGGCCAGCCGTTCGGAAGGCGGACACTGCGCGACTTCTCCAGCGCCTTGCCGTAGCGCCGCATCTCGACCTGTGCGGACACCTCGTGCACCGCCACGTTGGCCGGTCCGAAGCTCAGCCAGTACACCCGTTCCGCCTCACCGGTGCGCTCCGCGTAGGAGGCGGCATACCGCAGATGGCTCTCGACGGCGTCCGCGTCGTGCGCGCGGGCCGCGATGACGCTCGCACCGAGGTGCAACTGGCCCCGTACGACGAGAGTTTCGCGGGCCTCCCTCTCAGCGCTGTCGGTGCGGGAGAGCGCCCTGTGGCCCGCGTCGATGAGCCGCAGCCCGATGGTGTGCTCGCCCTCGCGGAAGTAGGTGAGCGCGCGCATGTACTGGCGTACGGCGGCCAGCAGCGGATCCGAACCGCGTTCGGCCGCCCAGCCGAGCCGGTCGAGGGCGATGGTCGCCAGGTCGTAGAAACCGAGCTTGGTGGCAATGTCATGCGCTGTGCGGTACGCCGAACCGAGCGTCTGCCACAGCGCCGTGCTGGGGTTGCGGTGCACGGCTGCGGTGACCTCGGCGATGAGCGAGGGCAGTGCGTGCGCCGCCTTGCTGAGCTGGGTGGCGCGAACCATCCGGCACAGCTCATCGGCCTGAGCGGTGAGTTCGGCAGGCGTTGTGGTCTCGTGCGTGCCCGCATGCGGCCCGCGCGTGCCCTCGTGAGGCCCATGCGTGCCCTCGTGCGGCCCGTGCGGCTCGTCGGGGTCGTGCAGGTCGTACAGGTCGAGCGATTCGCGGATGGGGCGAATGAGGGCGGCGAGCCGGTCCTGCTGGAGTTCGGTGACGTACGGCTGGCCCGTCAGCACCGTCACATCGATACGCAGCACCCGTGCCACGGCCGAGACCAGGTCGGGCGAGGCGTTCTTGCGGCCCTCCTCCACCTGTCGTAACAGGCTGTAGGAGTAGGGGATTTTGGCGGCCAGCCCGCGCTGGGTCAGTCCGGCCAGTTTGCGTTGGTGGGCGATGCGGACGCCCGCGTGTTCTTCTTGCAGCCCGCGCACTCCGCGACTCCGTTCCTCGATGCCCCGGCACCGTACGCACGGTGTACGGCAGCGATGCTTTTCGGACGGGAGCACCACTCGATCGGGTTCCGTCGAGTTGCACGGGCGCGGCGCAGTGTGAGAGGCCCCATACGGGAGAGGCCGAAGACGCAGCGTTCACCGGCTTCATGGTGGGATGCGCCTATGGCCTCACGCGTCCTTTATCTGCTCGGTTGCGCAGCTCCACCCGTACTGCGGATCGCCGATGTCGTCGACGACGCCCAACGCGCGGGCTGGGACGTGTGTCTGGGGCTCACCCCCACCGCTGCGCACTGGCTGACGGACGAACTGCCGACGCTGGAGCAGCAGTCAGGGCACCCGGTGCGGTCCCGCTACAAGCTGCCCGGCCGGCCCGATGCCTGGCCGCCCGCGACAGCGGCACTGATGGCGCCCGCGACGTTCAACACCGTCAACCAGTGGGCGCTCGGGATCACGGAGAAGTTCGTCGTCGGCTTCGCCGCCGAGGCGATCGGCAAGGGCATCCCGCTGGTGACGATGCCGTGCGTGAACGCCGCCTACGCCCGCCACCCCCAGTTCGCCCACTCCCTGGAGACGCTTCGCCGGGCGGGCGTACGGGTGCTGTACGGGGAGGGCGGCTTCGTGCCGAACGCCCCGGGCGAGGGTCGCCCGGACGCGTTCCCCTGGGGGCAGGCGCTGGCGGCCGTGGCCGAAGCCGCGGAAGACGTCGTGGAGGGCGCCAGAGGCACGGCTGCGGCGCGCCCCGACGGCGCGGGGTGACCACCGACCACCCTGGCCCTCGTACGCGCGCTGCGCAGAGCGGCGAGGGGCGGCAAGGGGACGAGGAACGAGGGACGAGGAACAAGGGACGAGGAACGAGGGACGAAAAAATCTTCCGGCACAGCGATGAGTTTCCCCTCCCTGCCCCGTCTGCCACTGCGTGGAGCCTTTCACCCCGTACATGAGGTGAAGGACCATAACCAACGACATAAACCGTCAGAACGCGCAGCGGAGCGCAGAGAAGAGGCACATCATGTCCCGGAAGATCTTCGTCAACCTGCCGGTGAAGGACCTGGACCGCAGCGTCGACTTCTTCACCAAGTGCGGCTTCTCGTTCAACCCGCAGTTCACGGACGAGAACGCCACCTGCATGGTCGTCAGCGACGACATCTACGTGATGCTGCTGGTCGAACCGTTCTTCAAGTCCTTCTCCAAGCGGGAGATCCCCGACACCGCGCAGACCAGCGAGGTGCTGGTCGCGCTGTCGGCCGACAGCCGCGAGGACGTCGACGAGCTGGTGGACACCGCACTGACCGCCGGCGCGGGTGCGCACGGTGACACGCAGGAAGAGGGCCCGATGTACGGGCGCGCCTTCACCGACCCGGACGGCCACATCTGGGAGATCATGTGGATGGACCCCGCGGCCGTAGCGGGCTGACCGACCGCGAACTCAACCGCCCACCCCGGCCTCGGCCCCTCACGACCGCAGGCGCCTCAGCGGAAGTCCTCCGCGTGGTGCCGGGCCCACTGCGCGAAGCTGCGCCCGGGACTGCCGGTGAGTTGCTCGACGCCCGGCGAGACCTGTGCGGGAACGTCCACCGAGGCGGCAGCGAGGTCGAGCAGCACGTCGGCGATCTCGGCGGGGGTGCCGGCGGCGATCATGCCCGCGCGGGCCTCCTCGTGCGGGATCTCGTCGAACCGCAGGTCCCGCCCCGTCGCCTCCCCGATGAGGCGGAGCTGGTCGGCCTGCGTCAGCGACTCCGGCCCCGTCAGTACGGGGGTGGGGCCGTCGGCTCCCAGGGCTCCGGTCAGCGCGAGCGCGGCGACGTCCGCGATGTCGTCCTCGTGGATGGGCGCTGCCTGTGCGCGGGCATGGGCGGCGCGCAGCACTCCGTCACGCCGCAGCGCATCCGCCCAGGTGAGGGTGTTGGTGGCGAACATGCCGGGCCGCACATGCGTCCACCCCATCCCGGCAGTCGCTGCCACGGCCTCCACCTCGGCCTCCAGCGCCCGGTGGTGCTCCGCGATCGGGTTCCGGGGATCCAGGGGCAGCGAAGACTCGACGACCGCGGACGACGAGAGGGTGACGACTCGCCCCACCCCGCGCTCGGCCGCGAGCCGCAGCAGTTCACCGGCACCGTTCCAGAAGGCGGCGGGGTTCAGGAAGAGGGCGGAGGCGCCGTCCAGTGCGGCGCCCAGGTCGTCGGCGGCCACCGGTAGGGCACCGTCGGGCAGCCGGGCGCGGTCCGGGTTCCTCGTCAGTCCGCGGACCTTGTGGCCCTCGGCGGTCAGACGGGCGACGAGCGGACGGCCGACGTTTCCGGTCGCCCCGGTCACCAGAATCATGCTGTTCTCCATTGCAACGTTGGTTATTGGCGTGCGAGTTCGCGCCGGATGCCAACCGCATCGGCGTGCTCAGGGCAGCAGCTTCAACCAAATGGATGAAGAAATCAACCGGATAGATGAAGATGAACCGGCAACCGCTACGCTGGACGTCGTGAGCGACAAACCCGGCCCGACTCCCGACACCTCTCCCGATGCGCGCGCCGCGTCATCCGATGGGCGTGAAGCGTCATCCGACGCGCGCTGCCCGCGCCGTGCGCCCCGCCCGGAGGCCCGCAAACTCGACCCGGAGCGCTCCTGCCGGCGGCTGCTGGAAGCGGCGTTGGACGAGTTCGCCGCAAAA
Source organism: Streptomyces sp. 8N114 (assembly GCF_052245835.1). NCBI lineage: Bacteria > Bacillati > Actinomycetota > Actinomycetes > Kitasatosporales > Streptomycetaceae > Streptomyces > Streptomyces sp. 8N114. The sequence goes on along the minus strand of NZ_JBQQBT010000021.1, from coordinate 90,820 downwards.
GGGTTCGCCGGGGCACGGGTGCAGGACATCGCCGACCGGGCAGGGCTCAACAAGCAGCTGATCGCCTACTACTTCGGCGGCAAGGAAGGTCTCTGGAACGAGCTGAGCCGACGCTGGGCCGAGCGTGAGGAGTCGTTCAACCAGCCGGACGTCCCGCTGGACGAGGTGATGGCTCACTATCTGCACGAAGCACTCGACGACCCCCGCGGCTCCCGGCTGAACGCCTGGGTGGGGCTGACGGGGGCGGAACCGGAGTCCGGACGTGAGGACTTGTCGGACCTGGAGTGCCGCAAGGCGGCCGGGGAGATCGCTGAGGAGCTCGACCCGGGCGCCGTCCTCCTGCTGCTGATGGGCGCGGTCTCCGCACCTGTGGTGACGCCGCACCTGGTCCGCTCGGTCCTCGGCATGGACCCGCAGTCACCCGAGTTCCGGGAGCTCTACACCGAACAGCTCCGCAGGATCGTACGGCGCCTCGGCTGAAGGGACACTCCCGGGCACACGCGTAACGCCCCCACAGGGAAGACACCTTCTACCGTCACTGTTTCCGCTGCAGGCGTCGAACCGAGCCAGAGGAGACCTCTCATGTCGATCCAGCTCAACCACACGATCGTGTACGCCAGCGACAAGAAGCGGTCCGCGGAGTTCCTCGCCGGTCTGCTGGGGCTTCAGGTGCGGCCGCAGTACGGCCCGTTCCTGCCGGTCGTCACCGCCAACGACGTGGCTCTCGACTTCGCCGACGCCGGGAAGGGGCCGATCACGCCGCAGCACTACGCGTTCCTCGTCTCGGAGGAGGAGTTCGACATCGTCTTCGGCCGGCTCAAGGAGGCGGGGCTCACCTACTACGCCGACCCCATGCGCACCCGCCCCGGCGAGATCAACCACAACGACGGGGGCCGCGGCGTCTACTGGACCGATCCGGACGGGCACATCCTGGAGATCATCACCCGCCACTACGGAGGCGAGCAGCCCTCCTGAGGACCCTCGCCGCGTCCCTTCAGTCCGTCGAGCGCCGCGTCCCTCAGTCCGTCGAGCTGCCGTCGTCCGGCCCCTCGGGGCAGGGTGTGCCGCGCGGCAGCTTGTAGGGGGCCGCGATGCGGTAGACGCCCGGGCGGGGCGCGTCCAGCACCGTCCAGGTGTCCAGCACCGGCTTGTCCTTGCCCTCCGGCGGCGGGCCGCCGAACGTCGGTTCCGCCTCGCGCAGACAGCCGTTGATGTTGTCGCCACCCTCGGTGGGCGGTGCCAGCCGGTCCCCGTCCTTGTCGACCAGCCCGAGCCACGGCGAGTACGGCACCCGCACCAGCACCCGCCCGCTCTCGCGTACGCGCACGGTCACGCTCTCCGCGTCGGCGCGCTCCACCGACGCCGAGGCGTCGACCAGCGGCACGGGGTCCTTGACCCGGAAGAGCCGCCAGCTGTCGTCGGACCAGATCTCCTTCAGATACGGCTGGCCTTCCGCCACCAGCTTGGCCTCGGCGACGCCGCCCGCGATGTCCGGCGGATCGGCCGGCAGGACGACGTAGTGCACGGCCCAGCGGCGCAGCCACGCGTGGTAGCGCTCGGGGCTGAGATTCTCCTCGTAGAAGAGCGGGTTGCGCTCCAGGTCGGCCTGCCGGTTCCAGCCGCGGGCCAGGTTGACGTACGGAGCCAGCGCCGAGGCTTCCCGGTGGCTGTTGACGGGGACGACCTCGACCCGCGCCCGGCCCGCGTCGGCCTTACGGAGCTGGGTGAGCAGCGGCTTCAGGTCGCGGGACCAGTCGGTGTCGGGTGTGGTGTGCAGGACGTCCCAGGTGGGCTTGCCGATCTGCCATCCGAACGTCACCAGCAGCGCCAGCGCCATGGCCAGCCCCCGGCGGGATTTCCAGGGCCGCCATCCGCGCCCCACCACGACCGGCACGGCCGCCAGCAGCGCCACCCCGCCGAACAGCAGCCCGAGCCGCTCCACGTTCGAGCCGACCTGCGAGGGGATCGCCCAGGTCAGCACTATGCCCAGGGCGTATATGGCACCGCCCACCCGCACGGCCATCCACGTCTTGGGAACCAGCAGTACGACCGCGACGGCGCCCAGCACGGGGAAAACCAGCGACCAGAGCGGCATCGGCTGCACACCCGTGAACGGGAAGAGCAGCGCCGAGCCGACCACCACCACCGGCGGCGGCAGGGCGACGGAGAACATCGCAGCGGGCCTGCGCGCCAGCAGCAGCGAGGCCGCGACCACCTCCAGGAACAGCCCGGCAACGGGACTGGCGGCGGTGGCGAGCACGGCCAGCAGCATGGCGAGCGCCGCCCGCAGATAGCGCGCGGGGCGGCTGGCACGCCCACCCCGCCAGCGGGCGGGCCACGTCCACACGACGGCGACGGCGCCGAGCCCGAAGAACACGCCCAGCGCGAAGGTGACCCGCCCGGAGGCGGCGTTGCACGCAAAGGCGAAGGCGCCCCACAGCGAGGGCAGCAGCGGTCTGGCAACCGTCCGGGCGAGAAGCAGCGACAGCAGCCCGGCGGAGAGCACCCCGGAGACGATCAGCGTCGTACGGACACCGAACACGGCCATCAGATACGGCGATATGGCGCTGTACGAGAAGGGGTGCAGCCCGCCGTACCAGGCGAGGTTGTACGCCGAGCCCGGATGCTGGCCTGCGAACTCGGCCCAGGCGTCCTGCGCGGCCAGGTCCCCGCCACCACTGGCGAGGAACAGCAGCCACAGCAGATGGAGGAGCGCCGCGACCGCCAGCGTGACGCCGACGACGAACAGCGGCCGGGACGCCAGGCCCTGCCGCCATGCCCGCCCGGCACCTTCGGCGGCTTTCCGCCCGGCACCACCGGCGGCCTCGTGGGATTCGGTCGTGTCTTCGGCGCCGGTGTCCGTCCGCTGCCGCCCGGGCTTCGGGCGCTGACCGGGCAGGGGTGTGCGAACGGCGCCCGCGGCGTCGTCCACGCCCGGGCTCCCGGCTATCTCACCGGCACCGGGGTCAGGATCCGACTCCGGCGTCCGCGGTGGGTGCACAGTGGCCACTGCGCTCTCTCCCCGTCCTCCCCGTACGGATGTGCGGCTCAGATCCGCACGACGTTACCGGACGGCACACCCGCGCTCTCCGCCGCCCCGCGCCCCCGGCTGTCGCCGTGGGGCGAGCGGGGCGCGCGGGGCGCTCAGGTGAGCCGTGAGCCGGACATGCCGACGGAACGGGGGACGCGGCGCGGCCCGGAATGGTTCAGCCGACGCGCGTCAGCTTGTCCCCGAATCCGGGCTCGGTCAGCTCGTCCTGGATGGCGACGGGGACCTTCACCTGGCCCGGACCGTCGCCCGCGGTGAGGGTGCCGACCTTGCTGCCCGACCCGGCCTCGTGCGGGACGGCCTTGCCGTTGTCGGTCAGCTCCAGCTTGACCTTCAGACCCGGCCAGCCCACGGCCGTCACGTCCTTGGTGGCCACGACCGGGGTCTTGCTGCCCAGTTGGTCGTCCACATAGCCGACGACCTCGCCCTTCTTGACCACCTTCTTGGCGGTGAGCGCGTCCTGACCGGCGTCGATCAGCTTCTTGCTGGCGGCCAGCACGGTGTCCAGGATCGACGGCTCGTACTGCCCCAGCACGGCGCCGATGATCAGCTGCTTGGTGCCGCCGATCTTCTTCTCGGCCGCGAACAGCAGATTGCCGCCCGCCTTGGTGGTCGTGCCGGTCTTGATGCCGACGACGCCGTCCATCGGGACCAGCCGGTTCCAGTTGGGCTGCGTCTTGCCGTTGGTGTCCTCGTACTGCGGCTGCCGTACGACCTCGCGGAACAGCGCGCTCTCCATCACCTTCTTGCCCAGTTTGACCTGGTCGGCCGCGGTGCTGACCGTAGAAGCCGTCAGACCGCTGGGGTCGGTGTAGTGGGAGTTGGTCATGCCCAGGTCCTTGGCGGCAGCGTTCATCTTCTTCACGAACGCCTTCTCCGAGCCGGCGTCCCAACGCGCCAGCAGCCGCGCCACGTTGTTCGCGGATGCGATCATGATCGCATCCAGCGCTTCCCGCTGCGAGATCTTCTGACCCGCCTTGACGTTCACGGTCGACTCGTTCTGCGCGCTCAGCCCGGCCTCTTCCTCGGCCTTCTGGTCGACGGGGATCAGCTTGCCCTTCGACCCCTTCTTCACCGGGTGGTCACGCAGGATGACGTAGGCCGTCATCACCTTCGCGACGCTGGCGATCGGCACCGGCTTCTGCTTGCCGTACGAGCCGAACGACCCCAGCCCGTCCACGTCGATCACGGCCTGCCCCTCCGAGGGCCAGGGCATGGACGGCTTGGAGCCCTCGAACGTGTACGTCCCGGCAGCCGTCATCGACAGCTCGGGGTCCGGCAGCGGACGCACCGCCTGCACGACGACGAAGATCACCGCGAGCAGCAGCACCAGCGGCGTCCAGATCTTCACCCGCCGGGTGACCGTACGCAGCGGCGTCTCGGGCGGCGGCGGGCTGTTGGTGAGCTGCGCCAGCAGATCCAGCGGCTGCGGCTGCCGACCGCTCTCCTCCGCCTCCGGGCTGCCCGGCATCGGCTGCTGCCGCGTACGCTCCGGCTCGCTCTCGGCGGCGCCGGGCGCCTCCGGAGGGGCCTGCGGGGCTCCCGCGGGGCGCGGCGGTGCCGACGCCCACGGGTTCGCGGTCGGCGCCGACGGTGCCGAGGCAGGCTTGCCCGGGGACGAGGGCTTGCTGGGTGCCGTCGGAGCCGCGGCTGCCTCAGCCGCCGGGGGCGCCGACTTCGCCGGGGTGCGTGGTTCGTCGGCGGACCGGAGCGGGATGAACTGGCTGGTCCGCTCGGCGTCCGACTCCTCGCCGCTCCCCTGGCCCCTGCCGGAGCCGCCCTTCTGGCCGTCCCGGTCGTCCCGCTTCCGCGGATCGGGAGTACCCGCCGCGGCGGGCTTCCGGGGGTCGGGAGTGCCCGCCGGGGTGGCTGAACCCTTTCTGCCGGGCTCGTCCGACTTCTCCGGCTTCTCGCCCTTTTCCGGCTTGGGCGACGCTGACTTTTCCGGCTTTTCCGGCTTTTCGCTCGTGCCGGTCCCGCCGTTCTTGCCCGTACCGTCGCCGGAGGGCCCGTCGCCCCGCTTGGCGTCGACCGTGCGGAAGATCGCCGTCGGCTGGTCGACGGGGGGCGTCCCCTTGCCGGAACCGGCGCTTCCGGAGTCGGCCTCGGCGGCGTCCTTGGTGTCCTTGGTGTCCTTGGCGTCCTTGGGTGCTCCGAAGAACGCCGAGGTCAGGCGCTCGGCGCGGTCGGCAGCCGTGGCGTCGTCGTCCTTACCGGAACGGTCGCTCTCACGCCGTACGACCCCGAACATCGCGGTGGGCGCGTCCCCCTGCGGGGCAGGGTCGGCACTCTTCCCCGCGTTCTTGGTGTCGGATTCGACCCCGGGCTCGGTTCCGGAGTCGGCATCGGCCCCGGCCGTCGACGACTTCGGCCGGACAGGCAGGTCCGTGGAGGAGGCGCCGGTACCGGGCTCCCCGGCACGCTCGCCCGCGCTCTTGCCGTCGCCGTGGCTCTCGCCGGCGCTCTCGGGGGCCTTCGAGCCCTCTGCGCCGTCGGCTTCGTCCGCGCCCTCCGGGGCGTCGTCGCCCGAGACCCAGGCGGCCACGGCCGACTTCAGCCGCGCGTCGCCGTCGTCGCCCTGCTCCCGGCCCTCGTCACCCTGGCCCTGCTCGCGCGGGTCGCCCTCGGTCGCCTCGTCCGCCGCCGTAGCAGCCTCGTCCGTGCCGGTGGGCTCGTCCGGTTCTCCCTCGGGGGGTGTGGGAGCGGGGATCTTCGAGGGCTTCGCGCCCTGGGTCGCCGTTCCGGTGCCGTTCTGGCCGTTCGGGGTCCCGGAGCTCGTCGGCCGTTCCTTTTCGGCCGTCTCGTCGGGCCGTGCAACCGTCCCGCCGCTCCCCGTCGTCTCCCCCGACGACCTCTCCCGCTCCGACCTGTCGGGGGATTCGCCCGCCACCAATGCCTCCTGATGCTGCTGCTCGCCGCTCGCCATACCAGTTAACAGTGTCCTATTCACCGAGGGCGCCACCGGCGTGGCGGCGCTCCCTCGGAGGGCTGCCCCAGCGGCCTCCCCCAGCCGCAGACGAGAACGACATACCTACTGGTTCCCACCCATAACGACCGTGCACTCTCGACAGACCATTGTGAGAGGGGTCACCCTGTCATTCATCCACGCGGGGAGGCATGGATGGGCAGGAGCCGCAGAACAATTCCCGAGGAGCTTCTGTTGCTCGCCCTGGACCCGGCCACGGGTACCACGGCGCAGCCGCAGTCGCTCGACCTCGGCCTGGCCGGAGCACAGCTAGTGGAGCTGGCTCTGGCTGGACGGATAGCCCCTGATGGGGATCGTATCGCCGTGGTGCTGCCACGGCCGACCGGAGATCCGACTCTGGACTCCGCATTGGAACTGCTGCGCAGGCGCGGCAGCCCGGTGCGTGCTGTCCACTGGATCGGCGGGCCTCGATTGGGGCTGCGCCAAACCTATCTCACGCATCTGGAACGGTGCGGCATGGTGCATGCCGTTTCCGGCCAGATGTGCGGGGTGCTGCCGACGACGCGCTACCAGGCGACGGAGACGGCCATCAGCCGGGAAATCAGGGCCCGGCTCGACACCGCGATCCGCACCGGCGTCCCACCGGACCCGCGGACAGCGGCGCTCGCCGCGCTGGCCCACGCGGTCGGCCTCGGCAAGCACCTCTACCCGGGCAACGAGGGACGGTCGTGCCGTTCCCGGCTGCGGGACCTGATCAGGCACGATCCTATGGGCGGCCTCGTCGCGCATGCGGTGATGGACGTGCAGAACGGTGTCGGGGCGCAGCCGCGGCGGGCCCAGGCGGGCGCGGCGGGCGGGCCCTCATCGGGACGCCCGGCCGCCAGGGCCACGGCGTCCGCCGCCGGTCCGGCACGGCACATGTCTGAGCAGGCCCGGCACCTGGCGGGCGGCATGGTCCGGGCAGGAGCACGCTGACCGTCCCGCACGGGTCCCGGCGTCCCGTGCACCGCGCACCACGTACGTACGTGCCGCACACGACGCACTGCACAGACAGGCCGGGCATCACCGCACGGCAGGTACGCGTCGAGCACTACGCGCGTGGCTGAGCGGCGGAGCGCGTCGACTGCCGGGTTGCCGTCGGGCAGGTTCGGTTACAGGACGCATGGGCGGGATGCGATTCCGACCGTCGAAACAACGGCCGGATTCGCATCCCGCGCATGCGGTTTTTCGGAACTGCTGTACTCAAGCCCGCACTCTCTGTTGCCATTTTCCAGCGCGAGCGCACATGTTGATGGCAATCTGCTGGAGTAGTCGTACTTACACGGAGGTGCGGTCCCGTGGCGTCGAACGTCAACCCCACAGTCCGGCGTCGCCGACTGGGCCAGGAGTTGCGCCGCCTGCGCGAGAATCGGAACATGACGGCCGAGGAGGTCGCGGACCGATTGCTGGTGTCCCAGTCGAAGATCAGCCGACTGGAGAACGGCCGGCGCAGCATCAGCCAGCGGGACGTACGCGACCTGTGCGGGGTCTACGAGGTCGAGGACCGGCGGATAGTCGACTCCCTGATGCAGATGGCGAAGGAGTCGCGCCAGCAGGGGTGGTGGCACGCGTTCGGCGACATCCCCTACAGCGTCTACATCGGCCTGGAGACGGACGCCGCCTCGCTGCGCGTCTACGAACCCCAGGTGGTGCCGGGGCTGTTGCAGACGCGGCCGTACGCGGAAGCCGTCGTCGCCGGAGCGCTGCCGGAGGCCACGGCGGCCGACATCGAGCGCCGGGTGCAGGTGCGCATGCGCCGCCAGGACCGCATCAAGGACGAGCGCAACCCGCTTCGGCTGTGGGCGGTGCTGGACGAGTCGGTGCTGCGTCGCGAGGTGGGCGGTAAGCACACGATGGCCGAGCAGCTCGAATTCCTCAACGAGATGTCGCAGCAGCCCCATGTGACGCTCCAGGTCATGCCGTTCTCGATGGGTGCGCATCCGGGGGTGAACGGGCAGTACGCCATTCTCGAGTTCCCGGAGGCATCGGACTCGACCGTCATCTACCTCGAAGGCGTCACCAGCGATCTCTATTTGGAGAAGGCGAACGACGTACAGAACTACAGCGTCATGTACGAGCATCTGCGGGCGCAGGCGCTGAACCCGGACCAGACCCGGGAGTTCATCGAGAACGTGGCCAAGGAGTACGCCCGGGGCTGAGCATCCGGGGGCGAAGCGGACTTGCGGAACGACCAGACGGCCCGGCGACTGCCGGGCCGTCTGGCATGTGCCGGACGAGGATGCAGAAAAAGGCGGGGAGATTACACCGCAGCACACCGCAATGTGAAGAGCTGTTTGGAATATGCCATCCGGTTGAGTGAACGACCACGTCGTGCGCCCGAATCGCCGCGTAATGTCGTTCGCACGTCAGGAGACAACCCGGAACAACCGGAGCAGACATGCCGATTCAGCAGGGAAACACCCACGCGTGGACCAAGTCCAGCTACTCGACGGGCAACGGTGCCTGCGTGGAGGTGAAATCGCCGGCCGTGCGCACGGTGGCGGTCCGTGACTCCAAAGAGCCGCAGGGGCCCGCGCTCAGCTTCCAGCCGGAGGCGTGGGGCGCATTCGTGGCCCGGGTCGGCGTAGCGGAATCCGGCAGCGCCCGGGCCTGAGGCCGGACGCTGGAAGCCGTACGGCGTCGGCGGCGGCACGCACTCGCAGCGCTGCCCCGGGGACGCACGACGCAAGAGCCCTCTCGACTGGTCCGCCGTCCCGGCCGAGGGGGCTCGGCACTGTCCGCACAGCCTCCCGCTCTCCCCTCCCTGCTTTTCCGCTCCTCCCCCACCTCCCCGGTTCAGCGGAGCCGGTCCACATAGGTGTCCGTGCCCGGGATCGTCGGGATGAAGGGCGCGACCAGTTCCGTCCTCCCCAGCCCGGAGTCCGCGACGGCTTCGTCCAGGCCCGTGAAGCATGCCTCCCAGCGTTCGCGCGGGTCCTCCTGGAGGAACCACAGCAGGGTCAGCCGGGTATCGACGCCCTCGACCTGCTTCACGTACGACATCCGGTCGACGGGCAGCGGGGTGGGGCGGAAGGCGGTGACCATGGCGGCAGGGGAGCCCTTGAGACGGCCTGGGAGATGGCGGGTGCGCAGCCACTCCAGCAGTTCGGCCCGCACGTCCGGGCCCGCCGCGTCGACGACCTGGAGCACCAGCCCCTGGTAGGGGTGGTCGAGCGCGTGGTGGTCGCGGGGACCGGCGGCGCCGTCGCGGTAGACGGTGGCCTGGTGGTCCTGGAAGCTCGTGAAGACGTGGGTGCGGTCGCGGTAGACGCGCCCGTCGCGGTTGAGGCGCTTGTTGATGGCGACGGTCCACCGCATGTGCTCGCCGTAGCGGCCCTCCGTGATCCAGTACGTGGACAGATAGCAGCCCGCGGTGACCGGTTGCGCGACGGCCGATTCGGCCGGGTAGCGCAGCAGTTGGAGGTCCCGGGTTGCCACCCAGCGGCGGCCCGCGTAGATCCAGGGCATGGCCATGGCGCCCGCGATGTAGTGGTCGTCCTCGTACCAGCGGTTGTACGCGTACTCATGGCCCGGGTGCGGCTCCACCATCGTGATGAGGGCGTGCCCGGGGCGCACCCCGTAGGGGCCGACGGAGGCCAGTTCGGCATAGGCGGCGTGGGTGTCGGCGGGTGTCTCGGTCGGCGGCTCGGTCGGGGTCTCCATGGGGTTCCTCCGGCTGCTCGGCTCCCGTACGGTGTCCCGGACCGGTTTAGCTGACTGGGCGTCAGAATACGAGCCCCCGGCGGGCCGGCACGCGGCGTGCGGAACTGTGCGGGAGGCGATCTGTCGTGCTGCTTGCGGACAAGACCGTGGTGGTGTCGGGAGTCGGCGCCGGGCTCGGCCACGAGGTGGCCGCCGCCTGCGTACGGGAGGGCGCTCGTGTGGTGCTCGGCGCCCGTACGGAGGCGAACCTGGCCGCCTGCGCCGCCGCCGTCGACCCCGGCGGGTCGCACAGCGCCTATCGCATCGTGGACATCCGGGACGAGGAGCAGTGCGCGGCGCTGGCCGCGCTGGCACAGGAGCGCTTCGGCAGCATCGACGCCGTCGTACATGTCGCGGCACTGGACACCGTCATGGGCGGGCTGGAGGGTGCGGATCTCGCGGAGTGGCAGCGCGTGCTGGACGTCAATCTGCTGGGGACGCTGCGGATGACCCGGGCGTGCCTGCCCGCGCTGAAGGCGGCCGGGGCCGGACGCGGGGACGGCTCCGTCGTGATGATCGGCACCCAGTCCTCCGTCGCCCCGCCCACCCAGGTGCAGCAGGCCGCCTACGCCGCGTCCAAGGGCGCCCTCGTCTCCGCGATGTACTCGCTCGCCCGCGAGCTGGGCCCGCACGGAGTGCGGGTCAACACCGTGCAGCCCGGCTGGATGTGGGGGCCGATGGTGGAGGGTTACGTGGCCTGGACGGCGGAGTCCGAGGGGGTGGCGCCCGAGGTGGTGCGGGGCCGGCTGGAGGAGCGGATGGCGCTGCCGCGGATGGCGGAGGACGGGGATGTGGCCGAGGCGGTGGTTTTCTTCGCCAGCGGGAGGGCGCGGGGGATCACGGGGCAGTGTCTGCTGGTGAACGCGGGTGAACTGATGCGGTGACCCGTGGGGTTGCTCCGGCGACGCCCCGTGGGTTGCTTCTGTGGTGACGCACGGGTTGCTCCGGCGGTCACCCGCGGGCGGGCGCGATGGTCACCCGTGGGCGGGCGCGTGGTCGCCCTTCTTCGCGGGGCCTGCCCGGCCCTCCGTCGCCTGCTGGAAGTGCCGTACGACCTGGGCTGCGACGGCGTGTGCCGCGCGGGAGGGCCGGCGGCGGCCGTGACGTGCCAGATGGACGGAGACGTCGGGGAGGGAAGGACCGTGCACCGCCGTGAGACGGCCGTCGCGCAGCGGTTCGGCCACGTTGGCGTGCGGGAGGACGGTCAGGCCGAGCCCGGCTGCGACGCAGGAGCGGGCGGCTTCGATGCTGCCGAACCGGGTCAGCCGCGGACGGGCGCCGGGAACGTTCTGCAGCCGTTCGGCCAGCCAGTCGCTGTAGGAACAGCCCTGCTCATGAAGGAAGAAGCTCTCCCGTGCCAGTTCCTGCCACGTCGCCGGCCGTGCGCGGTCGGCGAGCGGGTGGTCCGGGGCGCACAGCAGGACCAGGGACTGGCCGGCGATGCGCTCAGCCGTGACGCCCGGGAAGTCGGCCTGTTCCTCCAGCAGAAGGGCGCAGTCCAGTCTTCCGCTCCGCAGTCCCTCTACGGCCCTGGTGGTCCCGCACGGTTCCAGGTGCACCTCCACGTCCGGGTGGAGGCCGCGCAGTGCGGCGATCACACCTGGGAGATGGGCGGAGCAGAGGGTCTCGCCCGCGCCCACCACCACCGTCCCGCTGACCGGGCCGTCCTCGGTGGCCGCCGCGAACAACCGTGACTCGGCTTCCAGGACTTCTTCGGCAAGCGTCAGCAACCGCCGCCCCGCCTCGGTGAGCAGCGCGCCTCTGGCCAGCCGGTCGAAGAGCCGGGTGCCCAACGCCTTCTCCAGGGCTCTGATCTGCACCGTGACCGTGGACTGGGCGAGCTGCAGCTCGGCGGCAGCGCCGGTGAAGCTTTCCGTCCTGGCGAGCGCGGTGAAGGTCTGGAGCAGCCGGGTGTCCATGGCCGCACCCTAACAAGCCATCGGAATAGTCGATCGCTTTCATGCATAACTATCGTTGGTAATAATGTGGCGAGGGTGGAAGAGTAAAGCCATGACTTCCACAGCGGGCACCACGCCTACAGCAGCCACAACAGCGTCAGCAGTTACCGATGTCCTTCGCTACACGGCGTTCACCTCCGACCCCGACGGCGGGAACCCGGCCGGCGTCGTCCTCGACGCCGCGCGGCTCGACGAGCAGCAGATGCTGGCGATCGCCGCCGAGGTCGGGTATTCCGAGACCGCCTTCGTCACCGCCCGGGACGAGCAGCAACGCCGGTTCACGCTCCGCTACTTCAGCCCTCTCGCCGAGGTCGCCTTCTGCGGGCATGCCACCGTCGCCGTGTCGGTGGCGCTCGCCGAGCGTATCGGCCCCGGCGAGCTGGTCTTCGACACTCCTGCCGGCGAGATCAGTGTGGCGACCGTGGCCGACGGCCACGGTGCTGTGCGGGCGACGCTCACCAGCGTCCCCACCCGGTCCCGGCCCGCACAGGACGCCGAGGTGGACGCCACGCTCGCGGCCCTGGGGTGGGCAAGGGCCGACCTCGACGCCACGCTGCCGCCGCACGTCGCCTTCGGCGGCAACGATCATCTGGTGCTCGCAGCCGGCTCCCGCGCCCGGCTTGCCGACCTCGACTACGACTTCGAGACGCTGACCGGCATCATGCGGCAGTACGGCTGGACAACGGTGCACCTGGTCTGGCGCGAGAGCGACGACCGCTACCACGCCCGTGACCCGTTCCCCGTCGGCGGCGTCGTCGAAGACCCGGCCACCGGAGCAGCCGCCGCCGCGTTCGGAGGCTATCTGCGCACGCTCGGCCTGCTGCCCGCAGCAGGCGTGGTCGCCATCCGGCAGGGCGAGGACATGGGGCGGCCGAGCGATCTGCTCGTCGAGGCGGGACCGGACGACGCGCGGATGCGCGTCACCGGCCATGCCGTGCCGATCGCCGGCTGAGCACAGCCGGGCCGCTCTCGCCCTCTTCCGGTGACCTCAGCCGCCGAACTGTCGCTCGAACTGCCGCTCGAACAGCAGCGGTACGGGCATCGAGGGAACAGCCGCCAGGTGGCTGGTGGAGCGGCGGTTCGCGGCCTGCGGGAGGTGGGGCAGTTTCACGGCTTCCAGCGGGAGGCGGGGTGACTTGCGCTCGTGCCAGGGGCCCGGCACGAACAGGCTGCGGCCCGCCCGCGGACGAGTGCCCCGGAGCACCAGCGGGGTCGCGCCCAGTTCCGCCACCGCCTCCTTGAAGCGGGCGGCCTTCCAGCCGGTCCACGCCTTCACATTGCGGTCGGTGGGGTCCGGGAGGGCCAGCAGCATCAGATGGAGGGCCGCCGCGTCCTCGCTCAGACCGTGCTGCTCCGCACACCGGCTCACCAACTGCGGGACCGAGCGGACCGGGTGCTGCTCCCAGCCGGCGGGCGCGTCGGCTTCGGCCGCCAGATGGGCGCCCAGAGCGGCGAAGTCCTCGCTGAGCAGCAGGCGAAGGTCCGCCAGCGCCGGCAGGCCCGAGAGGGTCGGGAGCCACTGGGAGGGCAGGGCGGAGTCCAGGTAGGCGTCCAGCGCTTCGAGTATCGGATCCTCGGCGCCTGCCAGGTGGGCCGGGTCCACATACACATGGCGGATGTCGTACGTCTCGTCCTCCGCCACTGTCACGGCCGGGTGCGCGGTCAATGCGTCGGTGGCTGGTGGGTCGCCCATCAAGTAGTTGCTCTGCAAGGAGAAGACCCGCAGCGGGCCGGGGCCCGCCGTCAGCTCCTCGCGGAGGCGGGAGATGGCCGCTCCGACCACTGGGCGCAGCGGATCGCCCGCAGGCGTGCGGTAGGCGAGCCACCCGGCGAGGCGGGGCAGCGCGAGCAGCTCGGGCTCAGGGCTCAGAGGTATCCCCGTGACGAGGCAGTCGGCACCGGCGGCGAGACGGCCCAGCAGTGCGGGGCGCCGCAACGGCGGCCACCACAGCGACGTGGAGTCGTAGTGCGGACGATCGATGTCGTCGGCCGGAGAGGCGTCCTCGGGCCGGCTGCGACGGGTTGCCGACTCCCCCGTGGGCGCTGCGAGTTCCTTGTCGGCCACCGCCAGCAGGCCGTGCGGCGGCGGCAGTGGCCTGCCGATCTCGCTCAGCCACCACTCGGCGGCGCGCCGCACGTCCGGGCCCTCGGTCCACAGCAGCTCGGGATCGTCCGGCAGCAGCCTGTCGTAGAGCGCCGACAGTTGCTCAGGGCTGAGGAAGTGGTCGAGCCCGTCCAGCGCCCTCTCGTTCTCCCTCTCCGTCACCTTCCACTGCTCGACCCCGAAGGAGCCCGCGTTCCGGAAGAGGCCCCGTCCGACGCCTTGGTGTGGCGCGGGAGGCAGGGAACCACGCAGCAGGGCGACGGCTTCGGGGACCGAGAGGCCGAGCCGTCCGGCGAAGTCGGCGGCCAGCTCGGGGCGGGCCGGAGCCGGGCCGTGCTGCTGGTACAGCTCGGCGAACCGGGTGAGCCAGCTGCCGGGGCGCGCGGGTTCCAGCATGCGGGCCCGCGTCGGTTCGAGGCCCGCGGCGGCGAGCGGACCGGCCGCCGGGAAGTCACCCGCGGGTGCGTACTCCAGCATCAGCAGCGGAAAAACTTTCCGTCTTGCTGGGCCTGTTCGGTGCTCCCGAAGCTTCACGGCGGCCGAAGTCCGGGTGCGGATCGGCCGGGTGCACAGCGCGGAGAACCGCCGCGCCGTATCGAAGGACACGGTGTATTCCACGACCCGCCACTCGCCCGAGGCGAACGAGCAGTCCGCGTACTCCGCCAGTTGCGCCACTGTCTTGGCGGCGCCGCGAGTGACGCCCATCGCGGCGCGCAGGGCTTCCACCACTGCATACCCGTGCACGTGCCCGACGCTGAGCCGCTCCCAGGCGTGGTCCTGTTGCTCGCTGCCCTGCTGGGGGTCGCCGCCCCAGGGCGGGGTGTCGGAGGCCGCCAGCCGCGTCAGCCGTCGGGTGAGGGTCTGCCAGGAGTTGTCCGGCTCCTGGGCGGGCGCCGGGGCGGGTGCCTGCTCGTCGGCCGGGGTGAAGCGGCGCACCAGGCGGGACAGGCCGTCGAGGCAGTTGGCCGCCATCACCAAGAGATGGGTGGCTCGGTGAAAGTCTTTGCCTTGCTCCTGCCAGGTGGTGCCGTGGGCCAGCTCGGGCAGCTCATCGCGGAGCAGGACGAAGTTGGGGCCCGTGGCTCCGTCACCCCGGCTGAGGAACTGGGGCTCCACCTTGGCGACGGTCTTCTCCACCCGCTCCCGGTCGAGCTCCTTCGGCAGCTCGCGCATCAGCAGCCCGATGACATCGACCGCCGCGAACTCGCGGGCCGCCTCGGCGTCCTGGAGCAGCTGGTCGACCGCTCCTCCGACGTGGACGAAACGGCCGAGGAGCAGCACCAGCCCGTCGAAGTCCACCCCGGCGCGCAGCCGCGCCCGCTCGCGCTCGCACCAGGCACGCAGCTCCTCGTGGCCGACCCAGGTGGAGTACAGATGCTCGGGCCTGCCCCAGCCCTTGGTCTGGTGCGGGTTGTACCAGCGGTTGGACGCCATGCCGTCGGCCGCCCTGTCACCCTTCACCGTCATATCGAGGTCGGCGCGCATCCAGGCACGCACCTCGCGCTGGAAGCGTTCGTCGGCCAGCAGGTGGCGCAGCTCGGGACGGCGCGAGAGCAGCAGGTCGTACGGGGCGGCCGAGGCCAGCCGCTCTGGTGGGCCGTTGACCGGGACCCCGTGCTCCAGGAGCATGTCCATCAGGTCGAGGGGGATGCGCCGGCGATCCTTCCAGTCCCGGTAGGTCCACTGCCGAAACTCGACCGGGACACCGTCGGCCGCCGCCTTGGGAGCAACGTGCTCCGCCAGCTCGAACACCTCCGGCCAGGGGATGCCGTCCCTGCCCATCCGGGCGTTGACGCAGTCGGTCAGCCAGGCCGCTGTGGCTCCGTGGGGCAGTCCGGGGCTCTCGCCGGTGAGCTGAGCGAGCGTTCCGGTGCGCTCCAGGAGGGCCCGCCACAGCTCCGCCCGTCCTCCGGACCGGTAACCGCTGGGGCGCAGCTTCAGGACGGCCGCGCGGACCGGCTGCGCAGAGCGCTCGACCAGCACGTCGATTGCGCGCCCCTTGCAGCACCGGGTCCAGAACTCGGTGTCGCCCAGCGAGAGTCCGCCGTCCTCGATCAGCTCCGCCATCATGGTGGCCAGCTCCTCGTCCGGGTCGTGCCCGGCCGCCTTGGCGAGCTTGCGGATATCGGCCGCCAGCTGCGGGTGGAGTTCGCCGTAACCGCGGCGCCTGGCCCGTACCACCTCGCGGAAGCGGGTCAGATGCCCCGGGCCCCCGGTGCTCTCGGCGGCCAGTTCGTTCACCCACGCGCGCAGCACGGTCGCGGAGAGCGCTCCTGCCGCGGCGTAGCGCAGATAGCGGGAGTACAACCAGGTGTGGTCGGGCGTACGTCCGGAGTTGCGCTCGGTCTTGCGGGCGCGGCCGAACCAGGCCGCAGCCTCGGCATCGAGGTCCTTGTCGAGGGCGTAGTCGGCCATCTCGTCCAGCAGCGTGACCGCCAGCGCGGGTGCGGACTCCTCCAGTCCGGCCAGCACGCCGTCCACGGCCTTCTTGGGCAGGTACTTCCAGTCCACGGTCTCGTACTTGAGGGCGCGGAGCTTCTCCAGGGCGAGGCGCTGCTGCTGCGGGTGGGCCGCCAGCACACGTTCGGGGAAGGGCAGTCGGCCGTCCGGATCCGAGGTCTCATCCGGGAGACTGGTGGCGAAGAGGCCCTCGGGCAGCCAGGCGTCCTCGCGCATCAGCACATCGCGGTACGGGACCACGTCCTCGGGCAGGAGCTGGGTGAGGGTGAACCCGTGCGGGCTTGCGTAGGTGCGGGCGAACAGGCCCCCCTCGCCACGCTCCTCGGTCGGCGGCACCCCTGCGCCCTCGAGCGCGCGCCGCCATTCCGGGTCGGCCTCGGCCAGTGCGCGCGGTGCGCCCGTCTCGGCTTCGGCCCACGCGCGGGCGTACTCTTCGCACGCCGTACGGTGCGCGCGCAGCGCTTTCCATACGGCATTCAGGGAGGCCAGGCCGGGGTCGCCGACGAGCTGCTCGGGGACCATCTTCAGCTTCCGGCCCTTCGGGTTGCGGAAGACGATCTCCATTCCGTCGTCCGTCAACTCGGCCGTGTAGCCGTCCTTCTCGACGCTTGCCGCCATGCGCTGTTGCCTTCCCCGTTGTGCCCGCTCCTCCCCGTCCGGCCGCCATCAGGGCACAGCTGTTCCCTGGACGATCTGCCGTGCGGGGATCTCGAGAACACACTACGCACCGCCACCGACAGCCGTGGGTGCCTGTGGATAACTCGGGTCAGGCGCGCGGATAGCGGGCCAGCCAGGCCGGGGACGCCGCGCCGGGGCCGTGCAGCGCCGGGCCCTGCGTCATCTCCATGGCGAAGTCGTCGGCCAGCTCCAGGATCGTCGCGCGGCCCTCCAGCTCGGTCACCCAGCCCGGCGGAAGGGAGGTCTCACCATGCATGGCGCCCAGCAGATTGCCGCAGATGGAGCCGGTCGAGTCGCTGTCCCCGCTGTGGTTGACGGCCAGCAGCAGACCGTGCCGGACGTCCTCGGCGACCAGCGCGCAGTAGACGCCGATGGACAGCGCCTCCTCCGCCGTCCAGCCCTCCCCCAGCGCCGCCACCCGCTCCGGGGACGGCATGCCCTGGCGTACGGCGCCCAGCGCACGCTTGAGGGCGTCGGTGGTCTCCTGGTGGTCAGGGCGCGCCGCGAGGTGCACCAGGGCACGCTGGACGGCGGTGTCCAGGTCGTCGCCCCGGGCGAGGGTGTGGACGATCGCGGCGAACGCGCCGGCCGCGAGATACCCGGTGGGGTGGCCGTGCGTCTGCGCCGCGCACTCGACGGCGAGTTGGAAGACCAGCCCCGGCTCCCAGCCCACCAGCAGCCCGAACGGCGCCGACCGCATGACTGTGCCGCAGCCCTTGGAGTCGGCGTTCTTCGGCTGCTCCAGGGTGCCCATCCGGGGGTCGGCCAGCCCACTGAGGCAGGCGTTGCCGGGTGCCCGGCGGGCGTAGAGCCACTCCTGGCGGGCGAGCCAGCCGTCGTTCTCGCGCCGCTCGTCGGGGCCCCAGTCCCGCTGGGTGGCCGCCCAGCGGCGGTAGGCGGCGTGCACATCGGTGGGCGGGTGCCAGGCGCCGGTGTCACGGCGTACATGGGCGCGGATGAGGCCGTCGACGGTGAACAGCGTCATCTGGGTGTCGTCGGTGACGGCGCCCCTGCGGCCGTATGCGGGCACGTAGTCGGTGACGCCCTGCGGCCCCCACTTCTCGCGAATGGCGGCCAGGGAGTCGAACTCGACACCCGCGCCCAGTGCGTCGCCGATCGCGCCGCCCAGCAGACAGCCGCGCACCCTGCTGCGGAAGTCCTGCTGCTCGGACCGCCCCCATATGGCCGTCGCGCCGCCGTCCCCACCGCCCGCACCTGTCACGATTCGCTGCCCTTCCTGAAGCTTGTGGCTCCCGCACTTTAATAAAGATCCGGCCGGGCGGAGGGGGGTGTGCGGGAGCCGTCCGGTGCCGTACCACCGGCAGCAGGTGGCGTCATACCACCGGCAGCAGCTCCGGCAGATGGCCGTCCGAGGCGTGTGCTGCCTTGATGCGCTCCGGCGGGACCTCACCGTAGCCGGTCGTACGCGGCCGGGCCGGGCGGCCTGCGGCTTCCGCGATGGCGACCAGGTCCTTGATGGAACGGTAGGAGCCGTAGGAGGAGCCTGCCATCCTGGAAATGGTCTCCTCCATGAGGGTGCCGCCCAGATCGTTGGCGCCGGAGCGGAGCATTTCGGCGGCACCTTCGGTGCCCAGTTTGACCCAGCTCGTCTGGATGTTGGGAATCCATGGGTGGAGCAGCAGCCGAGCCATGGCGGTGACGGCGCGGTTCTCCCGGGTGGTTGGCCCAGGGCGGGCGATACCGGCGAGATAGACGGGTGCGTTGGTGTGGATGAAAGGCAACGTCACGAACTCACTGAAACCGGCCAGCCCCTTCTCCACCGCCGACCGCTGGATGTCGGCCAGCAGCCGCAGATGGCCCAGCCAGTGGCGGGGCTGGTCCACATGGCCGTACATCATCGTGGACGTCGAGCCCAGACCCACCTCGTGCGCCGTCTTGACGACCTCGATCCAGGTGGCCGTCGGAAGCTTGCCCTTGGTGAGGATCCAGCGGACCTCGTCGTCCAGGATCTCGGCAGCCGTCCCCGGGATGGAGTCCAGCCCGGCCTCCTTGGCGGCGGTCAGCCACTCGCGGATCGACATGCCGGTACGGGTGGCGCCGTTGACGACCTCCATGGGCGAGAAGGCGTGCACATGGATGCCGGGGACCCGTTCCTTGACGGCACGTGCGATGTCGAAGTAGGCGGTGCCCGGCAGGTCCGGGTGGATGCCGCCCTGCATACACACCTCGACAGCGCCCACGTCCCACGCCTGCTGCGCGCGGTCGGCGACCTGCTCCAGGGAGAGGGTGAAGGCGTCGGCGTCGGTACGGCGCTGCGCGAACGCGCAGAAGCGGCAGCCGGTGTAGCAGACGTTGGTGAAGTTGATGTTGCGGGTGACGATGTACGTCACGTCGTCGCCGACCGCGTCGCGGCGTACGTCGTCCGCCGTACGGCACAGCGCGTCCAGCGCCGGTCCGTCGGCGTGCAGCAGGGCGAGGGCCTGCTCGTCGGTGAGCTTCGTCGGGTCGTCGGCGGCCTGGCTCAGCGCCTCGCGTACGTCGGAGTCGACGCGCTGGGGCGCCATCCCCGGTGCCGCGCGCTCACGCAGCTCCTCCCAGTCGCCGTACACCTCGTCGAAGTCGTCCCGCCTCTCGGCAGTGCGGCCCTCGGTGTCGATGGTGCGGTGCAGATCGGTACGGCCGCTGGGGGCGAGGCCCGCGAACTCCTCGTCGGGCTCCTGCCAGGGCCGCCCCTCGGGGCGTACGTCCGCCCGCGCCAGCCCCGTCTCCGGGTCGGCCAGCGCCTGTACGTGCGGCAGGATGCGCGGGTCCAGCCACGGCTCGCCGCGCTGGACGAACTCCGGGTAGACGGCGAGGCGCTCGCGCAACTCGAACCCGGCCGCCAGGCTCTTCTGAGCCAGCTCGTCGATGTGCGGCCAGGGGCGCTCCGGGTTGACGTGGTCGGGGGTCAGCGGGGAGACGCCGCCCCAGTCGTCGATACCGGCCTCGATCAGCCGTGCGTACTCGGCGTCCACCAGGTTCGGCGGGGCCTGGAGGCAGCCGGACGGGCCGAGAATGTGCCGCGCGACGGCAACGGTGGCCACCAGGTCGTCCAGTTCGGCATCGGGCATACCGCGCATCGCGGTGTCCGGCTTGGCCCGGAAGTTCTGGATGATCAGTTCCTGGATGCCGTGGTAGGCGCGCTGGACGCGGCGCAGCGCGAACAGCGACTCGGCACGCTCCTCGTACGTCTCACCGATGCCGATCAGCAGACCACTGGTGAACGGGACGTTGGACCGACCGGCGTCTTCCAGCACCCGAAGCCGCACCGCCGGCTCCTTGTCGGGAGAGCCGTGGTGCGGGCCGCCCGGCTCACTCCACAGCCGTTCGGCGGTGGTCTCCAGCATCATCCCCATGGAGGGCGCCACCGGCTTGAGCCGCTGGAAGTCCGTCCAGGACAGCACTCCCGGGTTGAGGTGCGGCAGCAGACCCGTCTCCTCCAGGATGCGGATGGCCACAGCGCGGACGTAGGCGAGCGTGTCGTCGTAACCCTCCGCGTCGAGCCAGGCACGCGCCTCTGGCCAGCGGTCCTCCGGCTTGTCCCCCAGAGTGATCAGGGCTTCCTTGCAGCCGAGCTCCGCCCCACGGCGGGCGATGTCGAGGACCTCGTCCATCGACATGTACATCCCGTGTCCCTCGCGCCGCAGCTTGCCGGGAACGGTCACGAATGTGCAGTAGTGGCACTTGTCCCGGCACAGCCGGGTGAGGGGCAGGAAGACGCTCTTGGAGTACGTGATGACACCGGGCCGTCCCGCCGCGGCCAGGCCCGCGTCTCTGACGCGGGCCGCCGACGCGGTGAGGTCAGCCAGGTCCTCGCCCCGCGCCTGGAGGAGCACAGCGGCTTCCGTCCGGTCGAGCGCGACCCCGTCCCGCGCCCGCTTGAGAGCCCGCCGCATCGCGTTGGCCGTCGGCGTCTGTCCGTGTGAGGTCATCCTCCGAGCGTAGCCCCGCACTCCGACATCGCCGCAGGCGGCGGGCGCAGATGACCTGCGGAGCCGACACGACGGACGGCGGGGGCCGGCACGACGGACGGCGGGAGCCGGCCCGACGGACCGCAGGGGCCGGCACGACGGACCGCAGGAGCCGGCACGACGGTCGGCTACCGGTGCGCCGTACCCGCCGCTGCGCCGGAGGCGGTCCGGTCTGCCGCCTCGTCGGGCTGGAACTGTGCGGCCAGTACCTCGGTGAGAAGGCCGAGAGGATCGTCCCAGGGGGCGTTTGCCCAGTCGGCGTTGAGGTTGACCGTGAGGACGTGCCGGCCGTCCCGGGTGCCGTAGGCACACGTCCAGGAGCCGAAGAGAGCGCCTGCCATGCCCCACACCGTTCTGCCCTCGTCGAGGGCGAGGGAGGAGATGCCGAAGCCGTACGTGGTGCCCGGCAGCCAGTCCTTGGTGGGCACCATGGTGAACATCTCCGCCTGTTGCGGCGCCGGGAGGAGTCGGCCGCCGAGCAGCGCGCGGAAGAACCGGTTGAGGTCCCCGGCGGTGGAGATCATGGCGCCTGCGGCCCAGTAGGGGGTGGGGTCCAGTTCGGTCGCGTCGTAGATCTCGGCGTCCGGGTCGGGCGAGTGCAGCTTGGTGTAGTGCCGGGAATGCGGGCCGACTATGGAGGAGTCGTCCCCGCGTGGCAGGTAGGTGCCGCTCAGGCCGAGGGGCCCGGTGATGTGCCGGGCGATCTCGTCCGCGAGCGGCCGGCCGGTCGCCCGCTCGATGATCAGCCCGGCCAGGACGTAGTTGGTGTTCGAGTACGCCCAGTCCGTTCCGGGTGCGAACGGTGCCGGGTGGGAGAGCGCCATCCGCACAAGCTGTTCCGGCGTGCAGTTCCCGGTCTGTTGCAGGGTTTCCGTGTCGTCCGTGTAGTTGACGATCCCGCTTGTGTTGTTGAGGAGCTGGGCGAGGGTGACGCCGCTGCCGTCGTGGCCGTTGCCGTGCAGCAGGCCGGGCAGCCACTTCTCCACCGTGTCGTTCAGGTTCAACGTGCCCTCGGCGGTGAGACGCAGGGCGACGGTGGCGACAAAGGTCTTGGTGATGCTGCCGATACGGAAGCGGTCTTCTTGCCGCCGTTCCCGGCCGGTCTCCCTGTCGGCCGTACCGTCCGAGCCGAACCATCGGCTGTCGCCCTGCCGGGCCTCGGCGAGGATGCCGGGGACGCCGCCTTCGGTCACGGCCCGGTGGAGTGCGTGGCGCACTTTCTCCGTTGTCATCGTCTGTTGCCTTCCTCGGTACGCGAGCTTCAGGGATGCGTGAAGCTACGTTGCGTTTCACTCCCGAGCAATGGATTCGGTCGGTGCAACGGGCCATTTACTAGGCACGAATTGCTATTCCTTGCAATGAAGTTGAACGTGAATGCAACCGCTGTCCACAGCCGTTGCACTGCACCGAACGCGAACGAAAAACTGAAGGCCGAACGTCGCCGGGCGGGACAGCACACCGCCGGGCGGGAAGGGGGCTCGATGCCGGGAGGAAGGCTGACCCGTCAGGACCGTCACACCATCGCGGCGGGACTGGCCGACGGGCTTGCGTACGTGGAGATCGCCAGGGGCCTGGGCAGACCGACGTCCACCATCAGCCGGGAGGTGCGGCGCAACGGGGGCCCGGGACGCTACCGCGCCGACCACGCTCACCACGCCACCGCCCACCGCGCGCGACGCCGCCGGACCGCGCCACCGCCGTCCGAGCTGCCGCCCGGGGTGAGCGGTCTTGGCCGTGATCCCGAGGCGGTGCTCGGCTTCGTGGACCGGTTCGCCGGGATCATGACGCAGACCGGTGTGCCGCGCATGATGGCCCGTGTCCTCACCTGCCTGGTCAGTGCGGACTCCGGGAGTCTCACCTCGGCCGAGCTGGTCCGGTGTCTGCGGGTCAGCCCGGCGTCCGTCTCCAAGGCCGTCCGCGCCCTGGAAGAGCTGGAGCTGGTCCGGCGCGAACGCTCTCCGAGGGGACGGCGGGAGCGGTACGTCGTCGACGACGACGTCTGGATCAAGGCGTGGACGGCGAGCTCACAGAAGAACACCGTGTGGGCTCAGGCGGCGCAGCAGGGTGCTGAGATTCTCGGCCCGGACACTCCCGCGGGCGTGCGGCTCGCCGCCATGGGACAGTTTTTCGGTCGTGTCAGTACCGAGATGACCGGCGGGCACGCGCCTGATCCCGCCGAGGCCGACGCGCCCACGGTTCTCGCCGCGCTGGTGCACGCCCGTAAGCCGCTCGCCCCTGCGCAACTGGCTGAAGCGCTGGGCTGGTCGACGGACCGGGTGGCCGCGGCGCTGTTCGCCGCCGAGCGGCATCCCCGTCTCACCGATCCGATCGCACCGCAGCGCATCGGTGCCGACGCCTATGCCGTCGCGGTCAGGCGCGACCGGCTCACCGCTCGCCAGCGGGAGGCCCTGATCGATCCAAGGCTTCACAGGTGCTGCGTGTAGTCGTTCAGGGTGCTCAGGACCGCCAGTTCGGTGCCCGGGGGAAGTTGCAGCAGGACTTCTTCGGCGCCCAGGTCGCGGTAGTGCTGGAGTTTCCCCGGGGAGGGGAGGACGAAGCCGGGCACGACTGCGGGGGTGCCGGGGCGGCCGGCGGAGCGCCAGGCGGCGTGGAGGGTGGAGACGGTGTCCGTGAGGCCCCTGCCGCCGATGGGCAGGCAGGATGGTCGTCGAGATCCGCATCCCGGCACTGTGCCGGGGGCCGGGGTGAACTCCATGCCCGTGCAGGGCTGCTGCTTCTGGGGCGGCGGTCCGGCGCAGCAGTTGGCGTTTCCGCCATCCCCAGGACTTCTCCCCCTCACCGGCCGCGCGTACAACTCCCCCATGGACACCCCGATGAGCACCTCCACGGACACGCATATGGGCAGACGCGACGCGCTGCGGCTCTCTCTCGCTGCCGGGACCGCGACAGCGGTGACACTTTCCGGAGCGAGCTTCGCCCGCGCGGAGGACGGTGCGACAGTGCGCCGTACGCTGCGTGGTCATCTGCCGCCCGGGGCTCCCGACTTCGTGTACCTGCCGGTGGAGATTCCCGAGGGGGTGCGTGAGATCGCGGTCTCCTACCGCTACGACAAGCCGGACGTGCCGAAGGGCACGCCCGGCAACGCGCTCGACATCGGCATCTTCGACCAGGGCGGCACGGCGCTGGGGGGACGTGGTTTCCGCGGCTGGTCCGGCGGTTTCCGGGACTCCTTCTCGATCAGCGCGGAGAAGGCGACGCCCGGCTATCTGGCGGGCCCGGTCCGGGCGGGCACCTGGCATGTGGCGCTGGGCCCCTACACGGTGGCGCCACAGGGCATGGACTACGAGGTGACGGTCACCCTGCGGCACGGTGAGCCCGGGAGTACGCCGCGGCCCAGCTACCCGCCCGAGCGCGCCAAGGGGCGGGGCCGTGCCTGGTACCGGGGCGACTGTCACCTGCATACGGTGCACTCGGACGGGCGCCGTACGCCGGAGGAGGTGGCGGTCGCGGCGCGCGCCGCCGGGCTGGACTTCCTCACCACGACCGAGCACAACACCACCTCCGGGCACGCCGCGTGGGAGGGGCTGTGGGGGGACGATCTGCTGGTGCTGTGCGGCGAGGAGATCACCACCCGCAACGGCCACTATCTGGCGCTCGGTACCGACCCTGGCACCTTCCTCGACTGGCGCTACCGGGCCCGGGACGACGCGTATCCGCGGTTCGCGCGGGCCGCGCACCGGGCGGGCGGTCTGGTGGTCCCCGCGCATCCGAACTGCCCGTTCGTGGGCTGCCAATGGAAGTTCGGCTATGAGTACGCGGACGCGGTGGAGGTGTGGAACGGGCCGTGGACGGCCGATGACGAGCTGGCGCTGGCCGCCTGGGACAACATGCTCGTCAGCGGCGACAACTGGCTGCCTGCCATGGGGAACAGCGACGCGCACCGGGAGGGTCAGGACGTGGGTCTGCCGCAGACCGTCGTCCATGCGGACGATCTGGCGCGCGGCCCGCTGCTGGCGGCGATCCGGGCGGGACGGTCGTATCTGGCCGAGTCGTCGCGGATTTCCGTCGAGCTGAAGGCGACCACTGCAAAGGGTGCTCACGCCACACTCGGGGAAACGCTACGGGCGGCGCCCGACACCGAGGTGCATCTCACCCTCACAGTTCGGGGCACGCCCGAGGGTGCCACGCTGCACCTGGTCACGGACGAGGGCACGATGCTCACCGGCAGCGGCACGCAGCTCGCCTGGCGGACGACGCCCTCGCTGGCCACCTATGTGCGGGCCGAAGTGCGGCACCCCGCGAAGGAGGGCTCCGGGCTGCCCGGTGCCATGGCGGCGATGACGAACCCCGTCTGGCTGGGAAGGTCCCGGAGGGGCGAGTGAGTCAGAAGTGAGTCAGTGAGTGAGTGATTCCTCGCTCGTCCGGTCGGCGAGCCACCGCAGAGCGGCTTCCGAGGGGGAGCCGGGCTCGACGGTGTAGGTGCACAGCGTCTGGTGGGGGTCGACGGCGAGCTGGAACGTCTCGTAGGTCAGCTCCAGTTCGCCCGCCTGCGGGTGGCGGATGCGCTTGCGGCCCGCGAACTTCTCGCGCACCTGCTGGTCCTCCCACAGGGCGCGGAACTCGGCACTGGAGTCGAGCAGCTGCGTCAGCACCTCCTTGACCCGCGGGTGGCACGGATAGCGTGCGCATTCGGAGCGCAGGGCGGCCACCGTCTCGGCGGCAACGGTGTCCCAGTCAGGGTGCAGGGCACGGCTGTCGGGGTGGAGGAAGACGAGCAGCGGGGCGTTGCGCTGCTGCGGCGGCAGGGCTTCCAGGTCGAAGGCGATGCGGGCGCCCAGCGCGTTCCAGGCCAGGTAGTCGATACCGGGTCCGTGGACGGAGGCGGGCACGTACGGTCCCATGGCGTCCAGCAGCTGCTGGATCTCGGGCCGTACGACGGGCCGGGCCTGCGCGCTGTCGGCGAACCGGGGCTCGGCGAGGTTGCGCAGATAGATGTGCTCGTCGTCGGTCAGCCGCAGGGCGCGCGCCAGCCCGTCGAGCACCGGGGCCGAGATGCTCTGCGCGCGACCCTGCTCGATGCGGATGTAGTAGTCGACGCTGATGCCCGCGAGCTGGGCGACTTCCTCGCGGCGGAGCCCGGGTACGCGGCGCCGGTTGTGGATGGGTGGCAGGCCCAGTTCCTCCGGGTCGAGCGCTGCCCTGCGGGACTTGAGGAAAGCGCCGATCTCCAGCGTCTCCTTCTTCTCCGTGACCGTCATACGTCCAGTATCCGCCGAGGGTGGTACTGCCGGACCCAGGCTGGGCTTGATCTGGCTGGGGTGTGCGGCCTGGGCCAGGCTTGCCGGGAACCCGAACACAGGGGACACGACAATCAAACGCAACAAACAGGAGTGCAACTGTGCAACGGCGCATTCTCGGCGGTACGGGCATCTCGGTCAGCGACCACGCCCTCGGCGCCATGATGCTGGGCACCGCCAACACCGACCAGGACGACTGCGTCCGCATCATCCACCGAGCCCTCGACGCGGGCATCAACCTGGTGGACACCGCCGACGCCTACGGCAACGGCGCCAGTGAGGAGGTCGTCGGCCGGGCCCTCAAGGGGCGCAGGGACGATGTCATCCTGGCAACCAAGGGGCACCTGCCGATGGGCGAGGACCCCAACCTCAGCGGCAACAGCCGCCGCTGGCTGACCCGCGCGCTGGACGACAGCCTGCGCCGGCTGGGCACCGACCATGTGGACCTCTACCAGCTCCACCGCCCCGACCCGAACACCGACATCGACGAGACGTTGGGCGCGCTCTCGGACTTCGTCCGCGCGGGCAAGGTGCGCGCTGTCGGCACCTCCACGTTCCCCGCGGAGCTCCAGGTGGAGGCCCAGTGGGCGGCGCAACGGGGCGGCCACGTCCGGCCGCGTACCGAGCAGCCGCCATACTCGATCCTGGCGCGCGGTGTGGAGGCCGCGCTGCTGCCCACGGCGCAGCGCTACGGGCTCGGCGTGCTGGTGTGGGGACCGCTGTCCGGGGGCTGGCTGTCGGGACGTATCCGCTCGGCCGACGACATCGACCTGAGCGCGGGCCGTACGGCCATCGAGCGGCACAAGTTCGATGTGAGCCTGCCCGGCAACGCGCGCAAGCTGGAGGCGGTGCGAGCGCTGGCCGAGCTGGCGGAGGAGGCCGGGATCGAGCTGCGGCACATGGCCACCGCCTTCGTCCGCACCCATCCGGCCGTCACCTCGGTACTGCTGGGCCCGCGCACGATGGAGCACCTGGAGACGCTGCTTTCGGGCTCCGAGGTGACGCTGAGCGCGGACGTGCTGGACCGGATCGACGAGATCGTGCCGCCGGGCACGGATCTGAACCCGGACGACTTCTACTACACACCGCCCGCGCTGGCGGACGCGGCGCTACGGCGTCGCTGAGCCGATCCCGGGATCAGTTCAGGTGCGTCCCGGATTTGTTCGCTGTGCGGTGGTCACTCCGAGCGCCCGCGTGTGAGGATCGTACGCCTGGCCGACCGCGGGGGCGGCCCGGCCGACGAACAGACGTGGAGACACACCGACAATGCGCACACGACAGGCAGCCGCCTGCCTTGCCGCCGTGACCCTGCTGCTGGTCGCGGGCTGCTCCGACAGCGAGGACGACAGCGACGGGGCCAACGGCGGCTCCTCCGATTCGCAGGCCGCTCCCGAGGAGCAGGATTCCCAGGTCACCGTCGAGCTGCGGGTCACCGGCGACTCGCCCGCCAGCCTCTACATACCCGGTATCAAGTACCAGGCCGGTGACGATCCCAGCGGCGACCACGACCTCGACCTGGACAACGTCAAGACCCCGTGGTCCAAGAAGTTCAAGCACGAGCCGGGCAGGTCGCTCTCCCTCCAGGTCGCCTCCAAGGAGCCGAAGAAGGAGATCGGCTGCCAGATCATCGTCAACGGCAAGATCAAGGCCGAGGAGCTGAAGAAGAACAAGCCCGGCTACACCCTCAACACCACGTGCACCACCACGTCGTGACCACCGCTGCGGGCCGCCCGGCGCTCGCCTCCTACTGACCTCACCTCGTACTGACGGTCTCCGTGTCGCGTCCCGAGCGCAGGACCTTGCCCGGCACGGCGCCGGTGACCTTGTCGTCGCGGATGGTCTCCACGCCGTTGACCCACACGCCGACGACTCCGACAGCGCGCGAGTCGAGCCGGGGGCTGTCGCCGGGCAGGTCGTGGACGAGGGTGGCCTGGCCCGCGTCGATCCGTTCGGGGTCGAAGAGCACCAGGTCGGCGTGCCAGCCCTCGCGCACCTGACCGCGCTCGCGCAGGCCGAACAGCCGGGCCGGTTCGTCGGTGAGCATCTGCACGGCGCGCTCCAGGCCGACCAGCTTCCGGCCGCGCAGACAGTCGCCCAGAAAGCGCGTCGTGTAGGGCGCTCCGCACATGCGGTCCAGATGGGCGCCCGCGTCCGAGCCGCCCAGCATGACGTCCTCGTGCTCCCAGGTCTGCCTGCGCAGTTCCCAGCTCGCCGGGTCGTTGTCGGTGGGCATCGGCCACAGCACCGTACGCAGCTCGTCGTTGGCGCAGATGTCCACCAGGCAGCCGAAGGGGTCCTGGCCGCGCTCGGCCGCGATGTCGGCCACGACGCGGCCCGTCAGCCCCTCGTTGGCGGCCGAGTAGGTGTCGCCGATGACGTATCTGTCGAAGCGTGCCAGTCGGCGGAAGACGCCCGCCTCCTTGCTTTCCGCGCGGCGCAGCATCTCGGCGCGTACACCGGCGTCGCGCAGCTTTGCGAGACGTTCGGGTACGGGCAGCCCGAGCACGTCGCCCCATCCGGGGATGAGGTTGAGCGCGCAGAAGGTGCCCAGCGACATGTTCATGGGGGTGAGGATGGGCATGGTGAGCGCCACGACACGGCCGCCCTCCTTACGGGCGTGCTCGCCGGCGGCCAGCTGCCGTGGCACCCGTTCGGGGACGGCGGCGTCGATGGTGAGCACGTTCCAGTTGAGCGGCCGTCCGGCAGCCGCCGACATCCGGGCGAGCAGATCGATCTCGTCGTCGGAGAACTGGTCGAGGCAGCCGGCGACGATGGCCTCGATCTGGGTGCCCTCGTGGTCGGCGACGGCGCGGGAGAGGGCCAGCAGTTCCTCCGGCTTGGCATGCCGGGAGGCGACGGGGTTGCCGTCGCCGTCGGAGTGGGTGGACGACTGGGTCGTGGACAGCCCCCAGGCGCCCGCTTCCATCGCCTCGTGGAGGAGCCGCAGCATCTGCTCCAGCTGCGCCTTGTCGGGCTGTCCACCGATGGCGTCCTGGCCCATCACATACCGCCGCAGGGCGCAGTGGCCCACCATGAAGCCCGCGTTGACCGCCGTACGGCCCTCCAGCGCGTCCAGGTAGGCGCCGAAGGAGTGCCAGCTCCAGGGGGCGCCCTCCTCCAGGGCGACCAGGGACATGCCCTCCACCTTGGACATCATCCGCCGTGTGTAGTCGGCGTCCTGAGGGCGCTCGGGGTTGAGCGGTGCCAGGGTGAAGCCGCAGTTGCCGCCGGCGACCGTGGTGACACCGTGATTCATGGAGGGCGTGGCGTACGGGTCCCAGAACAGCTGCGCGTCGTAATGGGTGTGCGGGTCGACGAATCCGGGGGCGAGGACCAGCCCGGCGGCGTTCTGGCTGCTGCGGGCCTCCTCGCGGAGCGTCCCGGGCTCGGCGACAGCGGCGATCCGGCCGTCCCGGATACCGATGTCGGCCCGGTAGGAGGGCGCCCCGGTGCCGTCGACGACGGTGGCGCCCGTGATGAGGTGGTCAAGCATGCTGCGGGTCCTCCTTCGCGGAGCCTGCGGGGTCCTGCTTTCGCGCTGCGCGACGTGGTTGGCTGCTGCCGAACGGATCAGCTGACGCTTGGCCGGATCAGCTGCCGCCTGCTCCGGATCAGCGGCTCAGCTGACGGGGCGGCTGACGCCTCGCCGGATCAGCCGTTGCGGGCCGCGTCGCGGAAGCGGGTGGTGCGGTGCACCGGGTCGGTGTCGATCTGCGGGATCACGTGTTCACCGATGAGCTTGATCGTGTTCATGGTGTCCTCGTACGGGATCCCGATGGGCAGCCCGAAGGAGAGCTGGTCGGCGCCGGCCTGCTCCCAGCGCTTGCACTGCCGCAGCACCTCTTCGGGGTTGCCGCAGATCATCAGCTCCTCGGCGATCAGCAGATCGACGACTTCCTCGGTGTAGTCCGGGATCAGTTCCGGCCACTGCGGGATGCCCTGCGGCCGGGGGAAGGTGTCGTGATAGCGGAAGAGGAGCGACTGCAGATAGTTGAGGCCGCCGTGCACGGCGATCCGCTTGGCCTTCTCCGTCGTCTCGGCGCAGATCGCGGTGGAGGTCACCATGACGTTGTCGTTGACGTAGCCGCCGATGGGCCGGGCGTCCTTGACGGCGCCCTTGTAGGATTCGACGACCCACTCCATGTCGGAGACCTTCTGCACGCTGAACCCGAGCACCCCCAGCCCCTTCTTCGCTGCCATCGCGTACGACGAGGGCGAGCCGGCCGCGTACCACATCGCCGGGTGTGAGCCGCCATAAGGCTTGGGAAGGATCTTGCGTGGGGGCAACGACCAGTGGTTCCCCTGAAACCCCTGGTACTCGTCCTGAAGCCACATCCTGGGGAACTCGGCGATGGTCTCCTCCCAGATCTCCTTGGTGTGGTTCATATCGGTGACACCCGGCAGGAACCCGAGGATCTCGTGGGAGCCGGCGCCCCGTCCGGAGCCGAACTCGAAACGGCCGCCTGAGAGGTGGTCGAGCATGGCGACCTTTTCCGCCACCTTCACCGGGTGGTTGACCTGCGGCAACGGGTTGAAGATGCCGGAGCCGAGGTGGATGCGGTCGGTGGCGTGTGCGAGGTAGCCGAGGAAGACGTCGTTGGCCGACAGGTGGCTGTACTCCTCCAGGAAGTGGTGCTCGGAGGCCCAGGCGTACTTGAAGCCGGACTTGTCCGCCTGGATGACGTACTCGGTCTCCTCGACCAGCGCCTTGTGCTCGGCCTGCGGATCGGCCTGGGCCCGCGCGGCGGGCACGTACCCCTGAACAAAGAGCCCGAACTCCACGGTGTCATCTCCTTGGGCGAGCGTTTCTGACGTTCCGTCAGATAGCGATGAGACCGACTCTGGCACCGCAGAGTGGGGCCGTCAATACGGCGGAGAGCCCCGCTGCGGACATGAACGGCCCCCTCTGCGAGCACGGCGGGGCCGGCGCTCCGAGTGACGGAAAAGTGAAGAATCAATCATGAAATGCTGTAGGACTTGCAAAATCTTCCTGGCGGAAATCGGCCCCCGTCCCGGCGCACCGGCGCCACCGTTCCACAAGCGAAGGAGCAAACGCCAAGGCTGCCGTCCGGAAAGGTGGAGCTCAGAGCACCGAGACTCCCGCCAGCCAGCCGCCGTCGATGACGAAGGGCTGGCCCGTGACGTACGAGGAGTCCGCACAGCTGAGGAAGAGGGCCAGCCGCGCCACCTCCTCCGGGCTGCCCATCCGGCCCTGCGGGATGATCTTGGCGTAGAAGGCCGCCGTGCTGCTGACGGCTTCTGTGTCGGCGGCATCGAGCCGGAGGCCGCTCTCCGCCGCCTTCGCGGGGTTCGTCATCGGGGTGTCGATCGCGCCGGGGCACATGGCGTTGACGCGGACGCCCCGGCCTGCGAGCTCCATGGAAGCAACGCGGGTCATGCCGACGATCGCGGCCTTGGTCGCCGCGTAGGCGGTGAGAAAGGCCATGCCCGTCATGGCGGCGTAGGAGGCCGTGTTGACGATGGTGCCGCCGCCCGCCCGCTCGATGCGCGGGGCGAGGGTCTTCATGCCGAGGAAGCAGCCGGTCTGGTTGACGTCGACCACCTCGCGGAACTCGGCGACCGGTGTCGCCGTGAGCTCGTTGAAACGCAGAATGCCGGCGTTGTTGATGAGGCCGTCGACCTTGCCGAAGGCACGCTCGGCGGTGTCTGCCGCGGTTTGCCAGTCGGCCTCGTCACGTACGTCCAGATGTACGTAGTGGGCCTGGTCCGGGCCCAGTTCGGCCGCCACCTGTTCGCCCTCGTCGTCCAGTACGTCGCCGAGCAGCACTTGGCCGCCCTCGGCGGCGAACAGCCGGGCCTCCTCGGCGCCTTGGCCACGGGCGGCTCCGCTGATCAGGATCACCCTGCCGTCCAGCTTCCCCATCGCTGCCTCCTCGTCCCTGTACGGCGCATCTGATACGGCATCTCTTTGCGGAGCCGCCCTTCCCGCCGTGCAGGGGTCACCCTTCGGCCAGGTGCGGGGCGACCTGCTCCGCGAACAGTGCGAGCTGGTCGAGGAGCTCGCCGAGCGACCTGGCGCGGAAGCGGAGTTGCAGTTGGGTGACGCCCATGGCGCGGTAGGGGCGCAGCGCCTCGGCGATCGAGGCGGGGGAGCCATGGCAGGTGCGGCGTCCCACATCCCAGGTGGGGCTGCCCACATAGAGGGGCTCGGCGATGGCGCCAACGGTGAAGGGGGACTCCGCGAGTCCGGCCGACTCCCGGAGCCGGAGGATGCGCTCGATCTTGGCCGGCAGAGCTTCGCGGGAGTCGCCCTGGGGGAGCCAGCCGTCGCCGCGCAGGGCGGCGCGGCGTACTGCGGGGGGCGAGGAGCCGCCGACCCAGACCGGCGGCCGGGGCCGTTGTGCCGGGCGCGGTTGCTGCCCCAGATCGGCGAAGGCGAAGCGGTCCCCCGCGAAGGCGGGGAACTCCTCCTCACCCAGGGCGGTCTTCAGCGCGTCGATCGTCTCGTCCAGTACCGCTCCCCGCGCCCCGAAGTCCGCGCCGAGGGCTTCGAACTCCTCACGTACGTGCCCGGCACCGACCCCCAGGACGAGCCTGCCGCCGGAGAGATGGTCGAGCGTGGCGTACTGCTTGGCGCTCGCCAAGGGGTGCCGCAGGCCGACGACTGCGACGTGGCTGAGCAGCGCGACGCGTTCGGTGGCGGCGGCCAGGAAGGAGAGCGTGGCCACGGGGTCGTACCACACGGTGCTCATGGTGCCGGCCAGCCTCCGTGGCACGGCGACGTGTTCGCAGCAGCCGATGTAGGCGTAGCCGTGCTGGTCGGCGGCGCGGGCCACGGCCAGCAGCTCGGCCGGCCCGGCGGCGGCCTCCCATGGCTCGGCGTAGAGGGTGCTCTGTGACTGGACCGGCAGCTGGATTCCGTAGGCCATCCGTCCGGGAGGGAAAGTCAGCACCCGGCCATGCTGATACCTGACGCCCCGTCAGGCAAGGGTGCGGGCGGACCGGGTGACGGACCGGGTGGCGGACCGACGCATACCGCCCGGTTGAGCGTCGCTCAGAAGTGCTAGCCTCTGCGCCGCGCACCAGCGCATTTGCTGTCGGCAACCAGGAGTGCGGATTCCGCATCCGGCTGCGCGCACAGCGGCACTGAGGGAACATGGCAGGTACTGCTGTTTTCTGATCAGTTCGCGCCCAGTTCGTGATCAGCCGCGGACTGGCCCGGCCCGCACGACAATCCAATCGCTCAAGGACGCCGATGACCGAGATACCGGTGGCACTGACCGTCATCCTGTCCGTGGGGACGGCGGCCGCCGTGGCACTCGCCCTCCTGCTGGCGCGTTCGGCGCGGGAGACGAAGCGGCTGCGGCAGCGCTCCGCCACCGCGGAGAAGGACCTGCAGGAAGCCCGGCACCACCAGGCGGCCCTCGCCCGGCGCGCCCAGGCGACAGAGGCCGAGGTCCGGCATCTGGCGGGCGCCCGCATCCCGGACGTGACCGCGGCGCTCGCCCATCCCAACGTCCCCGTACGCGGGCTGCTCGATCCCACCTTCCAGGGCACCGAGCTGGACCGGGCGCTGACCACGGTGATGGAGCAGGTCAGCGACGCCGTCACCAAGGAGCGGCTGCGCGTGGACGGCGCGGCGCAGGCATCCATGCGCGGTGCGACGACCACCATCCAGGCGTTGCTCTACCAGTTGCAGACACGGTTGCAGACGATGCAGGAACGCTACGACGACCCGTTCGTGGCCGAGGATCTGCTGGCCGCCGACTTCCTCAACGAGCAGGCGCTGCGCCGTATCCAGTCCACCGCGATCGTCTGCGGCGCCTGGCCCGGCCTGACCCGGCAGAACTCGCACCTGGGCGACATCGTCGTCGGCGCGATGTCCCGGCTCAGCGGCTACGAGCGCGTCCAGGTCACCAACCAGCTGCGCGACCCGTTGGGCGTGGTGGCGCGAGCCGTGGAGCCCGCCGCCGTGGTGCTCACCGAGCTGCTCGCCAACGCGCTGCACTACTCGCACCCCGAACTCCCCGTGGCCGTCACGATCCAGCAGGGCAACCGCGGCGCCTCGGTGATCATCGATGACGCCGGTGTCGGCATGCATGCCGAGGAAATGGACCGCGCCCAGCGGATGATGGCGGGCCAGGACAACGTGCTGCTGACCGAGCTGGGCGACCCGCCCAAGACGGGCTTCGCCACGGTCGGGCAGCTGGCCAGGCAGTACGGCTTCACCGCGTCCGTCGAGGTCTCCCCGTACGGCGGTGTACGGGCCATCGTGCACATCCCAGGTGACCCGCTGCTGACGCTGCTCGACGAGGAGGAGCAGCCGATGTCCCCCATGGCCCCGGTGCCGCGCTCCGGCACCAGTGCCGCATCGGCCTCGGCACTGCCCGGACAGCCCGCAGCGCAGCGCCCGGCCCAGCCCGAGCCCGAGCACACCGCGACCGTCCAGCTCGGCCCCGGCTCGGGCCGCACCGCCTCACGCACGCGGCCCTTCAGCCCGACGCAGGGCCGGACCACGGACCAGCCGCAGGGGCAGGCCGAGCCGTCCGAGGACGACCTGCCGCGGCGCAGGCGCCGTCGGCCGGTACCGCCGTCGGCACTGGGCACCCCGGCGGACGCGGCGATCCCCGATGCCACACCGGCCGGGCACCATGCGCAGGCGCAGCAGGCCCCCGCCGAGACACCGCAGACCTCCCCGGAGGAGAGCGCGGAGCGCTGGGCCGCCTTCCAGCGCGGCACCAACTCGGGCCGCGCGGCCGTCGACGAAGCCGTCGAGACGGGTGAGTACCCGCAGGTGGCGGCCCCCGCGGCACCGAGCCCGACCCCCGCTCACGGCAACGCGGTCCCCGACGCCCCCCACGCAGATCCTCGTTCCTCTGAAGGGAATCCGCAGGAATGACAATCCCGACACGCCGGTCACTCCGGGACGACACCTCCTGGGTGCTGGGCCCCCTCCTGGAGCTCCCGCACGTCATCCACGCGGCCGTCATCTCCGGCGACGGCCTCATCGAGGGGCGCTCGCCCAACCTGGAACGGGACGCGGCAGAGGGTGTGGCCGCGATGCTCTCCGCGCTCCAGGGCGCCGCGCGTACCACCACGGCGGC
Organism: Streptomyces sp. 8N114; assembly: GCF_052245835.1. Lineage (NCBI taxonomy): Bacteria > Bacillati > Actinomycetota > Actinomycetes > Kitasatosporales > Streptomycetaceae > Streptomyces > Streptomyces sp. 8N114. The sequence goes on along the minus strand of NZ_JBQQBT010000021.1, from coordinate 55,610 downwards.
GTTCGCCGGTACGTACGAGGCACGGCTGCGGCAGACCGTGGTGGAGTCCGACCACGGCTGGGTCTTCGCGATCCCGGCGGGTGAGAACACCACGCTGGCTGTTTTCGCAGGCCCCGACGTGAACATGGGCGTGGTCACCCACCAGATGCAGGTACAGGTCGCGTCGCTGGGAGCGAAGACCATGAGCACCCCGGCGAGGAACGACACGGCGATATGACTCCGCCGCCCCGTGACAGCAGGCGCCTGGTGCCTGCGTATCTGGCGACGACCGGACGAGCCCGGCCCAGCCGCAACACGCTCGACCGCCTCACCGTGCTGCACGGCGCGGCGGATCCCTCGACGGCCTCCGGGCTCCGCCCGGAGGAGATCCGGCTGTTGGAGCTGCTGCGCGGTGGCGCGCTGTCGCTCGCCGAGGCCGCCGCGCATCTGCGGCTTCCGGTCAGTGTGGTCAAGGTCCTGGTGGCCGACCTGGTGGACGCGGGCCGTCTGATGGCCCGCGCCCCGATCCCCGACGCCGAACTGCCGGAGCGGCAGATTCTGGAGAAAGTTCTCAATGGACTCCGCACTCTCAAGTCCTCCTAGTCCGGACGCCCCGTCGGGCTCCGGGGCCGGGGGCGGCTCCATGTATCTGGACGACAAGCCGCAGACGCTGGTGAAGTTGCTGGTCGCGGGGCCGTTCGGGGTGGGCAAGACCACCTTCATCCGCTCGCTGTCCGAGACGCAGCCGCTGCACACCGAGGAGGTGATGACGCGGACCGGGGCGCTGGTGGACGATCTGGCCGGGGTGCGTGACAAGACCACCACCACGGTCGCCATCGACTTCGGACGGCTGACGCTGCCGGGTGATCTGGTGCTGTACATGTTCGGCACCCCGGGGCAGCGCCGGTTCCGCCCGCTGTGGCAGGACATCGCGCGGGGCGCGCTGGGCGCCCTGGTGCTGGCGGACACCCGTCGCCTCGCCGACTCCTTCGAGGTGATGGACATGATCGAGGAGGCGGGGCTGCGGTACGCGGTGGCCGTCAACTCCTTCCCGGACTCCCCGCAGCACCACCCCGACACCCTGCGGGACCACCTCGACCTGGAGCCGGACACGCCGCTCGTGGTGTGCGACGCGCGCGACCGCGACCAGTCCGCCGACGCGCTGATCGCGCTCGTCGGCCATGTCCTCGAAGCCCTCGACCAGCAACAGCAGCAACAGCCCAGCCAGCCGCAGCAGCAGTCCCAGGAGCCGTCTTGAGCACCGCCCCAGCGCCGGGTACCCAGCCCTCCGGCCAGATGCCGCCGCCGCTGTCCCGGCCGAAGCACGAGGTCACCCCGCTGTACGGGGAGGAGTTCGCGGCCGACCCGTACGCCGTCTACGAGCGGCTGCGTAAATACGGCGCCGTCGCCCCGGTGGAGATCGCACCCGGGGTGGGCGCGATGCTGGTGATCGACTACCGCGCCGCGCTGGATCTGCTGCACGACCCGGCCACCTGGTCGAAGGACTCCAGCATCTGGCTGGACAGCGTGCCGGAGGACTCGGCCGTGATGCCGATGCTGCGGGGACGGCCCAACGCGCTGTTCACCGACGGTGAGACGCACGCCAGGTACCGGAAGGTCATCTCCGACAGCTTCGCGCGGCTGGAGCCGCACACGATCCGTCAGATGGTGCGGGAGGTCGCCGACTCGCTGATCTCGAGCTTCGCGCAGGACGGCGAGGCGGACCTGGTCGGCCAGTTCGCGCGGGTGCTGCCGCTGCTGGTCTTCAACCGGGCCTTCGGGCTGCCCGACGAGAGCAGCGAGCTGCTGATCCAGGGCATCGCCGGGATGTTCGACAGCAAGACGCCCGAGGACGCGGCAGCCGCCGACGCCGCCTACACCCGATACATCACCGAACTGACCCAGCTCAAGCAGCGGGAACGCGGCCAGGATCTGACGTCCTGGCTCATCGACCACCCCGCGCAGCTGAGCGCCGAAGAGGTCGTTCACCAGATCGTGGTGATGCTGGGCGCCAGCTACGAGCCGCTGTCCAATCTGATCGGCAACGCGCTCAGCCGGATGCTCGTCGACGACCGCTATTACGGCAACCTCTCCGGCGGCGCGCTGACGGCCCGTGACGCGCTGCACGACGTGCTGCGCAACGAGCCGCCGATGGCCAACTACTCGGCGCACTACCCCCGCCGGGACGTCTACTTCCACGGTGTCTGGATGCGTGCCGGCCAGCTCGTGCTGGTCTCCTACGCGGCGGCGTCCACCCAGAGCGGTCGCGCCGCGCCGGGTGAGAGCACGGGCGCCGCGGGGTCCGGAGGCGGTGCGCACCTGGCATGGGCCGCGGGCCCGCACGCCTGCCCCGTTCAGCAGCCCGCCCTGCTGATCGCCACGACCGCGATCGAACGGCTCACCGCGTGGCTGTCCGACATCGAGCTGTCGGTTCCCTACGACCAACTGAACTGGCGGCCCGGCCCGTTCCAGCGTGGACTGGTCTCGCTGCCCGCACGGTTCAGCCCCGTCAGCCCCGACACCGCAGGAGGAACCCCGTGGAAGCGCAGCAGCAGACCGTCCGTATAGATCCGTTAGGCCGGGACATCCACGGCGAGGCCGAGCGGATCCGCGGACGGGGGGCGCACGCCACACTGGTCGAGCTTCCCGCCGGGGTCGACGCCTGGTACGTCAGCGAGTTCGACGCGCTCAAGCAGCTGCTGCGGGATCCGCGGGTCTCCAAGGACCCCCGGCAGCACTGGCCGCCCTGGCAGCGCGGCGAGTTCCGCGACAGCTGGCTGCTCACCTGGCTGGACCGGGAGAACATGCTGTGCTCCTACGGGGAAGACCACAAGCGGCTCCGCAAGCTGGTCGCGCCCGCGTTCACCGGCCGGCGGACGGCTGCCATGCAGCCCCGTGTGGAGCGGATCACCGCCGAGCTGCTGGACGCGATGGAGCGGGAAGCGCGGCAGGCGGGGCCCGGCGGCGAGCCGCTGGACCTGCGTTCCGCCTTCGCCCACCCGCTGCCGATGAACGTCATCTGCGAGCTGTTCGGGGTGCCCGGGGAGCAGCGGCCGGAGATGAGGCGGCTGATGGACCTGATCATGGACACCACGCTGACGGCCGAACAGGCCGCGCAGACGGGGTTGGACATGCATACGGCCTTCACCGCGCTGGCCGAGGCCAAACGCGCCGAGCCGGGCGAGGACCTGACCAGCGTGCTGGTCTCGGCCCGGGACGAGGAGGGCGACGCGCTCTCCGAGAAGGAGCTGCTGGACACCCTTTTGCTGATGATCGGCGCGGGGCACGAGACCACCGTCAACCTCATCGGCAACGCGGTGCACGCCCTGCTCACCCATCCCGACCAGCTCCAACTGGTGCGGGAGGGTGCAGCGTCCTGGGACGACGTGATCGAGGAGACCCTGCGCTGGGCGCCCAGCATCGCCAACCTGCCGCTGCGCTTCGCCGTCGAGGACATCGAGCTGGCGGACGGCACCACCATCCGGCAGGGTGACGCGATCCTCTCCACGATCGCCTCGGCCAACCGCGACCCGGCCAAGTTCGGGGACCGTGCCGCCGCGTTCGACATCCTGCGGAGCGGCGGCGAGCACCTGTCGTTCGGGCACGGGGTGCACTTCTGCCTGGGCGCACCGCTGGCCCGGATGGAGGCGCGTACCGCACTGCCCGCGCTCTTCGAGCGGTTCCCGAAGCTGTCGCTGGCGGTGCCGCATGAAGAGCTGGCGCAGGTCCCTTCGGCCATCGCCTTCGGATACGCGACGCTGCCGGTGCGGCCGCTGGGCTGAGCGCCGCACGGCGCCCTGAGCCGGAGGCGGCGGGGAGCGGACGGCCCGGAGGACAGGGCCGGGCAGCCGCTCCCCGCCGCCTCCTCGCGCTCACCCCGCCGCTCGCTGGGCCCTCCCTTGTGAGCCCCCGGGGTGAGCCCTCGGGCTCAGGGGCCGGCCCACAGCCCCTCGTCCGTCAGCCCGAGCAGATCGATGGCGTTGCCGCGCACGATGCGCTCCACCAGCTCGGCGGGCAGGTGCCCCATCTGCGCCTCGCCGACCTCCTTGGACTTGGGCCAGGTCGAGTCGGAGTGCGGATAGTCGGTCTCGTACAGGACGTTGGGCACGCCGATGGACTCGACGTTCCTGAGCCCGAACGCGTCGTCGAAGAAGCAGCCGTAGACATGCTCGGCGAACAGTTCGGAGGGCGGGCGCAGCACCTTGTCCGCCACGCCTCCCCAGCCCCGGTTCTCCTCCCAGACCACATCGGCCCGTTCAAGGATGTACGGAATCCAGCCGATCTGGCCCTCCGCGTACATGATCTTCAGGTTGGGGAAGCGGTCGAAGATTCCGCTCATCAGCCAGTCGACCATCGAGAAGCAGCAGTTGGCGAAGGTGATCGTGGAGCCGACGGCGGGCGGCGCGTCCGCCGAGGTGGAGGGCATCTTGCTGGACGAACCGATGTGCATGGCGATGACGGTGCCGGTCTCGTCGCAGGCCCGCAGGAACGGGTCCCAGGCGTCGGTGTGGACGGACGGCAGCCCCAGGCGCGGCGGGATCTCGGAGAAGCAGACGGCGCGTACGCCGCGTGCCGCGTTGCGCCGCACTTCCTCGGCGGCCAGCTCGGCGTCCCACAGCGGTACGAGCGTGAGCGGTATGAGGCGCCCCTGGGCGTGGGGACCGCACCATTCCTCCACCATCCAGTCGTTGTAGGCCCGCACCCCCAGCAGGCCCAGTTCGCGGTCCGTGGCCTCGGTGAAGGTCTGGCCGCAGAAGCGGGGGAAGGTGGGGAAGCACAGCGCCGACTGGACGTGGTTGACGTCCATGTCCGCCAGCCGCTCCCGCACGTCGTAGGAGCCGGGGCGCATCTGCTCGTAGGTGATCGCCTCCAGCCGCACCTCGTCCCTGTCGTAGCCGACGGCCGTGTCCAGCCTGGTCAGCGGGCGGTGCAGATCCTCGTACACCCACCAGTCGGCGATCGGGCCCTCGTCGCCGGGCTCGCCCATCTTGGGCGCGAACTTCCCGCCGACGAAGGTCATCTCCTTCAGCGGCGCACGGACGATACGGGGTCCGACCTCGCGGTATCGGGACGGCAGCCGGTCCCGCCACACGTGCGGGGGTTCGACCGTGTGGTCGTCCACCGAGATGATCTTGGGGAAGGTCTCCATGCGGCCACGGTAGCGCTGAGCTGACGGGCCGTCAGCTAGCGTGCGGTGCCTTCTTCCACCGGCTTTCAGCGGCGAGTCCACCGGCTTTCGCCGCGAGCCGAATTCGAAGGCTTCGTAGAGAGGCTGGTACCTGAGCTGACGTAATTGCCATGAACAAGGCAGACTGACCTCTGCGGGGAACGGAGGAGTGCGGATCTGCAGGGGAGCACACCAATGGGCGCCGGCGACGATACGCGAGTCGGAACGGAGCACCAGGAACACGAGCTTCGCTTCGCTGTGCTCGGCCCCGTCCGCGCCTGGCGTGGCGACCAGCCGATCGGCATGGGCTCGCCCCAGCAGAAAGCCCTGCTCGCAGCGCTGCTGCTGCGCGGCGGCCACACCGCGACCGCCGAGGAGCTCATCGACGCCATCTGGGGCGAGGAGCCGCCCGAGCAGGCGAAGGCGGCGCTGCGCACCTACGCTTCCCGCATCCGCAAGGCCCTCGGCGCCGATGCCGATCTGCTGGTCAGCGAGTCCGGTGGCTACGCCGTCCGCACCGGACCCGACGCCGCACTGGACGTAGAAACAGCACACGAGCTGGCCGTACGCGCCGAGAAGGCCGCCTCCGGCGGCGACCGGAACCAGGCCCGCGAGCTGTACACCGCAGCCCTCGCCCAATGGGACGGCGAACCACTCGCCCACATCCCCGGACCCTTCGCCGAACACCAGCGCGTCCGGCTTGAGGAATGGCGCCTGAGCCTGCTGGAACTACGCCTCGACCTCGACCTCCAGGTCGGCTGCCACGCCGAAGCCGTCAGCGAACTGACCGCACTGACCGCAGCCCACCCGCTGCGCGAACGCCTCCGCGAACTGCTGATGCTCGCCCTCTACCGCAGCGGACGCCAGGCCGAGGCCCTCGCCGTCTACGCCGACACCCGCCGACTGCTCGCCGACGAACTCGGCGTCGACCCCCGCCCCGAACTCTCCGAACTCCGACAGCGCATCCTCGAAGCCGACGACGAACTCGCCTACCAGGCCGACACCCGCTCCCCCTCCGCAGCCACCACCGTCACCCGGCCCGCACAGCTGCCCGCCACCGTCGCCGACTTCACCGGCCGCACCTCCTTCGTCGCCGAACTCAGCGACCAGCTCGCCGAGGCCGAAGGCACCGTCATGGCCGTCTCCGCCGTCGCAGGCATCGGCGGCGTCGGCAAGACAACACTCGCCATCCATGTCGCACACGCCGCCGCCGACCGCTTCCCCGACGGCCAGCTCTACGTCGACCTCCAGGGCGCCGGGGCCTCCCCTGCCGACCCCGAAGCGGTGCTGGGCTCTTTCCTGCGCGCGCTGGGCGTCGCCGACTCGGCCATCCCCAGCGGCATCCAGGACCGCGCCGCGCTCTTCCGCTCGCTGCTGGCTGGCCGCCGGGTGCTCGCGCTGCTGGACAACGCCCGGGACGCCGCGCAGGTGCGGCCCCTGCTGCCCGGCACGGCAGGGTGCGCGGCCCTGGTCACCAGCCGGGTACGGATGGTCGACCTGGCCGGGGCGCACCTGGTGGACCTCGATGTGATGAGCCCCGAAGAGGCCATCGCCCTGTTTACCCGCATTGTGGGCGAGGAGCGGGTGCTCTCGGAGCGCGAGGCCGCCATGGATGTGGTGGCCGCCTGCGGGTTCCTGCCGCTGGCCATCCGGATCGCCGCGGCCCGGCTCTCGGCCCGGCGCACCTGGACGGTCTCCACCCTCGCCGCCAAGCTCGGCGACGAGCGGCGCCGCCTGGACGAGCTCCAGGCCGGCGACCAGGCCGTCAAGGCCACCTTCGAGCTCGGCTACGGCCAGCTCGAGGGCGAACAGGCCCGCGCCTTCCGGCTGCTGGGCCTCGCCGAGGGCCCCGACATCTCGCTCGACGCCGCCGCGGCCCTGCTGGACCGCACCCCGGAGAACGCCGAGGACTTGCTGGAGTCGCTGGTAGACACCTCCCTCCTGGAGTCCGCCGCACCCCGCCGCTACCGCTTCCACGACCTGGTCCGCCTCTTCGCCCGCGCCTGCGCGGAACGCGACGAACAGCCCCCCAGCGAGTGCGAGGCAGCGCTGGGCCGGCTGCTGGACTTCTACCTGGCGACGGCGCGGAACTACTACGTGCTGGAGCGCCCAGCCGAAAAGCTGGTCGACCATCTGGAGGTCACCGCGCAGGAGGGCCTCCACTTCCCCGACCACGGGGCGGCGATCGAATGGCTCTTCGCCGAGTCGGACTGCTTCCTGGCCTGCGCCGCTCAGATGGCCTCCGGACCGACCCTGCGCCGGGCGGTGGACCTGCTCATGGCCACCAGCGCGCTGGCGGAGGCGGGCAGTTACGGGCGGCAGTACGAGCAGGGCGCCACCGCGCTGAAGTGTGCGGCACAGGAAGCGGGAGACGCACACGCCGAGGCGCGGGCCCGTTCGGTCCTCACCGGCATGCACCTGGCAACAGGACGCTTCGACGAGGCGGACAAGGAAGCCGAACAGGCGGAACTGCTGGCCCCGAAGGCGGGCGACCCCATCTCCTGGTCCTACGCGCTCAACGACCGCGGACTGGTGGCCAACTACCAAACCCGCCCCCTGGAAGCCGAGCACTTCTTGAGCCGCGCGCTGGAAGCCTTCCGCTCGTACGGCAACCGGCCCGCCGAGGCGAGCGCGCTGTGCAACCTCTCGAGGGTCCACACCGAACTGGGCAAGACCGACACCGCCATCTCGCTCGCCGAGCAGGCGCTGGACATCCACGACCACTTGAGCGTCTCCATGCGCCGGGCGACGACGCTGTACGCGCTCGGTATCGCCCTCACCACCGCGCAGCGGCTGCCGGAGGCGGAGCAGCGCTTCCAGGAGGCCCTGGGCATCTTCCAGCAGAGCCGGCAGCGGCTGTGGGAGGGGATGGCGTACTTCCGGCTCGGCGAAGTGCAGCTGGCGGCCCACCGACCCACGCAAGCCGCAGAGCTGACGGAGCAGTCCATGACGATCCTCCGCAGCATCGGTGGCCCGTGGCGCCGGGCCAACGCACTGACGCTGCTGGGACGGGCGCTGGAGGCGTTCGGGCACCATCGGCGCGCACAGGCGTGCTGGCGTGAGGCTCTGGAGCAGTACGAAAGCCTGGGCACCCCGGAAGCGGCGACGGTTCGCGAGCTGCTCGGGGGAGCGGCTGCGGTGCAGGTCTGACCGCGCAACAGGTTCACCAACGAGACGTTCATCGATCGTTTATCGCCCCCCGGCATGCTTTTACCCAGTCGATCCGGCGCCTCGGGGGGCAGGCGGATCGAACAGGGGGAACCGACCAACCCCCCGATAGGGTGAACGGCCCTGACCCGTCCGTCCGGCGGCCCACGGGGGAGCCGCTGGGCGGGCATCCGCCCACAACCCAGAGGGGAAGCCACCATGAGCGACCACGAAGAGAAGGTCACGCCCGAGAGCGGCGAGATGACCACCAAGGAGCGCAACCAGACCATCAAGGGGAAGAAGACCGCAGAGGGCGGCTCCGGTCAGATGAGCACCACTGAACGCAACCAGACGATCAAGCCCGCCAACTGAGGCCCGCTCTCCGGGGGACAGGGGGTTCGGGGGAGCCCCCCGGAGAGCGCATGACCATCACACGGGGGCAGCCCACCCGGGGGGGATACCAGGGGGGCGCCCTACGGGGGGAGAGCGAGGGTCGTGGCCGACGACACAGAGGGGGAGTCGTCGGCCGCGGCCCTCGGCGTATGTGCGCGTCCTTCGTTTCCCGAGGACTTGAAGCGTCAAAATACTGAGTAGAACATGTTTTCGCTCTCGGAGGTGCTCCTACCCATGACCCGCCCCAAGAAGCTCTTCGCCGCCTGCGCCCTCTCTTTCGCCGCCGTAGGAGCGCTGGCCGCCCCGGCGCTGGCGGACGACCACTCGTCGGTCGGCACCGATGACCGCGTGCAGACCATCAGCATCCTGGAACGCAACACCACGGTGCTGCCGGAAGCCGCGGCAGCGCCGGCCCTCAGCGCCGGGCCCGCAGCCGCGTCTTGATGACCTTTCCGCTCGCATTACGCGGCAGCTCCGCGACGAACTCGACCTGCCTCGGCACCTTGTAGTTGGCCATTTCCCGGCGCGACCAGGCGATCAGGTCGTCGGCGGTGACCGTCGCGCCGGGATGGCGTACGGCGAAGACCTTGGCGACCTCGCCCAGCCGGGGGTCGGGGATGCCGATGACGGCGGCCTCGGCGATGTCGGGGTGGCGGACGAGGAGTTGCTCTATCTCGGCCGGATAGGCGTTGAAGCCGCCGACGATGAACAGGTCCTTGATCCGGTCGGTGATCCGCAGATTGCCGTCGGCGTCCAGGACGCCGACGTCGCCGGTGCGCAGCCAGCCGTCCGGGGTGAGGACCTCGGCCGTCTCCTGAGGCTCCTCGTAGTAGCCGGACATCACGTGGTAGCCGCGCACCAGCACCTCGCCGGGTGTGCCGGGCGGCTGCTCGGCGCCGGAGGAGGCCACGACCTTCACCTCCGTGTCCGGTATGGCCCGCCCCGAGGTCCCGGCGACGACCTCGGGCGGGTCACCGCGCCGGCACATGGTCACGGTGCCGGACGCCTCGGTCAGCCCGTAGGCGGTCAGTACGGTGCCGACCTTCAGCTCGGCGCGCAGCCGCTCGACCAGTTGCAGCGGTACGACGGCGGCGCCGGTCACCACCAGGCGGAGTGCGGACAGGTCGTGCTGGTGGCGGGCGGGGTGGTCGAGCAGCGACTGGTGGAGGGTGGGCGGGCCCGGCAGCACGCTGACCCGCTCGGTGGCGATATGGGCCAGCGCCGTCTCCACGTTGAAGACGGGCTGCGGGATCATCGTCGCGCCGCGCAGCAGACAGGCGATGATGCCCGCCTTGTAGCCGAAGGTGTGGAAGAACGGGTTGACGATCAGATAGCGGTCGCCCTCGGTCAGTCCGGCCAGCTCGCTCCAGCAGGCGTAGACCCGCAGCGTCTGCTCATGGCTGATGACCACGCCCTTGGGGTGCCCCGTGGTGCCCGAGGTGAAGGTGATGTCGGAGGGCGAGGAGGGCGCGATCTGCTCGGCGCGCTCCCGGACCGCCCGGCGCGGGACACCGGACCCGCCTGCCAGGAACTCCCTCCAGGTGCGGAAGTTCTCCGGTGCGTCCTGGGCCAGCACCACCGCCTCGCGCAGGTGCGGCAGCCCGGGAAGCGGGCCGGCGCCCAGCCCCTCCGCGGTGGCGCGGCGCAGCGAGGCGACGTACGAGGTGCCCAGAAAGGTGCCGGTGACGAACAGCAGTCGGGCGCGGGTCCGCTCCAGCACATAGGCGGCCTCGGCGCCCTTGAAGCGAGTGTTGAGCGGTACGAGGATGCCGCCCGCCGTGACGGCGCCGAGCGCGGCGACGATCCACTCCAGCGTGTTGGGCGCCCAGACGGCCACCCGGTCACCCGGCTCCAGTCCGCAGGCCACGCAGCCGGCGGCGGCCTGTTCGACCCGCTCCCCCAGTTCCTCGTACGAGATCCGGGTGCGCCCCTCGACCACGGCCTCGCGCGGCCCGAACCGCTCGGCGGCGGCCCTTACCAGCTCAGGGACGGTCTGCGGGGTGATCCGCGAGGCGGTTTCGTACGCGGCCGAGAAGTCCGTACCACTCACCGTGCGCCTCCCCTGGGCTCCAGTCGAAACCCTGATACCTGACACCCCGTCAGGTTAGCGGTAGCCTCCCGCACTGTCAGCACCGGAGCACGCCCCGAGCACGTCCGGGAGGACGCCATGAAGGACGCCACGGCGATCGTCGGCATAGGCCAGACGCCGTTCGCCAAACGGCTCCCCGAATCCGAGAAGGCCCTCGCCTGCCGCGCGATCCTGCGGGCGCTGGACGACGCGGGGATAGCACCCGCGGAGGTGGACGGTTTCGCCTCGTACACGATGGAGGAGACAGACGAGGTCGAGGTGGCCAAGTCGATCGGCGCGGGCGACGTGACGTTCTTCTCCAAGGTCGGCTACGGCGGCGGCGGTTCCTGTGCGACCGTGGCGCATCTGGCCGCCGCCATCGCCACCGGGCAGGCCACCGTCGGCGTCGCCTGGCGCTCCCGCAAACGCGGCTCCGGCGGCCGGCCGTGGCGCAACACCACCGTGCAACTGCCCACCCCCGCACAGTGGACCCGCCCCTTCGGGCTGCTGCGCCCGGCCGACGAGATCGGCATGCTCACCCGCCGCTATATGCACGAGTACGGTGCCACCCGCGACCACCTCTTCAACGTGGCACTGGCATGCCGCAACCGCGCCAACCAGAACCCCGCCGCGATGATGTACGAGCGGCCGCTGACCCGCGAGATGTATATGACCTCCCGCTGGATCAGCGAACCGCTGTGCCTGTTCGACAACTGCCTGGAGACCGACGGCGCGCTCGCGTGCGTCCTCGTCTCAGCCGACCGGGCACGCGACTGCCGCAGCAAGCCCGTCTATGTGCACTCCGCCGCGCAGGGCCTGCCCGCGCAGCACCACGGAATGGTCAACTACTGGGCCGAGGACCCCCTGCGCGGTCCGGCCTGGACCGCGGCGCAACAGCTCTGGAAGCACGCCGACCTGTGTCCACAGGATGTGGATGTCGCCCAGATCTACGACGCGTTCACCGCACTCGTCCCCCTCTCCCTGGAGGGCTACGGCTTCTGCGGGCGCGGCGAGGGTGCGGCCTTCACCGAGGGCGGCGCACTGGAGATCGGCGGGAGGCTGCCGCTCAACACCTCCGGGGGCGGGCTCAGCGAGGCGTACGTACACGGCTTCAACCTGATCACCGAGGGCGTCCGCCAGCTGCGCGGCACCTCCACAGCCCAGGTGCCCGATGCCGCGACCTGCCTGGTGACGGCGGGCGAGGGCGTCCCCACCTCCGCACTGCTGCTGAGGAGTTGAGACCATGACCGCCGAACCGGCCGGCCTGCCGGAAACCGGACTGCTGCTGCCCGTGCCCGACGACGACGGAGCGCCGTTCTGGTCGTACGCCGCCGAGGGCGAACTGCGCGTACAGGCGTGCTCCGGCTGCGGGGTGCGGCGCTTCCCGCCGCGGCCGTGCTGTCCGCACTGCCAGTCGTTCGAGGCCGAGTGGCAGCGGATGAGCGGACGCGGACGTATCTGGTCCTATGTGGTGGCCCATCCGCCGCTGCTGCCCGGCTACGCCGAAGCGGCTCCCTACAACGTCCTCGTGGTGGAGCTGGCCGACGACCCCTCGATCCGGCTGGTGGGCAACCTGGTCGCCGCACCGGACGCACCGCTGGGCTCGCTGGCCGCCGACAAGCTGCGCATCGGAGCGCCCGTACGGGCCGTCTTCCGGCAACTCGGCGACGGCGAACGGCACACGGCCGTGCCCCGTTGGGTGCTGGAGCGGCCATGACCATCCGTCTCGAGCGGCAGGACGGCGTTGCGACCGTGACCCTGGACCGACCGCAGAAGCACAACGCGCTCGACTTGGCCGACGCGGCCGCGCTCGCCGGCATCTGGCGCGGACTGCGTACCGACCGGTCGGTGCGCGCGGCGGTGGTCACCGGAGCGGGCGGCCGGGCCTTCTGTACGGGCATCGACCGGGCAGCGGTCGCGGAGGAGGGCTCCGTTCCACAGCCGCATGCGCCCTTTGCAATCGAGGATCCGTTGCTTTCAATCGGGCCGAAGAGCAACGACCTGTGGATTCCGGTCGTCGCCGCCGTCGAGGGCATGGCCTGCGGCGGTGCGTTCTATCTGCTGAGCGAGGTGGAATTCCTCGTTGCAACGGAGGAGTCCGCCTTCTTCGACCCGCACACCAGCTACGGCATGGTCAGCGCCTACGAGGCGATGGGGATGGCGCAGCGGATGCCGTTCGGCGAGGTCGCGCGGATGGCGCTGATGGGAGCGGCCGAGCGGATCTCCGGACGCCGCGCCTACGAGACGGGGCTCGTCTCCGAGCTCGCGCCTGCCGGCGGGGCGCTTGACGCGGCGCTGCGCTGCGCCCGGGTGCTGGCCTCCTATCCGTCCGGGGCAGTCCAGGGCACGGTGCGGGCCGTCTGGGCCGCGCGGGAGGCGGCCCGCAACCAGGCCATGGCCCAGGCCCCGCCCCTGATAGCGCTCGGCAATCTGCCGCTGGAGCAACAGGGGGAGCTGTTCCGGGGGCGGAGCGGCAGCACCGCTTTCCGGACCCGCTAGGCGACGCTGGAGACCTCGCACTCCTCGACGTCCCGCACGACCTCCGGGTGGTCCATCGGCACCTCGACCGACTTGCTCCTGCCGACCGGGACGGTGACGACGGCCGAGCCGTTGTCGACGAGAGTGCCGTCCGCGTCCCGGAAGTCGACGCGGACGCTGAACGTGCCGGTGTTCCTGCCCGTGTTGCGGACGCGGACCACAGCGCCGGGCTCCGCCTTGCTCTTGAGCTTCCGGCCCTTGGCGGCTGCGCACTCCGTCACGGTGCCGGACGCCTCGGTGCTGTCACGGCTCGAACCACTGGAGGTGCTGCTGGACGTGGTGCGGTTGTTGTCGTAGCGGCCGTTGCCGCCATAGCCGCTGCTACTGCCGTAACCGTCACTGTCGCCGCTGCTGTAACCGTCGTTTCCGGAACTGCTGCTGTAACCGTCGCTGCTGTAACCGCCGCCGCCAGAGCTGCTGCTGGAGCTGTGGCTGCTGGAACTCTTGCTGCTGCACCCGCCCCCGCCGCTTCCACCGCTGCTGCTCTTGCTGACGCCACTGCCGCCGCTGCGTCCGCCACCCGAGGAACGGGCCGGGCTGAAGCCGCTCAGTGCCACCAGCACGATGGTGACGGCGGCGAGCAGCTTGATATGACGCATCCGCTTCATGATGTTCCCCCGATGAGTACCTGTTCCGCGCGGCACCGGAGCCGACGCCCGTTGCTTGTCGCGTGCAGTACAACTTTTCTCACCGGCTCAAGACGCCCGCAGTGGCGAGGGGGTTCCCGGCGGCGTAGCGTCGATTGCGGATCACGCACCCGTGCGGCGTCGGGAGCGGCGCCGGAAAGCGAGGCGAGACCATGATCCGAAACATGATCGGGTCGCTGCTCGCCCTCATCGGAGCGGCGGCCGCCGTATACAGCCCCTTCCGACCGTGGTACGACGGCCGCTTCGGACGCGATTTCCGCCTCGACGAACTCTTCCAGGGCGGAGGCATCACCGGCGCCGACGCGGCTCTGTTGACCGGGCTGTTCGTGCTGATGGTGATCGCGGCGGCGGTGGCCGTGGTCGGCGTACTGCTGCAATCACGGCTGACCGTGGTGTTCGCGGGTGTGCTGTGTCTGGGCTTCACCATCCTGTGGATGGTCCGGCAGGGCCAGGCCGCCGGCAGCCTCTCCGCCGGCAACACCGGAGGGCTCGCCTCCGGTGCCTGGCTCGCCCTCGGCGGGGGACTCCTGATGCTGCTCGCCGGCGCCCTGATGGCAGGCCGCCGCACCCTGGCCCGCCGACGGCACGCCGCCGAGCCCGCGGCAGCGGGAGGCGCCGGTGTCGTTGCCGGGGCGCCCTACTACGGGGATCGGGGGAGGGGAGAGGACACGCTGGAGCAGCCGTTCGCGGGGCCACCGCCGCCGCAACAGCCGTATCCGGAGCAACAGCCCTACCCGGAGCAGCAGCCCTACCCGGGACAGCAGCCCTATCCGGAGCAACAGCCCTATCCGGGACAGCCCGGGATGCGTGGAGCGCCCCCGCAGGAGCCGTACCCTCCGGGGCCGCCGCCCCCGGAGCCCGGGGCCCCGCCCCCGGGCCGGCCGTTCAAGGGCCCGGCGGAGCACCAGCAGTACGCGGGCCCACCGGCCCCCGAGGAGCGCGAGCCGTACGAGCCCCAGCCCGGCACCCAGGGAGCCCCGCTCGACGAGCCGTACGAACGCCGTCCCGAGGCGGAGGGCGAACCGCGCCCCGACAACACCCGCCGCTTCCCCACCCCGCCTCCCCCGGAGGAAGAACAGCCCAGCGACGAGGACACCTGGCCGCACCGGGGGCGCGACGCGGCGTGACGGACGGGAGCCGGGCGGCAGCCGGCCGGGGCCTCAGCCGGAGTGCCGGGCCTGGCCGGTGCCCTTCGTCGCGTCCAGCGCGTAGACGCAACGGTCCTTGCTGCACGCGTAGATGACGCCGCCGACGGCCACCGGCGAGCCGGTGATCTCCCCGCCGGTGGCCAGTTTCCAGCGCAGCTGGCCGCCCACTGCGTCGACGGTGTACAGGCAGTGGTCGGCCGACCCGAAGTGGACCCGGCCGTCCGCGACGACGGGTGCGCCCACCACGTCGGCACCCGTCGCGAAGCGCCAGCGGGGCGTTCCGCTGACCGCGTCGAGGGTGTACAGGGCGCTGCCGCTGCCGAGGTGCACCAGCCCGTCGGCGACCACGACCGGCTCCGTCGAGTGCCGTGCCTCGGTGGCGATGCGCCAGCGGTCGTGGCCGTTGCCGGAGTCGAGCGCGTACACGGTGCCGAGGTAGTCGGCGAGGTAGACGCCCCCGCCCGTCACCCCGGGGCCCGGGACGAAGGCGGGTGGGCACAGGAACGCGGCCGGGGCGTCGAACCGCCACCGCTCGTGTCCTGTCGCGGCGTCCAGCGCGAACACCCGGGAGCCCGCGCTCACATACACGGCCCCGTCCTCGGCGGCGGTCACCCGTACGGGAACGCCGCCGGTGGCGGAGACGTCACCGACCGGGTACGTCCAGCGTTCGGCGCCGGTCCGGGCCTCCAGCACGTACAGCCGCCCGTCCGCCCAGGTGTAGACGGCGCCGTCGGCGATGACGGGCCCCGCCTCGGGCGTCTCGAAGTCGGTCTGGGCGCCGGTCAGTTCCCACAGCTTCTCGCCGCTGGCCGCCTCCCATGCCTGTACACCGCCGCCACGGGTACCGGTGACCACGGTGCCGCGGTCGACCTGGAGCGAGTAGACCCAGCCGTCGGTGGCCAGCCGCCAGCACTCGGAACCGTCGGTGGCGTCGAGCGCGTACAGGCTGGGCCCGTCCGAGGCGTGCACCCGCCCGCCCGAGACCGCCATCGACCAGGCGACCTCGCGCGTCTTGAACTCCCTGCGCCCGCTGGCCACGTCCAGCACGTGCACCTCGAACGAGGTCACATAGACCCGGTCGTCGGCGACGACGGGCGAGCCCCACACATCGTTGGACATCCGGAACCGCCACGGCCGCCAGCGCTGCGGGCCACCGGACTGCGACCCGCCGCCCGCGTGCGCAGACCCCGCGGACGGCGGGGACTGGACGGGGTGCGGAGATGGCTGCGAGGGCACCCCGGGGGGCGGCTGCTGGTGCGGCGGGGCAGCGGGCGACGCCTGCCCGGGGCCGCCCTGGTCGGAGCCCCCGGCGTGCCGCGGCCCCTGAGCGCCGTACGGGCGGGCCAGCGGATGGGCAGGCGGCGCGGCGGAAGCCGATGCGGGGCCTGCCGAGGAGACTGCCCCCGGCGACACCGCCGAAGATGCTCCGGACGCCGACTGCTGGGGCAACTGCGCGTACGGCTGTGCGGCGGAGGACTGCGGAGTGCCTTCCTGGCCACCCCCGGGCGGGCGCACCCAGCCGGAGGTCCCGGCGGCCTCGGCGTCGCGGCCGGTCTCGTCCGAGCGACGCGGCCCGGGGCCGATCGGCAGCTGTGCGCCGGGCAGCTGCACCGATCCCCCCTCGGGGTTGCCCGGCTGGGAGGCGGGACGCGAGACGACGGGGCCCGGGCCGGAGCCCTGGCCCGCCTCCGCGCTTCCGGAGCCGCCCGGGGCGCCGGAAGCCCCGAGGGAGCCGCCGACGGCGCGCGGTCCCGGCGGGATGCCCTGGTCCCACTCGGCGACGGCGGCACCCGGCCCGCCGGCTCCTGCCGCGGCTCCCGCGCCGGGCCCGGATGCCGCCGGGGCCTGGCCCGCTGCCGCGCGCCCGGCCGCCGGGGGCCCACCGGGCCCCACGGACCCCAGCGCCGAGCCCCCCGCGCCACCCGCACCCGCGCCCGCACCGACCGCGTCGACGGAACCGCCCGCATTGCCGGAGCCGCCCGCACCGTTCCCGCCGCCCCCGGCACCGGCACCGGCACCGTCGCCTCCCGCTGCGGCGCCCTCGGCCACAGCTGCGGCAGCGGCAGCGTTCTGCCGGCGCATCGCACGGCCGCCCCTGCGGCGCTCGATCAGCGAGACGGCCGTGGACGGCAGCCATGCCGAGACCGTGCCGCTGTCGTCGCTTCCGGCACCGAACAGATGCGGGGCGAGCTGCGCCTGGAGGTCGGCGGGCGTGGGCCGCTCCTCGGCGTTCATTCGCATACAGGACTCGATCAGCGGACGCAGCTCGTCCGGCAGTCCCTCAAGGTCGGGACCCTCGCGCAGCAGCATGAAGACCGTCTCCACCGGATTGGCCCCGTGGAAGGGCGCATGGCCGGTGGCCGCGAAGACGAGCGTCGAGGCGAGCGAGAAGACATCGCTGGCCCCGGTGACGCTGCGGGAGTCCCGCGCCTGCTCGGGCGACATGTACGCGGGCGTACCGACGGCGACGTTGGTCATGGTCAGCCGGGTGTTGGAGACGCCCGAGGCGATACCGAAGTCGATGACGCGGGGGCCGTCCTCGAGGACGAGCACGTTGGACGGCTTGAGGTCGCGGTGCACCAGACCGGCGCCGTGGATGGACTGGAGCGCCTCGGCGACGCCCGCCGCCAGCCAGCGCACGGCCTGCACGGGCAGCGGTCCGCACTCGGTGACTATTTCCTCCAGGGAGGGCGCGGGCACATAGGCGGTGGCCAGCCACGGCACGGCGGCGCGCGGGTCGGCGTCCACGACGGCCGCGGTGTAGAAGCCGCTGACGGCACGGGCCGCCTCGACCTCCCGGGTGAAGCGCACCCGGAAGAGCTGATCCTCGGCCAGCTCGGTGCGCACCGTCTTGATCGCGACCCGGCGGCCGGATGCCGAGCGTGCGAGGTAGACCAGCCCCATACCGCCGGAACCGAGACGGCCCAGCACCTCGAACGGGCCGATCCGCCGCGGATCGTGCTGTGTAAGCTGCTCCACCACTTGTCCTGCCACCTCCCCGTAGGGGCCGTAAAATCTGCCCGTTCCCGCCCCGTGCAGCCTCTCACTGCCGTGCCGGACCTGACGGCCCGGACGCCGATTCTTCCTGGCGAACGCGGCGGTTGCGAACCCGGGGGCGACACGTAAGTGTCTCCGTGGCCCGACAAAGCCCGGGATGACCCGGAGAATCCGGCACGCGGCCTTGGCCGTGTATCACCCCAATTGCCCCCACCCCCATCAGCAATCCGAGCGCACCCCGTTTGCCCGCTGACGAATCGCGGGCCGATCACCCCTCGGTAAGCTGACGGCATGACAGGACAAGTGCGAACCGTCGACGGCCGGGTGGCCGGACGCCGCGGTCAGGCGACGCGGCAGAAGCTGCTCGACTGCCTCAGCGAGATGCTCAGCTCGTCGCCCTACCGCGACGTCAAAGTCATCGACGTGGCACGGAGAGCGGGCACCTCTCCGGCGACCTTCTACCAGTACTTCCCCGATGTCGAGGGCGCCGTCCTGGAGATCGCGGAAACCATGGCCAAGGAGGGTGCGGGCCTCACCGAGCTGGTGGCCGGCCGCTCCTGGGTCGGCAAGGCGGGCCGGCAGACGGCCGAGGACCTGGTCGAGGGCTTCCTCACCTTCTGGCGCAAGAACGACGCGATCCTGCGCGTGGTCGATCTCGGCGCGGCGGAGGGCGACAAGCGGTTCTACAAGATCCGCATGAAGATCCTCAACTCGGTCAACAACTCCCTCGCCGACACGATCAAGGACCTCCAGTCCCGGGGCAAGGTCGACAAGGAGATCAACGCCGCGGCCGTCGCGGGCTCCCTGGTCGCCATGCTGGCCTCCGTGGCGGGCCACCAGAAGGGCTTCCAGACCTGGGGCGTCAAGCAGTCGGAGCTGAAGCCGAGCCTGACGCTCCTGGTCCACCTCGGTGTGACGGGCAAGAAGCCCGCCAAGTAGCCACCGTCAGTCCTGCTCCCGGCGTTCGAGGCGGAAGATACGGATCTGCCGCTCGATCCGCGCCTGGTAGACGGCGTACGGCGGCCAGAACCGCAGCAGGTCCCGCCACGCCTCCTCCCGCTCGTCCCCCTCCAACTGCCGTGCCCGTACCGGAATGTCCCGCCCCTGGTAGCTGATCCACGCCTCCGGGTGCCGGCGGAGGTTTGCCGTCCACGCCGGATGGCCCGGCCTGCCGAAGTTACTGCCCACCAGCAGCCAGCTCCCCCGCTCCTTCTCGGGCATGCATGCCAGCGGCGTACGCCGCGACTGCCCGCTCTTCGCGCCCGTCGATGTCAGCACGACTCCGGGCAACAGCTGGTTGCTGAGCATCGTCCGCCCGCCCGACAGCCGGTGCACGGCCCGGTCCAGCACGGGGATCACATACGGTGCGATGCGCGCGAAGGCCCTGGTGGACGAGATCTTCTGGACCAGCTTCACGCCGCTTCTCCCGGCCATCGGACGGCGACCGCCTCTCCCTCGTGCTCTCCTCCGCCTTCTTCTCTGCGCGCTCCCTCACCCAGCCCGAACAGCGCCGCGCGCTCCGCGGCACGCGCGCGCAGCCGGTGCACGGGACCGAACAGCAGCTCGTCGCCTGCCGCTCGCTTGAAGTACAGGTGCGCCTCGTGCTCCCAGGTGAAACCCACCCCGCCGTGCAGCTGCACCGCCTCGGCGGCGGCCGGGCGTAGCGCCTCCAGCCCCTGCGCGAGCGCCAGCCCGCCTGCCGTGGCGGACTCGCCGTCGGGCAGACCGGCCGGTCGGTCTGCCGCCCATGCCGCGTAGTACGCCGCAGAGCGGGCCGCCTGCAGCTGTACGTACACGTCCGCCAGCCGGTGCCGTACCGCCTGGAACGAGCCGATGGGCCGCCCGAACTGCTCACGCGTCTTGACGTACTCGACGGTACGGGTCAGCGCGCCGTCCGCCGCTCCTACCGCCTCGGCGGCCAGCACGGCGGCAACCCGCGGCCCGGCCGCCGCCAGTGCGGGGCACACATCCGCGGCGCTGTCGCCGAGCAGTGTGGCGGTGACGTCCCGCAGTTGCACCCGGGCCACGGCGCGCGTCTCGTCCAGCGCGGTCTGCCGGGTGCGTACGAGGCCGTCCGCGTCGCCGTCCTCACAGTCGACGAGGAAGAGCAACGTCCGGCTGCGGGTGAAGCCGCCCGTGTGCGCGGCGACGAGCAGCAGCCCGGCGCTGTGGCCGCCGAGCACCTGGTCCGCCTCCCCGTACAGCCGCCAGCCCTCCTGCGCGCCCCCCGTGCGGTACGACGCCTGCACACCGCCCGCGCGCCCGCCGCCCGCCCAGCCGCGGCCGGAGCCGGTGAGCCCGAGCGCCGAGGAGAGGGCGCTGCCGGAGGCGGCGAGGGCCGCGGTCAGCCCGCCGGAGGCGAGGCGGGGCAGCAGACGGCCGCGCTGTTCCACGGTGCCGAGCTCGGCGAGGAGCGGAGCCACGAGCACGGCCGTGGGCAGCAGCGGCGAGGGCAGCAGCGCGCGGCCCGCCTCTTCGAAGGCGAGGGCGAGTTCGAGCGTGCCGCAGCCGATGCCGCCGTACGCCTCGGGCAGCGCCAGGCCGGGCAGACCGAGCTGCCGGGCGAGGGTGTGCCACAGGGCGGTGTCGTACCCCTCGCGCTTCAGCACGGCCGCCCTCACCGCTGCGGGGCCGCAGCGGCGCGCGAGGAGCTCGCGCACGGTGCGCCGCATCTGTTCCTGCTCCTCGGTGAACGCGGTCTCCATCGGCGGCGCCCCCTCACGACTCCAGCAAGCTGACGGGTCGTCATATTAGAGAGGGCGAGGCGGGAAGCCCAGAGGCGCGCACCCTGCGATCGTCAGCGATACCTGATGTACCGTCAGCTTCATGCCGGTTGCCGACACCATCAGCCCGCATCACCCCGGCCGCCGCGTCGCGGTCGCCGGGGTCGCGCTCTCCGACTCCGGGAAGGCCGGCGCGGGGAGGCCCGACGCGGCGACGCCGTACGCGCTGCACGCGCAGGCCGCCCGCCGCGCCTTGGCCGATGCGGGGCTCGACCGGTCCCACGTGGACGGGCTCGCCTCGGCCGGACTGGGCACCCTGGCTCCGGTGGAGATCGCCGAGTATCTGGGACTGCGGCCCACCTGGGTGGACTCGACCTCCGTCGGCGGGGCCACCTGGGAGGTGATGGCAGCGCACGCGGCCGACGCCATCACGCAGGGCCGGGCCGAAGCCGTACTGCTCGTCTACGGCTCGACCGCCCGCGCCGACCTCAAGGCGGGCCGCCGCACCGCCAACCTCTCCTTCGGCGCGCGCGGCCCTCTCCAGTTCGAGGTTCCCTATGGGCACACCCTCGTCGCCAAGTACGCGATGGCGGCCCGTCGGCACATGCACCAGTACGGCACCACCCTCGAACAGCTCGCCCAGGTCGCCGTGCAGGCCCGCGCCAATGCCGCCACCAACCCCGAGGCCCTGTACCGCGAGCCGATCACCGTCGAGGACGTACTGTCCGGACCGTTGATCGCCGACCCGTTCACCAAGCTGCACTGCTGCATCCGCTCGGACGGCGGCTGCGCCGTGCTGCTCGTCGCCGAGGACCGGGTGCCGGACCTGGCCACCGAGCCAGTGTGGATTCTCGGTTCGGGCACGGCCGTCTCCCATACGACGATGTCCGAGTGGGAGGACTTCACCGTCTCCCCGGCCGCCGTCTCGGGACGTATGGCCTTCGCACGCGCCGGAGTCACCCCGCACGACATCGATCTGGCGCAGATCTACGACGCGTTCACCTATATGACCCTCGTCACGCTGGAAGATCTCGGCTTCTGCGCCAAGGGCGAGGGCGGCGCCTTCGTCGAGGAGGGGCGGCTGGTGCGGGACGGTGCCCTGCCGGTGAACACCGACGGCGGCGGTCTGTCCGCCTGTCACCCGGGCATGCGCGGCCTGTTCCTGCTCGTCGAGGCGGTACGGCAGCTGCGCGGCGAGGCGGGCGACGGACAGGTCCGCCGCCGCGATGGAACCCTCCCGGAGCTGGCCGTCGCCTCCGGGACGGGCGGCTGGTTCTGCTCCTCGGGAACGGTGGTGCTGGGCCGGGGGTGAGACCCGGGGGCGTCAGAACCGCTGGTACATGATGTGCAGCCCCACGTAACCGTGCTCCGGGTGCAGGAAGCCCTCCTCCAGCGTGGCGACGGTCTCGAAGCCGAGCGACTTCCACAGCGCCACGGCACCGGTGTTGGTCTCCACCACGGCGTTGAACTGCATCGCCCGGTAGCCCTCCCGCCTGGCCCACTCCAGAGCGTGCTCGCCCAGCGCGCGGCCGACACCCTTGCCGCTGCGGTCCGGGTCGACCATGAAGCTCGCCCCGGCGATGTGCGAGGCGCCGCCCATGTGGTTGGGGTTCATCTTGGCGGAGCCGAGTACGGTGCCGTCGTCGTCCACGGCCACGACGGTGCGGCCGGGCGGCTGGAGCATCCAGGTCTCGCGGGCGGCGGGCTCGTCCATGTCGCGGGGGTAGGTGTAGGTCTCCCCCGCGGCGACGATGCGCCGGAAGAAGGGCCAGATGGCCGGCCAGTCGGCTTCGGTGGCTACGCGGATCTGCACGGGCCCAGCATGCGGGACGCACACCTTTTGCCGCCAGCGAATAGGTTGCCCGGCGGATCCGAGAGGGGGTGCCCCTGCCCGAAGCCCGCGGGCTGCGGGTGTGTTGTGGCTGGTCGCGCAGTTCCCCGCGCCCCTGTCGGGGCGCGTCCCCCGGCGAAGCTTGGGCAGTCTGCGCCAGGGGCGCAGGGTGGGCAAGCGCAGCCCCCCGTGCGGGGCAAGCCCTAACTCCGGGCGGGCCGGAAGACGGGCACGGCCGGGCCCTCCGTCCTCCGGAACGCGACCCGGAGCTCCATCCCCACCCGCAGCGCCTCGGGCGGGCAATCCGTGATCTCCGTCATCATGCGCGGCCCCTCCGCGAGTTCGACCACGGCGGCCACGTACGGAACGCGGGTACCGAACGGCGGCAGGTCGTTGCGATGGACGACGGACCAGGTGTAAAGCGTGGCGTGCCCACTGGCCTCCTCCCAGCAGACGTCCTCGCTCCAGCAACGCGGACAGAACTCCCGCGGGTAGTGGTGCGCGACGCCGCAGCCCCGTGCACGACAGCGGCGCAGCAGCAGCCGCCCTTCGGCCGCCGCCTGCCAGTACGGCGCGGTGAACGCATCGATGTCCGGCAGGTCGAACCGCTGCCGCGCTTTCTGCGCCGTCTGTGCCGCCGTTTCGTTCACGAAGCCCCCTCACCTCAGCTGACGGTATGTCAGTTCTAGGCGTTGCCGCATAAGCCCGCAAGGGTGGGTGCACCGACCTAGGATGGTCGTCATGCCCATGCCCGACAGCGGCACGCCCGTCCACATTCTCGGGGCCGGGCCCGGGGGCCTGGCCACGGCCGCGGCCCTGCGGGAGCGCGGCATCAGCGCGGTCGTACTGGAGCGGACCGACGCCGTCGGCTCCTCCTGGCGCAGCCACTACGACCGGCTGCGTCTGCACACCGCCCGGACCCATTCGTCCCTCCCCGGCCTGCCCATCCCCCGCGCGTACGGGCGCTGGGTCGCGCGGGCCGACGTCGTGCGCTACCTGGAGCAGTACGCGGCACACCACCGGATCGAGGTGGCGACGGGCGTCGAGGTGCACAGGCTGGACCGGGCCAACGGCACGGAGAGCGAGACGCCTGGCGGCGCGGGGGACCCTGAAGGCGCGAAGGACCCTGAAGGCACGGGAGACCCCGAAGGCACGCAATGGGTACTCCACGCCAACGGAGGGCGGCGGCTGACCGCGCCCGCGGTCGTCGTCGCCACCGGCTACAACCACACCCCGCACCTGCCCTCCTGGCCCGGCCGCGACAGCTTCACCGGCGAACTGCTGCACGCCTCCCGCTACCGCTCCCCCGCCCCCTTCGCGGACCGCGACGTACTGGTGGTGGGCGCGGGCAACACCGGCGCCGAGATCGCCGCGGACCTGGTGGAGGGCGGCGCCGGACGCGTACGGCTCGCCGTCCGGACACCGCCGCACATCCTCCGCCGCTCCACCCTCGGCTGGCCCTCGCAGCGCAGCGCGATCCTGTGCCGGAGGCTGCCGGTGCGGCTGGTGGACCGGATGGCCGCGCAGCTCACCAAGCTGTCCGTCCCCGATCTGGCTCCCTACGGGCTGCCCCGCCCCGAGGCGGGCCTGTACACCCGGGCACGCGAGGGTGCCATCCCGGTGCTGGACGCGGGACTGGTGGACGCGGTGCGGCAGGGGAAGGTGGAGCCGGTGGCCGCCGTCGAGTCGTTCGAGGACGGCAAGGTGCTGCTGGCGGACGGGGAGACGATCAGCCCCGAAGTCGTCATCGCGGCCACCGGATACCGGCGCGGGCTGGAGGACCTGGTCGGCCACCTGGGCGTACTGGACTCCCGCGGCCTGCCCCGCACCCACGGCCGGCGCACCCACCCCGCCGCCCCGGCCCTCTATTTCACCGGCTTCTCGAACCCCCTCAGCGGCAACCTCCGCGAACTGGCCCTGGACGCCCGCCGGATAGCCAAGGCCGTGGCCCGCGCGGCGCACTGAACCCTGCGGGGGCTTCAGCGAGCGCGTCGGGCCCTGGCCGATCCGGGACGCAGCCCTTCCTGACGCTTCGTCAGTTCAGTAACCTGACAGAGCGTCAGTTCCAGGGAGGCGCCAGTCCCAGGCAGGCCACCACACGGGAGTGGGCGAGAGAACATGCTCGGATCGACTCACGGGACCCTCACCATGACCCCCCGCTCGGCCCGGGTGCTGGCCTGCGGCGAGCGGCCCGGCGGCGGCGCCGTGCATGGCAGAGCCGCCGGGGTCGGTGATGCCGAGCTCGACGTCAGCGGGCGGCCGTTGCACGCGCCGGTGCCCGACCTGGACCGGTTCTTCCGGCCGGAGGCCGTGGCCGTCGTCGGCGCCTCGGACGCCGAGGGGCGGCCGAACGCGGGCATCACCCGCCAGCTGATCGCGTGGGCCGAGCGGGTCGGCGCGCGCCTGCACCCGGTGCACCCGAGCCGCCGCGAGGTCTACGGGCTGCCGTGCGCCCCCACCGTTGCCGCGCTGCCCGAACCGGTGGACGTGGCCGTACTGCTCGTCGCCGACCCGCTGCCCGTGCTGGAGCAACTGACAGAGGCCAAGACCAGGTTCGCCGTCGCCTTCGCCTCCGGCTTCGCCGAGACCGGCGAGGAGGGCGCAGCCGCGCAGGCCCGGCTCGCCGAGGCCGCCGCACGCTCCGGGGTGCGGCTGCTGGGACCGAACACCAACCTCAACGCCTTCGAGCGCTTCCGCGACGACCTCGACGGCCCCGCCATCGCGCTGATCACGCAGTCAGGCCACCAGGGGCGCCCCCTCTTCGCCCTCCAGGAGCTGGGCATCCGGCTCTCGCACTGGGCGCCGACCGGCAACGAGGCGGACCTGGAGACGGCCGACTTCCTCTCCTACTTCGCCACCCTGCCCGAGGTCGGTGCCGTCGCCGCGTATGTGGAAGGGCTCAAGGACGGCCGCGGCTTCCTGCTGGCGGCCGACCGCGCAGCGCGGGGCGGCGTGCCCGTCGTCGCCGTGAAGGTGGGCCGCACCGAGGCCGGCGCGCGTACCGCCGCCTCGCACACCGGGAAGCTCACCGGAGCGGACGCCACGGTGGACGCGGCGATGCGGCAGTTCGGCGTCATCCGGGTGGCCGGGCTGGACGAGTTGCAGGACACCGCCGCGTTGCTGGCCCGCGCCCGGCCGCCGCGAGCCGAGGGGGTGGTCGTCTACGCGATATCCGGCGGCACCGGCGCCCATTTCGCCGACCTGGCCACTGCCGAGGGGCTGGACCTGCCCACCCTCTCCGACGAGAAGCAGGCCGAACTTCACCAGTGGATCCCCGAATACCTCTCGGTCGCCAATCCGATCGACAACGGCGGGCACCCGGTGGGCGACTGGCGCGGCCGGAAAATCATCGACGCCATCCTGGCCGACCCGGACGTCGGCGTACTCGTCTGCCCCATCACCGGACCCTCCCCCCCGATGAGCGACAAACTGGCCCGGGACCTGGTGGCCGCCGCCGAGGAGACGGACAAGCTGGTCTGCGTCGTATGGGGCTCTCCCGTCGGCACCGAGGACGCCTACCGGCACACGCTGCTGGGCTCCTCGCGGGTGGCGACCTTCCGTACGTTCGGCAACTGCGTTCGCGCCGTTCGCGCCTATCTGGACCACCACCGCTTCACCCGCACCTACCGCTCCCCCTTCGACGACGCACCACGCACTCCCTCGCCCTCGCTGCGGAAAGCCGAGGCACTGCTGCGTCCCGGGCAGCAGCTGAGCGAACACGCGGGCAAACAGCTGCTGCGCGCCTACGGGATCCGCGTCCCGCGTGAGCAGCTGTGCACCAGTGCGGCGGGTGCGGTGCGCGCGGCAGCCCAGGTCGGCTACCCGGTCGTGATGAAGGCGTCGGCGCCGCAGCTCGCGCACAAGAGCGAGTACGGCCTCGTCCGCCTCGGACTCACCTCCGCCAGCCAGGTGCGGGACACCTACCGGGAGCTGACCGAGATCGCGTACGCCGAGGAGATCGAGCTGGACGGGGTACTCGTGTGCCAACTTGTCGATCCGGGCGTGGAGATGGCGGTCGGCATCACCCAGGACGAGCTGTTCGGGCCGACGGTGACGGTGGGGCTGGGCGGCGTGCTGATCGAGGTCCTGCGGGATGTCGCCGTGCGGGTGCCGCCGTTCGGCGAGGACCAGGCCCGCGTGATGCTCGGCGAACTGCGGGGCGCGGCGCTGCTGGACGGCGTACGCGGCAGACCGCCCGCCGATACGGACGCGTTGGTGGAAGTCGTGCTGCGGGTGCAGCGGATGGCGCTGGAGCTGGGCAGGACCGGCGTCGGCCCAGGCCCCGAGAGCGTGAACGGCGGGCTTGCGGGACTGGACATCAACCCGCTGGTCGTCCTCCCGCGCGGGCAGGGCGCGGTGGCGCTCGACGCGCTGGCCGTCTGCCGCTGAGCCGATCACCGACCGGCGCAGCGGCGCCCGTGAAAGGAGCTGCACGTTGATGTCCTCCCCCCGTGACACATCCCCCGAGGAGCCCTCGGCGGCCCCGGAAGAAACCCTGGAAAAAGTTGTAGCGCAGGCCACTGACAACGCCGTGTCGTGGATCACCCTCAACCGCCCACACGCACTGAACGCACTCACCTGGGAGCAGCGCGAGCGGCTCGTCGCGCTGCTCACCGACGCCTCGGCGAACCCGCAGGTGAGGGCCGTCGTGCTCACCGGGCGCGGCCGCGGCTTCTGCGCGGGCGCCGACCTCAAGGGCACCTCGGGCGGCGGGGAACGGGTCGCGGGCGATGTGGCCCGTACGCTCGAACGGGGTGCGCAGCGGCTGGTCGCCGCCGTGCTGGACTGCGAGAAGCCGGTGCTCGCTGCGGTCAACGGCACTGCGGCGGGGCTGGGCTGCCACCTCGCGCTCGCCTGTGATCTCGTACTGGCCGCCGAGGAGGCTTCGTTCGTGGAGGTCTTCGTACGCCGTGGCCTGGTGCCGGACGGTGGCGGGGCCTATCTGCTGCCCAGGCTGGTGGGGCCGCAGCGGGCCAAGGAGCTGATGTTCTTCGGTGACGCGCTGCCCGCGTCGGACGCCGAACGTCTCGGCCTGGTCAACCGGGTCGTGCCCGCCGACGCGCTGGAGAAGACGGCGCGGGCCTGGGCGGAGCGGCTGGCGGCCGGGCCGACCCGCGCGCTGGCGCTCACCAAGCGGCTGGTCAACTCCTCCCTGGACACGGACCGCACGGCGGCCTTCTCCGCGGAGGCGTGGGCGCAGGAGATCAACATGACCACCCGGGACGCGCGGGAGGGCGTGGCCTCCTTCACCGAGCGGCGCGGACCCGGATTCGAGGGACGATAGAGCGCCGTGGTTACTCTGGAGTTGCCGAGCGCACGACGGCACCGGGAACCCCGTACCTCCCACCTTCCAATCTGACGAAGCATCAGGTGCAATGAACCCATGATGGGACACGCTGGAATGGCAGCCACCGCGGTGCGCTATCTGCGTACCGCCGGCGCGGCGCGCGGCATCGCACGGGACGCGCGGCGCGGCACCGAGCGGGCCGCGGACCCCGGCGCGCTCCCCAGGCCCGATCTGCGGGCCGTACGCGAGGACGAGCGCGCCCCCGTCGACCCGGCCCACTTCCGCCGGGTGCTGGGCGGCTTCGCCTCCGGCGTGACCGTGGTGACCGCACCGGCGGCGGAGGGGGAGCCGGGCCCCGCGGGGTTCGCCTGCCAGTCCTTCGCGTCCCTCTCGCTGGAGCCGCCCCTGATCTCGTTCATGGTGGGCCGCAGCTCCACCAGTTGGCCCCGCATCGCACGCGCTGGCGTCTTCTGCGTGAACGTACTCACGGCCGGTCAGGGCGAGCTGTGCCGTGCCTTCGCGATGAGCGGCGCCGACAAGTTCGCCGGAGTCTCCTACTCCCCCGCACCGGTCACCGGTTCACCGCTGCTGGCAGATGTGGCGGCCTGGATCGACTGCGAGATCCACGCCGTACACACGGGCGGCGACCATCTCATCGTCGTCGGCCGGGTACGCGCACTGGACGCGGCGGAGGGTGAGCCCGAGCCGCTGATCTTCCACCGGGGCCGGCTGGGCACCTTCACCCCGGCGGACACCGAGAGCTGAATCCGCAGCCGACCGCTGAGGAGCGCGGTCACGCGGAGTGCACCTCCAGCCCCGTACGGCCGGGGGCGAGCTCCGGGCGCAGCACCAGATCGGCGTCGTAGTCGCCGCCCGCCTCGTAGCGGAAGGGCAGCGGGGTGAGCGTGTCCAGGTCGCGCAGCCGCTGACGCAGCTCCTCCTGGCGCTCCTTGACGTCCGCCTCAGTCGCGCGGTCGGCGCCGTAGACGACGAACGGGGGCAGCGCCGCCATGCCCGTGTACCAGAACGTCCCGTGGTGGAGCGGGAAGAGCACGTCGTTGACGTACCCGTGGATGCCGCGCGGACCGAAGCTGGAGGGCCGCGCCCCGACCGAGGTGACGACCATGGCCCGCTTGCCCGCCAGTCCGCCGTCCCCGTAGCGCCGGGTACGGCCCTGAGCGTCCTGCACGCCGAACGCGAAGCCCTGCACCAGCACCCGGTCGAACCAGCCCTTGAGGATGGCGGGCGGCCCGAACCACCACAGCGGGAAGTGGAAGATCAGGGTGTCGGCCCACTGGATCTTCTCCTGTTCGGCCCGGATGTCCCCACTGAGCCCGCCTGTGCCGTACCCGTGCTCCTGCGCGTCCCCGACCAGCAGCCGCTCCTCCGGCCGCTCCCGGCCGGGAAAGTCCGCACCGTCGACGACCGGCTTCCAGCCCATCGCGTACAGATCGGACTCCCGTACCTCATGGCCGGCTTCCCGCAGTGCGGCGACACCGGTGTCGCGCAGTGCGGCGTTCAGGGAGCGTGCTTCCGGGTGGGCGAAAATCCACAGTGTTTTCATGCCACTGAGCATGCGTCCGTGTGAGAGCCGGAACGAGTGGCCAGATGGACGGCTAGTGCAAGATTCTGGCCACCCGGCAGCGTCGCGCCCGAGTGCCCTAGAGCGCTGCCGGTTGCCGGGTACCGCGCCGGACCACCAGCGCCATCAGCGCCGCGATCGCACACAGCACGCCCGTGCCGGTCCACGCCAGGTCGTACGTCCCGGTGGCATCCCGTACCAGCCCAGCCAGGAAGGCGATCAGCGAGGCACCGGCCTGGTGCGAGGCGAGCACCCAGCCGAAGACGACGGCACCGTCCGCACCGAAGTGCTCCCGGCAGAGCGCCATGGTGGGCGGCACGGTGGCGACCCAGTCGAGCCCGTAGAAGACGATGAAGAAGAGCATCGGCGGCTGCACGCTCGCGGCGAACAGCATCGGCAGCACCAGCAGCGACAGCCCACGCAGCCCGTAGTAGACCGCCAGCAGCCGGCGTGCGTCGAAACGGTCGGTCAGCCAGCCGGAACAGACCGTGCCGACCAGGTCCAGCAGTCCGATGAGGGCCAACAGGGAAGCGGCCACCGGCACGGCCATCCCGTGGTCGTGCGCTGCGGGCACGAAATGCGTGCTCATCAGCCCGTTGGAGGAAGCGCCGCAGATCGCGAACGACCCGGCCAGCAGCCAGAAGACCCTGGTGCGGGCGGCGTCCCGCAGCACCGACAGGGTGCGCCGTAGTGCACCGCCCGTATCCGCCTCGGGTGTCACGTAGTCGGCCCCGGCGCCGTACGGACGCACCCCCACGTCCTCGGGGCGGTCCCGCAGCAGCCACACCACCAGCGGCACGACAGCGAGCGCCGAACCGCACACCACCAGTGAGGCGGTCCGCCAGCCGGGCCCTTCCACAAGCAGTGCCACCAGAGGGAGGAAGACCAGCTGGCCGGTGGCGCTTCCCGCGGTCAGGATGCCGCTGACCAGACCGCGCCGGGCGACGAACCAGCGATTGGCCACTGTTGCGGCGAAAGCGAGCGCCATGGAGCCCGAACCGATGCCCACCAGGAGGCCCCAGCAGAGCACCAGTTGCCACTCAGCCCGCATGAAGACTGTCAGGCCACTGCCCGCCGAGATCAACAGCAGCGCTGCTGTGACGACCTGGCGTATGCCGTAGCGCTCCATCAGTGCGGAGGCGAACGGTGCGGTGAGCCCGTACAGCAGGACGTTCAGTCCTACGGCGAACGAAATGGTGCCGTGCGACCAGCCGAACTCCTCATGCAGCGGGTCGATGAAGACGCTGGGTGTCGCCCGGAAACCGGCAGCCCCTACGAGCGCGACGAAGCACACCAGGGCGACCCACCAGGCACGGTGCACACGCGGTCCCACAGTGCGCAGTTCGGCGGGCGGTTGGGAGTGCGGTTCAGCAGAGTCGGCGCCGCCCTTCCCGGACGGCCGCGGGGAGAGGGTCTCAGTCACGCGGACCAGCCTGCGGTGCGGGAGCGGACGGAGCGAGTGGCCTGGAGGCCACCATGTGCGAGGATCGGGCCATGGCCGTTTTCACCCACCCTGGACTGCACAAGGTCGCCGTCCTGGTACGGCACGGTCTGCTGCCGATCGAGCTGGGCATCCCGCACGCCCTGATGCGCAGAGCGCGGTCGGCCACGGGCGAGCCGTTGTACGAGGTCGTCACCTGCGCCGTCACACCTGGCGCGATACGTACCGACGGCGACTTCACGATCAATGTCGAGCACGGCATCGAGGCGCTGGCCGAGGCGGACACCGTGATCGTCCCGGCCTCACACGACTGGGACGAGCCCTACGACCGGGGCGCGATGAGCCCCGGGCTCGCCGAGGCGTTCACCCGCATCCGTCCCGGCACCCGGATCGCGTCCATCTGCACAGGCGCCTTCGTACTGGCCGCTGCCGGGCTGCTGGACGGCAAACGGGCCACCACCCACTGGCGCGCCGGCGAGCGCTTCCAGCGCCTCTTCCCGAGCGTCCGGCTCGACTCCGACGTGCTCTACGTCGACGAGGGCTCCGTACTCACCTCGGCGGGCATCGCCTCCGGCGTCGACCTGTGCCTGCACATGATCCGCAAGGACCACGGCGCGGCCGTCGCCAACGCCGTCGCCCGGCGCACCATCGTCCCGCCCCACCGCGACGGGGGGCAGGCCCAGTTCATCCGCCGCCCGGTCCCCGAACCCCGCCTCTCCTCCACCGGAACCGCCCGCTCCTGGGCACTCCGCCACCTCGACCGCCCCCTCACCCTCCGCGAACTGGCCGAACGCGAATCCATGAGCGTCCGCACCTTCACCCGCCGCTTCCGCGAAGAAGTCGGCGTGAGTCCACAGCAGTGGCTCACCCAGCAGCGCATCGAACGCGTCCGCCAGCTGCTGGAGGAGAGCGATCTGTCCATCGAGCAGATCGCCGCCCAGGCGGGCTTCGGCTCCGCGTCGACCCTGCGGATGCACTTCCAGGCCGCACTGGGCGTCTCACCGAGCGCCTACCGCCGTACATTCCGCACGGACATCGCAGCAGACGCGGAAAACGGTGCCGCGGCGGACGCCGACGTGAGTTCGGGAAGGTGATCGGGACGGTGCGAACGAAGGAGGCGGAGATGGCCACCATCGCGCGGGTTTTCGCGCACCCAGGGCGGCACCGGGTCGCCGTGCTGGTCAGACACGGGGTGATGCCGATGGAGCTCGGCCTGGTGCACCAGGTGTTCGGCCGGGCGGCCACCCCGGAGGGAGAACCGCTGTACGAGGTGGTCACCTGCGCCGTCACGCCGGGGCCCGTCCGTACGGACGCCGACTTCCCCATCCATGTGGCGCACGGCGCCGAAGCGCTGGCGGAGGCCGACACGGTGGTCGTACCGGCCACTCATGAACTGGACGAGACGGAGACCGAGGGCGTCCTGCCCGAACCGCTCCGCCAGGCGCTCGACCGCATCCGCCCCGACGCCCGCGTCGCGTCCATCTGCACGGGCGCCTTCGTGCTGGCCGCTGCCGGGCTGCTGGACGGCAAACGGGCCACCACCCACTGGATGTCCACCGACAACTTCCGCACCCTGTACCCGGCCGTGCGGCTCGATCCCGACGTGCTCTATGTGGACGAGGGCTCCGTACTGACCTCGGCAGGCGAGGCCGCCGGAATCGATCTGTGCCTGCACATCGTGCGGGAGGACCACGGCGCGGCTGTCGCCAACGCGGTGGCCCGGCGCACGGTCGTCCCGCCCCACCGCGACGGAGGGCAGGCCCAGTTCATCCGCCGTCCCGTACCCGAACCCCGCCTCTCCTCCACCGGGACCGCCCGCTCCTGGGCGCTCCGCCACCTCGACCGCCCCCTCACCCTCCGCGAACTGGCCGAGCGCGAATCCATGAGCGTCCGCACCTTCACCCGCCGCTTCCGCGAAGAAGTCGGCGTCACCCCGTTGCGCTGGCTCACCCAGCAGCGCATCGAACGCGCCCGCCACCTGCTGGAGGAAACGGACCTCCCAGTCGAACGCATCGCGGCCCAAGCGGGCTTCGGTACGGCCGCCTCCCTCCGCCAGCACTTCCAGGCGGCCTTGGGCGTCTCCCCTCGCGCCTACCGCCGTACGTTCCGCGCGGAGGCGCAGGGCGCGGCAGCCTAGCGATTCCGGCGGACACCCCCCATGGGCTCAGCACGGTGTCCGAGAACCGCCGGAATGCCGTCGCCGTACAGGCCACGCTGTCGCCATGACACACCACGTTTCTGCCTCACCGACTGACCCGGCGGCTCCTTCCCCGTCGGACCCGGGGGCGGTTCTCAGCGGCATGTACGCAGCCGAGGCGGAGTACCTGGCCGCCGGTGGCCCGGGGGCGGCCTCGTTCGCCCTGCTCGCGCCGTACTTCGCGCCCGATGTCGTCCTGCACCAGGCGGCCGGCCTGCCCTACGGGGGCAGCTGGCGCGGGCACGCGGGCATGGAGCGGTTCTTCCATGAGATGAGCCGTGTCTGGGAGACATTCGACATCACGCAGCAGCAATTTCTCGCCACTGGCGAGACCTCGGTCGTCCACAGCCGGATACGAGCGCGCTCCCGTGTCACCGGCCGGGAGATCGCGTTCCCCATCCTCCAGACGATCACCGTCACAGGCGGGCGGATCACCGAGGTCCATCCGTTCTACTGGGACACCGCCGCCATCACCGCGGCCTGCACCCCGTCGGCGACCTGATCGGGCTCGGCGGCCTAGAACGTGAGCACCGCGCGGGCCACCCGGCCGTGCTGGGCGTCGTCGGCTGCCGCCGCGAACTCCTCGACCGGGTAGGTACGGGTGACCAGTTCGTCCAGCAGCAGCCGCCCCTGCCGGTACAGGTCCGCGTAGAGCGCGATATCGCGCGGTGGGCGGGAGGAGCCGTAGCGGCAGCCGAGGATGGACTTGTCCAGGAACAGCGCGGCGGGCAGGAAGACGGCCTCGGCATCGGCAGGTGGCACGCCCAGCAGCACGGCCTGACCGCGCCGGTCGAGGAGGTCGACGGCCTGCCGCACGAGCGCGGTGCTGCCGACGCACTCGAAGGTGTGAGCGGCGCCGTCCGGCAGGATCTCCTTGACGGCGGCAACCGTTCCCCCTTCGCTGCCCCCTCGCATCTGTTGCGAGGCGTCCACGAAGTGGGTGGCGCCGAACTGCCGGGCTGCCGCCTCCTTCTCCCGGTTGGCGTCCACGGCGACGATCTGGGCCGCGCCCGCGATCCGGGCCCCCTGCAGCACATTGAGCCCGATGCCGCCGACGCCGATCACCACCACGGAGTCGCCCTGTCCGACCTTCGCCCGGTTGAGCACGGCCCCGACTCCGGTGAGGACGGCGCAGCCGATGAGCGCCGCGGACGTGAGGGGGACGTCGCCGGGGATCCGGGTGGCCTGGACGGCCTTGACGAGGGTGCGTTCGGCGAAGGCCGAGTTGGCGGCGAAGTTGTACAGCGGCTTGACGCCGCGGCTGAAGGGCTGTTCGGGCCTGCCGATGGCCCGGCGGCACATGGTGGGGCGCCCGCGCGCGCACTGGGGGCACGCGCCGCAGTTGGCGATGGTGGACAGCGCCACATGGTCTCCGGGCGCCACGTGCACCACGCCCTCCCCGACGGCCTCGACCACACCGGCGCCCTCGTGGCCGAGTACGACCGGCCGCGGGAAGGGGATCGTCCCGTCGATGACGGACAGATCGCTGTGGCACAGCCCCGCCGCGCGGATACCGACGAGCACCTCCCCGGGGCCCGGCGCCCGGATCTCCAGGTCGTCGACGACCTCGGCCCGCGCCCCCTCCAGGATCACGCCTCGCATGGCGCTCACGCTCCCCTCACCTCACTCGTCATGACGGCCAGACGATCGACTGGAGCTCGCTGTAGGCCTGCAGCCCGAACGATCCGCCGTCGCGGCCGACGCCGGACTCCTTGAAGCCGCCGAACGGTGTCTCCGGGTGCCGCTGGACGGTGTTGATGCCGACGTTGCCGCTCCGCAGCCGCCCCGCCAGCCGCCAGGCGCGGCCTGTGTCGCCGCTGAACACGTAGTCGTAGAGGCCGTAGGGGGTGCTGTTCGCAATGCGTACGGCCTCGTCGTCGTCCGCGAACCTGAGGACCACGACCACGGGTCCGAACAGTTCCTCGCGGGCGACGTCCATCTCCGGCGTGACGTCGGTGATCAGCGTCGGCGCGACATAGAAACCGGTCGTGGGTTCCGTGGGCCGTTCGCCGCCGACCAGGACAGTGGCGCCCTGTGCGCGGGCACCTTCGATGTACGCCTCGACGCGGTCGCGCTGGGCCGCGGAGATCACCGGGCCGACGACAGTTCGCTCATTCGTGGGATCGCCGAGCGTCAGTGCGGAGGCGTAACGTGAAAGGGCAGTCACGAACTCGTCGTGGAGCGAGTCGTGTACGAGCACACGCGTCGGTGCCGTACAGATCTGGCCGCTGTGAAACGCCCAGGTCGAGGCGACCGAGCCCAGTGCTGCTTCGCGGGTCCTGCCAATCGCGTCGTCCAGCACCAGCGCCGCACCCTTTCCACCCAGTTCCATGAGGGTGCGCTTCATTCCTCGTCCCGCGTTCCCAGCGATCTCCTTTCCCACGGAGGTGGAGCCAGTGAAACTGATCATGTCGACGTCCGGGTGTGCGACCAGGGCCTCCCCCGGCCCGGGCCCCGAGCCGGTCACCACGTTGTAGAGCCCGTCCGGCAGCCCCGCCTCCTTCAGCAGCGGGCCCAGCTCCAGACAGCTCAACGGATCCTGCGGCGCCGGCTTGCAGACCACGGCGTTCCCCATGGCCAGCGCGGGCGCGACCTTGCCCGCGAGGTTGACCACGGGGAAGTTGTAGGAGGTGATGCACCCGACCACGCCGACGGGGCGACGTACGGCGGCGGCACCGATCAGCCCGCCCGGGGCCAGCGCACTGGCCCCCATGGGCTGCGGGGCCAGGGGCACGGTGTCCGGCTCCAGCGCGCCGCGTGCGTACCGGCGGAAGCGGTCAGCAGCAGTGGGCAGTTGCATTCCGCGCGCGACCTTGAGGGTGGCACCGGTCTCGGCCTGGAGGAGCGGTACGAGTGCGGGACCGCGCTCGGTGAGCAGCTGCGCGATCCGCTCCAGCACCCGGGAGCGCTCGCGGGGATCGGTGGCGGCCCACGCCTCCTGGGCGGCACGCGCCGCGCGGACGGCGGCGTCCACATCCGCCGCGTCCCCTTCGGGGGCCTCGCCGACCGGCAACTCCGTCGCCGGGTCGGTGATCGGGTAGTGGCCGCGCGCGGGTTGCCGCCAGCCACCGCCGATCCAGTGCCGGTAAGTCCTGGGCTTCCGTGCGGGATCCGCCACGTCCGCGGAGGCCGCCGGTCCGGTGTTCGGTTGCGGGTGCCGCGGGTGGTCCGTGCGCTCGGTGCTCGGTTCCGTCGTCACGTGCGTGCCTCTCTCGGCAGGCCCAGCACCCGCTGGGCGAGGATGTCGCGCTGGATCTCGTCGGAGCCGCCGTAGAGGGTGTCGGCGCGGGTGAAGAGGAACAGCCGTTGCAGGGCGTCGAGTTCGTAGGGCCGGTGCGGCGCCCAGTCGTGCGGGCCGAGGGCGGCGGCGGCTCCGCGCACCTGCATCGCCAGTTCACCGAGCCGCTGGTGCCAGCGTCCCCACAGCAGCTTGGCGACGCTGGGCGCCCCCGGTACGGCCCCGTTGTGGCTGCCGTTGTCGTTGCCGCCGAGGGTGCGCAGGGCGTTCCAGCGCATCGTCCGCAGTTCTGCCCAAGCCCGCACCAGCCGGTCGCGGAGCACGGGATCGCGCTCGACGGCACCGGTGTGCAGGGCGAGGCACAGCACCCGGTCGAGTTCGGCGGCGAAGCCGATCTGCTGGGCGAGGGTGGACACGCCGCGCTCCAGGGCCAGCAGGGAGGTGGCGACCCGCCAGCCGTCGCCCTCGGCGCCCACCCGGTGGTCGGCTTGGGCGAGTGCGCCGTCGAAGAAGACCTCGTTGAACTCCTCGGTCCCCGACATCTGCCGGATCGGCCGGACCTCGATATGGCCCGGCTGGTCCATCGGCACCAGCAGGAAGGAGAGCCCCTGGCGTCCACTCGTGCCCTGTCCGGTACGGGCGAGAACAAAGCACCAGTCGGCCTCGCGGGCAAGCGATGTCCAGACCTTCTGGCCGGTGACGCGATAGCCCCCGGCCCCACCGCCCACCCCGGCGTCCCGTACGGCTGTGGTGCGTACGGCGTCGACGCGCTCGGCGTGGGTACGTACGGCGTCGGGGCGCTCGGCGTCGGGGCATGCACCGTCGGTGCGTACGGCTGTGGTGCGTACAGCGGCGAGGTCGGAGCCGGCGTTCGGCTCGCTGTAGCCCTGGCACCACAGTTCCTCGCCGTGGGCGATGGCTGGCAGGAAGCGTTTGCGCTGGTCGTCGGTGCCGTGGGCGAGGAGAGTGGGGGCGAGCACGTTCTCGCCGATGTGGCCGACGCGGGCGGGTGCGCCCGCGCGGGCGTACTCCTCGGCCCAGACGACCTGTTGGGTGAGGGTGGCAGCGCGGTTGCCGTAGCTTCCGTGGGTGCGGTCCCAGCCGATGCCGATCCAGCCCGCGCGGCCCAGCTCGCGCTCCCAGCGGCGGCGGACGGCGGTGGCCTGGTGCTCGCTTCCGGGTCCGCCCTGGCCGACGGCGGACGCGTAGTCGCCGACCAGGTGGTCGTGCAGCCACGCCCGGGCCCGCGCTCGGAACTCCTCGTCCTGGCGGGTGAAGCCGAAGTCCACACGTCCCCCTCTCGGCAGGCAGGTCAGGGCGGAGCAGCGCTGCTCGGTCGGGCGCTCGGTTCAGGCGTTGGGGCGGTCCTTGCGGGCGGCGGCCTCGACCATCTCCATGAGCCGCTCCAGCATGGGCATCGGGTCCCGGCCGACCGTGCCGGGCAGATGGTCGGCGAGTTGTTGCGGCGTCCACGAGCCGTCGGCGTAAGCGGCGCGGAGTTCGCGGGGCTGTGCCCATACGGCGATCTTGGGTCCGGCGACGGTGTAGACCTGACCGGTGATCTCCTGCTCTCTCGCGTGGTCGCTGAGCAGGTAGACGACGAGGGGCGCGACGTCCTCGGGCTCGCCGATCCCGGCCAGTTCCATGGGGACGTTGGCGGACATCCGGGTGCGGGCCACGGGGGCGACGGCGTTGGCCGTTACGCCGTACTTGTGCAGTCCGAGCGCCGCACTGCGGACGAGGGAGATGATGCCTCCCTTGGCCGCCGCGTAGTTGGCCTGGGAGACGGAGCCCTGGTGGTTGCCGCTGGTGAAGCCGATGAGGGCTCCGCTGCGCTGGGTGCGCATCACGGCGCTCGCGGCTCGGAAGACGGTGAAGGTTCCCTTGAGGTGAGTGGCGACGACGGGGTCCCACTCCTCCTCGGTCATGTTGAAGAGCATGCG
The DNA here is from genome assembly GCF_052245835.1 of Streptomyces sp. 8N114. Lineage (NCBI taxonomy): Bacteria > Bacillati > Actinomycetota > Actinomycetes > Kitasatosporales > Streptomycetaceae > Streptomyces > Streptomyces sp. 8N114. The sequence goes on along the minus strand of NZ_JBQQBT010000021.1, from coordinate 17,284 downwards.
TTCGCGCAGGATTCCGGCCACGCAGACCGCCCCGTCGAGGCGGCCGTACCGGGTGAGTGCGGTGTCCACGACGCGCTGTCCACCGGCCATGGTGGAGATGTCGTCGGCGACGGCCACGGCCTCGCCGCCCGCTGCCGCGATCTCTTTCACGACGGCCTCGGCGACCTCGCTGCGCGGTTCACCGCCGTCGACGGAGACGCCGTAGTCGTTGACGACGACCTTGGCTCGCTCACTTGCGCAGGCCAGCGCCACCGCGCGGCCGATGCCGCGGCCGGCCCCGGTGACGGCGACGACCTTCCCGGCCAGAAAGTTCCCTTCGCTCCCCGCGTTCCCTTCGCTGCCCACGTCCGGCCCCTCCCGGGTTATCTGACGGTCCGTTAGATTCTTGAGCAGCCACCGTCCGAACACAAGCCCTGTACGGGCCCCGTCCGTACCGACCGCCCCCGGAGGACAGATGACCGTGCCGGCGCAGTGCCGCGAGTTCACCGAGATCGCCGAGCGCGTCAACAACTGGGGCCGCTGGGGCGCCGACGACGAGACCGGCACCCTCAACCTGGTGACCGACGAGGTGGTACGGGAGGCGGCAGCCACCGTCCGCACGGGCCGCCGCATCCCGCTCGCGCTGCCCCTCCAGCAGGACGGGGTGCAGACCGGGCTGATCCCCGGGCGGGTGAACCCGCTGCACACGATGGTCGCGCTCAACCTGGAGATGTTCGGCCCCGGAACGGTCGCCACCAACGACGACGCCGTCACCATGGGCCTCCAGGCCGCCACCCACTGGGACGGGCTGGCACACGTCTCGCACGGGGGCCGGATCTACAACGGCCGCCCCGCCTGCACGGTCACCGCACACGGCGGCGCGGTGTTCAGCGGCATCGAGAAGAGCCGCCCCCTCGTCTCCCGCGGCGTCCTGCTCGATGTAGCCCGCACCCGCGGCGAGGAACAGCTGGCGGGCGGCCACGCGGTGACCCCCGAAGACCTGGACGCCGCCGAGGAGTTCGCGGGCACCCGCGTACGGGCCGGAGACATCGTGCTCATCCGTACCGGACAGCTGCGCCGCTACCTCGCCGGTGACAAGAACGGCTACGCCTATCCCTCTCCCGGGCTGTCGCTGCGTACTCCCGAGTGGTTCCACGCCCGGGACGTGGCCGCCGTCGCCAACGACACTCTCACCTTCGAGATCGTCCCTCCGGAGATCGAGGACCTCTGGCTCCCCGTCCACGCTCTCCACCTCGTGGAGATGGGCATGCTGCAAGGCCAGAACTGGAACCTGGAGGAACTCTCGGACGCCTGCGCCGAAGAAGGCCGCCACGCCTTCCTCCTCGCCGCCCAACCCGAACCCTTCACCGGCGGCGCGGGCGCTCCGGTGGCACCGGTCGCGGTGCTGTGACCGGGCAAGTCCGTCGTCATGCCGCCGCATTGGGCAAGCCGGGTGGCGGTGCGCCTTTGCGCGCCCCGAGCACGGCACGGCGTACCGCCACCCGACTCCGGCGCTCGGGGCCCTGCCCTCGGACGGAGGTTGGCGCCGGACCGCGACCCGTACTCGTCGAGGAACCTCAGGTACCTCGTCGTCCCCTCACGACGAATCGCTCCACCCAAGGGTGATCAAGCCGACACGACACGTCAACACCTGGTCTGGACTTTGGGGAGTTTGCCCGAATTGTTCCGGCGCGCATTCAGCCGAACGCGCCAGCCCCGGCCCCCGCCACGTTGACGCGCGCACGCGCGTTCGCACCGGCGCGCAGGTCATCCTGCGCGCGGACCTGACCGCCAATACCCGCACCGGCCTCCCGGTCGGCGGCCGGGGCGAGTTCCGCGGCTGTCTCCACCGGCCCAGTGTCCAGTTCGCACCACACCCGCTTGCCGCCGGGCTCGTGCTCCCAGCCCCAGCGGTCGGCGAGACCCGAGACGAGTTCCAGGCCGCGGCCACCGGTGTCCTCGCCCTCCGCCTGGCGGCGGCGCGGCGCACAACTGCTCGCGTCGGCGACCTCGACCCGTACCGATCCGGCCGCGTCGTGCGCCGGGGCGCCGCCGCACCGCCGGGGCAGCAGCATGCACAGCACGGCCGGACAGCCGGTGTGCACCACCGCGTTGGTGACGAGTTCCGAGATCAGCAGAATCAGCGTCTCGGCAAGGGACTCGTCGGCGTCCACTCCTGCTCCCGCCAACCGGGCCCTGGCCCACCTTCTGGCGCGCCCCACCTCCGTCGGATCGGATCCGATCTCCAACTGCTCCAGAAGCACCTGCACCGCTCACACCATCCGAACTGGCGGACACATCGCCTCGCGTTTCCATGTAGTCACGGATTGTGACTCCAGCGAGAACAGCATGGTTGACTCATAGTGATGCCAACAAGCGCTTCAGGCATATTCCGGCGCAAAGGAGTAGACGCACGGCATACTGTGCGACGCCGAGCGCGGGGACTCGAACGAGCCGGTCTGAATCTCGTGGACACCCTTTTGTTCCTTGGTCATCGGGGTCGTCGCCGCCTCGCGGCACCGCCCGTGCCTGCCGTCGACGGCCCGCCGCCACCGGGGCCGCCGCACTCGCGCCCAGGGAGCGTACCGGAGTGGAATACGATCTTCCGCTCGTGGTGGTCACTGGGCGAATACAAGGCGCCCATAACCCTGCGTAATCGCCCTCATCGAATTTCCCGGAAGAATACGGCTTTCACCGACACATAGGACGAAGTAGCTCTGAGGCCAGTTGCTCCTCAGAAGTCACAGCAGTTCGCCACTGTTCGGCACGCAACCACGCGCGCTTCAGGTGCAGATGGACATCGGCCTCCCAGGTGAACCCCATTCCGCCGTGCACCTGGAGACAGTCGCGGGCGTTGCCCACAGCGGCGTCGTCGGCGAGCAGTTTCGCCGCGCAGACCTCCGTCTCGTCCGCAGTGACGGCTGCCGCGTAAACCACACTTCTGGCCGTTTCCGAACGGACCAGCATCCCCGCGCACAGCTGCTGTACCGCCTGGAAGGCCCCGATCGGACGGCCGAACTGCTCGCGCTCCCGTGCGTAACCGACAGCCAGCTCCAGCGTGCGGCAGGCGCTGCCGAGCTGCTGTGCCGCGGTGAGCAGCACCGCATCCCGCCGCAACGCCACCGAGTCCACCACGGGCCGCGTCCCGGCCTCCCCCGCCTCCCCGTCCTCCCCGTCCTCCCCGCCGTGCCCGCCGTCCCTGCCGTCCCCCGTCCGGCCGTGCACCCGGTGCAGCGGTGTCAGCGGGTCGACCGACCGGACCTGCTCCGCCGTCAGCTCCCCGGGGGCCAGCACCCGCGCTTTCTTCCCCTCTTCACCCTCCCCTCCCTCCCCGAGCACCAACACCGCACCCGCCGCCCCCAGATGCTCGACCGGCGCCGCCGCCCCGCCGCCCGGCCGCACCCCCTCCGCCGCAGTTACCACCACCGAGCCCTCCGCGGCGCCCGCCACCAGTCCCGCGCTGCCCGCCAGATGGCTGGCGACCAGCGGGCCCGGCAGCAGCACGCGCCCGGCCTCCTCGAACACCAGCACCACCTCCGGCAGCCCCAGCCCGACGCCCCCCGAACTCTCCGGCGCCCGGAGCGCGAACAGCCCGGCCTCCCCCAACTCACGCCAGAGGCCGACATCGAGAGCCGTTCCCTGCTCGGCCCCGTCCACCGCTGCCCGCAGTGCCTCGCGTCCGAAGCGTGCCGCCAGCAGTTCACGCATGCCGCGCCGTAGCGCCTCCTGGTCATCGGTGAGCCGGAAGTCCATCAGGGCCGTCACCGTCCCTTCGGCAGGCCGAGGATGCGCTCGGCGACGATGTTGTGCTGGATCTGCGACGTACCGGCGGCGATGGTGTACGAGAGGGAGGAGAGCCGCTCGCGTGCCCACTCCTCCGCCAGGTCGAGCGACGCGGGGCCCAGCACGGCCGCCGCGGCCTCGTACAGCTCCTGCCGTGCATGCGAGTAGCGCAGTTTGAACACCGAGCCGCCCGCTCCTGGCACGCCTGTGCCGCCCTGGCGCAGCCCGTGCGCGGCCTCGCTGACGTTCCACTGGATGAGTCGCCACAGTGCGGCGAATTCGGCGTTCAGCCGGCCCAGCCGACGGCGCACTGCTGCATCGTCCCAACGGCCATTCTGCTGCGCACGCCGCGCGAGCAGCCGCAGGGTGCGTCGGCAGGCCACCACCTCGCCGACGAACGCGGTGCCCCGCTCGAAGGAGAGGGTCACCATGGTGACGCGCCAGCCCTCGTTCTCCGATCCGACCCGGTTGCCGGCCGGCACCCGCACCTGGTCCAGGAACACCTCGGCGAACTCCTGCGACCCGGCCAGCGTGCGCAGCGGCCGTACGGTGACGCCGGGCGCGTCCATGGGCAGGGCGAGCCAGGTGATGCCGCGATGCCGTGGGGCCTCCGGGTCGGTGCGGACGAGGAGTTCGCACCAGTCGGCGACCTCGGCGTGCGAGGTCCAGATCTTGCTGCCGGTCACCACATAGGCGTCGCCGTCGCGTACCGCACGGGTACGCAGCGAGGCCAGGTCCGAGCCGGCGTCCGGCTCGGAGAACCCCTGGCACCACACCTCCTCGCCGCGCAGGATCGGCGGCAGCCAGCGGGCACGCTGCTGCGGACTGCCCTCCGCCGCGATCGTCGGCCCGGCGTGCAGCAGCCCGACGAACCCGGCACCGACGTACGGCGCTCCGGCGGCCTCCGTCTCCTCCAGGAAGATCAGGTGCTGGGTGGGGGTCGCACCCTGGCCGCCGGCATCCTTCGGCCAGTGCAGGCCCGCGTACCCGGCGTCGTAGAGCCTGCGCTGCCAGTCCAAGTCGTAGGCGCGCCGCGCCGGCCAGTCCAGCGGGTCGGGGCGGGGCGGCAGGGTGGGCAGCACCTCGGCGAGCCAGGCACGCAGCCGGGCCCGGAACTCCTCTTCCTCCTGCGTGTACGCCAGCTCCATGGGTGCTCCCTCACGCCGGGCCGGTTCCCTCACACCAGGTCGAGCTCCAGCATCCGGATGGCGTTGCCCCGCATCAGCTTGTGGACGGTCTCCTGGTCGAGTCCCTGAACGTGCTCCAGGGCGACCTCTTTGGTGTGCGGGAAGGTGGAGTCGACGTGCGGATAGTCGGTCTCGAAGGTGGCGTTGTCGCGGCCGACCGTGTCCAGCGCGGTGACGCCGTGCTTGTCGCGGAAGAAGCAGCAGAAGATCTGCCGGTAGTAGTAGGTGGAGGGCGGCTCGGGGATCAGGTCGCGGACGCCGCCCCAGGCACGGTGCTCCTCCCACACGTCGTCCGCGCGCTCCAGGGCGTACGGAATCCAGCCCATCTGGCCCTCGCTGTAGGCGAGCTTCAGCCGCGGATACTTCACGAGCACGCCGCTGAAGAGGAAGTCCATCATCGAGGCCATCGCGTTGTTGAAGGAGAGCGACGCCTGGACGGCCGGGGGCGCGTCGGGTGAGGCGGCGGGCATCTGGGAGGACGAGCCGATGTGCATGTTGACGACGGTGCCGGTCTCCTCGCAGACGGCGAAGAAGGGGTCCCAGTAGCCGCTGTGGATGCTCGGCAGGCCGAGGAACGTCGGAATCTCGCTGAAGGTCACCGCACGCACCCCCCGCGCCGCGTTGCGGCGTATCTCGGCGACGGCCAGCTCGATGTCCCACAGCGGGATGAGACAGAGCGGGACGAGCCGGCCGCCGGAGTCGCCGCACCACTCCTCCACCATCCAGTCGTTGTAGGCGCGGACACAGGCCAGGGCGACCTCCTTGTCGTGCGCCTCGGCGAAGGTCTGGCCGCAGAAGCGGGGGAAGGTGGGGAAGCACAGCGACGCCTCCACATGGTTGAGGTCCATGTCCTTGAGGCGCTCGGCCGGATCCCAGCAGCCGGGCCGCATTTCGTCGCGGGTGATGCCCTCCAGCGTCATCTCGTCGCGGTCGAAGCCGACGGCGGCGATGTTGCGCTTGTAAGGGAACTTCAGGTCCTCGTAGATCCACCAGTCGGTGGGCGGCCCGTCCGGGTCCATGGTGATCCGGTACTTGCCGCCGACGTACTCCAGTTCGCCGATACCGGCGGTGAGCGGCTTGGGGCCGCGGTCCCGGTACTTGGCCGGGAGCCAGGTCTCGAAGAGGTGCGCGGGCTCGATCACATGGTCGTCGACGCTGATGATGCGCGGTAGTTCGGTCACGGGCGTGGCCCCCTCGCCATACCGGCTATATCTGATGCACCGTCAGAATTGGAATCAGAAAGAGGCTAGCCCCGCAGCCTCTGGACCGACAAGGCGTCTCGCCCTACGCTTCCGACGAACCTGACGGGACGTCAGGTATCGAGCCCGGGAGACCTAGGGGGCGGCATGCCGGCTGTCGCACACGAGCTCAGCACCTCGCGCACCCTGTGGGAACTGGTCGTACGCCGGGCCGAGCTCACCCCTGGAGCACCCGCACTCATCCAGGCGGCCGACAACCAGGCAACCGACAATCAGGTTGACGACAACTCGGTTGACGACCGTCTGGCTGACGTCAACCAAGTTGACGACCCCTCCCTCACCTTCGGCGAGCTGCGCAGCCGTGCCGAGCGCACCGCGGCCGGGCTGTACGAGAAGGGAGTGCGCCCCGCACACACCGTCGCCTGGCAGCTGCCCACCCGCATCGAGACCGTCGTGCTCTCCCTCGCCCTGGCCCGGCTCGGCGTACGGCAGACACCGCTCATACCGGGCCACCAGGAACGCGAAATCGCCCTCGCGCTGCGGGCGACCAGCGCCGCCTGGTACATACACCCCGGCCGGTGGCGCGGCACCGACTACACCGCACTGGCCGACCGCGTCCGGGAGCGGTACGGGCTCGCCCCGCGCACAGTCATCGCGTACGACACCCTCCCCGACGCCGATCCCGGCTCCTTGAGCGCTATTCCGGAGCCGCCCACCGACGGCACGGCAGTGCGCTGGATCTACTGGACCTCCGGGACCACCTCCGAACCACGCGGCGTACGCCACACCGACCGCAGCCTGATCGCGGGTGGCTCCTGCCTGGCGCACGCGCTGCGGCTGCGCCCCGACGACGTCGGCTCGATCGCCTTCCCGTACGCCCACATCGGCGGCCCCGACTACTTGGTGATGCTGCTGCTGTACGGCTTTCCGGCCGTGCTGTTCGAGAAGTTCGCGATGCCCGGCGCACTGGCGGGCTACCGGCGTCACGGGGTGACGACGGCGGGCGGTTCGACGGCGTTCTACGCGATGTTCCTGGCCGAACAGCGCAAGCGGCCCGGGGAGAAGCTGGCCCCCGCGCTGCGGCTGCTCGCGGGCGGCGGGGCGCCCAAGCCTCCCGAGCTCTACCACGAGGTGGTGGCCGAACTCGGCTGCCAACTCACCCATGGTTACGGCATGACCGAAGCCCCGATGATCACGATGGGCGCTCCCGACGACACCCCGGAACAGCTCGCCACCACCGAGGGGCGCCCTCCCGCGGGGATGGAGATCCGGATCACCACGCCGGACGGCGAACCGCTGCCGCCCGGGAGCGAGGGAGAGGTCCGGCTGCGCGGCGAGGCGGTGTGCCAGGGCTATCTGGACCCGGCGCGGACCGCCGAGGCGTTCGACGCGGACGGCTTCCTGATCACCGGCGATGTGGGACGCCTGCTGGAGAGCGGGCACCTGGTGCTCACCGGCCGCACCAAGGACATCATCATCCGCAAGGGCGAGAACATCTCGGCCAAGGAGATCGAGCAACTCCTCTACGAACACCCCGCGGTCGCCGACGTGGCCGTGATCGGGCTGCCCGACCCGGAGCGGGGCGAACGGGTCTGCGCCGTCGTCGAACAGCCGGAAGGAGCACCGCCGGTCACCCTCGGCCAACTGACCGCGTATCTACGGGCCGAGGGCCTGGCCACCTTCAAACTGCCCGAGCAGTTGGAGGTGCTGGCGGAGTTGCCGCGCAACAGCACGCTGCGCAAGGTGCTCAAGTACAAGCTACGGGAGAGATTCGGCTGACTTACGGCGCGCGGGAACAGCCGCACAGCCCGCCGACTGAGCGGGCTTGTGGTCACGCCGTGAGCGGGCCCGTGGCGGTGTGCGCTTCGGTGGCGGTGGCCAGGTCGGGGTAGCAGTCGAAGAGCCGCCGCACCCCCAGAGCCGCGAGAACCCGGTTCACATGCGAGCCGTCCTCGGCACCGCGCGCGGGCAGGATCAGCCGCAACCGCCCCGCACAGGAGCGCATCAGCCGTCGCGAGGCGATCAGGACGCCCACTCCGCTGGAATCGCAGAAGAGGACGTCGGTCAGGTCCAGTACGAGACTTCTGCGCCCCTCCGCCACGGCATCGTGCACGTGCTGCCGTATCGCGGGTGAGGTGACCAGGTCCAGCTCACCGGAGACCCGGAGCACGGCCCACCCGCCCCGCTCCTCCTCCAGCACCTTCAACGACACTCCCCGCAACCCCTTCGTCGATCGCCTACAACTTCTCGGCTGCCCTGGCCTACCCCTCCAAAACTGGTCCCAGGGAAACGACCCTAAGCGGTCCGGCGGTATTACCCAGGGGAACCTGCAAGAACTTGTGGTCACGCCCCCATAACGCTCGGCAGCATCCGCCCCTTTCACCCCCGCAGCCCCGCCCAGCCCAAGCGCTCCGTGACGAAAAGTACACCCTGGGCAATCGTCTGGGGTGTGCGTTGCCTCAAAAGTGGCGTGCACTGTCAGTTGCTCGCACTACATTCGAGGTGTCGACAGGCACCACACGAGGACGGACAGCACACGAGGCGGAAGGGAAAGGCCGGAACGGCACCGCCGGACGCGGACGGGCAGCGGACGGCGGAACCGAGGGCTGGGGGCCATCATGGCGAACGACACACCACCGCGCTGGGACCGGAAGATGCAACAGCGGCTCGCACACGGCGAGGCCGCGGCGCTCGGTGAGCTCTACGACCGCTTCGCCTCCCTCGTGCACGGCCTGGCCCACCGGGTGTTGGACGACGAGGAGGCCGCGGACAGGGCCACCCGGGACGTCTTCGCCCATATCTGGGAGAGCCCGCACACCTTCGACCCGCGGGAAGGCCCCATGCGGTCCTGGATCGCGGAACTGACCCAGCGGATAGCGACCAGCAGGCTGCGGCAGCAGCAGCACAGCGCCGGACCTTGCTCCCCCGAGCAGGCCGAGCGGTTCGAGGAGCAGGTCCGTACCGCCGCCACCGCGGCGCGTGCCGACTACATCGTCACCTCCATGCCCTCCTCGCTGCGTGCCGCACTGGAACTGGCGTACTTCGAGCGTCGCGACTACCGGCAGACGGCACACACGCTGGGCGTCACCGAGGACGAGGCCCGCCGCCGGCTGCGGCTCGGGCTCCAGCTCCTCTCCTCCGCCATGACGCAACCCGCCATGGCGCCGCCCGGCGCGGGGCAGCGGCCATGATCAGGCCGCCGACACCGCCGACGCCACCGGGCGGCCCGGAACGGCCTGCCGGGCCGGGACGGAGCAAGCCCTCCCGGACGACCGGTGCCGCCGAAGCAGCACCCGAGGGTGAATTGATCGACCACCGCATTCTCACTTCGCTCCTCGGCGCCTGGGCGCTGGCGGCCTGCTCCCCGGAGGAGACCGCCGCCGTCGAAGCGCACCTGACCGACTGCGCGCCCTGCGCGGATGAGGCGCTGCGGCTGCGCGACGCGGTCGGGCTGCTGCACTCCGAGGACAGCCTCGATCTCGACCCGATGCTGCGCTCCCGCGTACTCGAAGGCTGCCTGGACCGCCGCCCCGCCCGTATACCGATGCCGACCTGGGCGGCTCCCTACGACGCTGAGACGGCCCGGCTGGACGCGCTGCTGCGCGATATGGCCGAGGAGGAGTGGCGGGCGCCGGTACAGCTGCGCTGGTTCGACGGCGAACGGCAGAGCACCCGGGAGACGACCGTGGCCGGCGTCCTCGGTCACCTGCTCGCCGTCGACGGACTGGTCGCGACCGGCATCGGCCTGCCCGACCCGCTGCCCGCCGACGCCCTCCCCGACGAGGCCCGCGCCTCCGAGCCCGGCGCCGGCCCGCAGACCCGCACGGAGATCTACTGGGCGCTCAACGGCGCCGGGCACCACACCCCGGCAGCCCGTGAGCCATGGCGGGAGCAGAGCCACGCCATGATCCGTGACGTGTCGTTCCTCGCCGCGGACGACGGCAGCGCCTCGGGCGAGCACACCGCACGCGGACGGCTCGTCTCCTACGGCAACTTCGCGCTCCCGCTGCGCGACGCGTTCCTGGACCGCGCCTTCGAGTGCTGGATGCACGCGGAGGACATCGCGGAAGCCGTCGACTACCCGTACACGCCGCCCGGGCCCGCCCATCTGAACCTGCTGGTCGATCTCGCGGCCCGGCAGTTGCCCGGCGCGATCGCCGCCCGCCGCCGTACGGGGCTCGCGCCGCCGCCCCGCGGTCTGGCCACGGCCGGTTCGCCCGGCCGCACGCTGCACCTGGAGATCGAGGGCAGCGGAGGCGGCGACTGGTACATCCCGCTCGACTCCCCCGGCGCCCGCGCCTCCCCGGAGAGCAAGGTCGCCCACATCGCCCTGGACGGGCTGGAGTTCTGCCAGCTCGCGGCCGGCCATGTGCCACCGCTCGAAGCCGCCGCGGGCCAGGACGGCGACCGCCAAGCCATCCAGGACGTCCTCTACGCCACGGCCTCGCTTTCGCGGCTGTAACCGGACGTGAGGGCTGGGCCCTCACGCTCGGTCAGGCGAAGACGACCGTGCGGTGGCCGTTCAGCAGTACGCGGTGCTCGCTGTGCCACTTCACTGCGCGCGCCAGCGCCTGGCACTCCACGTCGCGCCCGACGGCGACCAGCTGCTCGGGGGTGACGTCGTGGCCGACCCGCTCGACCTCCTGCTCGATGATCGGCCCCTCGTCGAGATCGGCCGTCACGTAGTGCGCCGTGGCGCCGATCAGTTTGACGCCGCGGGCGTGCGCCTGGTGGTACGGCTTGGCGCCCTTGAAGCTCGGCAGGAAGGAGTGGTGGATGTTGATGATCCGCCCGGACAGCTGCTTGCAGAGGTTGTCGGAGAGGACCTGCATATAGCGGGCGAGGACGACGAGTTCGATCTGCTCCGCCTCGACCAGCTCCAGCAGCCGCTCCTCCGCCGCCGCCTTGGTGTCCTTCGTCACAGGGATGTGGTGGAAGGGGATGTCGTACGAGGCGACGAGTTCCGCGAAGTCGGTGTGGTTGGAGACCACGGCGACGATCTCGATGGGGAGCGCGCCGAGCCGGGAGCGGAAGAGCAGGTCGTTCAGGCAGTGCCCGAACTTGCTCACCATGAGGATGACCCGCATCTTCTCCTCGGCCCGGTGGATCTGCCAGTCCATCCGGAAGGAGTCGCCGACGGCGGAGAAGCTGGCCCGCAGCTTCTCCACGGTGGTGTTGCCGGTGAAGTGGACGCGCATGAAGAAGAGCCCGGTGTCACGGTCCCCGAACTGCTGGCTGTCCTCGATGTTGCAGCCCGTCATGAACAGATAGCTGGAGACGGCGTGCACGATGCCCTTGTTGTCCGGGCACGAGAGGGTGAGGACGAACTGACCCGCCTCGTTTTCCGCCTTCTTGGCCTTTCCGGCCTTCTCTGCGGTTTCGGCGGCTTCAGCGGGATTGCCGGGAGCGGGGTGCGACTGGCTCATGGCGTCAAGACTGGCACATCACGGCGGGTGCCCCCGCACGCAGTCCTCCCCCGGCCTCCAGCCGGAAGGTGCCCCCGTTCACACCGTCCTGAGCATGATCGCCAGGACCTCCAGCGAGCGCGGCGGCTCGTCCGGGTCGTCCCCGTCGTTGCCCGCGAGCTGCACGTGTGCCTCCCGGGCGGCCCGTACGGCTTCCGGCCACGCCGGGTGCTCCAGATACGAGGCGACCGGTGCGTCGGCGCCGACCTGGTGCATGATGCGCAGCACCCGCAGCACGGCAGCGTCCACCAGCTGGGCTTCCTGCGCGTCCCGGAAGATCGTTCCGACGTATTTCTCCGCCGACCAGTTGTCCAGCCAGGTGTCCTCGACCAGGCGGTAGACGGCGTCCGTGACATCGCCGTATCCGGGGAGTCCGGCCAGCCAGCACTCGTGCTGGAACGTCTGGTCGGAGAGCATGTGCAGCGCGGAGCGCACGTTGCTGCGCCAGCGCCACCAAGGCACGTCGTTGACAGGCATGCCGCCTATGGTGGTGGACCGACGGCCACGTCGGGAAGACTTCACGGAACCTGCTTGCTGCATGGTCACCGACCTTACGTTCCGCACATCGGGCCCCCGGCGCCGCCCTCGCTCTCCCTTTCCGGCGCCCTCGGGGCGCCCTCACAGCGCGCCGAACTGCCGCTCCGTGAGGCCGTACTTCTTCGCCGTCGGGTTCCACAGCCCCGCCGCCTTCTTCTTGGCGGTGGTCGCGTTGCCGCTGGCACGGTTGCCCGCAGCGAGCCGGCTCGTCGGCTTGGCCTTGCCCTTGTGACAGCCCTTCTTACGCGCCACCTGGTCCGCCCAGGCCGCATAGTGGCTGTCCGCGGAGGCCGAGGAACGCCAGGCGCTCTTGAGCGCGGAGTTCAGTTCCGCGCTGTTGGGGATCCGGTCCGTCTTCAGCTCGCCGAGCCGCCGCACCAGTCCGGTGCGCTGCCTGGCCGCGGACCGAAGGTCGGTCGCCGCCTTGCCCAGCAACTTGCAGGTCCTGATGTTCTGTACGGAACGGACGACGGTGGAACGGCTGTTGTTGCTGTCGGCCAGCAGCGCGTCCAGCTTCTTGGCCTGCCCCTCCGCGGGGTCCGGCGCCGCGGAGGACTTCTCCTCCGCGGGGGCGCTGGACGCCTTCGGCTCGTCACCGCCGGAGTCGTCACCGCCGTTCGCGAGGAGGAGGCCGACCACCAGCCCGATCGCGGCGACGCCGACCAGGGCACCCGTGATCAGCAGCCAGGGAGACACCTTGCGCCGCCCGCGCTCGGCATCGCGCCGCGCCGCCCGGCCGCCGACCTGCGGCTCGTACTGCTGCGAACCCGGCTGCGGATAGCCGTAGCCTGCACCGCCGCCCTGGGGCCCCGGCGGCTGCTGCGGATAGCCGTAGCCGCCGCGGGGCGCGCCCGGCTGGGGATAGCCGTAGCCGCCCCGCTGAGCAGCCGGCTGCGGGTAGCCGTAGCCACCGCGGGGCGGCGCCTGCTGCTGCGCCGCCTGGTCGAATATCGGCAGGCTCTGTGTGGAGCCCGGTTCGTTGTTGCCCGCAGCGGGCTGCCCCGGGCCCGTGGTGCGCGGGGAATCGGACCTGAAGAGGTTGTCGAACTCCGGCAGGGGCCGCCGCGCCCCCGGCTCTCCGAGACCCGACACTCCGGCGCCCGGCCCGCCGGCGCCGGGTGCGCCGCCCTCGCCGGACATCGGCGGGAGCATCTGGGTCGCTTCGGAGTCGCTGTCCACGCCGCCCGCGACGGGAGGCAGATACTGCGTGGCCTCGCTGTCCGGACCGCCGCCCACCGGCCCGGCAGGCTGCTGCGGCGGCAACAGCTGAGTGCCGTCATCCGCGCCGACGGGGCCGGCGGCGGGCGGCGGGCCGGTCATCAAGGGCGGCAGCATCTGGGTGGCGTCGCTGTCATCGACCCCGCCCTGCGGCGCACCAGGCGGCATGGCAGGGGGCACAGGCGGTGCGGCGGGCGGCACAGGCGGCGCGATGGGCGGCGCGGACGGCGCAGGCGGCGCAGCGGACCGGTCCGGCATCGCGTGCCGCCCGGAACCACCCGGGACAGCCGACGGCGGCTGGGGCTGGGACTGCGGCTGCTGTGGCGGCAGCGCGTGGGCACCGCCACCCGCCGAGGACGCCCCGTACGGCTCCGGCAGACCGGCAGCCGGCTGCGCGTACCCCGGACCGCCGGACGGCATCGCGCCCGGACCGTCCGGCAGCGGCATCGCACCCGGAGCGGCGGCCGGGGGCAGCGGGGCCGCGCCGTCGGGTGACGGCGGCGACGCAGGGTGTGGCGGGTGCAGCGAGGTGGGGGTCCCCACGGGCGGAGTCTGGGGGAGGGCCGGGGCGCCCTCCGGCGGGAGGGGCAGCGATCCACCGGGGGCGTCCTGCTGCGGAGCGCCCCAGTAGCCGGGGCCACCCTCCGGGGCGCCGCTCTCCGGGGTGCTGCCGTGGGCCGCCTCGGAGCCGGGGCCCCAGGGCTCGCCCCACGGCTGTCCGGCGGGGGGCCGTACGCGCTCGCGCTCGGCCTGGCGCTGCTGCTGAGGAGTCCAAGGGTCACCGTTGGCCGGCAGCACGACCCCCTCGTACGGGGTCGTGGAGGCGGGCAGCGGTTCACCGGCGGAGCCGGAATTCCCGTCCTGTCCGCGTCCGTTGTGCGTTGTCACCGAGACTCCTCGTTCGCATGGCTAGCGGAAGCGTCGGCTCACGCTACCGGGTCACACCAACGGGGGACCACGCACCCAGATGTGCGGACACCCTTCCTTCACCTGATGTCGCCATGAAGCCCCCAGAAAGGGACAAACTCCTCGTATCGCTGGGCTGATGGGCAACTCCGCACCGGCTGATCACTGTCGTCGGCACAGGCACCTCACGCCACCGCGGCCAGCTCCAGACTCTCGTGGAATTCCCGCACCACGGGCTCCTCGCGGTACGGCTCCAGTCGCTGCCGGAAGTCGTCCAGATACTCCGCGCCCCGGTCCGAACGCAGCCCGGCGAGCAGCCGTGCCGCCTGCCCGGCCGTACTGCAGGCACGTTCCACCTCGCGCTGCTGCACCTGCGCGTCGGCCAGCAGGAACAGCCCGATCGCCCGCCGCCGGGCCCGCCCTTCCGGATGCCCGGTGACGGCCTCCTCCGCGCGCGCTGCCGCACTCTCGGCCTGGCCCAGGTCGCGGTGGCAGTGGGCGAGCTCGTCGGCGAGATAGGCGCGGTCGAAGTGGGCGATCCAGGACGGATCGTCACCGGAGTCGGCAGCCGCCTCGGCACCGTCCATCGCCGTCAGGGCCCGGGTGACGGCACCCTGGCAGGCGCGCATGTCCCCCATCAGCGCGTGCCCGCGCGCCTCGGCGGCATGGAACATCGCCTCCACGCGCGGCGTCACCCGCCCACGCGCCCCCTCCTGCGCCGCACGCGCCAACTGCGCGATTTCCCGCGGGTTGCCCAGCGAGGCAGCCAGGTGGCTCATCCCCGCGGCGAGCACATAGCCGCCGTACGCCCGGTCCCCGGCCGCCTGTGCCAGCCGGAGGGACTGGATGTAGTAGCGCTGCGCCAACCCGTGCTGGCCGGTGTCCACGGCCATATAGCCCGCCAGTTCGGTCAGCCGGGCGACGGTGGCGAACAGCGACCGGCCGACCGCCTCCTTGTAGGAGCCCGCGAGCAGTCCGGAAACGACGCTGTTGAGGTAGTGCACCACCACGGGACGGATGTGGCCGCTGCCGTAGCGGTGGTCGAGCTCGGAGAGCGCCTCGGTCATCGCCTGTACGGCTGCCACGTCCGCAGTGCCCACCCGGGCACCGGAGGAGCGGGCCACCTGGTGGTCGGGCTGGGTGATCAGCCAGTCCCGGCTCGGCTCGACGAGTGCGGAGGCGGCCACGGTCGAACCGGTCAGGAAGTCCCTCCGGCCCACGTCGCTGCGCCACAGCTCACAGACCTGCTCGACCGCGCCGACGACCGTGGGGGCGAACTGGAGGCCCACTCCGGAGGCGAGGTTCTTGCCGTTGGCCATTCCGATCTCGTCGATCGTCACGGTACGGCCCAGCTTGCGGCCGAGGGCCTCGGCGATGATGCCGGGGGCACGGCCGCGCGGCTGCTGCCCGCGCAGCCAGCGCGCGACGGAGGTCTTGTCGTAGCGCAGATCCAGTCCGTGCTCGGCGCCGCACATGTTGACGCGGCGGGCGAGGCCCGCGTTCGAGCACCCGGCCTCCTGGATGAGCGCTTGCAGCCGTTCGTTGGGCTGCCTCGCGACGAGCGGCCTGGCGGCCATGCGATCCCCCTCAGTGGTTTCCGTGGTACGGACCCGGCTTGCTCACTGCTCACTGATCGGCGCATATGCCCGTGACCCCTTACAAACCCCACCCTTCACAGCACACTGCACCGGAGAGGGACTACCCACCCAAGACAGCACTTCTGTGCACGCGCCCCTACACATGCCCCCATGCGCCGTTCCGAGCGCGGCCTGCCCCTTGTACGGCGGAAACGGCCGCGGAACGGACGCCGCATGCGCCGTCGCGCCTCGACCCGCCCCGTCCTGCCCCCGTAACCCCTCCCAGGGACGAAAGTTGTGATGGTCGTGGAAGAGACCATCACCTGTACCTCTGGAGCGACCACGAACACGCGCCTCCCCGGACAGCGAACGACATCTGCCGCACCGTCCGCACCACCCCTCGAACACGCGGTGCGCTACACCCAGGAGCGGGCCTGGGACGTTTTTCCCGGCACCTGGCTGGAGACGGTGGACGGCGTCCCGCGCTGCGCCTGCGGCGATTCCGACTGCCCCGCGCCCGGCGCACACCCCGCGCGCGCATCCTGGGCGGACGAGACGACGGGGAGCGCGACAACTGCGCGCCGGTTGTGGGAGACCGAGCCGCGCGCCGCCGTACTGCTGCCGACCGGCCGTGCCTTCGACGCGCTCGAGGTCTCGGAGGCCGTGGGCTGTCTGGCGCTCGCCCGGCTGGAGCGGATGGCCCAGCCGCTGGGCCCTGTCACCTGCACTCCGGACGGCCGGATGCTCTTCTTCGTCCTCCCCGGCGTCGCCGCCAAGGTTCCCGCCACCGTGCGCCGTCTGGGCTGGTCGCCCACCGCACTGGATTTGCAGGGCAAGGGCGCGGGCGACTGGGTTGCGGCCCCGCCCACCCGGCTGGGCACCCGCGGAGCCGTCCAATGGGCGCGCGAGCCCAATGCTGCCAATCGTTGGCTTCCGGACGTCGATGAGTTGTTGCCGACGCTCGCCTATGCGTGTAGCCGCGAAGCCGTATTCGTCGCTGCCAATGCGTGAGGGCCCAGCCCTCTGAGGGGTGGGTGGGGGCGGCGGTGGCTTGAGGGCCCCAGCCCTGGGCCCTCTCCCGTTGTTGGGGGCTCCGCCCCCAAACCCCCGGTCCTCGCCGGACAGGCGTAGGAGGGGCTCCGCCCCCCTACAACCCCCCGCTATGTGGGCTTCGCCCCCCTAGCACCCCCCTGCCCCCTGTAAGAGCCGTCCTTCCTTACGAGCACACTCCGCCAGCCCTTGAGGACCTTGGACCCGCCGGTGACGACCCTGCGGATCTCGTCTGTGGTGCGACTCCTCCCGCAAGGGCGCCACCGGCAGTGCATCTCGGCCCCCGCCGCGAAACGGAGCCGTCTTACGTCAATGGCTCCGGGATTTGCGGAAGGGGGGTTCTAGGGGGGCGAAGCCCACCTGGCGGGGGGCCGTTGGGGGGC
>NZ_JBQQBT010000020.1:0-125023 GCF_052245835.1 Streptomyces sp. 8N114 | reverse complement strand
CACTGGTGATCGTCCGCCAGTACATCGAGCAGCAAAAACGTCCGCTCCAACGTGCACGTCAGAGCAGCCTTGAGACGCATTCATCCCCGGCGTGAACGCCGGGGCTTTCTGCAAGAGTCCCGGTAACCCTGCACCTGAGCCGACAAAGCTGACCACGTCCGCTTCCTCCAGCGGCCGGGGGCCGCTGCCGGCCATCCCCGGGTACGGGGCGGCTGTCGGGGCGTTCGCGTTCCATACGGAGAGCGTCGTCGGATGAGAGAGGTCGAGGGCCGCAGCCTCGGGAAAAGCCGTGGTGGACGGGCGTCCGGAGTGGCTACAGTTCGATTCGTCCGCGCGAGGTTCCGGAGGTCAGTTTGCGGCGCAACGGTCAGGTGCTCGTCTTCGACGCGGACGACACGCTGTGGGAGAACAACGTGCTCTTCGAGCGGGTCATCGCCGACTTCCTGGACTGGCTGGAGCATCCCACCCTCGACAAGTACCAACTGCGCGCCGTACTCGACGACATCCAGAAGGCCAACGCCGTCGCTCACGGCTACGGCACCCAGATGCTGCTACGCAGCCTCGCGGATTGCGTGGAGCGTCTGCGCCACCGCCCGGCTACGGCCGATGAGAGCGACGCGATAAGGCGGTTGGCAGCGGTGCTGACCGACCAGCAGGTGGAGCTGATCCCCGGAGTGGCTGAGACCCTTGCGGCGCTCGGTGACCGGCACGAGCTGCTGATGCTCACCAAGGGAGACCCGGACGAGCAGCGGCGTAAGATCGACGCCTCCCGGCTCGCCCACCGTTTCCGGGCGATCGAGATCGTCCGGGAGAAGGACGACGAGACGTACCGCACCTTCCTCAAGGCCCACGCCCTCACGCCCGCCGCGTGCTGGATGATCGGAAATTCGCCGAAGTCGGATATCCTCCCGGCCCGGCGCGCGGGGATGAACGCAGTGTTCATACCCAACGACCACACCTGGGCCCTGGAACACGGCGAACTCGACCCCGGTGACGAGCGGGTGCTGCGGCTGCGGAGCTTCCGCAAGTTGCAGGACCACTTCTAGGCCCTGGACAGCGGCGGAAAGAGAGCGGCAACACATGACCGGCACACCGTCCGAACGCCCTCGCGACCGGGCGCTGACGGCCCCTACCGTCTCCTGCGTCTTCGTCTGCCACGACGGAGCAGGCCGGATCCTGCTGGCCCGTCGCAGTGCGGGCGCGCGGGACGAGCCGGGGAGGTGGGACACCGGGGCCGGTGCCCTCGAACACGGCGAGACGTTCGAGGAGGCCGTGCGGCGGGAGGTACGCGAGGAGTATGCCGCGGAAGCCCTGGCGATCGAGACCCTCGGCGTCCGCAACATCCTGCGTGGCACCCCCGTCTCCCACTGGGTCGCGGTCGTCTTCGCCGTCGAGGTGGACCCCGCCCAGGTCGCCATCGGCGAGCCCTACAAGTTCGACGCGCTCGACTGGTTCGCACCGGACCGGCTGCCGCGGCCCCAGCACTCGCAGCTCGCCGAGACTCTCGCCCTGCTTCCCACCCGCCTCTGACGGCAGTGATGCGCGATCAGAGGGCAGCGG
The DNA here is from genome assembly GCF_052245835.1 of Streptomyces sp. 8N114. Classification (NCBI taxonomy): domain Bacteria; kingdom Bacillati; phylum Actinomycetota; class Actinomycetes; order Kitasatosporales; family Streptomycetaceae; genus Streptomyces; species Streptomyces sp. 8N114. The sequence continues at coordinate 123,463 of NZ_JBQQBT010000020.1, read as the reverse complement.
ATGGCTTCAGGCGTCGTGCGGGAGATGGGAAGTGGCCGGTTCCGCCTCGCGGACGACCTTTTCCGGACTGACGCCCTGCATCACCAGGCACAGTGAAGCATCACGGCTGCAGGCGGACCGCGGTCCAGCCTTCCGCTGTGCGGTCGTAGCGCAGCCGTTCGTGCAGGCGGGACGTGCCGTTCGCCCAGAACTCGACGGATTCCGGGACGAGTTCGAGGCCGATGTACGCGGCGGGGCGTGGCTGGGGGCCCTGCGCGCTGATCGTCTCGGCGCGGGCCCGCAGCCGGGCCACGTCCCCCATGTCGCCAAGAGGCTCACTCTGGCGGGAGGAGACGGTCATGGCGTGGGTGAAGACCGGGCGGGCGGCCCACAGTGCGTCGGACTCGGCGTCGGACAGCCGGCGGACGGGGCCGCCCAGGCTGATCTGCTGACCGGTCTCGCGCCAGTACAGCAGGCCGGAGGCCCAGGGGTTGACGCGGAGTTCGCGGCTCTTGCGGCTGCCGTCGTGGGTGGCGATGACGATGCCGGTCTCGGTGACCCGGTTCAGTACGACGGTCCGCAGGGAGGCGCGGCCCGCGGCGTCCGCGGTGGCCAGGGCCAGGGCCCGCGGTTCGCGTACGCCGTGTGCCTCAGCCGACTCCAGCCAGCGGCGCAGGAGCCCCAGTGGCTGGTCGGGCGGCGAGATGTACTCGGGAAAGGTGACGTCGATCGCCGCGGTCAGGGTTTCGGACCTGCCAGTGTCCATGCCGTCCTTCTTTCATGTCATGCCGTGCGGCCGTCGTGCGGAGGTCATACGTGCAGGCTGCCCTCCGCCACCAGCACCCCGGCACCGCCCACTTCCACCGCGTCGACGGAGTCCGCGGTCCCTTCGGCCCGGGCGAGCATCAGTGACGGACGGCCCATTTCGACGCCCTGAGTGATCCGGACCTGCCGGCCGTGCGGGGCGAGGCCGTGCCGGGCGAGATGGACGGCCAACGGGCCCGCGGCGGACCCGGTGGCGGCGTCCTCGGTCACGCCGTAGGCGGGGGAGAACATCCGGGTGCGCCAGCAGCTCCCGCCCTCCTGGCCCGGCGGGGCGTGGGCGTCGTCCGCGTCGAGGTCAGGGGCGAAACAGTTGGTGGCCAGGTCCTCGAAGTCGGCCAGAGCACGGTGGTCGGGACGGAGAGCGGACAGCGCGCTGACGTTCTCCAGACCGACGAAGACATGACGGGGACCGTTGCGATAGATCTCCACAGGCAGCGTGGACTTCTCCACACCGATCGCGGCCAGTAGTTCTTCGGCGCGCTCGAACGGGCGCCAGGTGGGAACCGGCTGACGCATACGGGCGGCGACCGTCCGGCCCCGCTCCCTGACGAGGTCGAACGGGACGACTCCCATGGCCGTCTCCAGACGCAAGTCGTCTCGCGAGCTGCGTGCGCCCAGGGCGATGGCTGTGCCCAGCAACGGGTGCCCGGCGAAGGGCAACTCGTTGACGGGGGTGAAAATGCGAATCCGGGCGTCGCCGCCTTGCCGAGGCGTGAGAACGAAGGTGGTCTCCGACAGGTTCATCTCCCGGGCGATGCGCTGCATCGTGCGCGCTGACAGGTCGTCGCTGCCGAAGAACACGGCCACGGGGTTGCCGAGCAGCGGCTCGTCGGCGAACGCGTCCACGACTACGTACGCGTGCATCGGGGCCTCCAAGCGGGGTGGGTGGAGCGGAGTACGGCGGGTCGGCGCCGTCACAGGGCGGGGTGGGGGCCGGGAGCCAGGGGTCACCGTCCCAGTGCGGCCTGGAGGGCCTGGCCCACGATGCGTGGGCCGTTCTGGGTGAGGACCGACTCGGCGTGGAACTGCATCGACGCGAAATGCGGTCCGCGCAGCGCGTGGATCTCATGCGTCTCCGGATCCCGGGCCGCCTCCACCACGCCCACGCCGCCGACATCTGTCTTGTCGTGCTGGGCGTGGGCGGCGAACGTGTTGTAGAAGCCGACGCGCTCGCGGACGCCGAACAGGTCGATTTCCCGCTGCACGCCCTGGTTTGGGGCGTCCCGGCGGAACAGCGGGAATCCGAGTCGCCGGCAGAGGGCCTGATGGCTCAGGCAGACGGCGACGAACGGACGCTGCCGCTCGAGCAAGGTGCCGATCGCGGTATGGAGACGGGTCATCCTGGGACAGGAAAGGTCCCGGGGGTCGCCGGGGCCCGGTCCCATCACGACCAGATCGCAGGTGTCGAACTCGATGTCCTCGTCGTACCGGCGGAGCGTGACGCGCAGGCCGAGAGAGCGCAACTGGATGGCGATCATCGCCGTGAAGGTGTCCTCCATGTCGACGACCAGGACGCTGCGGCCGACCAGGCCGGCAGCGCTGGCAGCGCCCGGAGTGCCCGCAACATCGGGAGTACCGCAGGGGCCCCGCGGGTGTGGTCGGGGCGCCGGTGCCGAGGTGGGCGCCGTCTCGTCGAGCCAGAAGTCCGCGAGCTGCTCGTTGCGCCGGGCGAGAGCGCCGCGGACGCTCGGGTGCGCGGCGAAGGAGCGGGACCGGCCGGACTCCAGCGCCGCGATCAGCCCTGCCGCCTTGGCGCGGGTCTCGGCTGCCTCGGACGCCGGGTCCGAGTGGCGTACGAGGGTGGCACCGACGCCGATGCGGACCTCCCCGGCGGCGTCGATGTCGGCGGTCCGGATGAGGATCGCGGAGTCCAGCGTCCTGCCGCCGCGCGCGTCCCGGCCGATGAGGGCCGCGACACCGCTGTAGTAGCCGCGGCCCTGCTGCTCGTACTGAGAGATGACCCGGGCCGCGCTCTCCAGGGGACTTCCGGTCACGGTCGGCGCGAACAGCGTCTCGCGCAAGATCTCGCGAACGCCCCGCCCGGTGTGCCCTTCGACGAAGTACTCGGTGTGGGCCAGCCGAGCCATCTCCTTCAGATACGGCCCGGCCAGGCGGCCGCCCCGTTCGCAGATCCGCGCCATCATCTTCAGCTCTTCGTCCACGACCATGTACAGCTCCTCGGCCTCCTTGCGGTCGGCCAGGAAGTCCAGGACACCGGCGAGTTCCGGACCGGTGGGCGGATAGCGGTAAGTGCCGCTGATCGGGTTCATCACCGCTGTGCCGTCCCGCAGACTGATGTGCCGCTCCGGGCTGGAGCCCACCAGCGTGCGCTCCCCGGTGTGCACCAGGAACGTCCAGTAGGCCCCGGACTCGCTCTCCAGGAGACGCCGGAAGAAGGCGAGCGCGCGGTCGGTGGAGTAGTCGGTGATGTCGGCGACGAAGTCGCGCTTGATGACGAAGTTGGCACCCTCGCCGCGGCCGATCACGTCCGCGACGACGTGGCGCACCGTGTGCGCGTACTCCGTATCCCCCGGGACGAAGCGCCGGTTGACGAGCGTGGTCCTGGCGCGCGGCAGACGGGGCAGCGCCTCGGCGAGCGGGAGCGTCTCCTGGCCCGTGACCGTGAGCGTGACGAGCGGCGTGGCGTCGTCGACGCAGGCGTAGCCGCGTTCGGTGATCTGGCGGTAGGGAATGAGGACGAGGGCCTCGTGGTGGTTTCCCTCGATTTCCGGGTCGGGGGGTTCCGGGAGCGGTATTCGCGCCAGCGTCGGAGGGGTGGAGACCGGCCCGACGAGAACCTCCAGGTGGTCGGGGCCGGTGAGGGGCGCGCGGTGGAGGAGGGCGAATGGCGTGGACGGGTCGCTGAGCACCCGCTCGAGCAGCCCCCCGCTCACGGCGAGACCTCGGCGAGAAGCTGTTCGGCGGAGACGACCATGGCGCAGCGCTCCGCCGCATAGGTGAGGGCCATCCGGTGGCGGTCCTGCGAGAAGTCGGCGACGGCATCGGCGACCAGAAACGTCCGGATGTCGTTCGCGTACGCCTCCAACGCGGTCGCCAGCACGCCCACGTGCGCGTACACACCGCACAGAATGAGCTGGTCACGGCCTGTCTCGCGCATACGCCGCAGCAGGGGTGAGCGGAAGAAGGCGCTGTAGCGCCATTTGGTGAGCAGCCAGTCGCCCTCGGCGGGGGCCAGTTCGTCGGCCACCTGTCGGTCGTCGGCCGACGCGCGCATCCCTGGCCCCCAGAAGTCCATGAGCAGCCCGCGGTCCCGGGCGCTCATCCCGCCGGGTTGGGTGGTGTAGGCGACGGGAATGCCGCGTGCGGCGCAGCGTTCGCGTAACCGTGTGACGTTGCCGAGGAGCTCCGCGCGCACGGTGGCGGGGAACGGCGCGAGGAAGTACCGCTGCATGTCATGGATGAGCAGTACCGCCTGGTTCGGGTCCACGGTCCACTCGGCCGTGTTGGCCGGCAGCTCGCCGGGGGCGGGAAGGGGGTAGGACTCGATGGGCGGGATACCTGGCATGGGCGCAGGTGCCTTTCTGTCTTGCCGTGCAACTCACCGCGGCTGCCGGGTTGTCGCGCCGGCCCGGCGTCGCCCGCCATGGGCCTGCGGGGATCAGGTGGGGATGCCGTCGCGGCGGACCGTCGGCACCGGGATCCCGAGCGCGCGCAGCTGCTCGAACGGGTTCATGAACTCCCGGTTCTGCCGGATCTTCCCGTCCTCGTCGAAGCGGAACGAGTGGAGGAAGTGGTTCTCGTAGTAACCCTCGGGGTAGCCCGGGAAGTTGATCTTCCCGTGTCCGTCGCACTCGACCCAGAAGAAGCACGGGTCCTGCGTCTCGAAGACCTGGATGTTGTACCACTCCCAGTCCGGGAAGCATTTCAGCGACCAGACCGCGTGCTCGGCCAGGCGCTCGCGGCCCTTGATCTCGATCGGAGCGCCGGTGTCGTTGGTCCACAGGCCGCCGCTGCCGTCCTCGGCGAACAGCTCGTGCCGGCGCAGCCGGTTCGGGCCCTTGGTGTACTCCAGGTACTTCTCGACCGTGGCGCGGTTGGCGCGGCGCTGCTCAGCGGCGTCGGCGAAGCCCTGTGCCGCGGTACGGGCGGATGCGTCGGCCATGGGAAGCCTCCTTGCGGGCGGGAGAGTGCGGAAGCTGGTACGGAGCGGGCCGATCGTCCACGAACGGACTCGGCAGCGACTTGACGTGGGCATGATGAATAGTCAACGCCGACTCGCCACCCCGCTGCGCCGTCCTTCGTACGCTCCTCGGCCATCACCACCTTCATGCGCTCCTCGACCACCGCACGATCAGCACACCGCAGCCTGATCCGCACCGCGCGAAGGCGGTCGCGACGCTTTCGGCAGGACGAGAACGCCGACCCGACGTCGTGCGGGGAAGTCCGCACGAGGAAAGGGGGGACTCAGCTGATGACCAGCGCCGCCCGTCCCGACGACCCGACCACTCCTGCGGTCTCCGAGGACCCGGCCGGTCAGTTGCTCGAGCTGTCCTTCGGCTACCTCTACTCGGCTGCTCTCCACACCGCTGCGCGCCTTGGCATCGCCGACCAGCTGGTGAACGGCCCGCGCACCGCGGAGCAACTCGCTGATGCGGCGCAGGTGCACGGGCCCCACCTGCGACGGCTGTTGCGTTTCCTCGCGACGAAGGGCGTCTTCCGGCAGGACGCGGCAGACCGCTTCCACCTCACCCCGCTCGCCCAGCCGTTGCGCACGGACGTCGACGGATCCCTGCGCGACTACGTCATGATGCGCGGCGAGGACATCTTCTGGCTCTCGGCGGCCCGGCTGCCGGACGCGGTCCGTACCGGTGGCACGGCCTTCGAGCAGCTCTACGGCGTCCCCTTCTACGACCACCTGGCGGCCGACCCCGAACTGGGAGCTGCGTTCCACTCCAGCATGGCGGCGTTCTCGCAGACGCTCAGCAACGATGTCGCGGACGCCTACGACTTCTCCGCCGCGCGGAGCGTTGTCGATGTGGGCGGCGGACGCGGCGGGCTGCTGCGGGCGATCCTGCTGCGCAACCCACAAACGACGGGCACGCTGTTCGATCTGGAGTCCGTGGTCGCCGGACACGTGCTCGACTCCCCCGAATTGGCCGGGCGCTGGCGGGTGGAGGCGGGCGACTTCTTCACCTCGGTTCCGGCGGGAGCCGATGTCTACCTGCTGAAGCACGTGCTGGCGAGCTGGCCGGACGAGGACTGTGTGCGGATCCTGCGTACCTGCAGCCGGGCGGCTCCGGCCGGTGGCCGGCTGCTCGTCGTCAACGGGCTGATCCCGGAAGGGAACGAGCCGCACCCCGGCAAGACGCACGACATGCTGATGATGACCGTACTCAACGGCAAGGGGCGGACGCGCCGGGAGTACGAGGAGCTCATCGCGCGGGCAGGGCTGACCGTGCGCCAGGTGCGGACCCTCTCCGCTCACGCCTCGATCATCGAGGCCGTGATCGACGACCGTTGACCGGGAACCGGCCGGAGTTGCCGATCGGCGGCCGGGATACGGCGGCCGGAAAGGGCGTCATGACCGAAACAATGGACGCGGTGGGGCGCACAGCGCTGCTGACCGCGGCGATGCGGACGCTGGAGAGCCGCCGACCGGACCGGCTCTACGTGGATCCGTACGCACAGGACCTGTGCGGCGACGACGGGCCGAAGCTGCTGGACGAGGTGTGGGGCGCGACCTTCCCACCGCACCGACGGCGCGCCATGCCCAACACCCTCGACGTCAACGCCATCCGCACCCGTTTCTTCGACGACCTTCTCCAGCGCGCGTCCCAGGACCGCGCCCAGATCGTGTCCGCAGGGGCGGGGGTGGACTCCCGGCCCTACCGGCTCGAGTGGCCACCGAACGTGCGCTACTTCGAGATCGACCGCCCCTCCGTGCTGGACTACAAGCGCGACCGGCTCGCCCGTGTGCGCCCCCGGGCGGCGCACCGGATGATCGCCGCCGATCTGACAGCGCCGGGCTGGGAGCGCCGGCTGGAAGCGGCGGGGTACGACGCGAAAGCGCCCTCGGTGTGGCTCCTCGAAGGCGTGCTCCCGTACCTCCACGAGAACGATGTGCACCGTCTGCTCCAGCGCATCCGCACCCTCACCGCTGTCGGCAGTCTGGTGGCGGGGGATCTGGTCAACGCCGAAGCGCTGACCTCGGCACACGCACGCGGTCAGCTGGACGTCTTCGCCCGGTGGGGTTGCCCCTGGCGGTTCGGCACGGACGAGCCGGAATCCCTCTTCGACCGGCACCGCTTCACCGCCGAGGTCGTCCAGCCGGGTGACCCGAGCGCCAACTACGGCCGCTGGCGTGACCCCGTCCCCCCGCGGGGCGTCGCCGGCGTCCGCCGGATCTTCCTCGTGTGCGCCGAGCGGCGCTGAGCGGCGCTGAGGCCACGGGTGTCCCGTGCCCGGCCAGGGAGGGGAGTCTCGGCCGGGCACGGGTGGCCCGCGGTGCGCGATGGGGCGTATGTCAGGGCAGGAAGACCGCCGTCATCGCACGGGCACCGCGAGGTACTGGTACTCCAGGAACTCCTCGATCCCGACCCGGCCACCCTCGCGGCCGAGACCGGACTGCTTGACGCCACCGAAGGGGGCGGCCGGGTTGGAGACGAGACCGGTGTTGAGGCCGACCATGCCGACCTCCAGGCGCTCGCTGACGCGAAGGCCACGGTCGAGACCCTCGGTGAAGACGTAGCCGACGAGGCCCCAGGGGGTGTCATTGGCTCGGCGGATCACCTCGTCCTCGTCGTCGAAGGTGAGGATCGCGGCGACCGGGCCGAAGATCTCCGTGTCCATCAGGCGGCTGCCGGGGGCGACATCGGCGAGCACGGTCGGCGGATAGAACCAGCCCGGCCCCTCGGGCGCACGCCCGCCGACGAGCACGCGGGCACCTCGCTCGACCGCATCGGCGACCAGCTCCTCGACCTTGGCCCGACCGGTGGCGTCGATCAGCGGACCGACGTCGACGCCGTCCTGGGTGCCGGGCCCGACGACGAGCGCGCCCATGCGCTCGGCCAGACGCCGCCCGAACTCCTCCGCCACCGACCGGTGGACGAAGAAGCGGTTAGCGGCGGTGCACGCCTCCCCCATGTTGCGCATCTTGGCGAGCATCGCGCCGTCCACCGCCACGTCCAGGTCGGCGTCGTCGAAGACGATGAACGGGGCGTTGCCGCCCAGTTCCATGGAGGTGCGTACGACTGTGTCGGCGCTCTGGGCCAGCAGCAGGCGCCCGACCTGCGTGGAGCCGGTGAAGGACAGCTTGCGGATCTGCCCGCCTCGCAGCAGCGGCTCGCAGACCTCCCCCGCACGGGAGGTGGTGACGACGTTCAGCACCCCGTCCGGCAGTCCCGCCTCCTTCAGGATGCCGGCCAGCGCGAGGCTGGACAGCGGGGTCTGCGGGGCGGGCTTGAGCACCATCGTGCAGCCTGCGGCGACCGCCGGGCCGATCTTGCGGGTGCCCATGGCCAGCGGGAAGTTCCACGGGGTGATCAGCAGGCAGGGGCCGACCGGTCGACGGGAGAGCAGCATGCGGTTGCGGCCGTCGGGCAGGACGCCGCCGCCGCCGTCGATGCGCACGGCCTCCTCGGAGAACCAGCGGAAGAACTCGGCCGCGTACGCCACCTCTCCCCTGGCCTCCGCCAGCGGCTTGCCCATCTCGGACGTCATCAGGTGGGCCAGCTCGTCGGTGCGCTCGATGATGATCTCGTACGCGCGGCGCAGGATCTCACTGCGCGCCCGAGGTGCCGTACGGGCCCACTCCTCCTGCGCCTGGACGGCCGCCTCCTCCGCGAGCCGGGCGTCCTTGAGCCCGGCGTCGGCGATGTGACAGAGGATCTCGCCCGTCGCGGGGTTGTCGACGGGCATGGTGGCGCCGTCCGCGGCGTCCACCCAGGAGCCGCCGATGAACAACTGCGTGGGTGTGTCGGTCATGAGGTCTCTCCTGGTTGATCAGCGGCGGGGTCGAGCAGTTCCGCGAGGTGCAGGGCGCGGACGCCCCGGTCACCGGCGAGATGGTCGATCTGGGTGGCGCAACTGAAGCCGTCGGCCACAACGACGGTCCGCGGGTCCCCGTCGATACCGTCGAGACGGGGCTTCAGCGCCAGGTCGGCGACGGCCATCGAGGTGTCGTAGTGCTCCTCCTCGAAGCCGAAGTTCCCGGCGAGCCCGCAGCAGCCCTCGGCCTCGTCGACCTTCCGGACGCCGAGTCTACGCAGCAGGTCGTGCGGGCGGCGGCCGGCGAAGGTCGCGTACTCGTGGCAGTGGGTCTGCAGCACGACACTCTCCGGCAGCTCGGGCGGCGTCCAGCCCGCAGCGGCCAGGTCGGTCAGGGCGCCGGTGAGCGTATGGACGCGGGCCGCGACGCGGCGGGCGGCATCGGTGTCGAGGAGTTCGGGCACATCACGCTTGAGCGCTGCGGCGCAGCTGGGCTCGGCCACGACGACGGGCCGGTCGTCGCCGTTGTCCAGGTGGGCGACCGTACGGGCCATCACTCGGCGTGCGACGGACAGCTGGCCGGTGCTCACCCAGGTCAGGCCGCAGCACAGGCCGTCCTCCGCGGTGCAGGGGATTCCGGCGTCGGCGAGCACACGGCTCGCCGCTCCGGCCACCTCGGGACGGAAGGCGCGGGTGAAGCTGTCGACGAAGAGCAGCGCCTTCGACGATTCGCCGGTCTTCGTCTTGCGCAGCACCCCGCGCAGGGCGCGCCGGGAGGCGAAGGCCGGGATCCTGCGCTTCGTGGTCACGCCTCCGAGCCGGGCCAGCAGCCTGCCGAGCGGCCCGCGCAGCAGGGCGTTGACCGGCCGGGCGACGTATCCGGCGAGGGCCGAGGTCAGGGGCAGCCAGCCCAGGGAGTAGTGCGAGCGGGGCCGCAGCCTGCCCTTGTAGTGCTGGTGGAGGAACTCGGCCTTGTACGTGGCCATGTCGACGCCGACCGGGCAGTCGCTGGAGCACGCCTTGCAGGACAGGCACAGATCGAGGGCGTCTTTGACCTCGGTCGAGCGCCAGCCGTCCTGGACGGTTCCGCTCCGCACCATCTCCTGGAGCAGGCGGGCCCGGCCCCGGGTGGAGTCGTTCTCCTCCCCCGTGGCGCGGTAGCTGGGGCACATCACGCCGCCCGCGGAGCTGCGGCAGCGGCCGACGCCGACGCAGCGGCGCACGGCGCCCGCGAAGCCGTCCTCGTCGTGCGGGAAGGAGAACAGTGTCTCGACGGGCAGCACTTCGGGGGTGTGCAGCGCGAGATCGGCGTCGAGCCGGGCCGGAGCCACGATGACGTCCGGGTTCAGCAGTCCTTCGGGATCGAAGATCTCCTTGAACTCGGCGAACATCCGGATCATGCGGTGGCTGTACATCACCTCCAGCAGTTCGCCGCGCGCCCGCCCGTCACCGTGCTCGCCCGAGAGGGTTCCGCCGTGCTTGACGACGAGGGTGGCCGCCTCCGAGAGGAACCGGCGGGTGGCGGTCCTCCCGGCATCGGTGGCGAGCTCGAAGTCGATGCGTACGTGGACGCAGCCGGCGCCGAAGTGCCCGTACAGCACACCGGTCAGGCTGTGCCTGGCCAGCAGCTTGCGGAAGTCCCGCAGGTAGGCGGCCAGGTCCTCGGGCGCGACCGCCGCGTCCTCCCAACCGGGCCAGGACTCCCCGCCGTCCACGAGACGCGCGGCCAGACCGGCCCCGTCCTCGCGGACTCGCCACAGCGAGCGCCGCTCGGCGGCGCTCTCCACGACCCGGCCGCCGGTCATCCGGCCGTGTGCCTTGAGCACGTCCAGCAGTTCGGCGGCCCGGGAGTTCACTGTCGCCTCGTCGTCGCCGTCGAGCTCGACGTACAGCCAGGCGCGGCCCTCGGGCAGGCCGGTGACGGAGTCCGGGCCACGGCGGGCGCGCATGGTGGCGACGATCGCCTCGTCCATGCCCTCCACGGCGGTGGGATTCCAGCCCAGGATCTCCGGCACGTCCTCGGCGGCATCGACGACATCGTCGTAGCCGAGGGTGAGCAGTGCGGAGGCCGGTGCGGTGGGCACCAGGCGGACCGTCGCGGCCGTGACGACCGCGACGGTGCCCTCGGTGCCGACCAGCGCACGGGCCATGTCGAAACCGTGCTCCGGCAGCAGGTGGTGCAGCTGGTAGCCGGAGACCTGGCGCGGAATGCGGCCGAGTTCGGTGCGGATCGGCGCCAGACCGGCGTCGATCAGACGCCGTACGTCCGCTTCGAGCCGGGCAACGTACTGCAGAGCTTCCGAGTCGTCCGGGTCGGCGGCGTGCAGGCCGGTGCGGTCGGCCACGACCCGTACGCCGTCGGCCGTCACAAGCTCCAGGGACTCGATGTGACTGCTGGTCCGGCCGTGGCGTACGGACCGGTTGCCGCAGGCGTCGTTGCCGATCATCCCGCCGAGGGTGCAGCGACTGTGCGAGGACGGGTCGGGGCCGAAGGTGAGCCCGTGCGAGGCGGTCGCGCTCCGCAGCGCGTCAAGGACCACTCCGGCCTCGACGCGAGCGGCGCGCGCCTCCGGGTCGATGTCCAGGATCCGGTTCATGTACCGGGAGAAGTCCAGGACGACACCCGGTCCGACCGCGTTGCCGGCCATGCTGGTGCCGCCGCCGCGCGCGGTGACCGGGACGCCCGTCTCCCGGCAGGCCCGCAGTACCGCGCAGACATCGTCGGCGCTGCGGGGGAAGGCCACGGCCCGCGGTGGAACCCGGTAGTTGGAGGCGTCGTAGGCGTAGAGGCCGGTGGGCCCCGGACCGGTCTCCACTTTCAGGTCGGGAGCGGTTCCGGCGAGCCGTGCGACCAGGCCCTCCAGGGCCGTGGCGGTGCGGGTTGTCACCGCGATGCTCCGGAGGTGCCGGCCTCGACCGCGGCCGCCCACGCCTGGAGGCCCTCGTCCACCGCCGTCTCGTCGATCACGAGCGCCGGGATCATCCGCACGACCTGGTTCCAGGCCCCGCACAGCAGCAGGAGCAGGCCCTCGTCGACGGCGGCCCGCTGCACGGCGGCGGCGGTCTCGGGGTCGGGGCTGCCGTCCTCGGTGACGAACTCGGTGCCCAGCATCAGCCCGAGGCCCCGCACGTCGCCGATGGCCGGCGTCCGCTCGGCCACCGCCTGCAGGCCCTGGCGCAGCCGTGCGCCCATCGCGTCGGCGTTCTCGACGAGCTTCTCGTCACGTACGACATCGAGGGTGGCGCAGGCCGCGGCGCAGGCGACGGCGTTGGCGCCGTACGTACCGCCCTGCGAACCGGGCCATGCCTTGGCCATCAACTCCTCGGAGGCCGCGATGCCGGACAGCGGGAAGCCGCTGGCCAGTCCCTTGGCGGTGACGAGGATGTCCGGGGTGATGCCGAAGTGCTCGTGTCCCCAGAACCGTCCGGTGCGGCCCACGCCCGTCTGCACCTCGTCCAGGATCAGCAGGAAGCCGTGCCGGTCGGCGCGCTCCCGCAGTCCCTCCAGGAAGGCGCTGTTCGCGGGTACGTAGCCGCCCTCTCCGAGGACCGGTTCGACGATGATCGCAGCCGTGTCGGCCGGCGGGGAGATCGTCTGGAGCGTGTAGTCCAGCTCCTGGAGGGCGAAGCGGGTGGCGGCCTCCTCGTCCCAGCCGTAGCGGTAGGCCGACGGGAACGGGGTGACGACCACGCCGCTCATCAGCGGCGAGAAACCGGACCGGAAGCGGGTGCCGGAGGTGGTCATGGAGGCGGCGGCCACGGTACGGCCGTGGAAGCCGCCGTGGCAGACGAGGACGTTGGGCCGGCCGGTGGCCTGCCGGGCCAGCCGCAGTGCGGACTCGACGGCCTCGCTGCCGGAGTTGGTGAAGAACAGACTGTCCAGACCGGCCGGCAGTACCTCGCCCAGCTTGTCGACGAGCCGCCGCAGGGGCTGGTGCATGACCGTCGTGTACTGGCCGTGGACGAGCGTACCGACCTGCTCCTGCGCCGCGGCCACGACCTTGGGGTGGCAGTGTCCGGTGCTGGTGACGCCGATGCCTGCGGTGAAGTCGAGGTAGCGGCGGCCGTCTTCGCCGTAGAGGTGGACGCCCTCGCCCCGGGCAGCCACCACGGGGGTGGCCTGGCGAAGGTGCGGCGACAGTGCGGTCATGGTCGTCTCCCGGCCGTGTGTCGTGCTCTGCGTACCGGAGTGGGTCTGCTCCGGCATACCAAGCATCCCGGCTGTCCCGGAGCGCGACAACGCGTGAACTGTCCAGCTGAAGCATGGTGTTCGGACACTGTGTCAACCATGAGGGCCCAAACGCCGCGCCCGGTGCCCCAGCGGCCGGGACGGAGCACCTCTTGCGCAGGTCAGCGCCGCTTGACACAGTGACCTGGCACTCCCCCGAGTTATCGGCTCCGCCGGGGCGCGGGGACCCCCATGGAGACACCGTGACCGAGAACCACCCGACGATGCGACAACCGGCCCCGGACGACCGGGACAGCTCCGCGCCCGTCCGCGCCGTCACCGTCGCCGACGTCCTGGCCCTCCCCGTCCTGACCGCGGGAGAGCCCCAGGTCGTCACCGGCGTCACCCACCTCGACCGGCCGGTCCGCTGGGTCCACATCACCGAACTGACGGACCCGGCCTCCTTCCTCAAGGGCGGCGAACTCGTCCTGACCACCGGCATGCCGCTGCCCGGCGACGCGGCCGGCGTGCGCCGGTACGTCGACGAGCTCGCCGGCGTCGGAGCGGCAGCCCTGGTCATCGAACTCGTCCGGCGCTACCACCGCCCGCCCGAAGCCCTCGTCGACGCCTGCCAGGCCCGTGGTCTCCCACTGATCACCCTCGCCCGGGACGTCAACTTCCTGGAGGTCACCCAGGTCCTCCACGCCCTCATCCTCGGCAACCAGGCAGAGGCGATGCGCCGTACGCAGCGCATCCACGAGGCGTTCACCGCCCTGACGCTGCGCGGCGCGGGGCCCGAGGACGTGGTGCGCGCGGCGGCCGAGATGAGCGGCCGCACGGTCGTCCTGGAGAACCTGGTCCACCAGGCGCTGATCTGTGAGCCTTCCGGAACCACATTGGAGGAGGCCCTCACCGGCTGGGAGCAGCGGTCCAGAGCCACCCCGTCCGGCGACCGTACCCACCAGGGCGGTCCGGAGGGCTGGCTCGCCGCACCGGTGGAGTACCAGGGCGAACGCTGGGGCCGTGTGGCCATGCTGCCCGCCCGCACCACCGAGCCGGCTTTCGGGCCGGAGCACATCACCGTGCTGGAAAGAACGGCGATGGCCCTGACCGTCGCCCGCCTCATCCACCAGGCGCCCTGGGAGCGCACCGCGCACCGCAACGCCCTCCGCGACCTCGTCGAGCAGCGCCACCGCTCCCCCGAAGACGCCCGCGCCCGGCTGGTCGCACTGGGCCTGCCCACCGAGAACAGCCGCTTCCTCGCGGTCGTGGCGGACCTCCCCGTAGAAGACACCACGGCGAACGCCACGGCGAACCCGGAGACCCGGCTGTCACAGGAGCTGCGCACGGCAGGAATCCCGGCACTCGTCGGCGAACTGGCCCCTGGACGCCTGGGGGTACTCCTCGCCCTGAGCGCCTCCCGCCCCTGGTTGCCTGCGGTCGAACGGCTGAGCAGCGCAGTGCTCGACCTGGCACCGCAGGCCGTCGTGAGCGTCGGCTCCGAGGCCGACGACCTCACGGATGCCCCCCGTTCCTTCCACGAGGCCGCCCGCGTGGCCGACGCCACCCCGCCCGATCAGCCTCTCCCCCCGGGCCGTTCCTTCCGCGAACTGTCCGACGTCGGCCTGCGTTGCCTGTTGTACGCACTCCGCGAGGACACCCGGATCCAGGAGTACGCCGAACGACAGCTCGGCCGCCTGCTCGATCACGACACCCGGCACGGCACCGACCTGCTGCCCACCCTCCGCCACTACCTGGAAGCCGCAGGCAACAAGACCAACGCCGCACGCCGCGGCGGCCTGTCCCGTGAGACCTTCTACCAGCGCCTGCGCACCATTGAACGCGTCCTCGACTGCGACCTCGAGTCCGGGGAACAGCGCACCGAACTGCACGTGGCGCTGACGGCAATGGATGTGCTGCGAGTCCGCTGAGGGAACCGCTTGGGGTAGTGGGCCGGCTCGCCAAGCTTCTGGAGTGGGCCGGCTCGCCCGTTGCCCGCCGGCTGCGATTGCTCCAGCAGGACTGGGGGCTGCTGCCGCGGTGCCTGGCGTCTCCAGAACCTCCCGCTGCGCCTGGGCCAAGTTCCCTGACTCAGCGACCGCCGCTGGTCAGATGCCTGACCGCGGAGGCGACCGTCCCGGGGCTGTTGCCCCAGGCCGTGTGCCCGTCACCGTCCCAGCGCAGCAGCCGACTGCCCGGCAGAGCGCGGTGCACCCGTACGGCGAACGGCCGCGGCGTGGCGACGTCGTGCGAGCCGGAGAGCAGCAGCACCGGCGGGAATCCCTTCGGTACCCGCCACGCGTGCCGCCTCCACTTGCTCTGTTCCGGCCAGCCCGCACAGCCGCTCGCGATGTCCCAGAACTCGGAGTACCCGCGCAGGGTGGGTGCGAGCGCCCGCAGTCGCCTGACCTCGTCGGGAAACGCCTTTGCCGCACCGTCCCGTACCGGCACGTCCTGGCAGATGATCGCCCGGTACGCGGGATATCCGGGGTTCTTCGCCGCGGTGAACCCGGCCAGCGGCTCGAACTTCCGCGTTTCACCGACCTTCCGCAAGGCGGACGCGAGGCCGGAATACAGCGGGGGCATGTTCAGCGCGTTGTTGACGGCCTGCGCGATCTCCTCGGCGCGGACCGGACGCGCGCCGTCGACGATCCGGCCCGCGTCGGCCCGGTGCTGCAACGCCCGCAGAAACGCGGGGACGTCCCGGCCGTGCAAGGCACAGTCCGTGTGCGCGGCGCACCACTTCGCGAACCGCCCCACGCCGTCCTCCACCGCGACCGCGTCGATCTCGGCGAGCCGGCGCCAGGACAGTGACCGGTCAACCACGCCGTCCAGGACCATGGTGCGGACCCGCCGCGGAAACAGTTCGGCGTAGCTCTGGGCCAGCATCGTGCCGTAGGAGACGCCGAGAAAGCTGACCTGCCGTTCCCCCAGCGCCGCCCGTACCGCATCCATGTCCCGGGCGACGCTCGCGGTGTCCAAGTGCCCGAAGACCGCGCCGCTCTTCCGGGCGCAGTCGGCACCGAGCCGCTGGTTGCTGCGCACCAGGGCGGCGGCCTTCGACTGATCGGTGGGAAACCTGCTCACCTTCGTATCGAGGGGCAGCGGACAGTGCAGCGGCGTATTGCGGCCGACGCCCCGCGGTTCCACAGCGACGATGTCGAACCGTTCGCGCAGCGCCGCGGGGAAGTACCGCTTCCTGGTCTTCGCGTCGAGCAGGTATCCGATCTCCCCCTCGCCGGGTCCGCCCGGATTGAAGAAGAGCGTGCCTATGCGGTGCCCGGGGTCGGACGCCGGAAGCCGCGCGACATGAATGCGGGTCCGCTCGGAGGCCCCCGGCCGGGACCAGTCGACCGGTACGGAGATCGCCCCGCACCGGACCGGATCTGACGCCGCTGTTTTCGCGCACCGTTTCCAACTGATCGCACCGGACGCCCTGCCGGAGGCTCCGGTATCCGAGGACGACAGCGCCGCGGTCACTGATGCTGTCAAGGACGCAAGGACCAGGACGGAAACCGATACGGCAATGGTCCTGTTGCGGTGATTCATAGGGAGGGACGCTAGTGGGGCCGCAGCGGGGCCCACATCAACCCGCCGAGGTACGTGCCCCAGCAGCCTCATACGTCACAGGAACGACGGCCCCCTAGGTGACCCGCACCCCCGACCCCCATTCCGGGCTTCGTCGGCCCCGAACAGTTGCTTGGGCACCCCAAGTCAGAACTTGGAAAAACCAAGTGCCGTCGCTAGGCTGCCTCAACTCGGCAGCTCCCCAGGGCTCACCGAACGTCAGGTGATGCTCCAGAGACGGCCGGCTCTGGAGCGGGTACGAAACAGGCCGGAGAAGGGCGACGGAGTCAGGCATGCGCGTTGTGGTCTTGTGTGGTGGGGAAAGCCCGGAGCGGGATGTCTCCCTGGCCTCGGGCGGGTCGGTCGCCCGGGCTTTGGTCGAGCGGGGGCACGAGGTGGTGCTGGTCGACCCGGCCGCTGGGGTACCCGTCCTGGCGGGGCCGCTGCAACCTGGTGACGAGGTCGGAGAGTTCACGGTGGGGAAGGAGCCACCGTCCCTCTCCGACCGGCAGCAATTGAGGAGCCGCATGCACGCCGCCCTGACCGGCGGCCCGGTCCTGGAGCTGCTGCGCGGCGCGGAGACGGTGTTCCTGGCGCTTCACGGCGGCTGGGGCGAAGACGGGCATGTGCAGGCGCTGCTGGAGATGGCGGGGGTGCGGTTCACCGGTGCGGGCAGCGCCGCATGTGCGGCGGCCTGGCACAAGGGGCGGGCACAGGCGGTGCTGGGTGCGGCGGGTTTGCCGACGGCTCAGCGGGTGCTGTGGCGGCCTGGTGGGGGTGACGTACCGCTGAGGGTGAAGCGGCTGCTGGCGGCCGGACCGGTGGTGGTCAAACCGGTTGCGGACGGTTCAAGCGTGTCCGTCCACCGTGTCGACTCGCTCTCGCAGCTCGTACAGGTTGCAGCCGAGGTGCGCCCGGGCGACATCGAGCTGATGGTGGAACCGTTCCTTGCGGGACGGGAGTTCACCGTGGGGGTGGTCGGTGGCGAGGTGCTCCCCGTGATCGAGATCGAGCTGACGACATCGGTGTTCGACTACGCGGCCAAGTATCAGCCCGGCGCGGCCCGCGAAGTGTGCCCTGCGCGGATACCGACCGACTTCGCCTCCCAGCTGCAGGAGCTGGCCCTGCGCGCGCACCAGGCTCTGGGGTTCGGCAGCGACTCGTACTCGCGTACCGACTTCCGCTGCGACGCCGACGGCGAGCCGACGTGCATCGAAGTGAACGCGCTGCCGGGCCTGACGACGGCGAGCCTGCTGCCGCTCGCAGCGACAGGGGCCGGCTGGACCTACCCCGACCTGGTCCAGCGCCTCATGGACCTCGCGGCGCACTGAGCCCGGACGATGATAGAGCCCGCCGCGACGTGCCAGTCGATCACGCGCGCGGCGTCGGCCTCGGCCTGTCGCGGTGGACGCTCCCAGGTGCCGTCGACCGACAACACCCGATGCCGTTCGTCGACCGTCTCCGTCCTCCACGGCCCGAACCGCTCCGGCCCCCCGGTTGAGCACCGGTCCGAACCAGGTGCAGAACCCGTCGATCACCTGCCGGTGCTCCCGCCACCGGTCCTGGCTACAGATTCGCACTGCGGCCCCGGCTTACGGCTGCAAGAGGCGCCGGATGGTGACCTCGACGATCGGTGCGGATGATCGTCTGGGATGCTGGGGCGACCCTTGGCATGCCTCCCGGCGCTGGACGTGGGACACGCCGTGCCAACCCGCTACCAGCGAGGACCGCTGTACCCGTGTATGACATATCGTTCACCGCCGTGGCGGTGCTGTGCGTAGGCGCCGCAATGGCCGGCTGGATCGACGCGGTCGTCGGCGGGGGCGGACTGCTCCAACTGCCCGCCCTCCTTATCGGACTCCCCCACCTGTCCCCGGCGTACGCGCTGGGCACCAACAAGGCGGTGAGCGTCGTCGGGACCGGGGCCGCCGCGGCGACGTATCTGCGCAAGGCGCCGGTCGACGTGCGGCTGGCCTGTCGGCTGGGCGTGGTGGCCGCGCTCTCCTCGGTGGGCGGGGCGTTCTTCGCCGCCGGGGTGAACAGCGCCGTGCTGCGGCCGCTGATCATGGTGTTGCTGCTCGGCGTCGCGACGTTCGTGGTGCTGCGCCCGCAGTTCGGACAGACGCCGGGCGGGGTGGTCACCCGACAGCGCGTTCTGACCACGTTCGGCGTGGCGGGTGTGGGCATCGGCTTCTACGACGGGCTGCTCGGCCCCGGCACCGGCACCTTCCTGGTGATCGCCCTGGTGGCCCTCCTCAACATGGACATGGTCACCGCCTCGGCCACCACCAAGGTCGTCAACGTCTGCACCAACATCGGTGCGCTGGCCATGTTCGCCTGGCAGGGCACGGTGCTGTGGAAGCTCGCCTTGCTGATGGCCCTCTTCAACATGTCAGGCGGCCTCGTCGGCGCACACATGGCCCTCAAGCGGGGCAGCGGTTTCGTACGCGTCGTCCTCCTGGCCACCGTCGTCGGGTTGGTCACCAAGCTCGCATACGACCAGTGGTGGGCCTAGCTGTTGCGGAAGCCCAGCTTCGAGACCCCTGGATACATCGCTTTCGATCTTGGCGACGGCGCTGACCTTGCACTCTGGAGCGGGCAGATCGACGACCTGACCCCGGCGGTGCCACGTACCAGCGAGGTCTGTCTCGCGCTGCCCGGCGGACCCGAGGCGATCGACCGCCGGTTTGCACGGTGGGTGACGAAGGACGTCCGAGTGGTCAGCGAGCCGCGCGATGAGGTGTTCGGGCGCACATTCGTCGTCGCGGATCCGGACGGCACCAGGCATGGTCTGCTGCGCACGGCCCTGGGGCGGCTGGTCGGACACGTGTTAGTAGGGGCCTCCCCGGAAGAACGTGCTCCCGCGCAAACGCGGCCGGTCGTCTCTTGGGTACGCGGCATCGGAGCGCTCAGCCGGTGCTGAGCGTTCGGCGAGAGCCCGCAACGTCCCCAGGCCCGCAAGGACTTCGGGACGGTTGTCGGCCCGCTTCATCCACACGGGAAGCCGCGAGAACATCGCCATCGTCGGCGAAGCGACTTGTTGCCGCAGCACGGCACGGACGTAGGCGGCCAGCTCATCGATGTGTCTTTCGTTGTACGCCCACAGGATGTGCCCGACGCAGCGGGTCTGCAGCCACAGCGGCTGCCGGAAGAACGGATCCTCGGTGCCGCCCAACGCCGCGCCCACAAGGGCCGCGCCCTGCACCTCGGCTTCCCATTCGTCGGTGGTCCCGCACGCGGCGCACACGAGACGGCGCGGCATGAACATCAGCTCACTGAAATACCGAGGTGCCTCAAGATCTGGCCTGAGCACGACGAGGGCGCGCCCCCCACACCCCGGGCAGACCACCAGAATGCGGTCGGCGAACTGCACCAGCCACCGCCCCGTATCGATGTGCCGCGGTGGACCGCTCGACTCAGACGTCATAGCGAGCACCATGGCATACCCACAGCACACCAGCAGCGCACCTCTGGGCTTCGGGGCTTTCACCAGGTGGGGCGGTGATCGTGCCGGTGAGCCGACGGGTCATGGCGTGGGTCAGCCGGTTGTCGGTCCCCTTGCATAGTCTTCCGGGCATGGTGCCCAAGAGTTTCTACGACTT
Organism: Streptomyces sp. 8N114; assembly: GCF_052245835.1. Classification (NCBI taxonomy): domain Bacteria; kingdom Bacillati; phylum Actinomycetota; class Actinomycetes; order Kitasatosporales; family Streptomycetaceae; genus Streptomyces; species Streptomyces sp. 8N114. The sequence continues at coordinate 103,375 of NZ_JBQQBT010000020.1, read as the reverse complement.
GAGGTTCGGCGTGTCCCCCGGCGGAGCCAGGAAGGACGCGCACTACATCTGCAGCAGCCTCGACCAGGCCAAGTCCGCTCTGGAGCTCGAACTTGATGACTCCATCAACGTGTGGCTGCTGTTCGAGTACGGCGCGGATGTGGCCTTGGACGTGTACCAACGGGGCGAACAAGAACGCTCGATCGACCTCCACCCGTTCATCACGATCCGAGTCGACGGCTACCCGGACATCACGTTCCGCGGACCGGGCCAGCCGACCGGCTACGCCGTCGGCGCGGAGGACCCGTACAAGGTGCAGACAGAGCTGGCCGACGGGATGTTCGCCCGGGACTTCGACGACGCGATCAAGGTCACCGTGGACTGGGACAGCGTTCTCGTACCGCCGCTCGCCGGTGAGATCGCGAAGGAGGGTGATTACGTGCTGCTCGGCGACGGCCCTCTCGACGACCTGCAGGACCTCGATGGCCTCGACGAGGACGAGTTGGAGGACGAGCTGATCGACCGGGGCTACGTCGAGTACGGGTTTCACGATTTCGATGCCTGAGCCGCGAGGATGCGCTGTCCGTTCGCCCCGGGGAATGGCCCGCCTGCAAGGGCAATCGCCGTACCGACATCGCCCTCGCCGTACGGCAGTTGATCACTGAGTTGCTGCACCGTGATCCTGGGCGGCGGCCCGGGACGGTGGTGAGGGAGAGGCCGGGTGGCCCGCGGTGGGGAAGAGGGAGCGGGTGGGGCCGTGAGCGATCAGGGCGCCGTCCTGGAGCATGTGGACGGTGTCGCTGTAGGCGGTGATGAGTTCGTGTTCGTGGCTGACCAGCGCGACTGCCAGTCCGCGCTCGCGGCGCAGGCTCGTGAGGAGATCCATGATTGCGGCGGTGGTGTGCGGGTCGAGTGCCGAGGTGATCTCGTCACACAGCAGGTAATCGGGCTCCGTGGCCAGCGCACGGGCGATGGAGACGCGTTGGCGTTGTCCGCCGGATAGTTCCGCGGGGTACCGATCGGCGGTGTCGGCAGAAAGGCCGACCCGTTCCAGGAGTTCGTGGATGCGTCGGCCGAACTTCTCCCGGGGAAGGTCGGTGTGCAGGCGCAGGGGCCGGGTGAGGGCTTTGCCCACGGTGTGGGCGGGGTTCAGTGCGCTGAGCGGGTTCTGCGGCACGAGTTGAATGCGTCGGAGCTGGTCGCGTCCGCGACGGCGGGCGCGGTCGGCCAGCGGACTTCCGTCGAGGGTGAGGGTGGCGGAGTCGGGCCTCTGGAGTCCTGCCAGGACGCGGAGCAGGGTGGTCTTGCCGGAGCCGGACGGTCCGACGATGCCGCTGATCGTGCCGTTCGGCAGCGTGAAGTCGACGGCGTGGAGGGCGGGTTGGGCGATGCCATGGTGTGCGAAGACCACGGTCACCTCGCCTGCGGCGAGTCCTTCGCCGGTGGCCATGGGGATATCGGCGTCCTGCTGAGCGGGCTGTCGCGCGGTGGGCGCCGCGGATGGTGCCGAGGTCGTGAGGTGTGTGGTGTGGTCGGCGCAGGCGTCGACCAGTTCGAGGTCGTGGCAGGCCATGATGACGGCGATGCCGCGGGAGGTGGCGAGTTCGCGCAGCAGGCTGCCGATCTGGTCCCGGAGGGAGGGGTCGAGTCCTGCGGTGGGCTCGTCCAGGAGCAGTACGCGGGGGTCACGGGACAGCGCACGGGCGAGGGCGACGCGTCGCTGCTGGCCGCCGGACAAGGCCGTGGGCCGGCGGCCGGTGAAGGAGTCGTCGGTGGGCAGGCGGCACTCTTCCAGAAGCGTGCGGACCTTCTTGTCGTTCCGCTGCGTTGCCGTCTCGGTGACGAGCCGGTGCACCGTCATACGTGGATTGAGTGCGGAGCCGGGGTCCTGGCCGACGTAGGCGATGTGGGAGCGGCGCAGGTCGCGAACGACGCGAGGGTCGGGGCAGTGCATCGTATGGCCGAGGACGTCAGCCGTGCCGCGGGTGATACGGGCGCCTGCCGGCACGTGCCCGATGAGCGCGCGCAGCAGGGTGCTCTTGCCGGAGCCCGACGGGCCGGTGAGTGCGGTGATGCGGCCGGGGCGTGCCGTCATGCTTACGGCGGGGAGCAGCACCGGGCCGCCCGGGATCGCGATCTCCAGTCCGGCGACGGAGATCAGGTCTGTTTCGGCCGCGACCGACGTGGGCCCGCTGGGCCGTGACTCTGTGGTGCTCATGGAGTGAGAACCGCCTTGCGTGCGGTATGCGGGGCGAGGGTGGTGGAGGCGATGTTGACGCTGATGGCCAGGACGGCGATGGCGATGCTGGGTGCGACGGTCGCCCAGGGGTTCAGCAGGATGCCTGGGGAGTTCTCCCGGATCATCAGCGCCCAGTCGGCATCGGGTGGTTGTGGCCCGAGTTGCAGGAAGCCGGCGAGGGAGATGACGTAGACGGCTTCGACGAAGCGCAGGCCGAACAGGGCGAGCACGGTGGCCCGTAGGTTCGGCAGGAGCTCCCGCACGGCGATGTAGGGCAGGCGCTCGCCCCGCGCGGTGGCTGCTTCGACGTATCCGGCGTTCGCCAGAGGCGCGGCGGCGCTGATGACGACGCGGGTGGCATAAGGGGTGCCGAGGACGATGGCGGCACAGTTCACTGCCCACCGTCCGCCCTCCGGCCAGGCCAGCGCGACGAGCATGATGCCGAGAAGGGCCGGCAGCAGGATCAGGACGTCCGCGCTGCGTTCGACGACGCTGCGCAGGCGGGGGCTGAGTGCCGCGCAGCAGCCGAGCGTGACGGCCAGGACGATGATGATCGTCGCGACGAGGAGGGCGCTGCCGATCAGCGCTGTACCGCCGTGCAGCAGCCGGCTGAGCACATCCCGGCCGAGCTGGTCTCCGCCGAGGGGAGCGCTGCCACCCGGTGCGGCGAAGGCCGCGGTGACCGGTTTGTCGATGGTGTGCCCAGCGAGCCAAGGCCCGGTCAGAGCGGCGAGGGTGAGGAGCAGTCCGGGGGCGACGCGGAGCAGCACCGGGGCCAGGGAGCGGCGCCCGGCGGCCGGCACGGGAGTGGTGGCCGCGCTCATGCCCGGCCCTCCAGTACTCGGGCGCGGATGAGATCGGCGACGAGCAGCACGACGCTGATGGCCAGCCCCGCGCAGAGGGCGACACCGGCGATCAGCGGGGTGTCCCGGGAGGAGACCGCCTGGGACAGCAGCACGCCGATGCCGGGATAGTTGAAGAGGGTCTCGACCACGACCGTTCCTCCGAAAAGCACTCCGGTGGAGGTGGCAATGCCGGTGGCGATGGCGGGCACGGCGCCGGGCAGCGCGTGCCGCAGGACGACCCGGCGCACGGACAGTCCGTCCCAGTGGGCCGCCTCCACATGCGGGGCAGCGGCCTGATCTGCGAGGGCGCCACGCACGATCCGGGTGTTCCAGCCGGTCTGCGGGATCACCAGGGCCAGCACCGGCATGATGAACATGGTCCAAGTGGAGGGCGATCCGTCGGCGCCGGTCACGGTCACGGCCGGCAACCAGCCCGTCCACAGGGACAGTACGAGCAGCAGGCCGACGGAGATCACGAACTCGGGCACGGCGAAGGCCGCGGTGGACCCGTGCCGGATGACCCGGTCCAGGAGGCCGCCTGGCCGTGAAGCTCCCCAGCAGCCGAGTGCCAGGGAGGCGGCGACCGTGAGGACGAGCGCGGTTCCGACCAGCACGAGGGTGTTGGGGAACGGGGAGGACAGCAGGTCGGTGACCTTCTCACCGCGTGCGGAGGTGCCCAGGTCACCCGTGGGCAGCGCGGTCATCCAGTCCCAGAACCGCTGCCACAACGGCTGGTCAAGACCCAGCAGATGGCGGCGGGCAGCGACGTCGGCCGCGCTCTCGCCCCGCTCCGACGTGGCGCTCGCGGCGTCTCCGGGCAGCAGTTCCACGACGGCGAAGACCAGCGCGACCAGAACGAGCAGCATCAGCGCGCGGTGTACGACAGATACGGCGACGCTTCGCAGGAATCCTCGTCGGCGCACGCGCACGGGCGGCACGGGCTCGGCCTTGTGCGGGCCGGTGTCCGTGCCGCCGGTGCGTATGCCTTCGGAGACGCTCAACGCAGCCACACGTTCTCGAGCTGAACGCGGCCGTAGCCCGGGAGTTTGGGCAGTCCCTGCACCTTGGAGGCGGCCAGGTCGATACCGTCGGCCATGCCCCACAGGAGGTATCCCGAGCGCTCGTACTCGATCTTCTGCACCTCCTGCAGGGCAGCGGTGCGGGCCTTCGGGTCCGCGGTTTTGATCACCTTGCGGTAGGCCGCGTCGAAGTCCTCGTCGTGCCAGTCGGTCTCGTTCTGGCCGGCACCGCTGGTGAGGGTCTTGGAGGCGTAGAAGAGCACCGAGTCGTTGGTGCCCCAGTAGTTGGTGTACAGGGTGCCCTTGAGCCAGGTCTTCTCGTAGAAGGTGCCGGACTCCTGCTTGACGACCTTGATCTTCACTCCGGCATCGCGTGCCTGGGAGGCGAACAGGGTGGCGGACTCGGCCAGGCCGGAGATGTCCTCTGTCGTCATCAATTCGTAAGTCTTGTCGAAGTCGAACTTCGCTTCCTTGAGAAGCTTCTTCGCCTTCTTCACGTTGCGCTTCCGCTGGGGCAGCTTCCGGTCGTACGCGGGATCGCCGGTGCCCATCACGTCGTTGGCCACGGTGCCGTAGCCGGAGAGAACCTGCTTGACCATCGCATCGCGGTCCACGATCAGCCGCATCGCTTCGCGCACCTTGGGGTCGGCGAAGGGGCCGTCGGAGGTACGCATGACGATGGGCATCGCCATGTCGTCGCGGCGGCGGATGACCTTGACGTCGCCGCGGGACTTGGCGGTCCGGGCCGCGATCGCCCCGCCGTTGGAGGCGACGTCGATCTGTCCGGCCAGCAGCGCGTTGGCCATCGCCTGCGGGGTCTCGAACATCTTCACCTCGATGGCGTCGAGGTAGGGCGCGCGCTTGAACCACTTGTCGTTGCGCACCAGGCGGGCGTTGCCGCCCTTGTACCAGTCCAGCTTGAACGGTCCGGTGCCCGGCGCCTTTTCGATGTCCTTGTCCTTGGTGCCCTTCTTCAGCACGAAGGTGGTGAAGCGGAGCATGAGGGGGAGCTCGGCGTTGGCGTAGTCCGAGACCAGCACGACGGTGTCCGAGCCTTCGGCCCGGATGTTCTTCGCCTTGATTCCGGGCAGCCGGGCCGTCCCTGAGGGCGTGTTGCGCAGCCGCTTGAGGGACCAGACCACGTCCTCGGCCGTCACCGGGCTTCCGTCGTGGAAGGTCGCCCCCTTGGCCAGCGTGAACCGCCAGGTCTTCAGGTCCTTGGACGGCTTCCAGCCGGACGCCAGGCGGGGCACCGTGTTTTCCTTCGCGCCGGGCACGGCCAGCGTGTCGTACACCAGGGCCAGGATCAGATAGTCACTCTCGTTTCCCTGGGTGCCGTGCGGGTCCCGGGTGATCGCGCCGGCGCGGCCGAGGGCACCGATGCGCAGCGTGCCGCCCTTCTTCGGCTTTCCCCCTGCGGATCCAGCGGAACTGTCGTTGCCGGAACAGGCCGACAGGAGCGCTGCCGCTCCTATCGCTCCGCTACCCCACAACACTTGGCGCCTGTTGATGCTCACGTGCGTCCTATCAGGAGACGAAAATGGCACTGACCTCTTAGGTTTGCCTACCCTAAACCGAGCTGGTCGGAGGGGAACAGTCGCCGAGGCGGCCATACGCTCCGTCCACCAAGGTTTCACACTGCGTTCAATGCCTTAGGTTTGCCTAACCTAATACACGTGCTAGCGTCTCTGGCGCCCCGGCCGGGTCCCTCCCGGCGGCTCGTCCCTCTACCCGCCGTACCTGAGCGAGCAGTTCGCCGACCCGGGCCGGATGCGCGCACCCCCTCATGTCCGTCGTACCCGAAGAAACGGATCTTTTTGCCATGAGCATGGCGGTCGCCCCCGTACGTCCGATCGAAGCCCGCCACGTTGACGAACTCCGCTCGGCCGCCGAACGGATCATCTCCGAATGCGGCGAAGTATCCGCGTCCGAGGCGCTGTTCCAATGTGTGGCACGGGAGGCGGGCGCACTCAGCCCCTCCCTGCGTGCTCAGCTGCGGCCCGTCGACACCGACGACGGCTTGTTCGTGCTGCGCGGCCTGCCGGTGGACGATGCCGAACTGGGCCCCACACCGGCCAGTTGGGCGGAGGCCGGGCACAGCGGAGCCGCGTACGACGTCATGCTTCTGCTGCTGGCCTCGGTGATGGGCAACCCGATCGCCTGGGAGGGGCAGCAGGACGGCCGGTTCGTGCACAACATCGTTCCCGCAGCCGGCCATGAGGCGAAGCAGACCGGCGCCAGCAGCGACGTGCTGCTCAGCCCGCACACCGAGGACGCCTTCCACCCCGGCCGCGCACACCTGTTGATGCTGGGATGCATGCGCAACCACGACCACATCGCCACCACCGCGGCGAGCATCCGCAAGACCCGCCTCGCCGAGGAGGACATCGCCACACTCAGCCGCCCTCTCGTACCGATCCTGCCCGATGACGCCTACACCGAGGCCCAGGGATTCGCGGACGCGCCGCCTCCCGCGATGCCCACGCTGCATCAGTCCGACGAGGGACTGACGATGCGCTTCGACCCGGCCTACACCCCGCTGGAAGAAGCAGACGAGACCTACCGGGCCGCCTACGCGCGGCTGGAGAGCGAACTGGCCCGGGTATCCGTCGCGGTGAGCCTGGACCCGGGCGACGTCCTGGTGGTGGACAACGACCTCGTCGTGCACGGCCGGGTTCCCTTCACGGCCCGCTACGACGGTACCGACCGCTGGCTCAAGCGCGCCTCCGTGCGGGTCGCCGACCGGCGCACCCGGCCGGCAGCCGAGAAGCAGGAGCACGGCTACGGGCAGACCGCCCTCGAAGCGCACGCGCACTGACCGCGACCGGACACCTTCGGGAGACTCGCTGATGAGCGAAACCACAGACGTGACAACTCCGCGCCACGCGGCAGGGGCGGACCGGACGCTGCGCATGCTGTCCACCTCGGACCTGGCCGGTATAGAGATATCCCTGGCCGACGTGGTGGCCACCGTCGAGGACGCCTATCGCACGCTGCAGGCCGGCCGGTCCGACAACCCCCGCAAACTGACCGTGAAGCCTGCCGACGGGCACTCGGTGGCCTACGCGATGCTGGGCCGGGACGGCAACCGTGAGGTCGTGGCCATCAAGACCTCCTACAAGCACGGCCTGGACAAGAGCCGCACCGAGCAGCACTACTACACGAGCCTGACCCTGTACGACGACGTCACCGGGCTGCCGGTGGCGATGATGGACTGCTCCCGCATCGGCTCGCTGCGTACCCCGGCGGTCTCGGCGCTGCTCGCCCGCGAACTCGCCCCCGCCGACGCCGGGACCGCCCTGGTCATCGGAACCGGGACCCAGGGCAGGCTGGCCCTCCCCTTCCTGCTGACCGTCCTGCCCGGCCTGGAACGGCTGCTCCTCTTCGGTACCCACGAGGAAGGCATCGCCGAGGTCCGCGCGGAGCTGAACCGTCACTTCCCCGACCGTGACGTCGAGGTCGTACAGGACGTGCGGGCCGCAGCCGGGGATGCGGACGTCATCGTGGCCACCGCCGGCGGCCACACGCCCGCCGCCGTCGAAGCGGAGTGGCTCAAACCGGGTGCGCTCTCCATCCTCGTCGGCCACGGCCTGGCGCCCTCCACCCTGCATGCCGCTGACCGCATCATCGCCACCAGCGAGGCGCAGATGAACGTCACCGGCACCGACATGGCCGACGCCGAGGGCAAACTGCCCGCCGTTCATGCCGAGTTTCCCGAGGTACTGGCCGGCGCCCGGGCCGGGCGCCGGTCACCGGCGGAGCGCGTCTTCGCGTACAACAGCGGTCTCGTGGTCACCGACATCGCGCTGGGCCACCGGTTCGCGCATCTCGCGCTGGAGCAGGGGCTGGGCACCGAGGTGACGCTGTGGCAGTGACGACCCAGAACCCGCCCGCCGACATGGACACGGGCAGGAACACGGACACGGCCGCGGCGCCCCCGGTGCCCGCTCTGCCCGATCCGGCATCTGAGGCCGTGCTGCGCAGCGGCCTTCCGGCCGAGCTGGCATACGCCTTCGGCGGGCCGTTCCACTTCCTGCTGCCGGACGCCTTCGACGCGAACCTCAGCGCGACGCTTGCGGTGTTCGCCGAGACCGGCGTCGAGGGGAAGGTCTACTACGCGAAGAAGGCCAACAAAGCCGCCGTGTGGGTCGAGCGGTGTGCCGCGGCGGGATGCGGGGTCGACGTCGCGTCCCTGGGTGAGCTGCGTGAGGCTCTGGGGCACGGCGTACCCGGTGACCAGTTGGTGGTCACCGGACCGGCCAAGGCGGCGGCACTGCACGAGTTGGCCGTACGGCACCGGGCACTGATCGCCGTGGACTCCCTCGACGAACTCGACTCCCTCATCGGCCTCGTCGGGACCGGTCGGACGGGGCCCGCCAGGATCCTGCTGCGCTGCCTTCCCACCTCGCAGCCCCACAGCCGCTTCGGCCTGGACGCAGGGCAACTGGCGGCCGCGCTGGAGATGTGCGCGCGGGGCGCGGAAGCGGTACGGCTGGAAGGCTTCAGCTTCCACCTGTCCGGATACGCCCTCCAGCCCCGGGCCGATCTCGCGGCCGAGCTGATCGGGCACTGCTACCGGGCCCGCGCGCTGGGGCTGGGAGCGGACCGGATCAGTATCGGCGGAGGACTGCCCACCAGCTACACCGAAGACCACCACTTCACGCGTTACCTGGCAGAGCAGCACAGCGGCCACTACCACGCTCAGAAGTCGTTCTCCGCAGGTGACTTCTACCCCTACCACTCACCCACGCCCGGAGCACAGGCGCTGCGCGAGCTGCTGGCCCTGGTCCCGAACGGGCACGAGCAACCGCTGTCCGGGATACTCAAGGACGGCGGAATCACGCTGCTGATGGAGCCCGGCAGAGCGCTGCTCCACCAGGCAGGCGCGACCGTCTTCGAGGTGCAGGGGGTCAAGGAGCGCGACGGGTACCTTCTGGTCACGGTCAACGGCACCAGCCTGAGCCTCTCCGAGCAGTGGTTCAACAGCGAGTACCTGCCCGACCCCGTCCTGCTCGACAGCACGGGGGACGAAGCCCCGCTCGACCCCGCGGAGGACGAACAGCCGGTGCGGAGAGGGCCGGACGGGACGTGCGCCGCGGCCGTCGGGGCCGCCACCTGCCTGGAATCGGACATGCTTTCCTGGCGCAAAATCCGCCTCCCCCGTCCTCCCCGCCCCGGTGACCTGCTGGTCTATCCCGACACGGCCGGATACCAGATGGACTCCAACGAATCGCCCTTCCACGACCTGCCGCTGCCCGCCAAAGTCGTCATCGACCGCACGGACCGTGCAAGGCCCCGATGGCGTCTGGACCGCCACTTCCACTGACCGGCCCTGCTACGCCACGACCCCCTACTGGAGTCCGCCATGTCCGGTGCACTGCAGCGTCCCGCTGTGGTCTCCCGCGTATCCGAACTCATCGGATGCACCCCGCTGTTGGAGTTGGCCACGACCGAGTCCGGCAGCCGTCTGCTGCTCAAACTGGAGATGTTCAACCCGACCGGTACCGCGAAGATACGCATGGCCCGGCAGATGATCGTCGATGCCGAAGAACGTGGTGAACTGCGCTCCGGCGGCCGGATCATCGAATCCACCTCCGGGAACACCGGACTGGGCCTGGCCGTCCTCGCCGCCGAACGCGGCTACACCTTCACCGCCGTTGTCGACAGCCATGCCGCGGCCGACAAGCTGCGCAGCATGAAGGCCATGGGCGCCGAACTCCTCTACGTCGACGAGGGCGACGGGGAGGAGCTGGCGACCGCCGCCCGCGAAGAACTGGCCGAGCAGCTGGCCGAAGGCCAGGACAACACCGTCTTCACCGAGCAGCACAACAACCCCAGCAACGGCGTCGGATACTTCCCGGTCGCCCACGAGCTGCACGAGGCTCTGGACGGGAACATCGACGTGCTCGTCGGCGCGGTCGGCACCGGCGGCGGCCTGTGCGGCACCGCCCGGGAGCTGCGTACCCTCGTCCCCAGTTTCTCCACCGTCGGGGTGGAGCCCAAGGGCTCCATCGCCTTCGGGGGCCCCGCTCACGACTACTACCAGTCCGGCACCGGCACCCCGGAGGGCGCCGAGATCGGCGCGCTGGTCGACTACGACCTGATCGACGAAGGCGTCAAGGTCGGTGACGTGGAGGCGTTCGCCACAGCCCGGGCCGTGGCCCGCACCGGGCTGCTCATCGGCGGATCGGCCGGCGGAGTCGTCTACGAGGCACTGACCAGACTTCCCTCTCTTCCGCCGGGCAGCACCATGGTCGCCCTGATCAACGATGGCGGCGAGAAATATCTTGACACTATCTTCAACGACGACTGGATGACCGCGCGCGATCTCATCGACCCGGTAGTGGAACGGGAAATCGACGAGACCCTCCGAAAACTCCGCAGGATCTGATGCCCATCATGCTGACCACCCTCCTCCGCGACAGCCGTGCTCTGGCCACGCTCGCCGTCCCCCTCGTCCTGACGCAGCTGGCCCAAGTGGCGCTGACGACCACCGACACCGTGATGATGGGCATGCTCGGTGCCGCGGACCTGGCCGCGGGAGGGCTGGCCATCGTCATCTTCAACCAGCTGCGCACCATGGGTGTCGGCCTGATCACCTCGGTCGGCAACCAAGTGGCCGCGGCCTCCGCACGTGCCGAGGTCGCCGAGAACGCCAAGGGCACCGACACCGGGGCCCCGGACACCGCAGCCGGTGGTGACGAGGAGGTGCGCACCATCGTCCGGGCGAGCATGGCCGTCGCCACCCTCGCCGGGGTGGTCGGCGCGGTCCTCATGCTGCTGATCGGACAGGCCCTCACCCTCCTCGGCCAGGAGGCATCGGTAGCGCGGAACGCCCAGCACATGCTGCTCGCGCTCGCCCCGGGGCTGCTGCCGTGCCTGTGGTTCCAGTCCCTCCGGCAGTTCACGGTCGGCATGCGCCGCCCCCAGGCCCTGCTGCAGATCACCATCGCCTCCGTGGCCGTCAACGCCGGCGTGAACTGGGTTCTCATCCACGGCACCTGGGGCATGCCGAAGCTGGGACTGCCCGGCGTGGGTGTGGCCACCTCGCTTGTCTACCTGCTGTCCTTCTTCGCCCTCTACCTGTTCACCCGCCGCGACCCGGTCCTCGCGCCCCTGCTGAGCCTCAACATCCTCAAGGCGGACCCGGCCACCGTCCGCCGCCTGATCGCCCTCGGCATACCCATCGCGGCGACCTACGGGTCCGAGGCCGGATTCTTCTCCGTCACCACGCTGATGGCCGGCTCGTTCGGCAGCGCCGCGCTGGCCGCGCACACCGCCGTCAACCAGCTCGTCTACATCGTCTTCCAGGTGGCGGTCGGCCTCTCCCACGCCGCCTCCATCAACGTCAGCCGGGAGATCGCCCAGGACCGGCCCCAGGCGGCGCTGCGCATCAAGAACACCGCGCTCGCCTGCGCCGGAGCCGTCATGGCATTTGTCGCGGTGATCTACGTGACAGTGCCGAAGCTGGTTCTCGCCCCCTTCTTCGAGGGCGGCTCCGGTGACAACGAGGCCGTCTCCATCGCCACCCATCTGCTGCTGGTGACGATGGTCCTGCAGTTCTTCGACTGCGCTCAGAACATCGGCATCGGTCTGCTGCGCGGGCTGGACGACACCAAGAGCGGCTTCCGCATCACCCTGGTCGGCTACTGGGTCATCGGCCTGCCCGCTGCCTGGCTGCTCGCCTTTGCAGCCGGGTTCGACACGCTCGGCATCTGGCTCGGCCTCCTCGCGGGCCTCGCCGCCACCGCCGTCCTGCTCCTGCGCCGCTACGGCACCGCGCTCAACGCCCGGTTCACCTCGACCGAGACCGTTCCGGCAACCTGATCCCGCCCGGTCCCATCACTGACTCTGCGGTCGGGCTCGTCTGCGGGCCCGATAAGCCGCGGCCTTGACGCGGTTGCCGCACTCGTCCATTCCGCACCAGGTACGCCGGGCGCCGCGCGAGCGGTCGAGATAGATGCGAGTGCAGCCAGTGCGACCGCACTCCTTGAGACAGGCGTGGGGATCGGCGAGCACGGCAATAGCGCTTCTGGCTATTTGAGCGAGTGCCGCGCGGAGGTCTCCCGACATACGCAGCCCTGCGTCGCTGAGCTCGATCGTGGGGACCGGCCCGGCCGCCGTGCCGTTGACGATCTTGAGGCCGCGTGGGTCGAAGGGCCGATCGAGCACGCGATCGAGAGCAAGGCGGTAGATCGCTTCTCGCAGTGACAGCGCGAACTCGAAGGTTGCGAAGTCCGCGGTCACACGGTCGGGGAGCTCCTCACATTCGGCCACCCACCGCTCGAGGTCTGCTGGCGCCGCCAGGGCGTCGATGGGCTCGTCTCGGCGAGACCCCACGGTGGCGGCGAGATCGAGGGCTGGGTTGCCGCTCACGAATGCGAAATACACGTCACCATCTTGACCGGTGACGGGGCCGGTGACAAGGTCGTCACCTGTTGAACCGGTGACGCCAACGCCGAACAGGAGCAACCCATGCCCGAAACCCACGACATCGAGGCCGTCGTCTTCGACGTACTCGGAACGCTGGTCGACGAAGCCAGCGGGCTGCGAGCGGCAATCCGCGACGCGGTGCCCGCGTCCGACGATGCGTCTGTCGACGAGCTGCTCGCCTTGTGGCAGCAGCACGTCGAGCTCGAGCAGCAACGCATCGGGGAAGGGCACCGCGCGTACGCCAACACCGAGATCATCGACGCGGAGGCTGCGGGGCGGGTGGCCGACCATGCCGGACTCGCCGATCCGGCGACCCTCGCCCGGCTGGCCACAGCGGGCCGGCGCTTGCCTCCCTGGGGCGACTCCGTCGCCGGTCTCGAACGGCTCGCGCAGCGGTTCCCCGTGCTTGGGCTCTCCCACGCCAGCCACACCGCTCTGCTGCATCTCAACGCACATGCCGGGCTGCGCTGGCACCAAGCCTTGTCCGCCGAAGCCGCCCTGGCCTACAAACCGGCGCCGGAGGTCTACCAACTCGCCATCGACACCGCCGGATGCCCACCGGAACGCGTACTCATGGTCGCCGCCCACGCCTGGGACCTCCGCGGAGCTCAGGCGACGGGCATGCGGACCGCCTACGTCCAGCGACCGGCCGGGGATCCGCCGGCGAGCTCCGATGCCTTCGACTGGCGGTTCGACGGTCTCGACGAACTGGTCACCGCGCTGACGGCGAGCTAGCGAGGCCGATCGGCACTCCGCCGCGTCGGCACGACGCGCCTCTGATCGAGCACACCATCCGCAGCCTGTCGCGGATGTCCGTCCGAGTTCTTCCTGCACACGCCGCCGGGCCAAAGCTGAGCCCTACGCACGCAATCACCCACCGTCACGCAGTCAGGCACAGAGCCCAGAGGATCAGGCTTGGGACGCCTACGCGTTGGGACGACTACGCACGCACTTCGAAACGATCAGTTGTCTGCCCGAGACAGCACGGGCCGCATGGAGCCGCGTTGGCAGGTGGGCGAACCGAAGAAGGCTTGGAGCTGCTGGTTTATCACGATCCGGAACCGATGAGGACGTACGGCGTCGCATTCCCTCGCCAGTAAGCGCTGCCCCTTCTTAAGCTCCAGCCTCTCCGGCCCGAATGTGTGGCCACGTACGCGGCATGTTGCCAACGGTCGCTTTGCATCACAGGGAGTAACACATGATCGCCCTGACCGTCCCAGTCATGGTCACATTCGGAGTCTTTCTGATTGCGATGGTCATGGTCGGCGTCGTGACGCACGGAGAAACGACGACATTTGATGACTTCACCGTCGGCAGCCGTCGACTCAATGCCCCGGTGGCCGCCCTGTCCGCCGGAGCCGCCGACATGTCCGGCTGGCTGTTTCTGGGGCTGCCAGGAGCCGTGTACGCGGCGGGGATCGGTGCCACCTGGATCGCCGCCGGCCTGATCGTCGGCACGTATCTCAATTGGCGTCTTGTCGCGCCTCGCCTGCGGGTCTACACGGAGCGGGTCGGTGCCGTGACCCTGCCGGCATACCTGGAGGAACGGTTCGAGGACCGGAGCAGGGTGCTCCGGCTCCTCTCGGCCACCGTCACCGTCGTGTTCTTCACCGTCTACGTCGCCAGCGGGCTGCTCGCCTGCGGTCTCCTGGCCGACGAGATCTTCGGCGCCGGCTTCGAGCTGGGGCTCACCGTCTTCACGGTGGTGATCGTTATCTACACCATCCTCGGCGGCTTCCGGGCCTTGAGCGTCAGCCACTCCATACAGGGCACGCTGATGCTCCTCACGGCGGTCGCCCTCCCCGCGATCACCCTCTGGCACCTCGGCGGCTTCGACGCGCTGCAGCGTCAGCTCACCGCCATAACCCCCTCACTGCTCGAACCGGGAGCCGAGGCATCCTTCGCCGACAAGAAGTGGACGGCCGGCGAACCACTCGGAGCCGTCGCGATGATCTCACTGCTCGCCTGGGGACTCGGCTACTTCGGCCAGCCCCACATCCTGACCCGCTTCATGAGTATCCGCAGCACACGGGACATACCGCTGGCCCGCCGTCTGGGCGTGGGCTGGGTGATCGCCGTCCTGGCGGGCGCATCACTCACCGGGCTTGCCGGGATAGCCGCGCTCGACAAGCCGCTCAAGAACCCGGAGACGGTCACCATCGCGCTGTCCGCGCATCTGACCTCCCCCTGGATCGCAGGGGTCCTGCTGGTGGGCGTGCTGGCCGCGATCAAGTCCACGGTGGACAGCCAACTGCTGGTCTCCGCCACGTCCCTCACCGAGGACCTGTACCGGGCGTTCCTCAACCGGCGGGCCTCCGACACGTCGCTGCTGCTGATCGGACGTCTGAGTGTGCTGGCCGTGGCGCTGATCGCCTATGTGATCGCGCTGAGCGGCGGCGGCGTCCTCGACATCGTCGCGTACGCCTGGGCGGGATTCGGCGCGGCCTTCGGTCCGGTGATCCTGCTGTCGCTGTTCTGGCCACGGATGACGGCGGCCGGGGCCAAGGCCGGAATGCTCACCGGTGCCCTGACTGTGCTTCTGTGGAAGCACATCGACCCGCTCCTCGGCCCCCTGAAATCGGGCATCTACGAGATGGTGCCGGGCGTGGTCGCCGCCACCGCGGCGGCACTGGTCTTCGGCAAGTTCGTCGGACGCCGCCCGACTCTCGACTGGAGCAACGCGATGGCGAACGACACTCCTCAGGCCACGCCGGGGAGCCAGGGCCCGTGGCCCCCGTACCCCACATCGCCCATGGACGGCCCGGGAAGGTAATTTCTCGCCTGAAGGGCGACCCTCTGGACACAACGGGCGTTATTGCATCAATCCGTTGGTGCCTGACCCACGGCTCCACACAGCCCACGCGCCCGTCCTGTACCGACGCCGCGAGCTCCGCCAGTGCCGCGTGAGCGTTGCCTCGCCGAGCCGGTCCCGGCGTTGGGCACGGTCGTAGGATGTGCGCACGCGGTGATTGTCGCCGCGCCCGCGGGCACGGCTCCGGGGGTCCGGACGGGAGGGGAGCGTCATCACCACGCGTCCCGCCCGTATCCAGGACGTGGCAGAGGCTGCCGGCGTCTCGGTGTCCACGGTGTCGAACGTGTTGAACCGCCCGGACCGCGTGAAGCCCGAGACGGCAGCCCGGGTCCGGACGGCCATCGCCGCTCTCGACTACGTGCCTCATACGGGCGCTGCCGGTCTGCGCAGCGGCCGGGCGTCCTCCCTCGGACTCGTTCTCCCCGACGTGGCGAACTCGTTCTACTCCCGAATCGCCCGGGGTGCGGCGGAGGCGGCGTACGAGCACGGGTTCTCGCTGGCCCTCTGCGACAGCGGCGACGATCCGGAGCGGGAGCAGGGCTATTTGTCCATGCTGGTCGAGCAACGGGCGGTGGGTGTCGTCGTGGTGCCGCTCACCGCGGATCCGGAACGGCTCGCCCGGCTGCGGCGGCGCGGGATACCGCTGGTGCTGGCCGACCGGTCGAGCATGGCCGAGGACGGGTGCTCGGTCTCGGTGGACGACGTGGCCGGCGGTCTCCTGGCGGTGCGGCACCTGCTGGCCGGTGGCGCCCGGGATGTGCTGGTCGTCAACGGCCGGCTGGAGATCCGCCAGTGCGCCGACCGCTACCAGGGCGCCCGGCAGGCCGTCCGCGGCCGGCGCGGGGCCCGGTTGAGCCAGATCACGGCCGAGCAGATGACAGCGGCCTCCGGTGAGGACATCGCCCGAGAGCTGGTCGACATTCCCGACGCGGTGTTCTGTACGAACGACTTCCTGGCGGTCGGGCTCTGCCGGGGGCTCGCCGAGCGCGGCGTCCGGGTCCCCGAAGACGTGCGGGTGGTCGGGTACGGGGACCTCGATGCGGCAAGCTTCGCCGCGACGCCGCTGACGACGATTCACCAGCCCGTGGAGGACCTCGGCCGGGCGGCAGTTGACATGCTGCTCGACGAGGTGGAGGCGCAGGGCGAGCATGTCCACGAGTCCCGGGTCTTCAGCCCGCACCTACGACACCGCGCCTCCGCCTGAACCGGGCCGCCGCTCCAGACCCGTCCGCGCTCAGTCCTCCGTATCCGCCGTCTCCCCCGTGTCCTCCGCCGTCTCCCCCGTGTCCTCCGCCGTCTCCCCCGTGTCCGCCGCTGTGTCCGCCGTCAGCAGCGTCACCGGCCCCATCAACCCCGACACCAGTTGGGAGGGGAACGTCCAGGAAGTAGGTGTCGCCTCGTGCAGATAGGGCGCCAGGGTGTTGTGGACCGTCACCTCGATCTGCACCGTGCGTCCCGCCGCGCCGGGCAGCGGAAAGCGGTACGGAGCGCAGAACGCCGCCCCGGCCGGCTCGCCGTCGACGGCGACCTCCACGCTGCCCCGCACCCGGCCCAGGTCGAGCACCGGAACTCCGCCTGCGGGCACGTCGACGGTGCGTGAGTAGGCCATCGCGCCGCTCCAGGCTTCCAGACCCATGGACCGCCAGTCGCCCAGCGGCATCGGTGCCGGTGCGGTCCGTACGACCAGCGGCCCGGTCAGTGCCGCTCCGCCGCGCCGCGTCGCGGTCGGCCAGGTGACGATCTCCAGTTCCGCCGCCTCCTGCAGTGGGCGGCCGAGGCGCAGTTCGTCTCCGTCGACGGTGTGAAAAGCGCCGCCGATACGCGCTGCCGCGAGCGGGACGCCCAGCGGCAACGTGACCGACTCGGTGCCGGCAGGCAGTGTGGCGCGGAAACGCTGAGCGGCCGGCACCACGTCGTCCGTGCTGCGCACCGCGTCCACCCGGGTGCCGAGCATCGGCGTGCCCGTCAGCCACTCGGTGCCGTGCAGGGGGTGCGGCCGGACGGCGGCGTAACAGGGCTGCAGCTCGGCCCACCGCCCGGGGTGCTCGATCGTCCACCCGCGCCAGTCACCCGTGCCCACTTCCCAGCCGGCACCGCTGACCAGTGCGACCGTGCCGGAAGCGGTACGGGCCACCAGATCCGCGAAGACGACATCCGCCGCCTGGACACTGTCCGCCGTCAGCTCGAGCACGTGGACGCCCGGTTTCAGCACCAGTTCGTGCCGGAAGAACATGGGGCTCGCGCCCCAGCTGGACTCGTAGTACTCCACCTTCTCCTGACGTGCCACAGCCTCGCCGTCCAGCACCACGGTCACACCGGTCGCCGCGCCCACCACCAACACCGCCTCCGCCGGCTGGGCCCCGGCGTCCAACTGCGCACGGTAGGTGACCCGGCCGTCCGGCCGCGCCGCGGCGGGAAGTCGCATGAACTGCGGTCGCGGCGCGAAACCACCCGGCCGCGTCAGGCAGTAGAAGCTGCCCAGCGGCTCGTCGTCGCCGGTCGCCCCGACGGACGGCGCCGTCTGCGGGTCGGCCAGCTCGTACTCGAGGACGTTGAGCCGCCGGTCGAGACGCAGCCGGGACGAGACGAGACAGCCCTCTCCGCCGGGCAGTTCCTCGCCGTTCCACCACCACCGCTTGGCCGCCGCCGCGCCGAGGACCAGGTCGGCCTCGCCCAGGCGGTCCGTCGCCACGATCGTGCGGGCCCGGACCACCTCTCCGGCACCGGGAGCGCCCGTGCGGACGAACTCCTCGCCGATCAGCCCCTTGGTACCCAGCACTCCGGGGCCGGGATCGGCGGCGCCCCGGCCGGAGGAGTGGAGCGCGGTGGACCAGCTGTCGCCGGGCGGTACCAGCGGGCGGTCTCCGGCGAGCACTTGGGCGACGGCGTCGACATCGAGCGGCTGCGGCGCATCGGCGGCGGGCACCGGCGGCAGATGACGCACGCGGTTGCCGTACGTGGCCCGTACCGGCCGCCACCCGTCTGCACCCTCCCCCTCGCCCTCCCCTTCCGTCCAGCGCAGAGTCCAGATCTGCAACTCGGCCACCGAGGTCCCTGCGGGCAGCGCCATATCGCCCCAGGTGTTGTCCATCGTGGGGACCAGTCGGCCCTGCCAGCCAGATGAGAGGTCGACGCCCGTGGCGGGGCCGACCCGCGTGACCGTACGCGGCCGGGAGGCGGTCGCACCGTTCGCAGGTTCGCCCTCCCGCCACACCACGATCGCGGCGGGCGCCCCGTCGAGCGGGACCTCGATGGTCGAGCAGCCGCCGGAGACGGTGAAGCGGGCGGGCTCGCGCGTCCCGGTAGCCGGGTTCCACACCTCTGCCTCGGCCACGGATGCCTTCACCCGGACCGTGGAGGCAAGGGCGTAGCGTGCGGGGTCGAAGTCGTGGTCGTCCTGGGGCCCGGACGAGCTCTCGCGCAGCCGGTACGCGCTGGCGTTGGGGAACGCGCCGGTCACGAAGGCGGCCCCGATGTCGCCCTGGCGCCGTACGAGCAGCGGAACGTCACCGGTCGCATGGCCTGCCGCGCCACGCACCGCCTTGGCCGCGGTCTCCGCGTCGGGCACGCGCTCCAGCCGCGGGTGCGCGGCCAGCGCCGCCACCACCGCGTCGTCGCCTGCCATCCCGGCCGCCGACGACGGTGCCCGGCCCACCACGACCACCCGGCCACCGCTGTCGAGCAGTGCGATCAGCCGACGCGCGGTGGGCTCCTCCAGCACGCTCGCCGACGGCAGCAGCACCGTCGAATAGCGAAGGTCCCGTTCGGGCAGCCGCACGCGACCGTCAGCGGGGACGGCACGCTGGACGGAGTCGTCGTCGATGACGTCGAAGGAGATGCCCGCACGGTCCAGCGCACCGATCCGGGTCCGGAACCAGTTGTTCGCGCCGCACAGGCCGAGGTAGTGCTCCTGTGTCTCGTCGATGTCGGTGTGCGTGCCGCCGATCCGGCCGTCGCCGAAGTGGTCGACCGGAGACCCCAGCGGCAGCAGCGCCTGCACGGTGGTGGTCGGGTGGAGGACGGCGACCTCGGCGTCATATGTGCCCCACGTCATGACGGAGGCGATTCGCGCGACCGCCCGGGAGAAGGCCGGGTAGTGCTTCCAGTAAGGCTGGCGCCAGTCCGTGGAGGGCGGCGCCCACTCGAACCAGCCGCCGGCAGTGCCGAAGTAGCTGGCGTGCGGGTTGTAGAGGTTGGCTCCGCTGCGCAGGAAGGGCAGCAGCCAGTCGTAGGTGTCCTCAAGGGTGCCGCCCCACCCGGAGGAGTGGAACGCCTCGATCCACACCCGGTCGTGGCCGTAGAGGTGGGCCATGGAGGAGTGGACCTTGGAGTCGCCCTCGTGGTCGCTGCCGACGGCGCTGTACCAGCGGTGGGTTCGGAAGTAGTCGGTGTAGATCTGGGTGGCCTGGGTTGGGTTGCCCGCGCGTGCCGGGTTGCTCTGGTCGGCGCCGAGCAGCATGCCGCGCTCGGTGTGCCAGCTGCCGAGCGGCTTGAACAGGGCCTCCTCGGTGAGCTCGGCGCGTACGGCGTAGTAGTCGGCGCGCACCTTGGCCGCATGTCCGCGGTCGGCCGTGAACTCGGCCGTGAAGAGGGCCGGTATGTGGTCCAGCAGGTCGTAGGCCCGGCGGCTGCGGAACTCCTGCGGGAAGCGGGCGGTCCAGGAGTTGGTGCCGGGCAGTTCGTCCTGGAAGCTGCCCGCGATGACGTTGCCGAGGTACTGCGGGACCCGGCGCTCGTATGCGCCGTGCACCGTGTCGATCAACAGGCCGACGGCGTGCGGGTCGAGGTAGTCGAAAGCCGTCGGCACCGACGTGACCAACTGCACCTGAGTCCCGTCCGGCACCGCGACCCGTTCGGCGCCGTCGGCCGTGAGGCGTTCGCCGGTCTCCAGGTCGTACGCGCCGATCACGCTCTCGGTCCCGAGCAGCCCCGGGTCGCCGCCGACGATCCTGGTGCGGCGCGCACGCAACGCCCGCCCGGCCGCCTCCGGGTGACGGTGAGTGATGCCGCCCTGCACGTTCGCGCCGGAGAATCCGATCTGGTCGTAGAGCCACAGCCGCATCCCGAGGTCCTGGGCGATCTCGCATGCGTCGGTGAAACGGGCCCACCACTCCTCGCTGAACCAGGCCGGGTCGTCCGCCCGTGCGCCGAAGGCCGGACCGGCCGGCGCCAGGTTGATGACGACGAGGTTGTGCACGCCGCCCTCGACGAACCTGCGCATCTGCCATTCCAGCCGGTCCCGGGTGACCCGCGCACCGGACCACCACCACAGCGGGGTGGGACCGAAGTCCCGGGGCGGCTCGTCGAACAGCTGCTGCAGTGCGGGGGAGATCACGGACGTTCGGTCCTTCCACGGACGTCGGGAGGTTGATCAGGAAGACCAGAGGGGCGACGCGGATGCGGGGTCGACGCGACGAGCAAGGGTAAAACGTTTTACATCAGAGGGGCCCGCTCGCAACAGGGGGAACGACGGCGTGGACATGTGGGTCACCGGCCCCAACCGACGGCCCACTCCGAACATTTGGCACCGATGCCTTGCAGTGTCTTGTTGGAACGTTGCAATCAGTCTTACAGTCGCTGCCTCGCAGCACGGCATCCATGTGACCACTCGACGACGGAGTCGCAGCCATGGCCAACGACCCGATTGCCTCCTCCCCCACCAGGCAGCGCCTGCCGGGGCGGTACTGGAAACTGGCCATCCTGTCCGGGATGGCGTCCTATCTCGACTCCGGCCTGCTCATCGGCATCTCGGTGAGCCTGGCCATCTGGCGGGAGAGCTTCGGGATGGGCGTGTGGATGGCCGGTGCCATCAGCGCGATCGTCGCCTTCAGTATCGCCC
The DNA here is from genome assembly GCF_052245835.1 of Streptomyces sp. 8N114. Classification (NCBI taxonomy): domain Bacteria; kingdom Bacillati; phylum Actinomycetota; class Actinomycetes; order Kitasatosporales; family Streptomycetaceae; genus Streptomyces; species Streptomyces sp. 8N114. Next base: position 82,209 of record NZ_JBQQBT010000020.1, on the reverse strand, counting down.
TCGGCTCGCTGGTCGGCGGCTGGCTCGCGGACCTCTTCGGCCGACGCCGGGTCTACAACCTGGACATCCTCTGCTACAGCTGCGGTGCGCTCACCATCGCCCTGGCACCGAACGACGAGGTGCTGCTGACCGGTGTCGTCGTCGCCGGGCTCGCAGCCGGTGCCGACCTGCCGACTTCGCTGGCCGTGGTGTCGGAGGCGGTGCCCGCCTGGGCGCGCGGCCGTCTGGTCGCCTTCACCCAGGTCATGTGGTCCGTCGGCATCGCCGTCACCACTCTGCTCGGCTTCGCCCTCTCGACCATGGGCCAACTCGGCACCCGCCTGATCGTCGGTCATCTCGCCCTCGCGGCCCTGGTGACCTGGGTCCTGCGGTCGCGGCTTGCGGCGCTGTCGGCCGAGCCGACCGAGAACGCGTCGCCGGACACGCCTGCGGCGGACGGCGCCGCTGTGCCGTCCGGGCCGGGCTCCCCGTCCACCGTCCCCGCGAACGACGCCAAGGGGGCGGAACGGCCGAACGGCCCCGAGCTGAAAAGCCTGTTGAAGAAGTCCGTCCTGCTGCCGATGGCCGCCACCTTCCTCTTCTACGTCGCGTGGGGGCTCGGCGCCAACACCTTCGGGCAGTTCGGCACGTACTTCCTCGTCACCGTCAGCGACGCTTCGCAGAGCCTGGCGACCGGGCTGAACCTGGCCTTCCTCCCGGTCCAGCTGGCGATGGCCCTGGCCTTCGTCCGGTTCGCCGACACGGCATGGCGCGACCGGCTGTTCCTCGTCGCGGCGGTGGTGCAGGTCGTCGGCTTCGCCATCCCCAGCTTCACCGGCGGCGCCGTGCTGTCCGGGATGATCGCGTACTTCGTCCTGTACCAGCTCTCCAACCCGCTGGCAGGCGAGGCCAATTACAAGGTGTGGTCGCAACTCCTTCTTCCGGCCGACACCCGTGGCACCTCCCAGGGGCTGACCTACGCCCTCTCCCGGGCGACGTTCGCGCTGGTGGCCTTCTTCACGCCCGCGCTTCTGGAGTTCAGCCCCTCCCTGCTGCTGTGGTCGATCACCGCATGCATGGCCCTCGCCATGGCTGTGGGGATCTTCATCATCCGCGTACTCCTGCCCCGCGCAGCGGCCGCTCCCGCCACTGCCCAGCCGGAAGCCCGACTCGTCACGCCCTGACGCCGGGCGTACGCCCCGACGCTCACACCGCCGCCGTACACGTTCGAGGAGTGACGATGCGCCCGAGAACGACCGACTCCGCATCCCCCGCCGCTGAGCCCGCCGACGACCGCGCCGCAGCGCCGCCCGGGGTGCTCCCGACGGCGACCAAGCGACGCCCCACCCGCATCGGGCTCGTCTCCGGCGGACTGGGTACGTACTGGCCGCAGTTCCCCGGACTGCTTCCCCAACTGCAGGAATCGGCCCGCTATGTGGCGCGGCGCTTCCAGTCGATGGACACCGAGGTGACCGACGCCGGATTCATCTCCGATGCCCAGGAGGGCGCCGCTGCGGCCGAGAAGCTGCGCCAAGCGGACTGCGACCTGATCGTGCTCTTCCTGACCACCTATCTCACCTCCTCGATGGTGCTGCCGATCGCCCAGCGCGCGAACACTCCGGTGCTGGTGATCGACCTTCAGCCCACCGAGAAGATGGACCACGCCACCTTCGACACCGGTGCCTGGCTCGCCTACTGCGGCCAGTGCCCCGTCCCCGAGATCGGCAACGTCTTCCGCCGCGCCGGCATCCCGTTCCGGTCGGTGTCCGGATGGTTGCGCCAGGAATCAGCCTGGCGGCGTATCGAGCAGTGGATCCGCGCCGCCCACGTACGGGCAGCGCTGCGGGAAGCCCGACACGGCCTGATGGGCCACCTCTACCCCGGGATGCTCGACGTCTCTACCGACCTGACGCTGCTGCCCGCCACGTTCGGCTCGCACGTCGAGGTGCTGGAGTTCGACGACCTGCGGCACCGGGTGGAGAAGGTGACCACCGCCGAGACAAGTGAGCGGATGGCCCTCGCGCGGGAGATCTTCGCCCTCGACGACTCCGTCGCGGAGGACGACTTCGCCTGGGGCGCCACCGTCTCGGTCGCCCTCGACCGCCTCGTCGACGACTTCGGCCTGGACACGCTCGCCTACTACCACCGCGGCCTGGACGGCGAGCAGCACGAGCGCCTCGGCGCCGGAATGATCCTCGGCGCCTCACTACTGACCGCTCGTGGCATCCCCGCAGCGGGCGAGTACGAGTTGCGTACCTCCGTGGCACAGCTCGCCTCCCAAAGCGTGGGCGGTGGCGGGTCGTTCACCGAGATCCAGGCGCTGAACTTCGTGGACGGAGTCGTGGAGATGGGCCACGACGGCCCGGCCAATCTCGCGGTCAGTTCCCATAACCCGCTGCTGCGCTCGCTCGGCGTCTACCACGGGAAGCGCGGCTGGGGCGTCAGCGTGGAGCTGGACGTCCAGCACGGTCCCGCCACGCTCCTGGGACTGGGGCAGGACGCCGACGGCAGCCTGTCCTTCATCGCCTCGGAAGGCACCGTCGTCCCCGGTCCGCTGCTGGGCATCGGCAACACCACCAGCCGCGTCGACTTCGGCCGTGACCCCGGTGAGTGGGTGGACGAGTGGAGCGCCACCGGCGTCGGCCACCACTGGTCGCTCTCGGTCGGCCACCATGCCGCCGACTACAGGGCAGCCGCGAGCCTGCTCGGCATCGACTTCCGGGCGGTGTGACTGGGCCCGCGGCGGTGGTGGTGTCCGGCGGGTCTTGCGGTGCCCCTCTTTTGGGCCGGTAAGGGGGTGCCACTGCGCGGAGCGCGCGGGCTGCAGGTGCTTTGTGGCTGGTGGGGGCACCTCCCGGCCGGAGTCCCCCAGCCTCCGGCCGGGAGGTGCCCCCAGGGGAGCAGTTCCCCGCGCCCCTTACGGGGCGCGTCCCCCTGCTCGAAGAGCTTGGGCAGTCTGCTCCCCCAAGCTCTTCGAGCAGGGGTACCCCCAGGGCGCAGGGTGGGCAAGCGCAGCCCCCCACGCCGGGCAACACAAGATCCGCCGGGCAAGCCCTAGCGGCCCAGCCACCCCCCGTCGACCGGCAGCACCGCTCCTGATACATAGGTCGACGCGGCGCCGGCGAGGAACACCGCCGCCCCGCCGATGTCCTCCGCCCGGCCCCAACGGCCGGCGGGGATGCGTTCGAGGATGGACCGGGACCGGTCGGTGTCGTCGCGTAGTGCCTGGGTGTTGTCGGTGGCGATGTAGCCGGGGGCGATGGCGTTGACGCCGATCCCGTGTGGTGCCCACTCGTTGGCCAGCGCCTTCGTCAGCCCGGCGACGCCTGACTTCGCCGCCGCGTAACCGGGGACGTACATGCCGCCCTGGAAGCTCAGCAGAGAGGCGATGAAGATGATCCTCCCCTGAACGCCTCTGTCGATCATGGACTTGCCCACCTCGCGGCTGAGTACGAACTGGGCGTTGAGATCCACCTCGACCACGCGGTCCCACATGTCGTCGGGGTGCTCGGCCGCCGGCGCCCGCTCGATGGCCCCGGCGTTGTTCACCAGGATGTCCACCGGCCGGTCCTGGCGGGCGAGTTCCGCACCGAGGGCACGGACCTCGGTCCGGTCGGCGAAGTCGGCCTGGCGGGCGGTGAAGGTCCTTCCGTGGGCCGTAACAGCCTCGCCCACCGCACTGCCGTGGGGCTCCAGGGAGGCACTCACTCCGATGATGTCGGCTCCGGCATTGGCGAGGGCTTCGGCGATCGCCTTGCCGATGCCGCGCCGGGCCCCGGTCACCACCGCGAGCTTGCCCGTCAGATCGAACGGACTGTCCGTCATCGGTTCTCTCCCTCGCAGTCGACGAGCACCTTCATCGCCTTGCCCTCGGACAGTTGGCGGAACGCGTCCGCCACGTCCGCCAGCGGCACTTGGCCGGTGATGAGCTGGTCGGCCGGGATCTCCCCGCTGTCGAGCAGGGTCACCGCCGTCTCGAAGTCCTGTCGCTCGTAGACCCGGGCCCCCAGCACCGTCAGCTCCCGCCAGAAGATCTGCTTCAGATCCACGGGCCGCGGCTGGGGGTGGATGGCGACGATGACCAGACGGCCTCTGACCCGGGCCAGCGAGGCCGCGCCGAGCACGGCCGCCGCGGAGCCGGAGACCTCGAACACCGCGTCCGCACCTGCGCCCGCCGTCCACTCCTCGACCCAGGCGGCCTGGTCGCCCGTTGCGGGATCGAGGACTTCGAATCCGAGCCCGGCAGCCGTCGCCCGCCGTGCCGCATCGAGCTCCGCGATGACCACCTTCGCCCCCCTGTGCCTGGCCACCACCGCGATGAGGAGTCCTATGGGGCCGCCACCGATGACGACGGCCTTCTCACCGGGCCGGAGTGCGGCGCGCCGTACGTCGTGTACCGCCACCGCCACCGGTTCGAGGAGTGCCGCATGGTCGAGCCGCAGCGACTCCGGCAGCCGGACCAGCACCTTCTCGGGTACGTTCCAGCGGGTCTGCAGCGATCCCGGCGAGTCGATGCCGATGAAGTTGAGGTTCTGGCAGATGTGCTGGTGACCCGCGGTGCAGGCGGGGCACGTACCGCACCAGTCGAGCGGCATCACGCCCACCGGATCGCCGACCGCCCAGCTCTCGACTCCCTGGCCGATGGCGGCGATCCGCCCGGACATCTCGTGTCCGATCACGGCCGGGAGGGTGACCCGCCCGTCCATGGCCCCGTGCAGGATGTGGAGGTCCGTGCCACAGATTCCGGTGAAGGCCACCTCGATCTGCACATGGCCTGCCAGGGGCGGGGCTGCCGGTTCCGTCTCCCCGACGGTGATGGTCCCGTTCCCGACGTACGTAGCTGCGTGCATCGTCCGCTTCTTTCCTCTCGTACTTCGTCCCGTGGCGGATGCGTGGCCGGTCGCAGGCGTCACCGTCCGGCCCAGTACGTGCCGTCCGGGAAGGAGAATTCGGCCAGCGACGCGTCATACATCCGCGCGCTGTAGCCGGGCTGCCGGGGCAGGACGTACGCCCCGTCGCGGACGACGCAGGGGTCGGTGAAGTGCTCGTGCAGATGGTCGACAAACTCGGTGACCCGTCCTTCGAGGCTGCCCGAGACGGCGATGAAGTCGAACGCCGAGAGGTGCTGTACGAGTTCGCACAGGCCGACGCCGCCGGCGTGCGGGCACACCGGCACGCCGTATTTCGCCGCCATGAAGAGCACGGCGAGGATCTCGTTGACGCTGCCGAGACGACAGGAGTCCAGCTGGCAGTAGTCGATCGCCTCGGCCTGGAAGAGCTGTTTGAACAGCACCCGGTTCATGCCGTGCTCTCCGGTCGCCACCCCGATCGGGGCCACCGCCTCGCGCACCCGAGCGTGTCCGAGCACGTCGTCGGGGCTGGTGGGTTCCTCGATCCACAGGGGCTTGAACCGGGCGAGTTCGCGGACCCACTCGATGGCCTCGGGCACGTCCCAGACCTGGTTGGCGTCGATCATCAGATGGGCGTCCTCGCCGATGATCTCCCGGGCGATGGCGCACCGCCGGATGTCGTCGTCCAGGTTCGCGCCGACCTTCAGCTTCACATGGCGGTATCCCGCCTGTACCGCCTCCTCGCACAGGGCCCTGAGCTTGTCGTCGGAGTAGCCGAGCCATCCGGCGGACGTGGTGTAGGAGGGGTAGCCGGTCTTCTCCAGCTGCGCTGTGCGCTCCTCGCGCGTGTCGGCCAGCCGGGTGAGCAGGTCGATCGCCTCCTCGCGGGTGAGGGCGTCCGACAGGTAACGCATATCGGCGGCGTCGACGAGTTCGGTGGGCGTCATCCCGGCGAGCAGCTGCCACAGGGGGACGCCTGCCCGACGCGCTGCGAGGTCCCAGACCGCGTTCATCACTGCCGCGAGCGCGAGGTGCACCACGCCCTTGTCGGGGCCGAGCCACCGCAGTTGGGAGTCCGACTGCAGCTCACGGTAGGTGTTGCCCAGGTCATCGGTGAGCTCCTCGACGCTCCTGCCCACCAGCGACCTGCCACGCTGCCGGGCCGCGTCCACACACAGGTCGTTGCCCCGGCCGATGGTGAAGGTGAAGCCGTATCCGGCCAGCTCGGGGTCGTCGGTGCGCAGTACGACGTACGTCGCCGAATAGTCGCCGTCCTTGTTCATCGCGTCGGACCCATCGCCCGTCAGCGAGGTGGGGAACCGGACGTCGACGACGTCCACGGCAGTGATCTGGGGCATCGTTTTCCTTCGGATCGGAGGATCGCGGGTGGGGTTCTCGGGTGGCGGGGAGCGGTGCGGAGGTCGTGCAGTCAGCTGGTGCGGACCTTGATGGGCTGCACCTTGCCCAGCACGAAGAGGTAGTTGAGCGCTCCCAGCAGGGCGAGGCAGCCGATCACCCCGAGCGCCGAGATGTAGGAGCCCGTCCGGTCGACGAGGTACCCGACGAGGATCGGGGTCAAAATCCCGGCGAAGTTGGAGGCAAAGTTCTGCATCCCGCCGATCGTCCCGACGTGCCGGGAGCTGGGCGCGACATCGGCCGGAAGGGACCAGATGCCGGTTCCCGCGACCGTCAGCCCGGAGTAGGCGACGGACAGCAGCGCGAGCGCCATCCACGCCTCCGGTACGACGGCGGCGAACATGATCACAGAGCCGCTGACAAGCCCGCCGACGATGGTCACCTTGCGTACGCGGTCGACGGAGTGCCCACGGCGCACGGCCCGGTCCGCGGTCAGCCCGCCGAGCCATCCGCAGCCGACGGCGCAGATGCCGGGGATCGCGCCGAAGAAGCCGAGCTGCAGCAGGTCGAAGCCACGCTCGCTGACCAGGTAGTCGGGGAAGAAGGTGATGAAGAAATAGATCACGCTGTTCAGGCAGAAGAAGCCGAACATCATGCTGAGCACGGTGCGGTACCGGAACAGGGACTTCCAGGGCAGGGAGGCTGCCCCGGCGTCGTCGTTCACCTCGTCGCGGGCGCCACCGGACCGGATGTACTCGGTCTCCGCCTCGTTGGCCCAAGGGTGCTCCGCGGGGCTGCGGTACACCTTCCACCACACAAGGGCCCATACGAGGCCGACGCACCCGATCACGATGAAGACCATGTGCCAGGAGGTCACCGCCACGATCAGCGTCACGACGGGCAGTGCGATCACGGCCCCGACGCGCGAACCCGAGTCCCAGATGCTGGTGGCGAACGCGCGCTCCCGCTGAGGGAACCAGGTGGCGACCACCTTCGCCGAGGTGCTCGGCGCGGGAGCCTCACCGACGCCGAGGAGGAACCGTGCGGTGATCAGGCTCCAGAAGCCCCTGGCCAGTGAGGTCGCCATGGTGAAGACCGACCAGCAGATGGCCGCGATCGTGAACGACCGGCGGGGGCCGACCTTGTCGACGTACCAGCCGGCGGCGAGCTGGAAGAAGTCGTACGCCCAGAAGAAGGCAGCGAAGACCAGCCCCTTCTGGGTGTTCGAGAGGTGGAACTCCTCTCCCATGAAAGGCAGCGCCACGCTGAGGCTGGACCGGTCCAGGTAGTTGATCGTCAGCCCGGCGAACGCGAGCCAGATGATGATCCACCGAGTACGGGTGGCGGTGCGCGGCGGTCGAACCGCAGCGTCTTGGCGAACAGGGGATGCAGCCATGTGATGTCCTCACATCGACACTGATGTGTATAGCATTTGGCTAAGCTCTATATTGATCCTGTAGATCGTATAGAGCCGCTGTCAATACCTCCGCCCGATACGGAGGAGACCACTTGGAGTTACGATCGCGTGACAGAGCTATCCACCGGCCCGAACGATGAGGTGTGCGTGCCACGCAAGAACGCGGCCAAGCCCGCGGCGAACGGGGTCTATGACAGGCTGCGCTCCTTGATCATGGACGGCGTGCTGCTGCCCGACACCCGCATCAACATCGTCGCCCTCTCCCGCGACCTCGGGGTCTCACAGACGCCGGTACGCGAAGCACTGCAGCGACTCGAAGGCGACAACCTGATCACCTACGAGCCGGGGCGCGGCTACAGCACCACCCCGCTGCTCGACCTCGACGGCCTGCGCGCACTGTTCGAGTTCCGCCTGCTCGTCGAACCATGGGCAGCGCGCGCGGCAGCGGTCGACCGGCTGAGCAACCCCGGCCCTCTGCTCGACCGTGAGCTCGACTCCTTCGAACAGGTCCTGGCCGCGCCGGAAAACGAGGCCGGAGGGCAGGACTCCCACCACGACATACGCCAGCAGCTCGTGACACACGACGCCGCCTTCCACGCGACGATCCTCAAAGCAACCGGCAACCCGGTGGCGGAGCAGGCATACGAACAGACCCACTGCCACCTGCACACCTTCCGGCTCTACCCGGAAGACATCGACACCGCCAACACCGTGACCGAGCACCGCAGGATCAGCGCGGCAATCAAAGAGTGCGACCCGGACGAAGCCGAGCAGGCCATGACCGGCCACATCCGGAAGGCGTTCGACAGGTTCGCCAAGGCATTCGACAAGACGGCAACGCCGCCGACGCTGCCGGACACACCCCCTAGACGCCTGGTGAAGTGACTCGACACCGAGGACGTGGGCACGTTCCTCGGCTGACCCCGGCTGCGGGCTGCGGGCTGCGGGCTGCGGGCTGCGGGCTGCGGGCTGCGGGCTGCGGGCTGCGGGCTGCGGGCTGCGGGCTGCGGGCTGCGGGGTCCCCTATCTGCCCGGCCTGTCGATACGGCTCGGCCCGGCGGAGATATCCGATAGTGCGCCGGACATTCGGTTGGCAGGCTGTGGGCATGAGCTCCCGGCCCCATGAGGTTTCCGACCCGTCCTGGCTCGGCAGGTCGATCGATGCCCGCCCACTGTTTGCCCGCGAACATGCGGCGCTGATGGCCACCCTGCGGGGGTTGGAGCGTGCCGACTGGCAGAAGGAGGCCGTGCCGGGCTGGGCCGTGCACGATGTGGCCGCCCACGTTCTCGGTGACTACTACGGGCGCCTCGGCCGTGACCGCGACGGTCACCAGCACGGGCCCGTCTTCGCGCCGGGCGAGACGCTGGAAGCGTTCATCCACCGCATCAACCAGGAGTGGGTCGAAGCGCATCGCCGGGTCAGCCCCGCCGCACTGACCGACACCCTGAACCTGGTCGGTGTCCAGGTCTCCCGCTTCTTCGAGACGGCCGACCCGCACAAGCCGTCGCTGGGGGTGTCCTGGGCCGGCATCGACCCGGCCCCGATGTGGCTCGACAGCGCCCGGGACTTCACCGAGTTCTGGACCCATCGCCAGCAGATCCGCCATGCCACCGGCCAGGAAACGGATCCCGACCCGCGCTCTCTGTCCGTGGTTCTGGACACCTTCATGCGGGCCCTGCCCCACACCCTGCGCGACACCCCTGCCTCTGTCGGCACGCAGATCCAGGTGCACGTTGAGGGCCCGGCCGGCGGCACCTGGACCGTCACCGCGACCGAGGCCCACTGGTCCCTGGCCGAGCCCGACGCCGGACCACCCGCCGCCCGTGTCAGCCTGGACGCGGAGACCGCATGGCGGCTCTGCACCCGTGCGATCGAGCCGGCCACCGCACTGGCCCGTACCCGCATCGACGGCAACCGCCAACTGGCCGAAGCTGCCTGCCGGATCGTGTCCATCGTCTACTGAAAACTCGGCAGGCGGTCGGGGCCACGTTCGCGATGGACCGGTCGATGCGGCCTTCCCATTCACCAAGAGCGCAGGGAGTCCCGGCCCGCGGTTGGGGAGGTGCGGTTTCGTTCAGTAGCTGAGTGCGGCGTCCCAGTTGTCTCGGCCTCGGCGAGTGAGGTCGAGGATGTGCCACACCGGGCTGAGCAGGTCGATGCCTCGCTGGTCGATGTCGTCGGACATCCGGGGGTGCACCGAGTAGAAATGGCGTACCGACCCGTTGTCGTCGCGGGTGAACACCGACACTGTCGAGTCCTGGTTGCCCTCGGCGTCCTCGCTGCCCAGGTCGTATTTGAAGGTGCTGGATCCGGCGCTGAGCAGCCGCAGATTCGTCCAGTTCCGGTTCCGGGCGTGGGCGCGGAGCGCGGGCAGATCGGCCGCGGCGACCACTGCGAGATCGACGTTCTGCGCGACGTGGTGGGCCACTCCGTTGAACCCATCGAGCCACATCGTGCACATCGGGCACGGCTCGGTCTGCTTCTTGCCGTACATGAGGTGGTAGACGACCAGGTCACGCCCGGGCCGGGTGAACAGTTCACCCAGGCGCACGGGCTGCGCCGGCGCGTCACCGGCCTGCAGGTCAGCAGGGCCCTCTTCGAACACGTAGTCATCGACGACAGGGCCCAGCGGCAACTGGCGACGCAGGTCGGCCACGCGTTCGCGGTGACGCATCAGCTCGATCTCGGCTTGCCGCAGCTCCTCGCGGGCGCTGACGTATTCGGCCGACTCTCCGGTGAGATTGGTCTGACGCATCGATACCCCGGTCTGGCTGCTGTCTGGTGGCCACCATCTGCTCTGGCCCACCACCGTAAGCCTGCGCACAGCGCTCGCCGGGCAGCGAAACGACAAGTGCCTGTCTCTGCGATCACGGCCGAGTTGATCTGAAGGTCCGCCTGGTCATGGCATGGATTGCAAGGGCGGGTGCCTGCGTGGTGATCCTCGGTAGCTGGGCTGGGGTAGAGGCAGGGGTTCCGGTCCGGGGCCCTCGGTGATGACGAGACCGGCGGCTGTGGGGTCGAAGTCGCTGGGCCAGCTGGTGAGTTCGCTGGAGAGAGCGCCGATCACGCGTGCCGGGGTGAGGCATGCGGGGAGCCCCGCCGGTGCGCAGGTGAACTGGCCTTTCCGTGGCCCCTTTTGCGCTGTTGGATGACGTCGGCGTCGGCCGAGATCGACTGTTGCGGCTCGAGGTGATCCGACGTCGGCGATCAAGGCGCGCGCTCTCGCGCGACCCGACCCCACGGCGGCCGCACAACGGTTCGATCATGGCATGATCGGCAGATGGACCAGGACAAGGAGTACCTTCTGGACAACCGACAGGTCGAGGCGGGTACACGCTTCGATGCGCTGTCAGCCCTCTTCGACGGCTCGACGTTCCGGCACTTCGAGACGGTCGGGATCGACGAGGGGTGGCAGTGCTGGGAGGTCGGGGCGGGTGGGCCGACCGTACCCGCCTGGCTCGCCCAGCGTGTCGGGCCCCGCGGGCGCGTGCTCGCCACCGACATCGACGTGTCCTGGACCGAGACCGCCACCGCCGAGGGCGTCGAGGTGCTCCGACATGACGTCGCCCTCGACGAACCCCCGGCCGGGCCCTTCGACCTGATCCACGCGCGCCTCGTCCTCGTCCATGTCGCCGACCGCGATGCTGCGCTGCGCTCCATGGTCCAGGCGCTGCGCCCCGGCGGGTGGCTGCTGATCGAGGACGCCGATCCCGCGCTGCAGCCGCTGATCTGCCCCGACGAACACGGCCCCGAGCAGGAACTGGCCAACCGGCTGCGCCGCGGCTTCCGTCAGCTGCTGCAGCAGCGCGGTGCCGACCTCGCCTACGGACGTAAGCTGCCGCGGCTGCTGCGCGAGGTCGGTCTTGCCGATGTCGAGGCCGACGCCTACTTCCCGATCACCTCGCCCGCATGCGACGTCCTCGAGGCGGCCACCGTCCACCAGGTGCGCGACAAGCTCACCGCCGCGGGCCTCGCCACGGAGGAGGAGATCGAGCAGCACCTCGCCAACATCGCGTCAGGCCGCCTCGATCTCGCCACCTCACCGATGATCTCTGCCTGGGGCCGACGACCCTCCGAAGCCGACCGCGGGCCCGCCGGCAAGTAAATCCCGCCGACCAGAGCCCCGTTGTCAATGGCATGACGGTCTGTGGTCGGTCGGGCTCCGGTAAGCGGCATCACGGCCGTACGGCCGGCCCCTCGCGATCGATGGCGCCGTGGCCCTCGCCGCGTACATCGAAGACTCCGGGATCGACGCAGGGCTGCGCATCTACGAGAAGTCCGGCGCGTGAGCGTCCACGAGAGGCGGTACTCCTCCAGCCCAGCCGCCAGTGCGCTGGTTCTGCTGTTGGGCCCTCACATGAGGGCCCAACAGCAGAACCAGCGTGCGGGCAGTGCCGTCACGAACGCTGGATGGCACTCTTCACGTTGTCGAGGTCGAAGCCCACCTCCATCACTCCATGAGCGATGGCCAACAGAGCGCAGATCGTGGCCTTCTGCCCCGGCTCACTGATGCCCTCCACCAACTCCTCCGCCTGCTTGGCGTACTTCCGCGCTGCCGAAAGGTGCTCTTCCACGGGTTTCCTCCTGAGTTCAGCGATGCGCCGGCTCGTACACATCGAGGAGCAGCGTTTTTACCTGAATTCCAGAGGCACCGCGACGGCCAGGACGCCCGAACATTTACGACCACTTGCAGCAGCACGGGACACATAGGAGTCAATGACCGGCGCCCAGCAGCCTGCGGCGCGTACCCAGGTACCGCGAACTACGAAGAAGGTTGCGGCTGGCGCTCGGACGAACGCGCAAGCTGTCGTCTCGACCGCGGCGAACGAGGTGTCGACAACGGTGGCGACCGGTGTCGGCGTGCTGGATTGGATGGTCGCGCTCCTCAATGCCGTGGAGCGCACCCCAATGGCCATCGCCCCCTGGGTCGTCTCGAAGGCGTCGGCCGGCCGGGTGAGCGGAAACGCCTCCGCGAATTGACCGTGGGGACGGTTTTGCATCGCCCGCCGACCGGTGCTTCCAGCCCGAGGGCGACGGCTCACCTGGTGGCCGACGGACCTGGGCACTGCCGGGTGGGCACGATGACAAAGGGCGCCAGGTGCCGGAATTAGCCGATGCGGGTGAATTGCGGCCCCCGTACAGGTGACCGCCACCCCGCTCCGTCCCGACCGCATCGACCATGGCAGGAGAAGCACGACCGGGACGGCGGGAGGCGAGCACGAATGCCCCTTCAAACGCCGCCCCTGGCCCGTCACCAGGTGAGGGCCCGCGCACACGGGGCGGCCGTGCCCCTGGCGGCCGTACTCGTCCTGCTCCTCACCCTGCTCGCCCTCGGCTGCCCCCACCTGGCTGCGGACGAGCGGGGGTGCGCCGACGGTCGCACCCCCGTCGCGGCCGCCGACAGCACCTCCTGTCACCAGGTGGACATGGCCACGCCGCCGAGCGGCCATCACCATGGGCACGGCTCCTCCGCCAAGGTGTGTCCCGCGACCTCGACATCCCCCCGGCTGTGCCACGTCCCGCTTGCTGCGGTGCACTCCCCGCCCGCAAGCAGTCTGCTGACTGTCCCGGCCGGTGCCGCGGACCCGGTTCCCGGCACCGCCGCAGACTGTCACCCACGGGCAACCCAACGGCAGATCCTGCGCTGCTGACCGGACCCGCCTGTCCGGAGCCCACTCGACTCACCGTGCTCCGGGCGGCGACCGCTCCGGTTCATCACGTCTGCCGCAGGAGAGCCATGCCTACCGACCCTTTCCGGGCCATCGCCGCGCTCGCACGCGCCGAAGCCAACCGCACCACACCCCCTGCTTCCGCGCCCAAACCCCGCAAGTCCAACGAACTCACTGAGCCCTCCGAACCCACGGAGCACCCCGAAACCATGGGGCCCCCCGAATCCGAACCGGAACCCGAACCCGAACGCGAACCCGCACCCGAGTCCCAACCCGTCACATCCGAACGCCGCCGAACCGTGTGGCGCCAGATCACCCGCAGGATCCGCCGCCCCGATGCGGCCTGACCTCCCCCTGTCACAACCCCGCATCAGATGGTCCGGAGCCCTCGGTGCCGTGTACGAAAACGAACACCCTGGGAATCGACCAACGGGCCTACTCGACAAAGGAGTTGCGATTTGCGTATGACCAAACGCGGGGGACGTGCGGTGGGTCTGGCCGGTGCCGCTGTCGTATTGGCGGGCTCCGCGGTGTTCGTCCAGGCCACCGCACAGGCGGGGGAAGCACCCAAGAAGGACTCCCCCGGTTCCTCGGCGAGCGCGACGGAAGCCGCGGACGCCAGGGACCGGAGCTCCAAGTTCGACGATGTCGTCACGCTGGACGATGGACGACGCGTCGGCATGTACTACGACGAGGGGCGAGGGCTCGTGGAGCAGCACTACAGCCCCGAGTCCAAGAAGTGGAGCACACCGCACCTGATCTACAAGACCGCCACCGATCCGTGCCAGAGCCTGAAGCTCAAGGCGTTCGGAGGCACGGTCGCGGCCATCGCCGACTTCGGCCAATACTGCTCGGACGGCGAGCCGCCCACCGAGTCGATCGCCGCCGCCAGCTATCGGTTTGCCACCTGGGACACCAAGCTGACCAGGGACTTCGATGGCTGGGAAAAGGTGTCCGGGAGCGGCGACGGCCGTCTGCTCACCTTCAGCCGGACTTCGACCGAAACCATCACCCAGCTCAACTGGGACGAGATGGAAGGCTTCGGCGAGGTGCAGACCCGGCCGCGTACGGGCTCTGACTGACCGTCGCGCGTCGGCCTGTCCGGTGAACGGCCCGCGCAGCCTGAGCCGCGCGGGCCCTCCGGACCTACGCGCGGCCTGACGGCAGGGCAGACGCGACGGTGTCAGGCGTATCGGCCTCCCGTTACTTCGGTGAACCGGCGCGTAGCGTAGATCGTTGTCGATAGCCTCTGGGGATGAGTGAAGCGATACCCCGGCATGTGCTGTGCGTACTCGGCTCCGGGCTGGGCCTTTCGGAAATGGAACAGATCGCCACCGGTTTCGGCGGGTTCGTGCTCGACGGTGAGTACTCCGAGGCCGAACCCGATCCTCAGATGCCGGAGGCGTTCGAAGCATGTATGGCAGCGGCGTCGTTCGACGAGGCGGACTGGACCGCAGTGGAGTCCCACGACACCGTCGGCTACTTGCTGTCCGCGCCGATGATGCGGGAACTGGCGGCCGACACTTCGCGGCGGTTGCTGGCGGCGACGGCCGCCCTGCTGCGGTCCGGTGCCGCTGCGGTGAAGAACGAGAGCAGCGGCATCACGCACGGCCGCGCCCGATGGCTCGCGCTGGCCGACCGAGCGGCCGATGCCAAGGACGAGGACCTGGCCAGTGCCCTTGTCAGCGCCTGGGTGAAGCGGCCGATCTACGACGGTCAAGTGCTCTACAGCTGCGGTATGCACCTTCTCGGCGCGCCTGAGGTGGAGATCGAGGTCGACGAGGAGCAACTGACCGGAGAAGGTGTGTCTGATCTGGTCGCGCAATTGGACACACTCGCGATCTATCTGCTCACCGATCCCCGCGCGGAGGAGATCGAGGACGGCGCCGGCTACCGGATGACCGAGGACGCCCCCCGCCGATTGCTGCGCACCGGCATGTGCGACCGCTACGAGGAGGACGACCTGTTCTTCAATCCGTACGGGTACGTCCGCCTGACCCAACCCCAGTGAGAGCGGCCGCGCTTCCGGGATGACCTCCTGGATGCGTAGGCGGAGCGGAACCCGATGGCACCCCTCGCTACCGGCCCCACGCCCTGCGAGGCAATCGCGTTCGGCCCGCCTTTGGCGTGCAGATCAGGCGAGCACTCCCGCCTCATGGACCTCCCGGACCTGGCCGGGGGTGAGCTTCTGCTGGTTGTGGCAGCACTCGGCACGCTCTCACCGGCCGGTTCCTCACCTTCGGGTGCTTCCGTGGCGGTGTCCGTCCTACGGAGTCTCCGGCGGGGCCGGCCGCAACGGTGTCCTCGGCCCCTCCGCGCCGGCCAGCGAGGCGCCGGAAACGTCGTTACGCATTCCTGA
Organism: Streptomyces sp. 8N114; assembly: GCF_052245835.1. Lineage (NCBI taxonomy): Bacteria > Bacillati > Actinomycetota > Actinomycetes > Kitasatosporales > Streptomycetaceae > Streptomyces > Streptomyces sp. 8N114. The sequence goes on along the minus strand of NZ_JBQQBT010000020.1, from coordinate 66,578 downwards.
GAACACCGATAGAACACCGATACAAGGGACCTTCATGCGCTACACGCTTCTCCCTTCTCCGCGAGCTCGCGGCGGTGGTACTCGCCGGCGAATGCAAGACCCGAGGTCGTCTTGCCCAGGCCGGGAAAGGGCGGTAACTACCTATGTCGCTGCAGGGCGGAGTGCATAGGATCGCGGGCATGGCGATACGGCTTGTTCAGATTGCGATGAATGCTCGGGACGATTCCGCGCTCGGCCGGTTCTGGGCGGAGGCGCTCGGCTGGAGTACCTCCGTCGAGGAACCCGGCGTGGTGACCAACCTCGAACCCGAGGGCTTCGCCTATCCCGACCCCGCCGCCGTCTGCATCGACATCATTACCGTCCCGGATCCCAAGACGGTGAAGAACCGTGTGCACCTCGACCTCGCCAGCACCTCTGCGGCCCATCAGGCGGAGCTGGTCGCGCGCCTGAGGGATCTCGGGGCGAAGCCCGTCAACGTGGGCCAAGTCGACGTCCCTTGGACGGTCCTGGCCGACCCGGACGGCAACGAGTTCTGTGTGGCGGAGCCTCGGGAGATCTACCGCGACACCGGGCCGATCGCCGCGATCGTGGCCGACTGCACCGATCCGCGGGCCATGGCCCGATTCTGGGACGAGGCGATGGACTGGACCCTGCATGAGGTCACCGACGATCATGCGATGCTGCGCTCCGCCAAGGGCGTCGGCCCGTATCTCAAGCTCCTCCGCACACCCGACGCCAAGACCGTGAAGAACCGCGTTCATCTCGACCTCCGGCCGTACCCCGGTGACGATCAAGCCGCGGAGGTGGCCCGGCTGCGGGCTCTCGGCGCCACCGACATCGACCTCGGCCAGGGCGACGTGCCGTGGACGTGCCTCGTCGACCCGGAGGGCAACGAGTTCGACGTCCTCGCCCCGGGGTGACGCGGAACATTGACGACACCCCGGACCCGTGCACACGGGGCGGTCGTGGTCATTACCGTGCGGAGGCGGGGGCCAGCGCCTTTCGCGCGTCCGGTGACGTCGGCGGGGCGGCGGGGGCGGCGGGGGCGGAAACGCCGCTTGACTCTGACACCGATGTGAGACTCTAGCTTTCCCCACATGAGTAAGAGTTTTGCTTCGCTCGCGGCCTTGTGCGCGAGCGTCTTCGTTGTCGGTACGTCGGAGTATCTGGTCGCGGGCATGCTGCCCGAAGTAGGCGCGGACCTCCAGGTTTCGCAGGGCACCGCCGGACAGGCGGTGACCGCCTACGCGCTCGGCGTGGTGATCGGCGGCCCCGTGGTGACCATGGCAACCGCGCGGCTGCCCCCGCAAGGGCCTGGCGATCGCGCTGATGCTGCTGTTCGCCGCGGGTAGCGCGCTCAGCGCCTTGGCCCCCTCGTTCGGGATGCTGCTGGCCGGGCGGGTGGTCTCCTCGCTCAGCCACGCCGCGTTCCTGGCGCTGGCGCTGGTGATGGCCACCAGCGTGGTGCCCGAGCACAAGACCGGCTCGGCGATTGCCACCGTGACCTCCGGTTTCACCGTGGCCACCTTGCTCGGCGTGCCACTGGGCTCGTTGCTGGGACACACCGCCGGGTGGCGTGCCCCCTTCGCGGTGCTGACCGCACTCACCCTGGCCGCCGTCGCCCTGCTGGCGCTGGTGCTGCCGCGCCAGCAGGCGCCCGCTACGAGCCTGCGCGACGAATTGCGCGTGGTGACCCGCAAGCCGGTGCTGCTGGCCATTGCCACCACCGCGGTCGGCTTCTCCGGCGTCGCCGTGGTCTTCACCTACGTCGCACCGTTGCTCACTCGCATCGCCGGCTTCTCCCCGGCCGCCGTCTCCGCTCTGCTACTCGCCTACGGCGCCGGGAGCTTCCTGGGCAACCTGGCCGCCGGCAAGCTGACCGACAAGTCCATGTCCGCAACCGTGCGCGGGGTGTTCGGCGGGTTGACCGGCGTGCTGGTGGCCATGCCGTTCGCCGCCGCCTGGCAGCCCACTGCCGTGCTTGCGGTCCTGTTCCTGGGCCTGCTCGCCACCGCCACCATCGCCCCGCTGCAGGGCCTGATCCTGCGCCACGCCGGCACCGCACCGACCCTGGCCGTCTCGGCCAACGTCGGTGCCTTCAACCTCGGCGCCGCTGCCGGCTCCGCTCTCGGCGGGGTCATCGTGGCCGCGGGCGCGCTGCGCTGGACCGGCCTGGCCGGCGCCGTGCTGAGCCTGACCGGCCTGGGCCTGACCTACCTGATCCTGCCCCGCACCCCGACCGCTCCCCTTACCAACAACGCCGCGGTCTCCACCGCCGCTTGAACCACCACCCCTCAGCCTGGAAGGTCCCTTCTGACCATGCACGCCATTCAGATCGACCGCCACGGCGGGCCCGACGTCCTGGCCGTCCGCGAGGTTGCCGAACCCACCCTCGCCGCCGGCGAAGTCCTCATCCGCACCACGGCCAGCAGCCTCAACCCGGTGGACTGGAAGACCCGCGCCTGGCAGGTTGGCCCTCCGCTGCCGGCCACGCTCGGCTGGGACATCTCCGGCCGGGTCATCGCCAGCAACGACCCCGCCCGTCAGGTGGGCGATGAGGTGATCGCCATGTCCGCACAGATCGCCACCGGCCGCGGCACTTGGGCGGATCTGGTTGCCCTGCCCGGCCACCTTGTCACCGCCGCACCGGTCTCTGTGCCGTTGTCGGACGCGGCGGCCCTGCCCCTGGCCGGGGTAACCGCCCTGCAGGCCCTGCGCACCGCCGAGCTGACGGCCGCCGAGCACATCCTTGTCATCGGGGCCGCCGGGGCGGTTGGCGGCCTGGCCGTCCAACTCGCCCACTGGACGGGCGCCCACGTCGACGGCCTGGTCTCCCGCCCCGAACACGAACATGCCGCTCTGGAGTTGGGCGTCCAGCACGTCTGGCACCGCTCGGACGACCTGCCCAACGGTCGCTACCCGGTCATCCTCGACACCGCCGGCATCGATGCATCCGCCGCGCTCGCCCCCGGCGGACGGTACGTCTCCATCGCCGACCAACCCCTGCCCGACGTGCCCGGCGCATGCAAGAGCTACGTCCAGGAGAACGCCGTCGATCTCGCCCAGCTCGCCGAGCTGGTCGACGCCCACGAGATACGTTTGCGGATCGCGGACCGCTACCCACTCACCGACATCCGCACCGCGCACGAACGCTTCGAAGCCGGCGGTCTCCTCGGCAAGATCCTCATCACCTTCTGAAGCGCCTCCTGCCCCTTCGCCGACGCCCCCGACGAGTGGCTCGTGCTACGTCGTGAGATTCCTCGTTGAGAACTGAGCGAATTGCCGGTGGCCGCCTGCACGTAGGCGGCCACCGCCGTCGACAGGGCCGCCGTCTGCGGGGCTGTCTCCAGCAGCCCGTCGAGGACGTCGCCCAGGCCGGTGGCCCCAGGGGCGGCGTTCGGCTGCGGCTGCGGCTGCCGAACGTCTGAAGGTGCATGCAGCTCATGCTTGGTACGCAGGAACGGCTTGTCGGCGCCTTCGGATTCCGACGAACCGGCTCCGCGGCTGCCGTGACTCTGTGCGGTGGGACGGGGACCGTCCGCTCCGTATGGGGGCTCGGTGTTCCGGCCGGATAGCATCGGAATCCCGCGTGGCTCACAGCAAAGGCGACGATCATGGTTCCGGCCGCGGTACCTCCGCCCCCAGCCGGCATCAGCCTGCGCCAGTTGCTGATGGCCCTGGGTGACTCGCTGGTCGAGGTGCAGGCCGCTCCCGCCGGGCTGGACGTCGAGATCCGCGGGGTCGACCTGCTCGACCCGGAGGACCCGCCGACCTCCCGTCCCGGCGAGCTGGTCCTCGTCATCGGTGCCCGTGGCCGAGCCGCCTGTCCCGCGCTACGGGGCGCCGGGCGCGACGGTGCCGCCGCCGCTGTGGTCAAGCTGGACGGTCCCGGACAGGCCGCGATCCTCACCGAAACCGCGACCGAAGCCGGGGTGGCCCTGCTCTCACTGCGCAACGAAGCACGCTGGGAGCAGGTGAACGCGCTGGCCCGCGCCGCCCTCCACGATGCGCCGGGCCACCCGGCGGAAGGGGCCGAGGAGGGCGATCTGTTCTCGCTCGCCCAGACCACCGCCATCCTCACCGGCGGCATCGTCAGCATCGAGGACGCCGCCAACCGGGTGCTGGCCTACTCCCGCTCCACCGACTCGGACGAGATAGACGACCTGCGGCGGCGCTCCATCCTGGGCTGGCAGGGCCCGGAGGCGTACCTCGCGAAGCTGCGCGAGTGGGGTGTGTTCCAGCATCTGCACTCCAGCGACGAGGTGATCGGTATCGCGAGCCACCCCGAGCTGGGGATCCGCCGCCGGCTCGCGGTGGCCGTCCGGTCAGGGGACCGACAGCTGGGCACCATCTGGGTGCAGGAGGGCTCGACGCCGCTGTCCGAGCACTCGGAGCAGGCACTGCTGGGCGCCGCCCGGGTCGCCGCGCACCACCTGGTACGCCGCCGCCGGGAGATCTCGGAGGACCTGGCCCTCACCCGGACCCTGCTCGCCGGATTGCTGGAAGGGAGCACCGGGTCGCAGCCGCTGGCCAACCACCTGGGCCTCGACGCGGCGCGACCGGCCGCCGTCCTGGGCTTCTCGTACGGGACCGCGGAAGTGGTCGCCGCACCGGAGCTGACCCATACCGAGCTGGCCAACCTGATCTCGGTGCACATCGCAGCGCGGCATCGCAGTGCGCTGGTCACCCAGCTCGATTCCCGTATCTATGTGCTGCTGCCTCAACTGCCGCGCAGCATCGACACGGTCACGCTGCGGGGCTGGGGCCAGGAGATCATCGATGCCGCACGCCGCCATCTGGGCCTGCCGATGCGCGGCTCGGTCGGCTGCCTGGTGTCGGGGCTCGGCAGTGTCCCCGAGTCACGCCGGGAGGCCGACCGCATCCTCGATGCCATGCTGAGCGCCGATGTGTCCACCGCCGTCGCCGCGCTGCCGGACATCCAGGCGGAAGTGCTGGTCAGCGAGATGCTGACGCTGCTCTCCGCCCACCCCGAGATCCGTGATCCGCGGCTGACCGACCTGGTGGCGCACGACAGCCGGCACCAGGGCCGACTGGCCGAGTCCCTGCTGGCCTATCTGAATTCCTTCGGTGACGTTCGGGCGGCCGCCACCCAGCTGCATGTGCATCCCAACACGCTGCGCTACCGCTTGCGCCGGGCCGAGGAGCTGACCGGTCTCGACCTGAGCCGTCCCGACCAGCGTCTGCTGGCCATGCTCCAGCTGCGACTGCCGCCCACCACGTGACCCTGACTCCGCTTTGGTCGGCCGGACAGCCATCGAGGACGACTTTGTCCTAGGGAACAAACACCTCGCCCCATGACCCCCCATACGCTTGCGCAAATCCATTTCCGCGAGTGACGCGGCTCACCTCCCACAAGGAGCTGGCGCGATGCTACGGACCTGCGGTGTCGCCCACGTCACCGCGGCATCCGCAGACCGCTCCACGCCGTGACGCTTCGGGAATCGTCAGGACCATGACGCCTCTGCCCTGCGCATACCCGGCCTGCTCGACCCCCACCGAAGCAATCCGGCGATCCGTCGGGCCGTCCATCCGTCGACCCAGGCAGCCGCTCCCCCATGGCCCTCCCAACCACTCAATGGATGTCGACATGACAACACGTCCACTCGATTCACTGCCCCCCGACACCACTCCGCCCACGAGTGACCAGCCTCCGGAGCAGGCAGGTCTGCGGGCCGGTCTCAAGAACCGCCATCTGTCGATGATCGCCATCGGCGGGGTGATCGGCGCCGGTCTCTTCGTGGGCTCCGCCTCCGGTATCGCCGCCGCCGGACCCGGCATCCTGGTGTCGTACGTACTGGTCGGCGCCCTGGTCGTCTTCGTGATGCGGATGCTCGGCGAGATGGCCGCGGCCAACCCGTCCTCCGGCTCCTTCTCCGCCTACGCGGACCGGGACCGGGCACTCGGTCGCTGGGCCGGGTTCTCGATCGGCTGGCTGTACTGGTTCTTCTGGGTCGTGGTGCTCGCCGTCGAGGCGACCGCGGGTGCCGAGATCCTCGAGGGGTGGGTGCCGGCCGTACCGCAGTGGGCCTGGGCACTGATCGTGATGGTGGTCCTCACGGTCACGAACCTGGCCTCGGTCGGCTCGTTCGGCGAGTTCGAGTTCTGGTTCGCGGGCATCAAGGTCGTCGCCATCTCGGCCTTCATCGTCATCGGCGGCCTGGCGATCTTCGGTGTGCTGCCCGGCTCCGACCATGCCGCGACAGGTTTCGCCAATCTCACCGAGCACGGCGGTTTCCTGCCCAACGGGCCCGGCACGATCCTCACCGGCATCCTGCTGGTCGTCTTCTCCTTCATGGGCAGCGAGATCGTCACCCTCGCCGCCGGTGAGGCCCCTGACGCGCGGCGGGCGGTCGCCAAGGCCACCCGAAGCGTGATCTGGCGGGTCGGCGTGTTCTACGTCGGCTCGATCCTCGTCGTGGTCTCCCTGCTGCCGTGGAACGACCCCGCGATCAAGAAGCACGGCTCGTACGTGGCGGCCCTCGACACGATCGGCATCCCGCACGCCGGGCAGATCATGAACTTCATCGTGCTGACCGCCGTGCTGTCCTGTCTCAACTCCGGGCTCTACACCGCCTCCCGGATGGCCTTCTCCCTCGGGCAGCGCGGCGACGCCCCACAGTCCTTCGTACGCACGAACGCCGGCGGTGTCCCGCAGACCGCGATCCTGGCCTCGGTGGCCTTCGGCTTCGTCGCGGTTGCCTTCAACTACCTGTGGCCCGACACGGTCTTCCAGTTCCTGCTGAACTCCTCGGGCGCGGTCGCGCTGTTCGTATGGCTGGTCATCTGCTTCTCGCAACTGCGGATGCGGGGGATCATCCTGCGCGAGAGCCCGGAGAAGCTCGTCGTCAAGATGTGGCTGTTCCCGTATCTGACGTGGGCGACGATCGGGATGATCTCGTTCGTGCTCCTCTACATGCTCACCGATGACAAGGAGGGCGGCGGCCGGAGCCAGGTACTGCTCTCGCTGCTCGTCGCCGCACTCGTGATCGCGATCTCCTTGGTCCGGGACCGCGCCCGCCGAAAGGAAACCGAGAAGGCGGTCGCGCCCCAGTAGCCGCCGCGGAATGCCCTACGGCCCTCCATGCTCCCGCCGACTTCGGGAGCATGGAGGGCCGCTTCCCGTTGCCCTGCAGCCCCATCCGCCCGCTTCGCCTGTCGGCCGACCGGGGCTTCGCCAGATCGGCCGATGCGGCTGGCACGGGGACGCCGCCCGCCCTGCCCGCGCTGCTCCCGGCGAAGCGGGACGGTGGCAGGCCGAAGGCACGCATGAATGCGGCGGTGAACGCGAGGGAAGCGTAGCCGAGCCGGCCGGCGACTGCCGGTCGGCGAGCCGTCGGACTTACGGGAGCCAGTGCTGACGAGAGTCGTCGACTCGGACAGTCAGTGCGCTTCGGCGGCCGCAGCGTTGCCCGCGATACCGGCCGGAGTATCCGTGCCCTGTTCCGGCTCGCAGGGGCACGGCCGGTACTCCAGGCCGAGCTCGGTGTCCACGGCCCTGCTGGAACGGGTCGCGGCGTCGCTGACCGCCTTCCAGGAGCCGTACTTGGCGTACAGCTGATCAGCCGTCGGGCCCAGCGGGTTGCCGTACTTCTCGCGGTTGCGCTCCTCAAGCTTCGCAACCTGCTCGGGGCTCATGCCGGCGCGGGTGATGTCCTTGGCCTCGTTGCGCATCGCAACCAGCCGCCGGGCGATCTCCTCCTCCGTATACCCGCGGGCCCGCATCTCGCATTCCGTCCGGTCCATCTCCCCGAGCAGGGCGTGGTAGCGCATCCGCGTCTCGCGGGACTCCCGGCGCTGCTGCGGCGTCTCGCCCCTGATCATGCAGACGGCCTTCTCCGGACTGGTGCACGGGCCCTGGCTCGGCGGGGCCTGGGAAAGCGGCGCGACGATAACCGAGCCGCCACAGTCCGCAGGACGGCAGCTGTGCTGGGCGTCGGCGGTTCCGCCCGTGGTCAGAACCGCTTGGACGGACAGGAGAGCCGGGACGGTGAGACGAACCAGGGCACGCAGCGAAATTCGTGTCATGGCCCGCATCTTCGGGGTGCACCGCGCGGGGAAGGGGGCGAACGCCCCCCACGTCCCTCGATCGGGCAAAGATCCGCGCCCGAGAGCGCTTCGGCCGGAGCGGACGAAGCGGGCCGGGGAGGAAATCTGCACTCGCGGGAGTAAGACATGAAGGGGCGTGCGGGTTAGAGTTTTTCGCGTAGCTGTGAAGATCAGAGAGGTTCGGCGGGTGACGAACTGCCGCACTTGCAGGTCAAGCAATCGTGGATGGGAAGCCAAGCGATGGGGTCGGATGTCGGGTGCTCCACCACTGACTGCCGGGCTGGACGGCCCAAGGAGCCGCGCGCAGTTGCGGGTTGGAACACGGTGACGGGAGCAGCGCTCGGGGGCGAGAGCAGTGCTCTGCTTTCGGAGCAGGCGGTCCCCGGTCCGTAGCCGCGATCCCCGCGCCCGCCCTCCCGGAGCGGTGGCGGGAAAAGAGAAGACCGGCGCAGCGCAGCGCCGGTAGATGGTGTTGATCCCTTCGGGGCCCTGGCACCGCATCGCACCAGGGCCCCTCGACGCGTTTCCGAAAGGTGTCAGTGGCCGCAGACAACCCTTCCAGCCCCGCCGGCAGGCTCGATGACGACGACTACCCCGCCTTCACCATGGGCCGGGCCGCCGAAATGCTCGGCATCAGCCCCGCCTTTCTGCGGGCCGTCGGCGAGGCCCGCCTGATCGTTCCGCTCCGCTCGGAGGGCGGGCACCGCCGCTACTCCCGCTACCAGCTGCGCCTCGCCGCCCGGGCCCGTGAGCTCGTCGATCAGGGCACCCCGATCGAGGCGGCCTGCCGCATCATCCTCCTCGAAGACCAACTCGAGGAAGCCAACCGCATCAACGAACAACTGCGCCGGCGGCACTCCTGCGACACCCCGTCCGAGGCGAAGACCGACGCCTGACGACGGCTGCCTCGACAGCCCGCAGTGGTGACCGGTGTCACCTCACTCGCCCCCGGCCGGGCCGACCGTTACTCGTCGTCCCGGAACCGGCTCAGGCGGTCACCGTACTCGCCGACGTCTCAGCCCGCGGTGACAGCACTGCTGCCGACCGGAGGCAAGAATCTCTTCCGGCCGTTGCAGAAATGCCGAAAATGAGCAGACAGGATTTCTCCCCCCGAGGTCCGCAGCGGGCACCAACCGCGGTCTCCGGCTCGACCGTGCTACGCTGATGGCAGTTGCAGTTGTGGTTCCCAGAGATATCACATTCTCTTTCGCCGCTCATCAGCGAGCGTACTTTTCATTTCCGGTGTTTCCGGAGGGGAGATCATCGCAGCGACTCCGGTTTCGCAAGGTGCGGATTCCGGTCACTGCCCCCGAGGGAGATTCAATGGCAGCTGGCACCGTGAAGTGGTTCAACGCGGAAAAGGGCTTCGGCTTCATCGAGCAGGACGGTGGCGGCGCTGATGTGTTCGCCCACTACTCGAACATCGCCGCCTCCGGGTTCCGCGAGCTTCAGGAAGGCCAGAAGGTGAACTTCGACATCACGCAGGGCCAGAAGGGCCTTCAGGCCGAGAACATCGTTCCTGCCTGACGCCGACGTCGACGCGTACCAGACAGCTGGGGTGCACCGCGCGTACGCGCCCCCAGCTCGTCCCCTTGACCGTGCCCCTCGTCTTCGACGGGCTCCGTGCGCGGCGGATCAACGGCAGCGTCGTCTGCCGAATTACCAAGTCTTCGGCAAGGCGGAATCCTGCTCCCGGCCCTTACGGGCCGAAGGGCGAGTGCCTTTTCTCCGGCCCATTCGCCGCCACCCGTTCCAATTCGCCGCTACTTTTTCCGAAAAGAACCGGCTGCCACTGCGGCCCGGTTTTCTTTGTCTTTTTCTCCGGCTCGTTCTTGCGAATACTCATGCAGCTCACCGCTGCTGGAGGAATTCCCTCGATGCGTGCCGCACCGAGGAAGGTTCCGTATGAATCGCTCCACCCGCACGAACGACAGCTCCAACCGCCCCCGTACGGGCGCCGGCGGCGGCTCCGGACGGGGTGGCCGCGGCCGTCCGCTGGGGACGGCCCGCAAGAGTGCTCCGTCCCGTTCGGCCACGGCCGGGCGATCGGGCGGTCAAGGGCATCGTTCCCCCTCCCGGCCCATGGAGTTCGCACTCCCGGTCACCAGCACCCCGCCGCTTCCGGCCGTCGAGAAGTTCTCCGATCTGGACCTGCCCGACCGTCTGCGTGCCGCGCTCAGCTCCGAAGGCGTGACCGTGCCGTTCCCGATCCAGGCGGCGACACTGCCGAACTCGCTGGCCGGCCGGGACGTCCTGGGCCGCGGGCGCACAGGCTCGGGTAAGACGCTTGCCTTCGGTCTCGCCCTGCTGGCCCGTACCGCGGGGCAACGAGCCGAGTCCCGGCAGCCGCTGGCCCTCGTCCTCGTACCCACCCGGGAACTGGCACAGCAGGTGACCGACGCGCTCACTCCCTACGCCCGGTCGCTCCAACTGCGGCTCACCGCCGTGGTCGGCGGCTTGTCGATCGGCCGTCAGGCAAGCGCGCTGCGCGCGGGGGCCGAGGTCGTCATTGCGACACCCGGAAGGCTCAAGGACCTCATCGAGCGGGGCGACTGCAGGCTGGACCAGGTCGCCATCACCGTCCTGGACGAAGCGGACCAGATGGCGGACATGGGCTTCATGCCCCAGGTGACCCAACTGCTCGACCAGGTAAGGCCGGAGGGGCAGCGGCTGCTCTTCTCCGCCACCCTCGACCGGAACGTCGACCGCTTGGTCCGCCGCTATCTGACCGATCCGGTGGTCCACTCCGTCGATCCCTCCGCGGCTGCGGTCACCACGATGGAACATCACGTGCTGCATGTGCACGACGCCGACAAGCAGGCCACCGCCATGGAGATCGCCGCCCGGGACGGGCGGGTGCTCATGTTCCTGGACACCAAGCACGCGGTGGACCGGCTGACCAAGCGGCTGCTGGCCGTCGGCGTACGCGCCTCGGCGCTGCACGGCGGAAAGTCCCAGTCCCAGCGCACTCGCACCCTCGCCCAGTTCAAGACCGGGCACGTCACGGTCCTGGTGGCCACCAATGTCGCGGCTCGTGGCATCCATGTCGACAACCTCGACCTCGTCGTCAACGTCGATCCGCCCAATGACCACAAGGACTATCTGCACCGCGGCGGTCGCACCGCCCGCGCCGGTGAGTCCGGCACCGTCGTCACCCTGGTCGTTCCGGACCAGCGCCGCAGCGTGAACCGCCTGATGGCCGACGCCGGAATCACGGCGCAGGTGGCCAAGGTGCGCTCGGGCGAGGCCGAACTGAGCCGTATCACCGGCGCCCAGCAGCCCCCTGGCGTACCCGTCACTATCGCCGCACCGGTCGCCGAGCGCCCCAAGCGCACCGGCTCCTCCGCGCAGCGTGGGCGGCGGGGCGGGCCTGCCCGAGGACGCCGTCGCCCGTCCTCCGGTATCGCCGCATGACGTGTTCCGCCGTGCTCGACGAGAACGTCCACACCGGGGGTGTCCTCGCCCGCCGACCGTCCCAGACAGTCAGCCCCTTCCGAAGCTCCCCCTTCTACCCTGTTGAGGCACTATGCGCTGCGTCATCGCCAACTCTGCTTTCTACCTGCTCAAGAGCGACGTACTGGAGGCCATGAAGGGCATCAAGCCCGAAACCGTCTCAGGGGCGTCCGTGACCATCGGCCGCCGCACCTTCCCTGTCAAGCAGGTCGGGGAAGTGGTCACCAGGCAGGACCGCCGCGACTTCACTGCCGAGGAAATGGGCAGGGCACTGACCCGGCTCGGCTTCACCTGCCACGGCGCTGTCACCGCGCCCGAGGCCGTTCTCACCCCCCAGCAGACGGCGGCGGCACTGCTGGGAACCACGCCGCAGGCTTGACCACCCGGGGGCGCAGGCGCCCGGGCCTCAGGCATGACCCCGGTGGTGTCACATGACGCCGCCGGGGCGTGGTACGTATCCACATCGGGACGGAGCAGCGCCCGTGGCGATGCTCCACTCGCCTCCCCGGAGCGGCGCGAGTCCCTGCCCGTCGCGGACCCGGTACGCGGCCTTATAGCATCAGCACCCATGTCGAATGCTGACGAGCTGCTCGTCGATATCGCCGCCATGGTGGAGTCGGAGCAAACCAATCAGATGTCTCTCACCGTCGTGGTCCACGGCGCTGTCATCACGGGGCGGTTGGCTCCCGAGACGGTGTGGAGGCAGCGAGTGGCCGAGGTCTTGAGGGACTCGGACCGGCTCGCCCCGTTCGCCGGAACTTTCATGGCGGTACCGGAAAGCACGGAGCCTCGTGGCCCCAAGTCGCCCTCCTACCTGCACTTCCATGTCGCCAGGATCCTCCAGGGGACCGTTGGCATTCCTGAAACGGGCGGGATGTACCGGATCGCCATCAAGGACGTGAGCGCCTGGACCATGGGGGACCTCAGCTACTCCGACCAGTGAGCGACCCGCGCCGTGCGCTCCGATTCGCGTCGGCCGGTACGCGATCGACGATGGTTTCCTGCACATCACCCTTGTACTTGGCGGCGCCCTACCCCGCCGACGTCGGACGGTGGGTCACCGACGAGCTCATCAGCGCGTGGGCCCGGGGGGCAGGCCATCGCCGGGTTGTGCGGGGCCGTCAGGTGGCTTTGTGCCGCTGGTAGTAGCGGGCGACGCGGGCTCGGTTGCCGCACCGGGCGGCCGAGCACCAGCGGCGGCGTGGATGGGCGGGCAGGAACAGCATGACGCAGTCGTCGGCCTCGCATTCCCGGATCGTCCCGACGGCCGGGTCGGCGAGCAGATCGGCAGCGGCTTCGGCGAGCAGGGCGGCAGTGCGGGCGCCCAGGGAGCCGGTACGGTGCCGGGTGACGGTGACCGCAGTGCCGTCCCAGGCCACATGGTTGATGGCGGGTGCGGCGGATTGGGCTTCGTTGAGTGCGCGCAGCGCGGCTTCCGGTGGGCGCTTACCTTGCCGGGCCTGGTTGATTGCAGCGGTTGCGTGGGCGCGTACCGCGTGGACGGCTCTCACATCGGCCGCGTCGACAGCTTCACGCCCGGCACCCGGGTCAGGGAGCCGGTCCGCCTGCAGAGCCAGCCAGGACCGCAGCCCGGCGGAGTCGGCTAGGAGGTCGACCGGGCCGTCCGCAGTGAGAGGCCGTGTGTTGACCAGGTCGAGGGCGAGTGGCTCTCCGGTCAGCGGCTCGAGACCATGCATGGGCCTAATGCTACTCCTGCCGATTGACGCATTAGCGCCGTGGCGGCTAGAACTAATGCCTGATCGCCGCTAGGAGGCATGTGACATGAGGATCCCCGCTGTCCCCCGGATACTCCACCGCCATGTCGAGGTCGACGGTGTGCGGATCTTCTACCGCGAGTCGACACCGTCCGAGGGCCTGGCCGAGGCCCCGGTGCTGCTGCTCCTGCACGGCTTTCCGTCGGCCTCGCACCAGTTCCGACGGCTCATGGACAGCCTCGGCGCGCATTACCGCCTCATCGCCCCCGACTACCCGGGCTTCGGTCACAGCGACGCCCCGCAATCCGCCACCACGGGCGGCACGTTCGCCTATACCTTCGACCGGCTCGCCGATGTCGCCGAAGGGTTCATCCAGCAGCTCACCCTGAGCCGGTTCGTGATGTACGTCTTCGACTTCGGCGCACCTGTCGGATTCCGTCTGGCGACCCGCCATCCCGAATGGATCGCCGGCCTCGTCGTCCAGAACGGCAACGCGTACACCGAGGGCCTCTCAGCCGATGCCCGCGACTTCATCGCCATGCGCCCGGAAACCCCGGGCGCCGAGGACACCGTCCGGAGCCTGCTGACCCTCTCTGCCACCCGGGCCCAGTACGAAGGCGGCACAAGCGACCCCCGCCTCATCGCCCCCGACGGCTGGACCCTCGACCAGCACTTCCTCGACCGGCCCGGCCGCACTCAGCCGCAGCTCGATCTGGCCTTCGACTACCACTCCAACCTCGCGCTGTACCCCCAGTGGCAGACCTGGCTCCGCGAGCACACCCCGCCCACCCTCATCACCTGGGGCCGCAACGATCCCTTCTTCCCCGAACCCGGCGCCCGCGCCTACCTGCGCGACCTGCCCGACGCCGAGCTCCACCTCTTCGACACCGGCCACTTCGCTCTGGAGGAAAACCTTCCCGAGATCGCTCCCCTCATCGCCGACTTCCTCCACCGCACCTGGAGATGAGCGAAAGAGCCCCTCGCATCTGCGCGGGATTCGTAGGACGCGGCAATGAGCGCGTCCGTTCAGCCGACCCGGCCGACGAGTACGGAGACGTGGACGTGCTCGGGAAAAGGCTCGTCGTGAGGCAGTGCCGCCCGGATGCCGTCCTCGAATGCCGGCCGGTTCTCGGCAGTCGGTAGTTGCTCTGCGGGAATGGCGGAGTAGAGACCGCCGATGACCTGGTCGATAGTCAGCTCGGCGGTGTAGGAGACCGTGGTGCTTCGCAGGTCTGAAAAGCCGGCGTCTTCGAGTGACTGTGCATACCGGAGCCGATCCCAGTCAGCGGTTCCGCAGGACGCGGTCAGTTCGGTGTCGAAGTGGCGTTCCAGCCAGGTACGCAGACCACGTGACCAGGCCGAGTCCTGCAGCCACAGCGGTGTCCCATTCGAGATCACGGCGATGCCTCCGCCTACGCGGAAGGACGGAAGGAGGCCGCGGAACAGCTCGTCGTGCCGCATCCAGTGGAGGGCCTGTCCCACGACGGTCATCGCGAGCGATGACTTATGTCCCAGCAGTGCGCCGAGGGAAGGGACATCGGTGTCGGCACCGAGCACCCAGGTGGCGTTGCGGACTCCGCGCTCACCGGCCGCCTTGCGAGCCAGGCGCAGCATGTCGGGTTCCGGGTCCATGCCGATTACCGCCCGTACCCGTGGCGCGAGCGGAATGGCAAGTTGTCCCGTGCCACATCCGAGGTCAAGGACGCTGTCTTCCGGAGACAGCGCAAAGTACTCCTGCAGGAAGTCGAGGACCTGTTCGGGATAGCCTCGCCTGAATTTTGCGTAGTACTCGGCCACTTCACCACTGAAGCCCACGGTCATGAGGGCACTATGTCGGGCTCCCACCCGACTGAACAGCCTCACGAACGGCTGATCGCTATGGGCTGAAGAGATCTCCCGCCCTCAAGGTCATCGTCGGCGAAGACGACCGCATCCGAACTGTCCTTGTCACCGACTTGCTGCCTCAAAGCTATGTCGGGGCCGACCACCAATTGGCGGCCGAGTAAATCGCGCCTCGTGACCGGCTCCGGCTTCCACGTCGCCGTCATCGACGCGCCCGGGCTCGGCGACCGGCCGCACACGGCGCACGACGAGCAGGAAATCGCCGTGATGCAGCGGGCGATGGCGGCGGGCGAGCCAGTCGGCCCGATCGTCGTCCGCTACAACGCCCACCTTGCGGAGCGCGCCGTACCCGAGTGGCAGGCGACCCTGGACGCCCTTCAGGAACTTCCGGAGATCGGCGCCGAAGGACCGGTCGGCTCACGGTCCGGTTCTTCGCCCGGCACCTCGGCCGAGCGGTCACCTCTCCGGCCTGACGTAGCGGTGCCGGCGTCCGGCTCCCAGCCGGGCGCCGCCACCGCGGCCCGGGGTTGATGCTGCGCAACCCGGAGCTTGTCCCGCAACTACCGTTGAGGCGGACGTTACTGGTCGGCCGCGCGCGCGAGCTCCAGCTTCGCGGGACGCTGTCGGGGTCACCATGGCACTCCGTGGTCATTGGCCGGGACGGCCTGGTCCCGGGTCGTACTACCGGTCAGTGCTGCCTCGACGGGGCACACGCAGTCGCCGTCCACGGCGCCCCCGGCCAGCGCCGCGAGGGCCGCGCGCATGCGGGTGAGGTCGGCGATGCGCTCATCGAGGTCCGCGAGCTTGGCGTCGGCGACGGCGCGCAGACGCGAGGACGGGACGAGGCCCTCCTGGGAGAGCGCCAGGAACGCCGCGATCTCCCCCATACCGAACCCCAGCCGCTGCGCCCGCTGTACGAAGCGGATGCGGCGGACGTCGCCCTGCGAGTAGCGGCGGTAGCCGGAGTGCGGGTCTCGCTCGGGGGAGAGGAACCCGCGGCGCTCGTAGTAGCGGACGGTGCTGAGCCGCACGCCGGCGGCGCGGGCGACGTCGGTCGGTGTCATGGGGTCACAGTCTCCCGGGTGCGGTGGTCGCGCGCTCGCCGTGCCCGGACCAGCGTCCACCCTTGCGCAAAGAGGAAACCGATCTCGATCACGAGGAAGACCACCAGCACGGGAGTCACGCCTGCGGCCAGAGCGTCCATCATCAGTAGTGCGAAGGCCGCCCGTCCAACGGTGTCAGCAGCGGTGGTCACCGTATCTCCGCGCACCAGACGCACCACTGCCCACATCGTCACCAAGACGCCGAAGAAGGTGACGAACAACAGGTGCTCCGGCCCGAAACCGCCAGGGGCTCGGCCCGGTAGGTCGAGTGCGGTGTGCGCGGCTCGGAGTCCGTCGATGGTGAGCCGGGCAGTCCATGGAGTCGCGAACACGAGGGCGACAGCGAGGTCGTACAGGGCGCCGATCCGGACGGGGTCGGTCCACCGGCGGCGGTTCGGGAGGGGTGAGTGGGTCATGCCGACAACGTGCACCCTGCACCGCGGTGCAGGGTCAAGCCCACGACGCGAGCGACGGAAGCCCTCCTGAGCGATTCCCAGCATTGCGAATGGTCGTGCAGGTCGCAGACGTCAAACGGCTGATCAGCCACCATGCAGACACCGGCCCGCGCAGGGGCACGATCCGAATCACCCCGGTCGCGGTCGCTGCACGTCGTCCGAGCACATTGTCGCGGAGGCAAATTGTTCGAGAGGGAGCGTGGAGTTTTCTGCCGATTACTTTCACAGAAAAGGCGGTTTGGAGACCGGCGGCTATGTAAGGATCCTCGCACCCGCAAACCTACTGGGGCGCCAAGCCTCCCAAGGAGCATTCCGCCGTGAGTTACCCCCACCCCATGCAGCAGCCCTACCCCTCTGCGCAGGGGGCGCCCGCTGCCCCGCCCGCGCCACCGAGACGTCCGGCCTTCGTGGTCGTCGTGTCGCTCATCACCGCGCTGTCGGCGCTCTGTTCCCTCATCGGCGCGTTCATTGTCTACGCGGGTGGAAAGGACTTCGCCGACGATTATCTGCGCCAGGCCATGGACGACAACCCGGATGCGGTCGGGCTGCCTGCCGGGACCAGTGCCTCGGAGATCAAGGACATGTCCGGGCCCATCTGGAACGAGGCCGTAAGCAGCCTTCAGGACACGATATCGGCACGGGCCGGCATCGCGATCTTTGTCGCGGCATGCCTCCTGCTGTTCACCGTCTTCGTCCTGCGTACGGGCGCGACCTGGGCGCGAGTGCTGATCACTGTGATGGCGGTCGTCCAGTTCATCCTGCCGCACACCCTCATTCTGGGCGACCAGCCGCCCAACAGCTTGTTCCTGACCAGCTTCCTCGCCATCATTTTCGGCCTCGTCGCACTTATCCTGGTCTGGCTTCCGCCGGTCGGGCGCTTCAACAAGGGACACAAGCAGGCTCGTTCGGTGCATTTCCGCCCCGCCTGAATTCCTGGTACTGCGCAGAGTCCACAGCCCACAGCCCACGCGAGGCGCACAGCCCAGTGGGATGCTCTCTTGTCGCCATGCAGTTGTGGCGGTGCCCGCACCGCCACAACTGCTTTCGCTGCCGCACCGACCGCCGCATCCGTTGCGCCCTCGGTCCGGCCCTCAGTGCTGTCCGTCGCCCTCCAGGAGGGCCAGGTCGGATTTGACGAGGGTTGTGGTCACGAGGAGTTCGGTGATCAGGTTGTGGTTGAGCGCATTGCCGACGGGCTGGGGGATTTCGTCTTCCATGAGCCCGGGCACCGTGCAGCTGAGCCTTGTCCGTACGCAGGCGACGACGCGTGCCGCCCGCCCCCGGGTCCAGTTCTCTCTCGGGCGCAGATCGGTCAGTTCGGCCGCGACCTCGGCCCAGGTGAGAGGTTGCGGCTGGGGGTCGTTGCGCAGATAGCGCTGGGCGAGGCAGATCAGGACCAGCTTCTCGGTCGCGGTCAGGTCCCACACATCGCCCTCGTGCGTGGCGGCCTCGCGCACACCGTCATCCCCTGCGCCCGGCGCCGGCGTGGCGATACGCACCTCCAGCAGGTGCTCCCGTTTCGGCCCGACGATGAACAGGGGGGTGAACCCGGACGCGAGCTCGACCCGGTCGCCGCCCAGCACCAGGCGGGCCCCCGGGAGCCGGATGGCCAGCCTCCCGGTGTTGTTCAGCACCCACCGCGAGTACTCCCGCGTGATGTAGCCGTGCCTGCGGCTGACGTGCGCATCGTCCGGCGCGACGCAGACATGGACTTCGGGTTCGTTGCGGCCGAACACGAGAGGGAAAGCGGCATCGGGAGCCATGCTCATGCCGCCGTTGACGCCCATGACGAACAGGGTGCCGGGCTGCGCGGGCGGAATACCGCGCGACAGGCTCCCGTAACCCTGCGGCAGCAGGTTGACCTTGCTCGGCAGCCGCGACGGCGACAGCGTCATCGTCCCTGCCTCCCCGTCCTCGTCCCAGTTGCTCGGAACCACGCTAGCCGCTTCCGTACGGGAGGGGACCCCGACCGGACGGTCCCTGTTCCGCAGGGTGGGCCGTGACCTCGTATCGCCCTCGCTCAGGCTGGTTGGTGAGGTGAGTGACCCGAGTTGGCCGGACCGGGTTCATTCGACGGCGTCGAGAACACCGTGGCTGCGGAGGCGGTCTTCCCCGGAAGCGGCCCGACCGCAGCCGGTCGAGCGCTTCGCCGGGACCTTGGCGGTGTGGAGGGGGGAGCGGCCTTCCCGCCCATCCCGACCAACTCGCAGACCACCAGTCATCCACGCCGATAACTGAACGTGCGCGTACCCTCCCATGTCATCTTCTTGATGCGGTATCTATGCGCCTTTTCGTCGGCGAGGCTACTGGGTCCGATGTCGACCACATCGGTGAGGCGCCAGGCGCCGTCGATCTTCTGCTCCACGAAGTAGGTGAACTCGTTGAAATCTTTTGTCGAAGACGCGAACGTGTTCCTGACGGTGAGAATTCTCCTGCCGTTCGTGGATGACCTCGGCAGCACGACAGTCTGATCCACCCAGACGGTAAGAGCTCCATCCCTAGGTACCCACTGCTCCGTCTTTTTGCCGTTCACGGAGATTGACGCGCTCTGCCCGGACACGCTGGAGTCGAGGCGGCGTGTCAGCCGCACGCCGGCGTTGGCCGGATCGACCGTCACGGTGAACTGACTCCATCCGCCGGGCCCGAATGCCCGGCCATCGTCGGTGACGGTGCGCCCGCGTTGCGCCGACGGCTTGATGGACTCCGGGAGAATCGACGGCTTGGCGGACTCCGGGAGAACCGACGGCTTGGCGGACTCCGGAAGAATCGACGACGACTTGGCGGGTGCTGAAGGAACGGCTGACGCCTTGTCGGATTCCGGGGGAATGAGGAACATCACCCCGGCCACGACGGCGCCCAGGGATGCCACGAGCCCGGCGAACAGGACGACCCGGCGCGGAATCCTACTTCCCGAAGGTGGGTCCACCGTGGTTTGTCCGTGAAGCCGATGGTCTGATTCCTTCTCCTCCGAGGCCAGGGCGCCGGTGGACTCGGCCTCCCTGGAGGCGATCATGTTCATCACGGCGGGAGGAAGCCAGTCGGCACTCGGCCAGGGCCCTGCCAGCCGGGCGAGAACCTCAGCGAGAGGCGGCCGGGCTGCGGGGTCTTTTGCCAGGCAAGCGACGATCAAGTCGCGATCCCCGCGTTCCACGGCAATATCGCGTAGGTCGGGTGGCTCGCTGGTGATTCGACGAAGGATGGCGGCGGTTGTCTCGCCGTCGAAAGGGCTATGACCGGTGGCCGCGAATCCCAGGACCGCGCCAAGGGCGAAAACGTCGCTGGCGGGTTCGGGCGGATGCCCGTTCACCTGTTCCGGGGACATGTAGGCGTAAGTTCCCAGGACAGCGCCGGTCGCGGTCATCTTGTTGGCGTCCTGCGTGCTGGCAATACCGAAGTCGATGATTCTCGGACCGTCGGCGGCCAGAATGACGTTGCCGGGCTTGAGATCTCGATGCACCAGCCCGCAGGCGTGGATTGCGGCCAACCCCTCGGCGAGCCCGGCGCCCAGAGTTCGTACGGCCTGCGCGTCGAGCGGACCGTGTGCGGTGACGGCACCATGCAGGGAAGGGCCGGGGATGTAGGCGGTGACCATCCACGGTGGATCGGCGTCGGGATCGGCGTCGATGACCAATGCGGTATGGAATCCCCCGACCCTGCGGGCGGCCTCGACCTCGCGGGCGAATCGGGCGCGGAATCGCTCACGGTGCGCGTATTCGTACCGGATCAGCTTCACCGCGACCGGACGTCCCCCGGGGGAACGACCGAAATACACCTGCCCCATGCCACCTTCGCCAAGCCGCCCCACCAGCCGGTACTTGCCGACGCGGCACGGGTCGCTGGGCTGCCGAGGATCCACCCAAGCCCCCCACCATCGATACGAGGACCCACACCATCAACCCCGCAAGAAGACTAAAGGCACTCGCTCCACAAAATGGTCCATTCATGCTCCACCTCCATCGATTCCATGCATCAACTTCATCGATCCATGACAAACCGCAGTACGTGGACGGCTCCTGCTCCTGCTCCTGCTCCTGCTCCTGCTCCTGACCTGGATACGGCGCCACTGTGCTTTCTCAGCTGATGGCGACGACACGCGCCCAGGGCGGCGGTGCGTCCGGGACGTAGTCGGGGTTCTCCTCGTCCACGGCGCGGGCGGGGCGGGGGAAGAGACCCACGACGGTGCGGCACGGCGGCTGAGCGGACGGCCATGGTGTCTGACCGTCCGTCAGGGCGACGATCACGTCCGGGCGTGGACGGGAGCGGAGCGCCCGAGCGAAGCCCGAGCGCAGATCCGTCCCACCACCACCGATCAGTTCGATGTTCTCGGCCCGGCAGAGCGGGACGGCGACCCCGGCCGCCGCGTCGCAGGAGATCACCGAGACCAGGTCTCGCCGCCCGCCCACCGCCCGCAAGATCGCCGCCACCTCCAGCAGCGCGCTGCCCAGCTCGGCGTCGCTCACCGAGCCGGAGGTGTCGATCACCACGCAGACCCGGGGCGGCGTACGGCGCAGGCTCGGCAGCAGCACCCCGGGGACACTGGCCGAGCGGCGGGACGGACGCCGGTAGCTGTGGTCCTCGCCCACCCCCGGCGCACCCGCCGCCGAGCGCACCGCAGCTCCCAGCAACTGCCGCCACGGCTGCGGTGGATGGAACGCCTCGTCCGCCCATCGGCGCCACCCCTCGGGCGCGTTGCCCGGCCTGCCCTTGATCCCCTCGGCGACCCGGAAGCGGACCGCGTCCCGCTGTTGCCTGCTCAGCCCGTGTGCCCCGTCGGGCCCCAGCTCCCACGGCCGGTCCTGCCCGTCGGCACCACTGCCGCAGTCCAGCCAGGCCAGGTCCACTGCGAGCCCGGACATCGACGCCGTACGCAGGTACTCCTCCATCAGCAGCCCGTCGGGCAGCCCCAACAGCGACGGCAGTGCCGCCCCGGCAGGCAGGGGCAGACCGTCACCGTAGATGTCGTCGTTGATCTCGAAGTCGGCCGCGATGTTCCGCCGCAGCCTCCCCCGGCCGTCGGCCGGGGGGACCCCCGTCTCGCTCCTCTCGCCCGGGCCGTGCTGCTCGTGCTCCCGTGCATACCGCTCGCCCCGCCCATGGTGGTCCCGGAGCAGGTGGGAGACCTCGTGCACCCAGACGCCCGCCAGCTCCTCCACCGGGGTGCGTGCCACGAAGCCGGGAGAGACGTAGCAGCGCCAGTGCACGTCCACCGCCATCGTCGGCACCGACCGGTCCTCCACCACGTGCAGCGCGAAGAGGGCGTCGGCCAGATAGGGACGAACCTTCACCGCGTGCAGCCGGGCGACCAGCAACTTCTCCATGTCCAGCGGGAGTCCGGGGCGGCCGGCCGGTCCGCCGGAGCCGGCCGACGGCCTCGGCGCGGTGGTCGGCGCCGGGCGCGGCGGCGCGGGCCGGGACATCGGGCGCGGCAGCGGGTGCGGCCCGGGGCGCTTGGCGGCCCCCGTCATCGGCGAGCCCCCGTCGCCCGCCCGGCGTCGGCCGACGCCCTAGTCCGCCCGACCGACCGGTCAGTACGCCGGGCGAGACCGACCACCCCGGTCAGCCGCTCCACCGTCTCCGGCACGTCCCAGTCGTCGCGTCGCAGCGCGGCCAGCGCCGTCGCCGGGGCGACCAGCAGGTCGGGGGCGCCGGTCTCCAGCGCCCGGACAAGCACCGCCCAGCCCGCCTCCCACCGCTCCCGCTCCGGCCGCGCCCCGACGGCAGCCACCACCGCCTCCAGCGCCGCCTGACGCAGATCGCCCCGCTCCGGCAGTTCGGCGGAGGCCGGATCGGCCAGCAGCGACTCCGGGTCCGGCAGGTCCATCCGGTCCAGATGGGCGAGGAGTTCGAGCCCGGGCCCGTCCCCCACCGCGCCCCGCACCAGCAGCGCCAGTACCTCCCGGGAGACGGAGGCCGCCGTGCCGAAGGCCAGCAGGGTCAACGCGGCCTCCCAGCTCCGGGGCGAGGGCCAGGCTCCGCCGCGCCGCGTCTCGGTGCTCGGCAGCCGGTGGATCAGCGTCGGCCGGACTTCCAGGAAGCCGCAGACCGCGCGCCGGGCGAAAGCCACCGCCTCCGGCAGCTGCTCCCGCACCAACCGGGGCAGCTGCGCCCGGGGCCAGACCCCGCCCAGCCCGCGCACCACCACCTCCCGGTCGTGCGCCCAGTGCAGATGCACGAACCGGTTGGCAAGCGGCGGACTCAGCTCCCATCCGTCCGCTGCCGACGCGCGCGGATTGGCGGCGGCCACGATCCGTACCCCCGGCGGCAGTTGCAGCGCACCGACCCTCCGCTCCAGGACGACCCGGAGCAGCGCGGCCTGGACGGCCGGGGTGGCGGTGGAGAGCTCGTCCAGGAAGAGCAGCCCCCGCCCGGCCCGAACGAGTTCCACGGCCCACTGCGGCGGCGCCATCGGCACCCCCTGCACCGCCGGGTCATCGCCCACGATGGGCAGCCCGGAGAAGTCGGACGGCTCGTGGACGCTGGCGATCACGGTGGTCAGCGGCAGGTCGAGGGAGGTGGCGAGCTGGGTCAGGGCCGCGGTCTTGCCGATGCCCGGCTCGCCCCAGAGCAGCACGGGCAGGTCGGCCGCGACGGCCAGGGTGAGCGCTTCGAGCTGCTCGTCGGGGCGCGGCTCGGTGGTGGTCGTCCGCAGGAGGGTCAGGAGATCGTCGGCGAGGGCGAGATGGGTGCCGGTTCCGGATGCGTCGACGGGGGTGGATGCGGGCGTGCCGGCGGCCGGGACGGAGGCGGAAAGGAGAGTGCTGGTGGTCATGAGCATCACCTGGGGTGGGATAAGGGAACGGGCGGCCCGTCCCGGATGTCGTATGGGTGTGCGCTGCGGATTGCGCAGTGCGGGGAAGGACTTCGGAGGGGGCAGCCGGTCAGCAGGTCAGGCCGGTGCGGGGCCGGGCCCGGCTGCTCCGCTTGCGGCGCATTGCGGGAGGCGTACGGCGGTCGAGTCGGGGTCGGTGACCCGTATCCGCGTGCCCCACGCCCGAGGCGTTCCCCGCCCCTACCGCACCGGCAGCGGGGTGGACGGCGACCAGTCCCGAGCGGAAGAGCCCATGGTCGATACGGCGGGCCGCGGCCGACTCCAGTTCCTCGCGGAGCGGCCCGTCGCGCAGGACCGCACCGGGACCGAGCAGCCCCTCGACCACGTCCAGCGCCCCGGCGACGTCCCCGTGGCCGAGCCGCTCCCGAACCGCGGGCAGTGCCTCGGGATTGCGGTGCACCGCGTCGATCGCCCGCAGACAGGGCAGCGCCGGCCCGCCGAGCGCCACCAGCAGCTCCTCCCGGCGCAGTTGGTCCGGGTCGTGATCGATCGCCGTCAGCGCCCCGTCCCGCAGCGCGATCCGGTGGACCTCGCCCCGGCACTCCACCCGATGCGGATCGCCGGGCTCGGGGGCGGGACCGGCCACCGGTGCCGAGCCGGGCGCCGCCGAGCCGGAGGCCGCCAGTGCTGCGGCGACGAGCGGGTGCAGCCGTTCGGCCACGACCAGCCCGGTCCGCAGCAGTTCCAGATCCGGAAGGACCCGGGCCGCCGCCTCCGGTAGCACCGGAAGCGCCGCGACCTCCTGTGGCGGCAGCGCCTCCCACAGCGGCCGGAACGTAGGGGCATGGCTGTCGTCGGGGGCGACGAGTTCGAGCACAGCGCGACTCCGCGCACCGAGCCGCACGGTGAAGGCCCCACGAGGGCGCCCCTCGGCCCGCAACAGCAACTCCGCCTCGGTGGCCCAACTTCCCACCGCCCACGCGGAATCGTGGAGGGTAGGCCGATCGGTACGATCCAGCATGACTGGCCGGCCGGGTGCGTTGGGCCGGTCCGGCGGCGCTGTGGACGATGCCCCGCCCGCACCGCACCGCCGCGCCAGTTCGCCGCTCCGCCCGGAGTCCCAGAGGTGCCGGTGCAGGTCGAGCCGGAAACGCCGGTCAGGGTGTGGGTGCGGATGGTGTCCGGGGGCGTCGTTCCCGGAGCCCTCCCACAAGGCGAGGGATATCCGCTGTCCGGCGTCCGCCCAGGCCGGCGGTGTCCGCACCACCAGCTGCAGCGGCGTGGTGCCGAAGCCCCGGTAGCAGGCCAGCGAGATGGTGAGGCCGGGCCGGAGCCGCCCGTCGGGGGCGATCCGGGGCATGTGCCAGCGGAGCAGATCCGGCGCCAGTCGACGCAGATCTGCACGGAGGTGGGTGACGAGATCGGTGCCGTGGCGGTCGCGCACGGCGCGCAGATCGAGATCGACATCGATCCGGGTGGCGGCGCAAGCCCCCGCCCAGTCACCGACCGCACGCCGTGTGGTCGCTGTCTCGATCATGGACGGTGGCACGGCGTACTCGCGCACGCGCTGCCACATCGACAAGCGGGCCGGAATCGTGTTCGCGAAGTGATGTGCCATCAGCACTCACCTTGCGCGAACGATTCCCCCAATCCGTACGAGGAGAAGTTCTTCATCACCGGCATCCTAACCATCCCGAACAGGAGCTGTCAGTCAGTCCACTTGGATCGGCCGTGCGGACCTGAGCAGTCTTTTCGGGTGGGCCCAGCTGGTCGCGGCGCCGAGATCCCCGAGTGCGGTCACTTCATCCCCGAGGAGCGCCCCGACGCCCTCCTGGAACACCTCCGCGATTTCCTCATGCCTCTTGGCAGCGCGTGACCAGCGCAGACCTCCAACCGGATGAGGAGCCTGGCCGGTTCGTCGCCCTCCGGCATGGCCGGCGGATCGGGGGCCGGGCGCTGGTCAGGGCAGGCTCTCGGCAAGCAGCAGGCCGGCGACGAAGGTGTCGCCGAGGCCCACGGTCGCCGCGGGTCTGCGCAGATGGGGGGATGGGACGCTGGTCGCCCGCCAGCCGTCGCCGAGCGGGCCGCCCGTCGGCCGGTCGGCCGTGAACTCGGCGTCGGGCGGCGGCACCAGCTCGGCGACCGGACGCCCGGCCCGGGCGCGGGCCCCGGCGAGCAGGCTGCCGACGAGCAGCGCTCCGGCCGGGTCCGTCTGCTGGTTCCGGTGCACGGCTAGCGCCCAGTCGTCGGCGTGGACGACGACCCGGAGGGCTCCGGTCCACTCGGCGATGTCGCGGGCGAGCAGCCGGGGATCGCCGCGCCGCTCATTCAGCGAATACAGCTCGGACAGGCTGAGTCCGACGGAGGTCGCCACGCGCAGGTCCAGGGCCTCGCGCAGCCGTTGCGGGGAGGAGAACTCGGCGAGTTCGTGATGGACGACGGGGATTCCTGCCGCTGCCCAGTCGCGCCCGAGGCCGACGAGCCAGTTCCGGGAGGCCAGGTCGCCGTCCGGCGGCCCGTTGAGGCCCGACAGCAGACCGGCCCGCACGCCCGGCAGCCGGGGCGTCAGTGCCGCGAAGTCCTCGTCCTGCTCGATCGGCTCGTCACCGAAGCGCACGATGATCCGGGTCGAGCGCAGCACGGCGCCCTGGCCGTAGCGGGTGCCTGCCGTGAACTCCAGGACGCAGTGCGGTTGTTTGGTCGGGTGTCCGGACGGAGTGACCGATCCGGCGGGCACCACGGTGTCCGACTGGCAGAGCCCGGTGCGGGGGTCGATCACCGCCAGTTGTTCGGGGCTGCGGTCGGCCAAGGCCAGCACAGATGGAGCCCCGACCGTGGCCAGGGCCCAGGAGACCTGCGGGCCTGTGCCGCCGAGCTGGTACCGGCCTGGTCGGCCGAGCAGCGCCGTGAGCCACCGGGGCCCGCCCGGCCAGTGGCGGACGAGTTCACCTCCGCGGGCGGCCTCCACCCGGCCCAGGATCTCGGTGAGCAGGTCCCGTCCCCGGGCTTCCTCCTCGTCGGCGGGCGGGGACGCCGCGGCGTGCGCCATCGCGGCCAGCAGCCGGGCGTCGATCCGCCAGAGCCCGTCGACGCAGGCGCTGTTTCCGGTCAGTACGGTGTGCGCCCGTAATGCGTCCGCGGTGACCTGGTGGGCCAGCCGCGTGTAGGTGTCGCGCCATCCGCTGTACGTGTCCAGCAGGGCAAAGCCGTTGAGCATAGTCCCCCTCCCCCAGCCGACGGACGATGAACAGCCCGAATCCGGCGGCGATGAGCACCTCGGTAACGAACATCGCTGCCGCGACCGTCGATCCGTAGCCGAATTCCAGCCCTGAGAACGTCTTTTGGGGCACGAACAGCGCACCCCGCAACCGTCCGGCAGGGGCAACGCCCTGACCGGCACAAAGGAGGGACTGGCCGCCCGGTGCCGTCACCAGGGCAGTGCGGACAGCTGCTTCTCGATGCGGTCCGCGTCCCATGCCCCGTCGGCGACCACGACGCGGTAGCGGTAGCGGAAGCTCTCGCCAGGAGGCAGCTCGAACTCCTCGTAGAACGCCCAGGAGAAGGCGACGGTGGGCGTCGGACGGGAGCGGACGAACCAGTGCGAGGCGTGCACCGACTCGGTGTTCTCGGGCGCGTGCGCGAAGACGAGGGTCGCGTGTCCGTCCACGTCATCGTGCTCGCCGACGAAGCCGAGCCAGGGGTGCTCGGCGGCGGGCTGCCCCATCATGGCCTCGTCGCTGCTGGGCCCGCCCCGGGTCAGCACCTGGCCTCCGGTGAAGGCACGGGGCCCCCGCCAGTGCAGGCCGGTGTACCCGGCCATCTCACGGCCGCGCGTGGTGGGTGAGCCGAAGTGCAGCGGCTCGCTGCGGATGTTGGTCAGCTCGATCGACCAGTCCAGGGCATAGGCGCCGGCCGCGGTGTCCACCGAGTGCAGCACGACGGAGCGCGTCTCGCGCGCCCACTGGCCGCCGCCGTTCTCCACCCAGGTGAGCCGCTCGGTGAAGTCCATCGAGGCGTCGGTCGCCTCGAGCGCGTCGAAGCCGTCGTGCCGCATGGAGCCCACCCGGTCAGGCAACGGCAGATAGCCCTCTCCGTGCACATAGGAGTTGCCGCCCCAGAAGTTCTGCCCTGACAGGTGGCTGGCCGTCATCTGAAGGCCCTTGTGCCACCGGTGGTCGTTGGGCCGGTAGCCGGTCACCAGACGCCCGCCGAGGGTCCGCAGCGGGTGCGCGTACGGCTTCCGGGACTCGAACGGGTCCGGATCGGGGGCGTAGACGTACGCCATCAGCTCGCTGCCGTTCGCAGCACGCACACTGACGCGTTCGCCGTGGACGTGGGTGACGGTGAGAGGGCCGGCCGCGTTCCCCGGGGCGTGGGCCGGGGCCGTGATGCTGTGCGTGGCGGCGGCTACGGTCCCGGCTTCGGCTGTCGGTACGGTCGCGTTCGGGGCCGCGGTTCCGGTTGCGTCGGTGGGTGCGCTCGTCACTGGTCGGTCCGCTCCTTCGGGGCCCATTCGGGGTGGTTGCCGTGCATGGCGCGGTAGTAGGGATCGCCAGGAGTGATCTCGCCCGCGCGGACAGGCCGGCCGGTGAAGGCCGACTTGTAGAGAGCGGCGGTGAGTTCGAGAGTGCGGCGCGCGTCGTGGCCGCTGCCGGGCGGCCGGACCCCCCCCTTCTCCCACGCGTCCAGGAAGTCGCCGAGCTGGGCGGCATGCGAGCTCGGCACGTCCGCCGCGCGGGCGTGCGCCAGCGGACAGTACGCGACCCGCCGTCAACCACATGCAGAGCCGGGGTGTACACCCAGTCGTCGTTACGGTGCCCGTACAGGTGGGTCAACTCCACGGTGGCGTCGGCGCAGTCGATACGAATGCGGCTGACTTCATCGGGGCTGAGCACGCTGTTGACGACGGTCGCCATGGCGCCGCTCGCGAACCGCACGAGGGTCGTGGAGACATCCTCGCTCTCCACGTCGTGCACCAGTCGGCCGGCCATCGCCCGGATCTCGCTCCAGTCGCCCAGCAGATGCAGCAGCAGATCCATCTGGTGGATGCTGTGCCCCACCGTCGGGCCGCCGCCCTCGGTGCTCCAGCGGCCGCGCCAGGGGACGCCGTAGTAGGCGGCGTCGCGGTACCAGGTCGTCTGACAGTGCGCGACCAGCGGGCGGCCCAACTCCCCGGCGGCCAGCAGTTCACGGGCGTGGACGGCGCCGGAGCCGTAGCGGTGCTGGAAGACGACCGCGGCGTACGGTCCGCCCGCGCGCCGCCCGCCACCCCCGTCGGCGTGCTCTTCCCCGTACCGCCGCTCGGCGGCGGCGATCTCGTCGTACTCGGCGAGCGAGAGGCACAGCGGCTTCTCGCACAGCATCCAGGCACCGGCCTCCAGCGCGGCGCGCACCTGGGCGGTGTGCAGCGAGGGCGGCGTGCCGATCAGCACCAGATCGGGGCGCTCGGCGGCGAGCATCCGGGCAGTGTCGCGGTATCCGGCGACATGCCCTCCGGCCTGGTCACGGAAGGCGGCGAGCCGTCTCTCGTCCACATCGACCGCGGCGACAAGACGCACCCGGCCGGCGTGCGCGCGCAGCGCGGGCAGGTGGCTGTCGGTCACGATCGCGCCGACACCGATGACGGCGGCACGGACCGGAGGAGTCTCAACGGGCATACGGGAGCGGCTCCTTGTGAGACAGAGAGGCAAGGCACGGAGGAGCACGGAGCAGCACGGAAGCAGGCGGCACGGAAGGTGATGCGGAGACAGAAAGCGCTTTCCCCCCCGAGGGACACTAGGCCCGGCCTCAACACAGAACAAGACCTGGGCAACTAGAGATTGAAACGACTCAACTCCCTTGGTGTTCGGCACCGTTGCCTGCGGCACCCCCGCCCCTCCCGTCCCGTCCGCCCCTCCAGTCCCGGCCTGTCCGTGCGCCGGCACCACCTGCCAACTCCGCCGACACACCTGGGAAAAACCGGTGGGGTGCAGCCCTGCGCAGCCCTCTGCTGCCCCGGCTCGGTCGGCGTTCAGGACAGGCTCCGTCGAGGATCAACCGCCCGCGAGGGTGGCGAGGCGGGCCAGCTCCCAGGGGTCGTGCGCACTGAAGACGGTGACCTCTTCCGCGTGGTCGCGGCGGAGGTCACGCAGTCGGTCGCGGGCTGCGAGGCGACCCGCGGCGTCGGTCTGCGCTCCCTGCTGGACCGGTTCGAGAACGGGGTGGGAGAGGGGCGGGGTGTGCTCGATCTCGCCGTGATACATGTATGCGTCGCCCGCGTGCAGCAGCCACCTGCCGTCGCCGTCGCGTACGGCGACACCCGCGTGTCCCGCGGAGTGGCCGGGCAGCGGCACAAGCAGCAGCTCGCACGCCGGGCCCTGCGGGCGCGCCACTCCCCGGAAGCCGAACCACTCTGGGCGCTCCTCCACGGGTGCGGGCGTCAGCAGTGGGCCGTGCGCCCGGTGGGCCTGCATGAAGCGGTCGAGGCTGTGCCTGTGGTGCGGTACCGCGGGGTCCGTGACGGCCAGGTACTCGTCGGGGTGCACGTGCACCCGTGCGTGAGGGAAGTCCGGCAGCCCTCCCGTGTGGTCGCGATGCAGGTGGGTGAGGACGATGTGCCGTACGTCCTGCGGCGCGTACCCGAGGCGGACGATCTGCCGCAGCGCGCTCTCCTCGGGGTCCAGCGCAGGCTGGGCGTAGGCCACCCAGTCCGCGCCCAGCCGCCCTTCGGGGTGCTGCCGGTCGGCGGTGCCGAGGCCGGTGTCGACCAGGACCAGTCCGTCCTCGCCTGTGTCGATGAGCAGGCAATGGCAGACGGCGGCCGGTTCGCGGTTCGTGACACCTACCGCAGGCTCTTCGCCGAGCGGCGGAATCTCCCGGAGAGAACCGCAGTTGAGGTGGTGGATGCGCATGGCTGGGCCCCCTGGAGAGAAGCGGGCGGGCTGTTCACGACGGACGCTAGGAGAGGCTTTCGTGACTCACCAAACAGTTGGACACGCACGGCCGGGCGGCAGTGGCGGCCCGCTGGCCGACTGTCCGGACAGCGCCCTCGTTCCGCCGGGCCACGAACCGCGCTGCCCCGTCGACATCACCCTTGCCGCGCTGGCGGGCCGATGGACGCCGCTGGTACTCCGCGAGTTCCTACGCCGTGGTGAGGCCACATACTCCGAGCTGTCCGCCGCACTGCCCGCCCTCTCGGACAAGGTCCTCTCCGACCGGCTGGCCCAGTTGACCAGTGCGGCCGTTGTCGAGCGCCACCGCACCCCCGGCTGGCCTCCGCGGGTCCGCTACATCCTGACGGCCCAGGGCCGGGCGCTGGAACCGGTGGTGCGGAGCCTGTGGGAGTGGGGCGCGGCGCGGCGGGACGCGGCTAGCTAGGGCTTTTTCGGCGGCTCTTGCGTACCCGGCATGGGGGGCTGCGCTTGCCACCCTGCGCCTTGTGGGCACCCCCTACTCGAAGAGCTTTGGAGGAGCACCGACAGCCCGAGCGCTCTGGGCAGGGGCGCGGCCCGACCGCCCGGGACCCGCCCCGCTCACAATGGCGCCGTCACGCTTGCCTCACTCCTGATGTGGCCATGGCATTATGACGACGACGCCCCTCAGGCAGCAGCCGCTCGCAGAGCAGCACCGCGCAGGCTGCGACGGTCAACAGGCCGCCCACGAGGAAGGTGCCCCGCACGCCGGTGAGCGGCAGGACCAGTCCCCCGACCGCGGCGCCCGCCGCGATACCGGCGTTGTAGGCACCGGAGTTGGCCGCGAGTGCGATGTCCGTGCGGCCCGGTGCACAGCGCAGCATCGCGTTCTGGGTGGCCATGAACACCGGCCCGAGTGCTCCGCCGACCAGCACAAGGAACACCACCGCAGCCACGGGATCGGTGCCGGCCGCGTACAGGCCGAGCATGCCCGCCGCCTGCGTGGCCACGGCAGCGATCAGTGCGGAGTACGGGAAGCGGTTCAGCAGCGCCCCGGTGATGCTCACCCCGGCCAGACACGCAACGCCGAAAGCCAGAAGCAGGGCGCTGACCGTGCTGCGGGCGAACCCGCTCACGTCGCCCAGGAACTTCACGATGTAGGTGTATCCCGCGAACGCCCCCGTGGCGGACAGGGTCCCGGCCGCCAGGACGGTCCCGAACCGGCGGGCGTCGGGATCGGTTCCGTAGGCGGCGTGCCCTTCTTCCGGACGCGAGGTCGGCAGCAGGACGGCGATCGTCACGAGGGAGGTGAGCCCCAGACCCGCCAACACCGCGACTGGAACTGGCCAGTCGCTCTGCTGACCCAGCCAGGTCCCGGCGGGGACACCGGCCACGAGGGCGAGCGAACCGGCGACGGACAGCGCCCCGACCACATGCCCGCGGGCCTCGGGCGGGAAGAGGCTCACCGCCACCGGCCCCATCACGGCCCAGAACAGCGCCTGGGCGAGCGCGGTCAGCAGCCGCGCCGCGAGCAGCGGCCAGTAGGAGGTGGACACCGCCGCGACCATGCTGGACATGACGAGCGCGGCCAGCAGTCCTGTAAGGACATGACGTCGGGGCATGGCCCGCGTGACGTAGGCCAGCGGCAGGGACGCCACGGCGACGGTCACGCCGTAACCGGTGACCAGGTAGCCGACCGCTGACACAGAGACCCGCAGGTCCTCGGAGATGAGCTCCAGGAGGCCGATCGGCAGGTTCTCCGCAGTGTTGAACGTGAAGGCGGCCAACATCAGGGCCCCGAGCACCGCCGACCTGTGCCATGGAACCGGTCGCCTCGTGGCCATACGGCGCCTTCCCGCCCCTCACCCGTCACACCTGTGCCGCCCGCCTCACGACCGAGCCGGTTCAACGTACATACGATCGCGACCCACCGACCAGTTGGCCGTTCCTCAGCCAGTCCCAAGTGCCGCATTGGACGCAGTGTGGGGGTCGGAAAGCAGGTTGGTGCGTAGGGACTGCACCGTCTCATCGATAACGTCGCCAGACACCTGTTGCCGTTCGGGCTGCCGGAGCAACCCGAAAACACGAGGTCCGCGCAGTTCCTGGGGAAGGTCGCTCATCCGCGGTACGACGTGGAAGTGCACATGGGCGAACCCTTCGACCTCGGCGAACTGCGCAACGTAGGTCTTGACGCACCCAGTCACATCGCGCAGAGCCCGAGACAGCCTGACCTGCCACATTCCGAGCGTCTCGGCCTCCGCGTCGGTGAGCTCATGGATGGCCGTGACATGGCGACGAGGCACCAGCACCAGCCACCCGGGAAGTGCCGTGTCGAAAGCATGGGCCACCCGCCAATGCTGGTCCACGACGATGCGCTCGCGCAGTGGCAGATCGTCGAAGCGGGCTTCCTGGGCGCACGTATAACAACTGGTTGCCGTCATGGCAGAAATCGTATGGCGGTGAGTCATCCGGGTCCGTACGCGACAAACATGACCGGAACAGTCCGACGGCGACGCCAGCGTGTCGGCATGCCGTTGGAGATCGTGTTGGAGAAACATTCGGTGGGGTCAGGACGGGTGCCTCGCCGGGATCCGTCCGGTGGAGCTGCGAGTCCGATTCGTTCAAGAGGACGGTGACGGTGGCCCGTTACCGTCAGCGCCATGAACAGCACAGGCAAGGAATCCCGTCACCTCAGCGTCCGTATCGACTGCCCCGTCGACGATGTCTACGCCTACGCGTCGGACCCGGCCAACGTGCCCTCGTGGGCCCAGGGGCTGGGAAGCTCCATCGAGAAGATCGACGCTCAATGGGTCGCGGAGTCCTCTCTCATGGGGCGGGTCGTGGTCACCTTCGCGCCCCGTAACGAGCTGGGCGTGCTCGACCACGACGTCACGCTGCCCTCCGGGGAGACCATCTACAACCCGGTCCGCGTGATCGCCGACGGCACGGGGAGCGAGGTGGTGTTCACCCTTCGCCGACAGCCGGAGATGAGCGACGCCGACTTCGAGCGTGACGCCGGCCTGGTCGCCGCCGACCTGGCCCGGCTGAAGGAGCTGCTGGAATCCGCCGAGGCTCTGGCCCCCAACTGAGCGTATTGCCCCGCATGGGGCGAGAGTCAGTGCCCACGGCCGGCTCACTCTCGCCCCACGGCGCTCACCCGGGCGCGCGGGCGAAGGGGACTGTCACGTGAGAGGAAGCCGCGCATCAGATCGTCCCGCGCCCCCGGAGAGGAGCTGCTCGCGATTGCGCAGGTCTGCGACGGTTCGGGGCGGCCGAGTTCACGTTCAGCACTTCGCCGAGTTCCGCCG
Organism: Streptomyces sp. 8N114; assembly: GCF_052245835.1. Lineage (NCBI taxonomy): Bacteria > Bacillati > Actinomycetota > Actinomycetes > Kitasatosporales > Streptomycetaceae > Streptomyces > Streptomyces sp. 8N114. The sequence continues at coordinate 32,976 of NZ_JBQQBT010000020.1, read as the reverse complement.
GGTACTCGCGTCTGGCGGCCATCTCTTGCTCGGCTTCTTCGAGTCGGAGGGTGAGCCGGTCACGGCGTTCGACCACAAAGTGGCGACGGCCTACCGGTGGCCGATCGACGACCTCGCGAGGCTGACCGGCGAAGCGGATCCCTCCGCTGGTATCCCCTCGTGTCGGAGCCGGTTGGCGGCCGACCGCCCACGCTGCGCTGCCGGCGGCCCGACGGTCGGCGGCCTCCCGCTCTCCCTCTCCCCCGGCATACCGCCAAAGTTGATTCCCGAGTCAAACCAGCACTGGATGACGCGCGGTCACGTCGGACATAACTTGAGAAACAGGGAGAACAGGGGGAGGGGACACCACATGACCGACGACTACGCGTACCGCGAGGCACAGCGCACAGTGGCCCGCATCCAGCGACTTTCGGACGACTGCTGGCACGCACTGCAAGCGTCCTGCAGTGCCATGGACGATGATGCCTGGGTCGGGCCGGTCGCCCGGCGCTTCCATGACACCGTACGTGCCGACCAGCGCGAATTACAGACCCAGCTGGCCAAGGCGGTGCAGGACGCCAAGGCGAAGCTCGAGACCATGCCGGGGAAGCCGTGACCTACCCGGCGGGCAATCCCAACTTCTCCGGTGTCAAACAGCCGGCTTTCGACCACCTGGTGAGCAGACACGCACGGGCCGCGTTCTTGCTCGAACAACTCGCCGGGGACCTGTGGGAGGAAATCGTCAGGCTCGATATCGACACCTCCCCCGCGTTACGGCTCCGCGAGGTCGCGCGGCGGGTCCGGGACCAGGCGACCGAGCTGCAAACACGTCAGAGCCGGGTGCAGGCGATGCAGCAGCAGCGCAGCGGTGCAAAGCTGTGCACGGTTTCGGGCACCTACTGGGAGCTGCCCGAGACCGCCACGCCCACGCCCCAGCCGGGCCAGCCGCCTCCTGGCGACCCGGCGAACCTGTCCATCGAACTCTGGGACGCCAACTTCCTGCCCCGCGCCGGGCGGCGGCATCCCGACGGCACACCGTTCACCCGCGAGGAAGACGCGGTGCTGAGCTGGATGGACGCGCACAGGGAAACCATCATCAAGGAAGCGCGGAAATGGAACATCTCCCCGCAGGCGATTGCCGCCGCGATCGCCTGGGAGGCAATGGAGAACGTGAAGGCGATCCCCGCCCAGAATCTCGCCGGCTCGGGGATCGGCCGCATAGTGAAGCAGGCGTCCTTCGGGCCGGGCAAGGTGCACGTCGACTTTCCCCTCGTCAATCAGGTCGAGGAACGGGGATATCTCCCGCGCAGGAGCGTGTCGGAACGGGAGTCGCTGCTCCGCACCGATGAGGGGTCGATCCGGTACATCGCCGCGATCATGGGCGCGTATTCCAAGGTCACCGAGGACAAAGGGCGAGGGCACTACAACATCCGCTACGACGTGCCGATGCTCACCCAGCTGTACCAGGGCAGCGACCTGGCACAGTGGGAGAAAGCTCTGGGTGAGAGGGAGAAGAACAACAACTGGGGAAAGCTCAACCCCGAGAATCCGATGCCGGAATGGGCAATGAAGAACCAGGAGTTCCTCAACACCGCCATGCCCCTGCGGCCCTGGGAAACCGACCCCACGCCCGCCGAACCGATCCCGCCGGCGAACCCTGCGCCCAGACCGGGTCCCAGTCCCACACCCCCACGAAGCATGCCGTAAGAGCCGCGAGGCTACCCGTGAGCGCTCGGCCCAGTGGAACCGGTCGATGCGGCCGTAGTGGCGTCGTAGTCGGCCCGTTCCTTCGGGAGAGCGCCGATACGTGACGCGTTCGAGTTGCGTCAGTTCGCGTCCTGTCGCCGACGAGCGACCTGGAGACCTGACCGGTGGGGCCGACCGCCCGGGCGTCCTCCGGTGCGGGGGCGTGTTGGAGGTGGTCCGTATGCTCCCCCGGGTGCCGCATCGAACGAGGGGGACGACGATGACCGTCACCGCGCACGACGCGATCGAGGCATTGCGCGAGCTGGAACGGCGCCTGCCCGATGTCTTCACGCTGGAGCCCGGCGCCACGGACGCCGAGCTGACCGCCGCCGAGCCGTCGCTGCCCGACGACATCCGGGCCGTACTGCGGGCAACGACGGGCATCCGGATGGGGAAGTACGACCAGCTGGTGCTGGACCCGGGCCGCAACGCCATCGGCAGCGAGTGGTCATGGGGGCCCGGCGAGACGGCCCGCGTCATCCTCCAACTGGCCACCGGTGACACCTTCTTCGTCGACCGGGACCCCGGAACCGGCGCCTGGGGCGCGGTGTTCTCCCAGTCAGCGGACTTCTTCAACACCTGGGTGTACTGCGCCCGCTCCCTCCCGGAGTTCCTCGTCGACTACGCCCGCGACGCCCTCGCCAACGCGGAATCCGAGGCAGACGACTTCGACATACGTTTCCCCTGCGAATCGGTCTGGGACCAGGACGTGAAGGCCACCGGGACCCCGGTCGCCGAGCTGCGCGGCACGGACGATGCGGACCTCGCCGCGGCGATATCCGGCCTGTCGGACGAAGCGATCCTCGCCGACCTGCGTGGCCTGGAGCCGCCGGTGAAGATGGACATGCAGGACGAGGGAGACTTCGAGCGGCACGGCACGGAGCGACTGTTCGCCGTCGTGCTCCCCGACAGCTGACGATGAGGCAGCGCGACGACCGCGGCCGCGGAGCGGGTCACGCGAAGCGGGAGGCGCTCTCGGGCAAATTCCATTGAGGCGCGGCTCTTTCGCGTCAGCGCTCTGCGCCGGCCCCGTGGGCGCCGCGCCTGAGCTCCTTGTCCCCGGGAATCACCCGTACCAGGGTGTTGACCAGGTGATCCACCGCGTCGGCCCCGGGGCGGTCGGACAGGTTCGACAGCAGCCGCACCATGGCGCCCATGACGCGGGGCGACTTCACCGCGTTCTGGGTGACGAGCGAGGTGAACAGCGGGCGGGCCATGAGGGAGGAGAAGACGCGGCCCAGCCGGTAGTAGCGGCCCAGCCGAGTGGCGATCTCCCGGGGGTACTGTTCCAGCATCCGGTGCCGGGAGTGGCCTGCGGGGCGGCTCACGGCCTGGGCCACGATGTCGGCGACGAGTTCTCCGGCTTCCATGGCGTACGCGATGCCTTCGCCGTTGCACGGGTTGACCATGCCGCCCGCGTCGCCGATGAGCAGGAGTCCCTCGTGGTGGTGCGGCAGCCGGTTGAACCCCATGGGCAGTGCCGCGCCGCGCAGCGGTCCGTCCGCGTGCTCCTCCCCGCGCAGTCCCCACTCCTGCGGAGTCCGCTCCAGCCAGGGAGCCAGCATTTTACGGACGTCGGTGGTGCCGGTGCGGGAGTCGTTGAGGACCCCGAGACCCACGTTGACCCTGCCGTCGCCGAGCGGGAAGATCCAGCTGTATCCGGGCAGGATGTGGCCGTCGGGACGGCGCAGGTCCAGCCACGACTCCAGATACGGGTCCAGGTGTTTGGCGGGGCTGCGGTAGTAGCGGCGAACGGCCGTACCCACGGGGCGGCTCCCCAGCCGGGTGACGCCCATGGCGAGGCCGAGCCGCCCAGCGACACCGTCGGCCGCGATCACCACGGGCGCATACAGGTCGCGTGGCACCCCGTCAGGCCCGCAGTCCGCACTGACACCGGTGATACGGCCCGCCGCATCCCGCAACGGTGCCGTCACCTTGGTCTCCGTATGCAGTACGGCACCGGCGGCGACGGCGCGTTCGGCGAGGAGCTGGTCGAAGTCGTGGCGGATGCGGGTGAGGCCGTAGCCCGGAAAGCTGTTGCTCTCCGGCCAGTCCACCTCCAGGGTGACCCCGCGCGAGACGAACCGCAGTCCGCGGTTGCGGCTCCACCCGGGAGCGGAGGTGTCGATGCCCATCCGTACGAGGTGCCGTACGGCCCGCGGTGTCAGCCCGTCTCCGCAGACCTTCTCCCGGGGAAAGCCGGACTTCTCCAGGACAGCCACCTCCACCCCTTGGCGGGCCAGGTGGTAGGCGGCCGTCGATCCGGCCGGTCCCGCTCCCACGACGATCACCTGGGCTGCCCGGTCCGGCCCCGTCATACGGGGGACTCCTCGTGCCGCTGCTCGTACCTGTGCGTGTCCTGGGGCGCGGGCTCCTCGGCCGGGGCGAGGGCGCGGTGCAGCGCGACGATGCCGCCGGTCAGGTTGCGCCAGGCGACCCGCGTCCACCCCGCCTCGCGGATCAGGGCAGCGAGTGAGCGCTGGTCGTGCCAGGCGCGGATGGTGTCGGACAGGTAGGTGTACGCATCGGGGTTGCTGGAGATCCGGTCGGCGATCCAGGGCAGGCCGCCCATCAGATACCGCAGGTACACGGTGCGGAAAGGTGTCCAGGTGGGATGGCTGAACTCACAGACGACGAGCCGTCCACCGGGCCGGGTCACCCGTGCCATCTCCCGCAGGGCCGCGCCGGGGTCGACCACGTTGCGCAGCCCGAACATGATGGTCACCGCGTCGAATGTGGCCGCCTCGAAGGGCAGCGCCAACGCGTCCCCGACCCGCAGGTCGAGGGAGCGGGCGGCACCGCAGGCCACCATTCCGGGCGACCGGTCGATTCCGATGACCGTGGCGCCGGACTGGGCGAGTTCCTCGGTGGAGACCCCGGTGCCGCAGGCGACGTCCAGGCACCTTTCGCCCGGCGCGAGCGCGAGCGCTGCACGGGTGCGGGCACGCCATAGCTTGTCCTGGCCACCGGAGAGCAGGGTGTTGGTCCGGTCGTAGCGGCCGGCGGCTTCGTCGAACATACGAGTGACCTCGTCCGGGTCCTTCGCGAGGGTCGCACGGCTCATCCGCAGCTCCTTGGTTCGTCAGCGTTTGACACAGCCGGCAGGTCCGGCAGGCCCGGCACGTCCGTACGGCGGTTCGTACGCCCGTCCCCGCAGCAAGCGCAGCAAGCGGCGCGGCTAGAGGTTTCCCCGCCGGTCCTGCTCCCGCTCGACCGCTTCGAAGAGGGCCTTGAAGTTGCCCTTGCCGAAGCCCTGGCTGCCGTGCCGTTCGATCAGTTCGATGAAGAACGTCGGTCGGTCGACGAGAGGGCGGGTGAAGATCTGCAACAGATACCCGTCCTCGTCCCGGTCCACGAGTACGCCGCGCTCACGCAGCTCGGCGACGTCCACGCGGACTTCCCCGATCCGGGCCCGGAGTTCGGGATCGTCGTAGTACGCGTCCGGGGTCGCCAGGAAATCCACTCCCGCAGCCCGCAGGGCGTCGGTGGCGGCCAGAATGTCGTGGGTTTCCAGCGCGATGTGCTGGACGCCCGGCCCGCGGTGGTACTGGAGGTATTCGTCGATCTGGGACCGCTTCTTTCCCGGCGCGGGCTCGTTCAGCGGAAGCTTGACCTTTCCCGTGCCGTCGGCGACGACCTTGCTCATCAGCGCGGAGTATTCGGTCGCGATGTCCTTCCCGACGAACTCGGCCATCGTGGAGAAGCCCAGCACGCGCCGGTAGAAGTCCACCCATCTGTCCATGAGGCCGAACTCCACACAGCCGACGGTGTGGTCCACCTGGTGGAAAAGCGGCGGCGAGGAGGGGGCGGGAACGACGGGCGGTGGGCCGAAACCGGGCATGAAGAGCCCCTCGTAGGAGTCGCGCTCCACCAGGGTGTGCCGCAGTTCCCCGTACGTGGCGATCGCGGCGGTCCGGACCTGGCCGAATTCGTCGGCATGCACCGTGGGCTCTTCGAGCACGGTCGCCCCGGCCGCGGCCGCGTACGCCAGGCCCTCCTCGAGGTTGCGCACCTGAAGCGCGACATCGCTGACCCCGTCCCCGTGAGCTGCGGCCCACCGTGCGGCGGTGCTGTCCGGGGACGCGCCACCAGTGAGGAGAAAACGCACCTCTCCCGAGCTGAGCAGATACTCCGAGAGCCCGTTGTGCGAGGTCTCGTTTCCCCGATAGGCAGTCACCTCCATGGCGAAGGCGTTGACGTAGAAGTGCGCCGCCTGCCTGGCATTACCGACGCAGAGCCGAATGTGGTCGATACCCAGAAGGTCGCATGGGCGGTTTCCGGTGGATTCCGTCCGGGGCTGCGACATCTCACCTGCGGGAACCGTGGCCTGGAGTTCCATGTTCGTGGTCCTTTGCACTGCGTCAGGCGGCGTGGAGATGCCGGGCGGTATGCGACCGCATGCACCGACCGTACGTTCCACCGGGCGGCATACCGGTCACCACGAGGGTGTCAGCGAGGTGCCGTCACTCAGCCAAGTGAATGTTTGACGCCGCAGGCCCAGCGGGTGATTAGCGATGGCTTCTGGTTGCAATTGTTTGCCGGGCCGTGGAATTCGGTCCCTGCTGTGCGTGCCTCCCGATGACCCGGACCACGAAGAAGAAGGGCTCCACGTGACCTCCTCGACGACCACGCGGCCGAGCGCTGCTGGCCACGTCTCCGCCCCGTCGGTCCCCCCACTGACGATGGACCGCCTGTCGTTCGTCCTCTTCGGCCACGCCGCCTTCCAGTACCTGAGCGCGGCCTGCGAGCTGGGGCTGGTCGACCTTCTGGCGGAGCGGGGCCCCCTGCCGGAGGTGGAGATCCGCGAACAGCTCGGACTTCAGGAGCGGGCCTGCGCGATCCTGCTGCTGGGGTGCACCGCGCTCGGTCTGACCGTCAAGGAGGGCTCTCACTACCGCATCGCCGACCTCGTGGCGTCACTGCGCGCTGACGGCACCTGGCAGAAGATCAGCGACACCGTCGCCTTCGAGCAGGAGATCGTGTACGAGGGGCAGGCCGACTTCGCCGAATCGCTGCGGCGGAACAGCAACGTGGGCCTGCGCCGCATCCCCGGGGACCAGCCCGACCTCTACCGGCGGCTGAGCGGCAACCCGCGACTGGAGTCGGTCTTCTACCGCTATATGAAGTCCTGGTCCGAGCTGGCCAACACCCATCTGGTCCACACACTGGATCTCACGCACACGCGTCGGCTGCTCGACTGCGGCGGCGGTGACGCGGTCAACGCCATCGCGCTGGCCCGGCACAATCCCGCCCTCGAGGTCACCGTGCTGGAGATCCCGACCTCGGCCGGAATGACGGCAGCCCGCATCGCTCGGGCCGGACTGTCCGAACGGGTCTTCGTCCAGCCGTGCGACATGTTCGTCGATCCGTTCCCCACGGGCATGGACTGTGTGCTGTTCGCCCATCAGCTCGTCATCTGGACACCGGAGCAGAACACGGCGCTGCTGCGCAAGGCGCACGCCGCGCTCGACCCGGGCGGCCGGGTGGTCATCTTCAACTCCATGTCGAACGACGAGGGCGACGGCCCGCTCGTCGCGGCCCTGGACAGCGTCTACTTCGCCGCGCTGCCCGCCGAGGGCGGCATGATCTATCCCTGGCGGCTGCACGAGCGGTGTCTGCGGGAGGCCGGATTCGGAGCCGTCGAGCGCTTCCCCGTACCCGGCTGGACGCCTCACGGAATCATCGTGGCCACCAAAGAGGCCCCATGAGCCCGCCGGAGCCGACCGGCGCGTCCGCGGCCCCGGGAACTTTGGCCGCCTTCCTTCAGCTGGCCCGCGTCAAGTTCCTCTTCCAGAGCATGATGGTGACCGGCTTCGGCGTCACGCTGGCCGTCCATGCGAGCGGGGGCTTCTCGCTCCCCTGGTATCTGCTCACGCTGGGCTTCGCCTGGTCGACCCATCTGATGACGCACTTCTGCAACGAGTACTTCGACCTGGAAGCCGACCGGGCCAACCCCTCCCCCACTTCCTGGACGGGCGGTAGCCGCACCCTGGTCGACGGGTTGCTCAGCCCCACGGTGAGCCTCGCCTCCGCCTTCGTGACCCTCTTCGCCGGTATCGCGCTGACCGCCGCGATGCCGACGCCGGCCACCCGGCTCCTGGCCGTCGCGCTGATGGCTCTGGCGTGGTTCTACACGGCGCCGCCGCTCCGGCTGAACTACCACGCCCTTGGGGAAGTGACGTGCGCGGGCGTGCTGTACGGCATGGGGCCGGTGCTGGCCGCGCTGCTGCAGTCCGGTTCGCTCTCGCCGCTGCTGCTGTGGTGCACAGCGCTCGTCTGTGTACTCCAGGTGCTGCGCTGCCTGATCATGAACCTCGCCGACATCGAGGGCGACCGGCTCGTCGGCAAACGCACGCTCGCGTCGGCCCTCGGTCCCCGCAGACTGACCCGCCTGTACGCCACGGGTCAGGGCGTGCTGTACGCCGGAGTACTGGTCCTGGCCGCAGCGGGAGAGCTGCCGCTCGTGGTTGCGGTGGCTCAGCTGGCCTGTGCTCCGGCCGGACTCCACGTACTCCACGCTCTGCGCACCGGGGCGATGGCGGAGCGGCGCAGGGCGGACAACGTCACGTTCTGGGCGTCCATGCAGCTGCCGCTGACCACCTGCGGCACCATGGTCGCGCTCCTGGCAGACCTCTCGCTGCGGGGCAGCCCGGCGCCCGCCCCGTGGGTCACCATCGCGGTCGGCACCACCGTCGTGTTCGCGTGGTGGCTGACGCGTACGGCACTGGCTGCCCGCCGTCGGCCGGCAGCGTACGCGCGGCCCGGAGGGCCTGCTCCGGTCGAAGGGCAGGCAGAGCGGGCATGACCACCGCGGCGGGGGCGACTCCCTCCGACATCCGGGTTGCCCAGCAGTTGTGCGAGCACGCCCGCCGGCGGACGCAGCCCGCGCTTCGGGAAGCCGTCAGCCGCCTGCCCGGCCCGCTGGCTCCGGCAGGCGCCTATCAGTTCGGGTGGCAGCACACAGGCGCGGCGGACGGGGCAGGAGCCGCGTCCGGAGCAGGGCCGGACAGCGGGAAGGCGGTACGGCCCGCCCTGACGTATCTCGCCGCCGAGGCACTGGGCGCACCGTCCGAGCGTGCCGTACCGGGAGCCGTCGCGATCGAGCTGGTGCACAACTTCACGCTGGTCCACGACGACATCACGGACGGGGACGCCACCCGCCGCGGCAGGCCCACGCTGTGGAAGCGGTTCGGGGTCGGCCCGGCCCTGCTGGCGGGTGACAGTCTCCACGTGCTGGCCATGGAGGCTCTGCTGCGGCGGCGCGACGACCGCTCGGCCGCGGGGGCCGCACTGCTCAACCGCGCGCTCCTCGCCACCATGTACGGGCAGGTGAGGGACCTCAGCTTCGTCCAGCGGCCCTGGGCCGGTCCGGATGCGGTATCGGTCGCCGAGTACCGGGCTGCCGCCAAGGGCAAGACGGGAGCGCTGCTGGCCTGCGCGGCGGCGTTGGGGGCCCTGCTCGCGGGCGGCCGACCGCGGCAGGTGGCACGCTTTGCCGCCTTCGGCCGCCATATGGGCGTGGCGTTCCAGTGCGCCGACGACATCCTCGGTCTGTGGGGTGATCAGCGGCGCACGGGCAAGCCTGTCGGCAACGACCTTCTCCTGGCGCGGAAGACGATTCCGGTGCTCCTCGCACTCACGGGGGATACGCCCGCTGCCGCGCGCCTGCGGGAGCTGCTGACCCGTGAGGACACCCCCCTCACCCGGCAGGTCCTGCCCGAGGCCCTGGGGCTGATCGGCGAGGCCGGTGGGGAGGAGGCCACCCGCAGGGAAGCGGAACACCAGAGGGAACTGGCACTTCGGATGCTCGCGGCGGTGCCCATGCCCGCCGACGTGCGCGGGCGGTTCGCCGCCATGGCCGCCTATCTGACGCGGCGGGGCTCCTAGAGATGCTGCGCACGTGGTGGCGTGGCACCGGCGCAGACCTGCCCTGGGGAGACCCGCTTCCCTCGCACCGGTCGCTGATGGAGGGCTACCTCTGGCGATTCACCGATACGGCGCTGCGCCGGGTGCTGCTGGTCGCCTGTGGGATCAACCAGCGGCACGGCCGCTCCTGGGGAACAGTGGTCGCAGCCGCGAGTCCCCTCTCACTCGTACGGTCCGCGACGCTCGACGGCGCATGGGCGGACAGCGACCGCTTCGGCATCCATGCGGCGCCCGCGTTCTCCTTCGTACGGGACCGGTTGAAGGTCTCCCTGGCGGACGTGGATCTGGAGGTGGCCCTGCTTCCCCGCACCCGGCGTCGTACCCTGCTGCCCGCTGCCGGGCTCTTCTCGTTGGTGCCATGGCTCAATCACTACTGGCACCCCTACCTCTTCGACGCCCGGGCCGAGGGTGCCGCGCGGCTGGGGGACGAGCGCTGGGAACTGACGGGCTGCCAGGTATACGCCGAGAAGTCCTGGGGACGCGGCTTTCCGCCCGCCTGGTGGTGGGGCCAGGCCCAGGGCTTCGACCGCCCCGACGTCGGGGTGGCCTTCGCCGGAGGTCTGCTGGGGAGGGGGCGCTGCACGGTGCCCGTGGGCGGCCTCGTGCTGGATCTCGGGGGCAGCCGCATCGATCTGTTTCCGCCAGCGGCAGTCGTCCGGGGCGGCGTGCGGGCCGACCGCTGGTACGTTACGGCCGTCGGCCTACGCCACCGGGTGCGTCTGACCGGCGAGGGAGCGGGCGACCCGCTCTTGAGGCTGCCCATCCCCTCGGTGACTCCGCACCGTCTCGGCTGCTCCGAGCAGCACTTGACGGGCGAGATCCGGCTGGAGGTCGACCGCGACGGCAAGCCGCTGTACGCGGGAACCTCCCGCCTCGCCAGCCTGGAGAGGGGCCGAGCACCCCACTCTTCTTGAGTGGGAGGCCGGCGCTCACAACGGGAACGTCGGCCTCGGGGCGGTGACGCGCGGCAACGCGTGTCTGCCGGAGTCCCTGGTCGTGTTGGTGGAGCCCGCAACTCTCAGGGAGCGGTGATTCCAGCCCCGCGCCCCCGCTTCGGGGCACGCAAACGCAGCCCCTTAGTCGCAAGAGCAACCCTCCCGGGTGTGCTGCGGTCCTACCGGGCGTCTTGCTCAGAGGATCAGCCTCTGTCGCGACTCGTACCGGTAGCCGACTGGAAGGGCGCAGTCCATGGAGCTCGATCCTGACCTCTGCCTCGACGTTCCGGAAGACTTCGACGACTCGGACGCCGAGTCCCAGGTGCATCCCATCGCCAGGAAGCTGTTCCCTGCCACAACTGCCGCGGGAGCCTTCAGGAAGGCCCAGGAGTGGGTCGGGGATCACAACGTCTTCCTGGTGGACGTCTCGTGGGACTACTTTCACGACGAGGACGAGCCCTACACGCTGAGCATCTACTTCACGTTCGAGCTGGAGCCCGAAGACTCCTGACGAGCGGCAGCAATCCATGGGGCCGGCGATGCCGCCCGGCTCGACTGGCGGTCGGACTATCCGGCACTGCCATACGAAGTCGTGCCGGTACCCGATGAGGTGCGGTGCGGGGTCACGGCGCTGATGGGAGCGCCGCAACTGCGGTTCGGGGCCTTCGACTTCCTCATCACCGCGGAAGGATGGGTATTCCTGGAGGTCAACCCGAACGGGCAGTGGGGAGGGATCGAAGACCACACGGGCCTGCCCATCGCCGCGACGGTCGCCACCGCGCTCGCCCGGACCACCTAGGCCGGGAGGGCGAAGCCCTCGGGCGGCGCGCCCTCGACGAACAGCATCCCCACCCGGACCTTGCCCTCTCGTATCTCCCGGGCCCGCCGGTACTCGGGAGAGTCGTACCACTCCCGCATCCGGTCCATGTCGGGAAACTCGATGACCACGATCCGGGAGGAGTCCCAAGTGCCTTCGACGGGCTCTGGCGTGGGGCCCGCGACCAGGTAACGGCCGCCGTGGCTGAGGATGGATTTCTGGGCCACGGACGCGTACGCCAGTCCGGCCTCTTCGTCGAGCACATCGACGTTGACGATGGCATAAGCGCCCATGGGGTTCTCCATTTCCTTTGGACACCGCGTGTACAGGCGAAGACTCTTCACCTCACCCGAGATGATCACAGCAGTTGATCAGACGGCGAACAAGCCCAGGACGTCTGGTCACCCGGAGGGGCGGCCCCCGTCGAAGCCGCCCCTCTTCCGCTTCCGCCGCGGTGCGGCGGTGGTGCCGACAGTTGGGCACCCCGTCGAGTTGCGCTGTCGGAAATCCGTGCCCCCACCGGGCGGCCTGGGCGCGGCGTGCCGGCTACTCGGTCACGACTCCGGTGATCTCGTTCGGCTTCTTGTCGAAGGTGCCGGTCGCCTTCTTCTTCCCGGAGTTCAGATCGACCGCGTAGAGCTTCTTCTGCTCGGGGTCGGTGACGAAGGCCGTCTCGTCACGTACGAAGATCTCCGGGCGCGCCTGCTGCCAGTCCAAGGGCTCGCGCCACTTGTCCACGACCGGGAGGGTCTTGCTGACCTTGCCCGCCTCGGGGTCGATGACATGGATCTTCCCGTCCGTGCCCAGCACCAGGGCCTCGCCCTTCGGGCCGCGGGCAAGGGACCTGAAGCTGTAGCTGGTGCCCAGGTCGACGAGGCTCAGCTTGCCCGTCTTGGTGTTGATCAGGGAAACCTTTTCGGGACGTTCGAGTTCGGCTTCCCGGTCCTGCTTGTAGTCGCCGAGAACGATGTGGGACTTCTCCGAGCCCTTCTGGTTGCCGATCCTTCCGTACTCGGTGGGGCTGTCGATCTTGGTGATCTTCCCGTCCTTGTAGAGGAGAACGCCGTTCTCGCAGCCGATGACCACCGCCTCGTCCTTGGCAGTTGCCTCGCCGTGCACCTCGGGGCATTTCTCGTTCCGCGTGATCTCCTTGCGCTTCTTATCGAGCACGAGGATGCCCTTGCGCTTCTTGGCGGTGCCCAGGGTGGTGACGAGTTCGCCGTTCTCCAACTCGACAGCGACACCGTGATGCGGGGAGGCCGAGGTGTAGGTATCGACCTTCGGCTCGGGCTTGTCAAGTTCGGCCGGGTCGAAGATCCTCACTTTGCCCGTGCCGTCGGTGAAAAGCATCGTCTTCCCGGCGTGCTGCACCACATGGCCGGGCTCCGCTCCCTTGAACTCGGTCTCCGTCAGCTTCTGCCGGGCCGTGTCGAGCACCCGGAAACCCTTCGACGTAGACACCATGACGTGCTTGTCGTCACCTGCCGGGTTCACCCGGTTGTATCCCTTGAGCGGCACGTCCTTGACGACCTTGAGGGATTCACCGTGGAGTACGTATATCCCGCCGTCGTGTGTGACGGCGAGCGGGTCCTTGACCGCTGCGGCGGACTGCTTTCCCTCGTTCTTCGCGGACGACGTCTTGTCGGTGTCCTCCGCACCGCAAGCCGTCATGACGACCGAGGTGAAAAGGAACGCGGAGAAGGTCGCCGCTCTGCGGACGCGCGAACTGCTGCTCATGGCCTCTTACTTCCTTTCTTCGCCCGCCGAACCGAGGTCGGCGGACCGGCGTGTTGTTCTGTTCGTGGCGCCAGGGCTTGGCGAGTCCCTCAGGGCTTGGCGAGTCCTCGCACTATCGCCTTCGTGTTGGAGCGCATCATCTGCAGGTATGTGGCGGCACCCTTGCCCTTTTCCGTGAGGGACTCGGAGAAGAGCGGGATCACGGCCACCTCGACCTTGCTCTCCTTCTTGAGTACACGTGCCAAACGGTCCGGCTGTGAGGAGTCGACGAAGATCGCCTTGACTCCGGCCTTCTCGATGGTGGTGGTGAGCGACTTCATGTCGGCAGCGCTGGGCGAAGCCAGAGTCGTGCCGCTCGGAATCACCGTGCCGACCACCTGGAAATCGAATCGCCGGGCCAGATACCCGAACACATGGTGGTTGGTCACCAGCTTCCGCCCGTTCTTCGGAATCGTGTCGAAGCGCTGCTTCATCCACGCGCCGAGTTGCCCGACCTTCTTCCCGTAAGAAGTGGCTTGGGCCTTGACGGCGCCTTTGTCGACCCCGTCGACATGTTCGGCGACTGCGGTACCGATGATCCCGACCGCTTTGCGTACCCGGGAGGGGTCGGTCCAGAAGTGCGGGTCGGGCTTTCCCGCCGTCTCGTCCGTTCTGTAAGCGAGGGGTTCCACCGCGTCGGCGACGCCGAGCGTGGGCACGTCCGATTCCTTGGCCGCCTGCACATGACGCAGCACGTTCTCTTCCAGGCCCAGGCCGTTGTAGACGACCAGGTCGGCGCTCTCGATCTGGGCGGCCTCGGCGGCTGAGACACCGAAGGAGTGCGGGTCCGCGTTCGGCTTCATGAGTACTTTCACGTCGGCCTCGTCGCCGACGACCTTGCGTGTGACGTCGCCCAGAATGTTGGTGGTGACCACCACGGTGGGACGCCCCTCCTTGGTGCCGAAGCATCCCGTCAGGCCGGCAAGCATTACGCAGACGAGCAGGAGGACGCCTGCTGCCGTACTGCGTCTGTCCGGGGGCTCGGTGCTCATGGCGGCCCTCAACGTCCTGTCTCCACCATCTCGGAGGGCGCGAAGTCCAGGGAGAAGGAACGGGCCTTGCGGAGATCGTCGTTGTAATCGATCTCGTACACCTTCTTGGCCGCTACGTCATTGACGTAGGCGCGGTTGGCATCGACTTCGATGACCGCGCGGGAGGTGTTCTTCGCGCTTGACGACCCGGAAAGGATCCTTTTACTCGCGATCTCCTTCCCGTCGGATATCTCGTACCCCTTCAACGTGCCGGAGTCGTCCAGCACCAGGAGCGGCGTTCCCTCTCCCGCGCTGTTCACCGCTGCCGCCGGTCCGGTCTCGATCAGCTTCCAGTCGCGCTCGGCCACGTTCAGGACCCACACGCCCTTGTCGCCAGCTCGCGCTGTCAGCGTGGTGCCGAGCGAGCGGCTGCGAAAGGAGTCCGGGCGCTCCTTGTCGGGCACCTTCCGGCCGAAGGGGATCTTCTCCGCGCGGGGTTTCCCCTGTTTTTCCGTCACGAACAGCGCTCCGTCGGCACATCCGAAGACGACACCGGTCCGCGTCACCGCGGCACCGCGGAGTTCCGGGCACTCCGCGTCGAGGGAGGTTTTCTTCCTGCCCTTCCGATCGCGTACCTCCACGACGGAGTCCCCGCCGGGCCCGGCGACCGGAACGAGAGCATTCTCCTTGAAGGGAACGACGGGGCCCCGATCGACCTCGTCGAGGGTCGCGGTGGAACTGATACGGCCCTTTTCCAGCCGCGCATGGTCCACCAGCCGCGCCGTGCCGTCAGTGAAGGTGAAGGCCGTCAGCCACGGACTGCTGTAGACGTGTTCCGTCTTCTTGCCCCGAACCGTGCCGAGGCCGTGCGCCTTGGCCCGGTAATAGTGGATGTGGTCTCCGTGGTCGACCATCCACGCGCCGCTGTCGAAAACCTTGGAGCCGCTGCGCGAATTGGCGTAGGCGAACCGGCCGTCGGTGACCAGTTCCGCACCCTTGGCCGTCCTGCCCAGCGGCTTGGTCTTCCCCTCGATGAGATCGAGAATTTTGAGAGTGCCGCTCTCGCTGTCTGCCAGTACGAGGCGGGACTGCTGCTCCGCGGCCTCTTCCGCTCCGGCGACATACCCGTGCGGCTTCGAAGACGACGCGGACTTCTTTCTCTCCTTGCCCGGGTCGCCGCCCTGGTCGGCACAGCCCGCGAGCAGCAGCCCCAGGGAGAGGACCGCGGCGGAGGCCGGCCCGGCCTTCTTTCGGTTCCAGATCATGATGAGTGCTCGTATTCCCTTCGCTGTTCGACTGCGGGGGTGGGCTGCGCGTACTCCACTCGGCGATTCCGGATCCTGGAAACGAGCACGGAGAGGAAGAACAGCAGGACGGCGACCGCGGCGATCGTCGCTCCGGCAGCCGTACCGAGGTGCCAGGAGAGAAGGAGCCCGGTAAAGGTCGCAGCCACACCGAACAGCGCCGCACCGCACATCACCGCCGGAATCCGCCGGGACCACGGCAGCGCCGCCGCCGGTGGGGCGATCAGCAGCCCGAAGACCAGCAGCGTGCCGACCACGTGGAACGACGTGACGACGGCCAGCGTGACGAGCCCGAGCAGGGCCGCGTGCGCCAGGCGAGGGCGCAGGCCGAGGGTGTGCGCCTTCCGCTCGTCGAAGACGAGGGCAAGGAATGAGCGGTACCCCAGCACGGACACGAGTACGGCTGCACAGAGCGCCACGGCGAGGCCGACCAGGTCCTGCTCCCGCACCGCGAGCACATCGCCGAAGAGGAATCCGGTGAGGTCCACCGCGAAGGACTGCGACCGGGAGACGATGATCACGCCCAGCGACAGCATGCCCACGAACAGCAGGCCGATCCCGGTGTCCTGGGAGAGCCGGGGCGAGCGCCCGAGAGCCGTCACCCCACAGGCCATCACGCCGGCGCTCACCGCGGCACCGATCAGCAGGTTGCCTCCGCAAAGGGAGGCGACGGCGACGCCGGGCAGCATCCCGTGCGCCATGGCGTCGCCGAGAAAGGTCATGCCTCGCAGCACCACCCACGTGCCCGTGGTGGCGCAGATCAGCGAAACCAGGATCCCGCTCCACAAGGCCCGCTGGACAAAGGCCACTTCGAACGGGCCGGTCAACCACTCCATGGCCGGGAGCCTATAGTGAAAACGATTGTCATAACAACAAGGGGAGGACATGCCACATCCCAGGCCGTACGAGGTCACGCTGCGCGACGTCGCCGCCGGATATCCCCGGCGTCCGGTGCTGCGCCAACTCACCGCGTCCATCCCCCGGTCGGCGACCACCGCCGTCGTCGGGCCGAACGGCTCGGGGAAGTCCACGCTCCTGAGCGTGCTGGCGGGGGTACGCCCACTCACCTCCGGCTCCATCGAGAGGAGGAGCACCTCCCGCCCGTGCTTCGTCGTGCAGCGCAGCGCGGTTGCCGACACCCTCCCGCTCACCGTCCGGGAAACGGTGACGATGGGCCGATGGGCGCACCGCGGCGCCTGGCGGCGGCTCACAGCCCGGGACCGCTCCGTCGTGCGCGACAGCATGGACCGGCTCGGCATCCTCGACCTGGCCGAACGACAGCTCGGCGAGCTCTCGGGCGGGCAGCGTCAACGGGCGCTCGTCGCCCAGGGGTTCGCCCAGGAGGCCGAGCTCTTCCTGCTGGACGAGCCGACGACGGGCCTCGACATGGCGGCGCGGGAGAGCATCTCCACCGTGCTCGGCGCCGCCGCGGCCGAGGGGGTGACGGTGGTCCAGGCCACTCACGACCTCCACGCGGCCCGGGAATCCGACCACTGCCTGCTGCTTCAGGAAGGGCGGCTCATCGAGGAGGGGAAGCCGAAGGATGTCCTCACCGACAGCACACTGCGACGGGTCTGGGACTTCCCGGAGGCACCATGACCCGCCCCGCCGCCGCCCCGGCACCACACCCCCAGCACAGCCACAGCCACAGCCCTTGACGGAGAGAACGTGCCCGAGATCCTTCTGAGCGTGGTGTCCGGCAACTCCCCCGAGGCGCGCGGCGCCCTGGTGGACCAGGTGCTGCACGCTTCACCGAACGCCCTGGCCCTGGCCGTCTCGCTGCAGAACAGGCCGGAGGGGTATCCGGTCGTCCAGCGGCTGCTGCGTGGGACGGACGCGCGTATTCGGGACGTCGCGTCGCGCGGGGCGACCGGCGCACCTGCGGTGATCGTCCGTGAGGACCTGCTCTCGATCGGGCGCGCGCCGCACCGCCCTCACGCCGTCGTCCTGGCGCTGCCCGAGCACCTCGACACGCTGCCCTTCGTGCTGGAGCTGTGGCGCGACAGGACAGCGACCGGCTCGCTCGGCACCCACTACGTCGCGGGTCCCGTGCTGACCAGTGTCGATCCGAGCTCCTTCATGGCGGACATCAGCTGCGTTCACCGGGCGGTGCGCAGATGGAACGGCTGGACGGCGAGCGAGCCCGTGACCCGGGCCGAGGCCGCGGCTGCGCAGGTGGAGATGGCGGACACCGTCGTGGTGCGCTCGCCTGCCGGCACGGAGGGGCGGCTCGCACCCGGGGTCGCCTCGTTGATCCGGCACCTCAACGGCCGCGCCGGGGTGGTGACCCACGACGGTGCCGAACCGGCGGGGCTGCCGTCCGCCGCTCTGCGGCCGGTGTCGTACGACCCTCAGGAGATGTGGCGGGCCCGCCTGGACCCTGTGGCGGTGCCGCATGTGCGAGACGGCACCAGCCACGGTGTGGGCTCCGTCCTGTGGCGGGCCCGCCACCCGGTGCATCCCGGACGGCTGGCCGAGGCCCTTTCCGTCGCGCTGCTCGGGGTCGTACGCGGCCATGGGCATCTGTGGCTGGCCAACCGCCCCGACTCCGTGGTGACCTGGCGTTCGGCCGGTGCCCACCTGGAGCTGCGGGAAGCGGGCCCATGGCTGGAGGCGGACAGGCCGCAGCTGTGGGAGGCCGTGTCGGCACAGCGGCGTACGGCCGCCTCCTGGTTCTGGGACGACTACTTCGGAGAGCGCCGCAACGAGATCACCTTCACCGGCCTCGACCTGGACGCTTCCCGGATCCGCGAAGCCCTGGACGCGGCATTGCTGACCGACGAGGAGCTGGCACTGGGGCAGGAGCACTGGCTCGGCGCCGAGGACCCCTTCTTCACCGACAACGATCTGCTCTGATCCGCCCTCCCGGCGAGTGCGGGATGTGTGTGCGTCACGACTGGTCGGGCTCCTGCGGGGGAGGGCGCAGTTGGCCGCGGGCGATGAGTTCGGTGGTGAGTGCCACCGCCACGGCCTGGACCGCCAGCAGCGCGACGAGGACGAACAGTTGGACGGCGCCCGCGGCGAGGGGGCCGGCGCCGCCGAGGAGCATGCCGACAAAGGCTCCTGGGAGGGTCACCAGTCCGACTGTGCGGGTCTGGTCAAGGCCGGGGATCAACGCTTCGGAGGCGGCGGGGCGCGCTATTTCCATCCGGGCGTCCCGCTCGGTGAGGCCCAGCGCCAGGCCCGATTCCACCTCGCCGTGCCGCAGTCTCAGTTCGTCCAGGGCGCGGCGCCCTGCCAGCACGGTCGCGCTCAGCGCGCCGCCGATGAGGATGCCGGTGACCGGGATCAGCACGATGCCGTCGAGGGGAATCAGGCCGGTGGCCAGGAGCGCCGCCATGACCGGCAGCACGCTCGAGGTGAGGGGCAGGGCCGTCGTCCACCATGTCCGGTCGCGGGTGATGCGGCGACCGGCGGTCCGTACGGCCACGCCCAGCATCAGCATCAGGAAGGCGACGGTCGCGACCCGGGAGCGGACCACCCAGACGATGACCACGGAAACGGCCGCGAGTTGGAGCGCACCCCGCGTACCGGCGAACAGGATCTGCCGGGCGCGGTGGGTACGCACGCCGTCCGGGGAGAGATGGAAGAGGGCGGCCGCTCCGGCTGCCGCGAGGAGGAGCGCGACGAGCAGCCCGGCAAGCGTCGCGTTGACCGGCAGGAGGGAGGCTGCACTCAGCTGCATGGTGCAGGTTATCTTCCGGTCGTCCGATCCGGGCATCCGACGGTGAGGAGCGCCCGCTCACTCACTCGGGGAAAGCCTGGAGCCGGTCGATGCCGGCATGGCGCAGAGTCCGTTGAACGTCGCGCCGTGCCCCGTGAACCACGAGCTTCGCGGTCTCAGGACGTTCGACAGCCGCACGGAGGAGGGCGTAGGCACACGCGAGGTCGAGCCGGGTGACTCCGCTCATGTCCACCACCCACTCACGCGCCGTGAGCAGTCGCGGGTCGCTCAGCTGTTCCTCCAGTTCCCGGAGTACTTCGGCACCGAGATCACCGGCGAAGACGAGCTCGGCGCGCCGTCCGTCGATCATCGTCACGGACACGGTCGGCCGTGGCGCCAAGGTGAAGTGGAACCCGCCTGCCATAGCGGCCTCCTCATCGATCGGCCTGCTCCCTGCTTCTATCGTCGCACTGTGGGTTCACCCGGTGCGGAGAGAGAACTTCCGCCGCCAGGCCAGGGAGACGTAGACCAGCCCGACGAGCACGGGAACCTCGATGAGCGGGCCCACCACCCCGGACAGGGCCTGCCCGGAGGTGACACCGAAGGTGGCGATGGCCACCGCGATGGCCAGCTCGAAGTTGTTGCCCGCAGCGGTGAACGCCAGCGTCGCCGTACGGTCGTAGGCCATCCCCAGGCCCTTGCCCAGGGCGAAGGTGCCGAAGAACATCACCGCGAAGTACACCAGCAGCGGCAGCGCGATCCGGGCCACGTCCAGCGGCTGCGAGGTGATCGTCTTCCCCTGCAGGGCGAAGAGAACGACGATCGTGAACAGCAGCCCGTACAGCGCCCACGGCCCGAGCCTCGGCAACAGACGGTTCTCGTAGACGGCCCGGCCCACCTTCCTCTCACCGAGGCGCCGGGTGAGGAACCCGGCCAGCAGCGGGACGCCGAGGAAGATGACCACGTTCAGCGCGATATGCCACACGGACACCTCCAGGCCCTGCCCGTTGCCCAGGCCGAGCCACTGGGGCAGCAGGTCGAGGTAGAACCAGCCCAGCAGTCCGAAGGCGAGCGCCTGGAAGACGCTGTTGAGGGCGACCAGGACGGCCGCTGCTTCCCTGTCGCCGCAGGCCAGGTCGTTCCAGATGATCACCATGGCGATGCAGCGGGCGAGCCCGACGATGATCAACCCGGTGCGGTACTCGGGGAGGTCCGGCAAGAAGGTCCACGCCAGCGCGAACATCACCGCCGGGCCGACGAGCCAGTTGATGACCAGCGAGGAAACCATCAGTTTCCGGTCGCCGGTGACCACGTCCAGCTTGTCGTAGCGGACCTTGGCCAGCACCGGGTACATCATCACCAGCAGGCCGATCGCGATCGGCAGCGAGATGCCGCCGATCTCCAACGCCGCCAGGGCGTCCCCCAGCCCCGGGACGACCCGGCCCAGACCCAGACCGACGGCCATGGCCAGCACGATCCACACCGCCAGGTAGCGGTCGAGCGTGGAGAGTTTCTTGACGACCGAATCATCCCCCGCCGGGTCCGGGGCGGTCTGGGCGGCGGGATCGGTCGTGGTCACGGGCAGGCCCTCTTGTTCTCGGCAGCGCCACGGGCGGACTCGGCGAGCTGGGCGAACTGCCCGGACAGACGGGCCAGCACCTCGGGCTTGAGCTTGTAGTAGGTGAAGCGGCCGCACGGCTCGGTCTCCACCAGGCCCGCTTCGCGCAGCACCTTCATGTGGTTCGACAGGTTCGTCTGCTTCGCGCCGGTCTCCTCGACCAGGTGCGTGGTGCACAGCGTCTCCCGCGCCAGCAGGTTCACGATCTGCCACCGGAGCGGGTCGCCCAGCACCCGGATCACATCAGGTTCGGCTGAAGTCAGCATGCGCTGATATTCTCACATCATCTGCCGCTGATACCGCGCGGGGTGATGTCAGGGGTGGCAGGAGCCGCCCGCCGGCCGACGAGAGAGCAGCTCCATGCCCGAGACCTCCGGCTCCAAGCCGTCCGTCCTGTTCGTCTGCGTCCACAACGCCGGCCGCTCCCAGATGGCCGCCGCCTGGCTGACCCACCTCGCGGGCGACCGTGTCGAGGTCCGCTCCGCCGGCTCCGCACCCGCCGACCAGGTCAATCCCGCGGTTGTCGAGGCCATGCGGGAGGTCGGTATCGACATCTCCGCCGAGACCCCGAAGGTGCTGACCGCCGATGCGGTCAAGGAGTCCGACGTGTGCATCACGATGGGCTGCGGTGATGTCTGCCCGGTCTTTCCGGGGAAGCGCTACCTGGACTGGAAACTGGACGACCCCGCAGGTCAGGGCGTCGAAGCCGTCCGCCCGATCCGCGACTGGATCAAGACCCTGGTCGATGACCTGATCGCCGAAATCACCCAGGACAGGCCGTAAGCAAGACAGCGGCTTGCCATGCGTGCCTGCCATAGGAGCTGCGCCCCGCAGGGGGCGCGGGGCTGTGTTGATATGCGGCTCCGCCGCGTGGGCGCGCTCCGGGGGGCGACTATGCGGGTTCTCGTTCCGCGGCTTTTCCGATCGGAATGGCCGGCCACCGATGAGTTCGACGACCGGGCGGGGTCTACACCTACACACCGCAAGCTGCGCACATGATCAGTGAGGGACCATGAGCACCAACGCACTACCGCCCGTCGTCGACGCCGACACCTGGCAGCGTCAGCTCGAAGCACTGCGTGTTCGGGAGAAGGCCGCGACCCGCGAACTCGACGCGATCGCCGCCCAGCGCCGCCGTCTGCCGATGGTCAGGATGCCCGACTACACCCTCGAGGGCGAGGACGGACCGGTTCGGCTGGCGGACATCTTCGAAGGCAAGAGGCAGCTGATCGTCTACAACCACATGTGGTTCCCCGGCAAGCAGTGGCAGTGCCCGGGCTGCACGGGGTTCACCTCGCAGTTCACACGGTTGGAGTTCCTGGACAACTACGATGCCCGGTTCGTCATCGTCACCCAGAGCCCGATCGACGAGGCACTCGCTTACAAGCGGCGGGTCGGGAACAAAATGGCCTGGTATTCCACCGCGAACAGCCCGTTCGGTGCCGACGTCGGCGCACCGCCCGGCGGAGGATTCGCCATCAACGTGTTCTTGCGCGATGGCGACACCGTTTATCGCACCTGGCACACCAACGGCCGTGGCACCGAGCAGCTCAGTCACACCTTCGCGCTGATCGACCTGTTGCCGTACGGGCGGCAGGAGGAGTGGCAGGACTCGCCCGACGGTTGGCCGCAGGCGCCCACCTACAGCCGGTGGGCCACCGCCAAAGACATCGCCGCGCTCTACGGCCCGGACACCGTCTAGGCAGTTTCGTCGGTTTCAGCTCGCCGTTGGTCCGGGTGCGCCGTTGACCGACGCGCAGTGGGCGCGGATCGAACCGTTACTCCCGGACCGGACGCCGCAGCGGGGTGGCCGGTGGCGGGACCACCGAGAGGTGATCGCGATTGCCTACAAGCAGCGCAACGCCGTCGAGCAGTGCATCAACCGCCTCAAGCGGTGGCGCGGCCTCGCCACCCGCTATGAGAAGACCGCGACCATCTACCTAGCCGGACTACACATTGCGGGCATCTTTCTCTGGTCCGCGAGATGATCCAAACAAAGCCTCCTAGTGCTGTCAGTGCCCGTTGATAACGTGCTTCGTCCAGTCGTGGAGTGCATGGAGGGACGGGTACGTGCGGAATGTGAAATGCCATCAGGTCGGCGAGCAGCGGTTGGCCGAGGCGCTCGACGACATCGACGGGCGGGCCTACACGCGGTGGCACTCGCTGCGGTACGGCAGCATCTCGCCGACGCTGATCCGGGCCATGGCGGACGAACTGCTCGACCATGTCGCCGCGCGAACGGTGACGGAGCCGGGGCTCGACGCTGCGGCCGGCACGGTCGCCGTCACCGCCGCGGAGTGTGTGCACGGAGTGCTGAGCATCATGTGCTTCCCGGACGGGGACCAGGAACTCCGGTTCCCCCTCGTCGGGGAGCGGATCAGCACGGACCCGGACGACGACGAGTTCGGGGACGGGCCCATCACCTTCCGGGACGTCGTCCAGGAGGCGCCCACCGCGCGGACCTGGCTCGACATGTTCGAGATGTGTGTCGTCAGCGGGCATGTGTGGGACACCGGGCCGCTGCTGCGCGGCGACTACGCGCCCGCCATCCGTGACGGCGTGCCCTACAACCGGTACACCTCCGTCTCCGACCCCGCCGACCTCGCCGCCATGGACGCCCTGTGCCCCTATCTCACCGAGGCGGCCGGGCATCTGCCCCGCGACTGGCCTACGGTTCCGCTGCGCAAGCCGGACGCCGGGGAGCGCACGGAGGCCGCCCGGCGGCTCGACGAGGTCGGCGACGCGCTGAGCGCGGACCAGCAGCTGCTCCGCGTACTCCTCGACGACGACCAGCACGCCTTCGAGGACGCCCTCGTCGCCCGGCTGGTCGCGTACCGGGAGAGCGTCGAGGCCGATTCCGGTGATCCCGCGCCCCGGTCCCTCCTCCCCCTCGGCACCCTCGCCCTGGCTTGCCTCGCCGTCCAGGTCCATGGGTGGGAACTCGGTGTCCGGTCCGGGTATCTGCCGTACGGTCTGCTGGGATCGCCGGACGCGCCGCGCCGGGCGGCGGAGGGGAACCGGAACAACTTGGGCTGCTGGGCCGCCAAGTAGGCCACCCGGGGTGCGGAAGTGGGCCTGGCCCGACATCCAGGACATCGTCGTGGAGACGGACTCGTCCCCACCGAGGCAGCGCGTACGTCTGTGCGATAGCCAAGGACGGAAGACCACCCTGCCCCACGTCGGCGAACGCCATCTGCCGGATCTCCACGCCCTGCGACCCCGGTAGCCCCGACGGCGCCGAGCCTCAGGCCGTGTCTTTCGCGATGATCCGAAAGACACGGCCTAGTGGACCGCCGCATCCCGCAACGCGTGCGGCATGTTCCAGCCTTCGGCGAGCCGCGAGGGGCGCACGTTTCGGCCTTCGCCGAAGAACTCGCAGAACTTCATGATCAGCGGGTCCCAGGCGACCGGATCGATGTAGTGCGTGCCGGGGATGACCAGTTCCTCCTCGATGTGGACTCGCACCACCCTCACCTGGAACGCGGTGGCGATCGGCTCCGGAGTACCGAACGGGTAGTGCGCCTCGACGACGCACTCCAGCTGGATCGGGCACTCCAGCACACGTGGGGCCCGGACCAGTTCGGCGGCCTGCTCGGTCAGTCCGGCTACCGCGAACTTGTCGGGCTCGTACCGATAACCCTGCCGGAGGCGGTAGTCCGCGATCTCTTTGCTGCCGGTGAGCAGTGCCAGCCGGTCGACGGTGTCGGCCATCGACGAGGACGCCAGGTTCAGCACGCACTCGCGTTCACGCCGCAGGTTCGCCGTCGTCTGGGAGTCGTCACCCATCCCCAGCATGCAGGAGTCGCCGAGCCACCATGCCGAGGACATCGGCGCCACGTTCGCCGACCCGTCCTCGTTCCGTGAACCGATCAATACCACCGGCGTCCCGAAATAGAGCACCTTCACATCAACGGCCTTGTGCACGTCCCCGCCTTTCCCTAGGCCGCCCGCTCACTCGGACGGACCGCGCACCACTGTGGTCCCTCATCTCCTCCCGTTCCGGCGGGAATCGGACGCCGCACTGGGCGGCTCGCGACCGGCGGCACGGTGAGGCAGGCGCGCTTCTCCGCTGCGAGCAGGATCCGGCAGTCGGACAAGACCTCCCGTTCGACGTCTTCCGCATTCAGCCCGAGCTTGGCCAACTACAGCTGCCCGGGAGCATTGCGCAACACGACCGCTATCCGGCCGATGCCGGTGGCCCGGCGATCTTCTCCACTCGGGGCTGCGCGAGCCTCTCGTAGTCCGGGCCCGCGATGGCCAGTGACCGGTCCAGGCGCGCGGCGTTGAAGTAGAGCTGTGGCTGGGTGACGACCTCCGGGTCGGCCACGAGTTCGAGGTCGGGATCGAAGCTGAAGGGCAGCACCGTGCCGGGCACCGCCCGAGCCAGGCGTTCGGCGGTGGCCGCATCGCTGACGCCGACGTAGCGGGCGGCGAACAACCCGCGGACGGCATCCAGGTCGACGCGCCGGTCGCCAGGGACGACGACGAGCACATGGCGCGTGGTGCGCCGGTCGAGTTTGACCCGCAGGACAAGGCATTTGGCGGCCTGGGAGACGGGATGGCCGCGGAGCGCGCTCACCGTCTCGGTGGTGCCCTCGGGGACGTGGTCGATGAGCCGGTAGGGGGTCGCGGTGTCGTCGAGCAGGGAGATCAGACGGCGGTATGTGTCGTCGTGGGACATAGGGCGTTCCCTTCCTTGCGGGTGCGGTGGGAGCGTTCGATGACCTGGCCCCAGTAGGTGCCGGTCACCATCAGGAGTGCGCCGAAGGCGGTGGAGACGGTGAGGTGTTCGCCTCCCAGTGCAAGGCCGACGGCGACAGCCCAGACGGGTTCGGTGCCCAGCAGCAGACTGGCGCGGCTGGCGGAGCTGCGTTGGACGGCCCAGGTCTGGGCGAGAAAGGCGAAGAGGCTGCAGAAGAGGGCGAGATAGGCCAGCTGGAGCCAGGTTGCGGCACCGGCGCCCTCCAGCACACGCAGGTCTGCTGCAGCAGGCGCGAGGAACAGCATCGACCCCACCGACGTCTGGACGGCTGTCAGTTGGAGCGGGCGCAGGGCGCGGCCGGTGGTGAGCCGTCCAACGAGGGCGACGTGAGCTGCGCGGACCACAGCCGCGGCCAGTATCAGCAGGTCGCCGATGCCCGGTGCGTCGAGGCCATGGCCGGACGTCAACAGGCCGACCGCCAGCACGCACAAGCCTGCGGCGAGAAAGAACCGCGGCGGCAGCCGGCCGTGGCCCGTGCGGTCCAGCAGCGGGGTGATCACGAGAGTCAGGCTGATGAGCAGCCCCGCATTGGCGGCGCTGGTGTGTGCCACGCCGTACATCTCCAGGACCAGGACGGCCGCTTGGGACACACCCAGGATCACCCCGAGCCTGATCTCCTCCCGCGTCCACCGGGGGCGCGGACGGGAAGTGGCGGCGAATACGAGGGGGATGCCGGCCAGGGCCGAGAGCAGGTAGCGCAGGAACAGCACCACCAGAACAGGGGCGGCTTCAGCGGCGGACTTCGCCGTCAGATAGCTGGAGCCCCACACCAGCGCGACCAGCAACAGCACCACATCGGTACGACGTGCTTCAGGCATGCCCACAACGCTGCCCTGACCAGGACAGTGAAGCCAAGTACCACCTACTCAATCATCGATGTAGCAAAGCTACAATGTCTTCCATGGACGAGAGGCAGCTGCGTGTTCTGCGAGAGCTGGGCGAACTGGGCAGCGTCACCGCGGTGGCAGAGGCGCTCATGGTCACGCCGTCGGCAGTCTCCCAGCAGTTGAGACTGCTGCAGCGATCGGTCCGCGTCCCACTCACCGAGCGCGAGGGCCGGAGGCTCGTACTCACGCCCGCCGGACGGGCTTTGGCCGCCGCAGCGATCGACGTCGAGACGGCCCTGGCCCGCGCCCGGCACGCCGTGGAGGAGTTCCTCGACCAGCCGGACGGTGTGGTGTCGGTCGCGGCCTTCCACAGCGCCGCCGCCGGTCTGTGGCCCCGCCTCGTGCGTGGCCTTGCCTTCCCCGGGGCACCTCGCATCGCGCTCGCCGACGAAGACGTCTCCCAGGAGGACTTCCCGCCGCTGGCCCACGACTACGACATCGTCCTCGGCCACCGGCTCGACCACTCACCGGCCTGGCCGAAGACCGTGTCGGCCACGCCCCTGCTGCACGAGCCCCTCGACATCGCGCTGCCCGTCGGCCATCCGCTGACGGACAAGGCCCGCCTGACCCCGCACGACGTGGCCGACCAGCCCTGGATCACCGTCCATGACGGCTTCCCGCTGATGGCCACCGTCGAGGCCGTCGCAGCCGCTGCCGACCGGCGGCTCCATATCGCCCACCGCATCAACGAGTTCGCCGTGGTGTCCGAGGTGGTGGCCGCAGGCGGCGGCATCGCGTTGATGCCCCGCTGGACTGCACGCCCGCACCCCGCGGTGGTCCTCAGGCCCCTCTCCGGCGTCCACGCCCGCCGCCACGTCGACGCACTCCATCGGCCCGAACACGCAGCTCGCAAGGCGGTACGCATTGTCCTCGCCGAGCTGCTGCGCGCAGCGGCAGCCGTCAGCGGCGACGGCCCGGAAACCGCCCCGGGGACCGCAGGGCGCCCGTGATCGCGGGGGCGGCCGGCGGATCTTGGCCCGCCCCTCCCTTGTTCCGGAAAGGGGTTGCCCGTACCCGCTGCGTGCGGACTGCGGGCCCGTTGTGGCTGGGTGGGGGCGCCTCCCGGCCGGAGTCCCCCAGCTACCGCTGGGAGGTGCCCCCAGGGGGAGCAGTTCCCCGCGCCCCTGACGGAGCGCGTCTCCCACTGCCGTGCTTGCCCACCCGCCACGTTCCGTAGGCGGTCGGTGCCGCACCGGAACGGGTGCCGGGCCGTGTGACGCAGCCCGCATGGTGTGGGGCCCATGCCATGGCATACTCGCCCGAAGTGCCCCTTTCGCTCCGGCAGCCACCGGTTGCGGACCCGAAAGCCGGCGCACAGGTGCGACGCCGGCCCGCCGGGCCCGGCGTTCCGGCACTCCGCCGGGCAGGGCCACGGGCTCACCCGGCGACGGTTTCCGCCCATGACGCCGGATGCCGACACCGACGCCGCTGTCGGTCCCCACAGCGATCCCCGAGCCCCTCGACCGCCCGCGCCCGCTGCGCAACCGCTGCGGGCCCGGTCCTGGCCGGGCCGGTGCCAAGGCGCCACGGCCCCGGCAGCCTGTCCCAGATGGGAGTACCACCCCCCATGAAGATCCGCCGTACCGTCCTCGTCCCCACCGCTGCGCTTGCTGCCGTCGTCGCAGCGGGCGGCGGCGCCAACGCCCTGGTCGAACACAAGGCCCAGGAGCGCGCAGCCGAAGAGGCCCAGCGCCGGCTGGGTGGTAAGGCCACCGGGGTGCAGGCGGAGCTCACGGACCCGCTGGCCGGCTTGAAGACCCTGACCGGCCGGGTCGGCACGCTCCGCATCAGCGCCGACAGAGTCCAGCACGAGGGGACGTCCTTCGGCGTCGACGCCTCCCTGCATGGGGTGTCCACCGACGGCAGCGCCACTTCGGGGTCGGCCACCGTCACCGTGGGCTACGACGAGATCGCCAAGAAGTTGCCGAAACAGGTGCGCGGGATGAAGCCCGGCACGGACGGCAGCCACCTCACGCTCTCCGGCCCCGTGGGCGGCCTCGGAATCCCCATGACCGTGCTGAACACGGTGAAGGCCGCCCCGAACGGCCTGACCGTCACCCCGGACAGCGTCCGCGTCATGGGTCAGCAGATGAAGATCAGTACACTCACCTCGCTGCCCGGCATGGACCAGTTCGCCGACCAGCTCGGCCCGCGCACCGTCGGTCTCGGCCCGCTGCCCAAGGGTGTGCGGCCCACCGGTGCCGAAGCCACCCGCGACGGGCTCGCCCTCAGCTTCCGGTTCTCCCCCAGCATCCTGCACGCCTCCGGCGGCACGGACACGGACACCTCCTCCGGGCACGGGGCCGGGGACACCAAGAGCCGGGACGCCTGAGCCGGTCACACCCCGGTGGGGCCGCCGGCCGAGGCGTCGGCGTAGCGGCGGGCCAGGTGCGCGAAGGCGTGTCTGAGCTCAGGCGGGCCGACGACCTCGATGTCGGCGTCGAACCTGCCGATGGTGGCGGCCAGGCCGGGCCATGACCACGAGCCCAGGACGAGTCGGCAGCGGTCCGGGCCGAGTTCCTCGACGAGTCCGTCGTGGACGTAACGGGATACGGCAGCGGCAGGCAGATCGAGGATCACCTCGCCGCGGCAGGGCCAGTCGTCCGGGCCGTCGGAGCCCTGAAACCTGTCGGCCACGAAGGCGGCCACCTCGCCTCCGGGCACCTCGCGCGGAGTGAAGCGGGGCCCCGTGGGGGTACGCGGGGAGATCCGGTCGGCGCGGAAAATGCGCCAGTCCTCACGGTCGAGGTCCCAGGCCACGAGGTACCAGCGTCCACTCCAGGTGACGAGGTGGTGGGGCTGCGCCCGGCGAGGTGGAGGTCCGGTGCTGTCCTGACCGGCTCCCGACGGGGAGGCCGAGGCGTAGTCGAAGCGCAGCACTTCGCGAGCGTGGACGGCAGCGCTGAGCGCCATGAGCACTCTGCTGTCCACCTGCGGGGTCGGCCGGGCCGTGGGCCGCCCCACGGCGGTCACCTGGAGGGTGTCGATCCGGTGGCGCAACCGTGCGGGCATCACCTGCCGCACGGTGTTCAGCGCGCGAGCCGCGGCTTCCTCGATGCCGGCACCGGTGCCGGCGGCGCTCTGCAGTGCGACAGCGAGGGCGACGGCCTGCTCGTCGTCGAACAGCAACGGGGGCAGCTCCGTACCGGCACCGAGCCGGTATCCGCCGTCGGGGCCCTTGCTCGCCATGATCGGGTAGCCGAGTTCCCGCAGGCGGTCGACATCGCGGCGCACAGTGCGCGGGCTGACACACAGCCGCTCGGCCAGCAAAGCCCCCGGCCAGTCCCGGCGCACCTGGAGCAGCGAGAGCAACGACAGCAGCCGCGCTGAGGTCTTCTGCATGATCCCCATGGTGCCCCGAAAAGCGGCCACAACGTGACCGCTTCTGCTGCGACTGTGCTCACCGAGCAGGGCCGGACAAGCCGATCCATGTGATCGTCCTCACGCCTTGTGGACCGCCGGACCGGGCTGAAACCGCCCAGCCGCCCGGACAAGAGGAACCGAGAGGCAGGAGCCATGGACATCGTCAGCGCATACACCCGGGGCCGGCCCCTCTCACGAGCGGCGCTCCCCCAGTCGGCCGACGGGCACGACGTGGTGATCCGGTGACCGTTCTCGACGCCCGGGCGCTCAACCGCGCGACGCTCGCCCGGCAGTTGCTCCTCGACCGCGCCGACATGCCTGCCCTCGACGCCGTCGCACACCTCGGCGGGCTGCAAGCACAGGAACCGCAGGAACCGTTCGTCGGACTCTGGGCGCGGCTGCGCGGGTTCGACCCGTCAGTCCTCTCTGACCTCCTGACCGGGCGGAGCGTTGTGCGGACCCATCTGATGCGCCGCACCGTCCATCTCGTCACCGGTGACGACGCGTTGGCCTGGCGCGCCCGCCACGATCCCATGCTGCGCCAGCGGGTGCTCGGGGTCTACCGTCGCGAGCTCGAAGGGGTGGATCTCGACGAACTCGCCGCAGCAGGGCGGGCGGTGATGGCCGACGGCAAGCCCCGCTCGATGACCGAACTCGCGCGGGCGCTGGGCGACCGCTGGCCGGCGCCGGAGCCGCGGGCCCTGGGCGAATTGCTGGTCTCCGCCCTCCCGATGGTCCAACTGCCGCCGCGCGGGCTGTGGCGTACCAAGGCGGGAGTGCGCAACGTCCTGCTCTCCTCCTGGCTGGGGCGCGAGATCGCCCCGCCGGCCGCTGACGGCTCCGATCCTGTGGGGCAGACGCTGGTACGACGCTATCTGGCCGCGTTCGGTCCGGCCGCCTCGGCCGACCTGCGCGCCTGGTGCGGTCTCGCCGGACTGCCGGCCGCGGTCGCCGCGATACGGGAGGAGCTGGTCGCCTTCCGCGACGAGCAAGGCCGCGAACTGCTGGACCTCCCCGACGGGCCGCGTCCCGACCCCGGCACTCCCGCCCCGGTGCGGTTCCTGCCGGCGTTCGACAACGCGCTGCTCGGTTACCACGACCGCAGCCGGATCATCGACGACGCCCATCGCGGCCTGTCGGTCGCCGGCGCTCGCGTCGTCCTGGTCGACGGCCGGGTCGCCGCGACCTGGACCGTCGAGTCCGGAACCGTGACCGTCGCCCCGCTGCACCGCTTCTCCAGAGCCGACCGCACCGCCGTCGCCGAACAGGGACGGGAACTGGCGTCGTTCCTCTCCGACAACGAGAGCCACCGCGTACGGATCGCCGCGTCTGCCCGCTGAGCGATCCACGGCGAGGTCCGGTCCCCGGGATACGGCTACAGCAGGACGTCGCCGCACAGGTGCACCTCGACGCCCAACTCGGCGAAGAGCGCCGCCTTGGCGCGCAGGGCCTTGTCGGCGGTCGTCGCGTCAGGTGCGAAGGCGACGTTGAGGTGATTGGCGCGGTGGCGGGCCATGAATTGGTCGCGGGTGACGCCGTGCAGGACCGCGTGCATGATCGGCCACTGGTTGTTGGTGGCGTCGAGCCGGCGCCGGGTCTCCTCCTCGGGCAGCTCGACCGAGGTGGCGCGGCCGAGGTCGACATGCAGACGGCCGTCCATCAGGAACACCCGCGACCAGACGATCTCCCCGGGCTTGGACACACCGCTGAGGGTGCCGCCGCCGAGGGGGAAGAACATCGGGGGCTGGCGCATGCTGTACGACTTGTCGTAGCCGCCGTTGTGGGAAGCGGGCACCGAGCCTGAGATCTCGAAGACCCAGACGAAGCGCCCTTCGTACTCCTCTCCCCAGCGGATGTCGTGCAGCGTGGTGGCCGGGTCGAGGCCCATCGCGGTCCAGACGCGGTTGGTGACCAGGGAGTCGACAGCGACGCCCTCGTCCACCTCGTTGAAGTGCGGCAGCGGCGCGCCCGCGTAGAGCTCGCGGGCACCGTCGCGGCTGCGGACCGGCGGGCGCCGGACGTTGTTGAGCAGGCCCTCGGCGAGGTCGCTCGCGGGGACGGTGTCCTTGAGGCCCTGCTGGTACTGGATACCGACCGCGTCCAGCCCGAAGTCGTCGGCGATCCGCAGCGCGGCAATGTACATCTTGAACTGGCTGACCAGCTGCGCGTCGGTGAGTTCGGTTGCCTCGTCGGTGCCGGTGTGGAAGGTCATTCCAGCGCTGTCGAGCCAGGAACGGACCGCCTGGGCCTCCTCGTCGGAGACCTTCCCCATCTCGGCGACGAGGGCGCTCTGCGACAGGCGTTCCTTGTAGATGCCGAGCGGGTTGAGCAGCTCGTCGTCGATGATGGCGTTGTACATGCCCATGCAGCCCTCGTCGAACACGCCGATGATCGCCTTCTCCTCGGCCAGCTGCCGCGCGAGGGCCACGCCCAGTTCCGTCTCGGAATCCTGTGGCAGGGGCGGCAGGGGCCTCACGTGGCTGGTGTCGTGGGTGACGGTCCCGGTCTCCAGCCACGTACGCAGACCCTCGCGTGCCCAGTCGTCGGTGAAATCGGCGCTCCACAGGACGGAGTAGTCCCGTCCCGCCTTCGTGAGGCTGCCCGCGAGGTTCAACAGGCCGACCAGGCCGGGGAATTCACCGCTCCAGTTGGCCACGATCAGGATCGGTCCCCGGTGGCTGCGCAGACCGGCGAGGACATGGTGGCTGTACTGCCAGACCGCCTCGACGACGATCAGCGGGGCGTCCTCGGGCAGGGTCTTGAAGACCTCGATACCGGCCCGCTGGCTGTCGATGAAGCCATGTCCCTTGTCCGGGTCGACCTGGTGCCCACGGCGGGCCTTCCAGCCGAGATTTGTGAGGGCCGCGGCCAGGTCGCTCTCCAGCTTCTCCTGAGTGGGCCAGCAGGTGACGTTTGCGGCCGGCCGCAGGTCGCCGCTGGCCACGGTGTATACGGTGTGCGGCTCGGCGGCAGGCCGCCGGGCGAGCTGGGGCAGGCGGTACGTTGTCATCGCGGTCTCCCTACGTCATGCGGGCCTGGTTCACGCCGCCTCCAATGCTTGAGGGCCCAGCCCTCTGAGGGGTGGGTGGGGGCGGCGGTGGCTTGAGGGCCCAACCCTCTGACGGGTGGGTTGGGGGCGGCGGTGGCTAGAGGGCCCAGCCCTGGGCCCTCTCCCGTTGTTGGGGGCTCCGCCCCCAAACCCCCGGTCCTCGCCGGACAGGCGTAGGA